>CANFEB010000027.1 GCA_947445775.1 Oligoflexales bacterium | reverse complement strand
CCGAAAGAATCTATGTCGGACTGGTCGCCGACCAAACAACGCTATGGGTAGCGCATCGAGATCCCTCGCTACGCTCGGGATAGTTTCTGGCGCTTTCGCGCCAGAAACTAACTAATTCGCGCTTTCAGCGGATGATCAAATCGGTCGCGATAATCACTGATTAGCTCCCGCAGATGCGCCAGCGACTTTGGCTTTTTAGTCACAGCCCAGAAGGCGTGCCCAAACATGAACCAGCGCGCGCCCGTCGCCGCAAAAAAACTGAACTTCTTCAGGGCATCTTCTGGATGATCGCCCAAATAACGCTCCAGATCGTCAATCAAAAATAAGCAGGCCCGGAAAAACTCGCGGCCCTCTTCTGCTAGCGTTCGCGGAGCCCGCTCTCCTTCGCGCCCCAGGGGCACCTGTTCATATCCTAGATCCTCGGCGATTTGCCACAGGATCCACGGCCTGACGGTGGCTGCTCGTGCAACCATCACGCCATCTGCCCCAAAATCCCGCAAAATGGCCAGCGCATCGGCCGAAGTCTGAATGTCCCCATTGGCCACGACCGCCAACTTCCGCCGCCTGGCGATCTCTCCGACCAGATTCCAGTCAGCCCTCCCCTCGTGCCCCTGTTCCCGGGTCCGAGCATGGATCGTCAACCAATCGGCGCCACCTTCTTCCAGAGCCTGGGTGAACTCGTCCAGGTAGTTCAAGTCGCAAATCTTATCGCTACCCCCGCGCATCTTGACGCTAACAGGGCGGTCCGTACAAGCCCGGACCATGCGGACAACATCGGCCGCATACTTGGGGTCGCCCATCAAGCGCACCCCCCAGTTATGTTTAAGAATATGGGTCGCCGGGCAGCCCATATTAATGTCATAGCCCCAAGGATTCAGGGTGTTCAGTTTGGCGATGCTGGGGGTGATAAATCGTTCTTCGTTGCCAAGAATCTGGGGAACGAACCAATCAACGCCAGATTTTTCGCCCTCAGTGCAGCGCAATTCAGCTGTAGAATCAAGGCGTTCGCTGGGCAGCCGCCTGGTCGACAGCATTTCTGTGAAAATGATGGGCTTCAGCCCCGCGGGAACATAACGCCCAAGCATGGCTCGAAAGGCCACGTGACTGATCCCCACCATCGGGGCGATCATCACCGGAAAATCAACGCCGAGCCCCGCCATGCGGCCGGCTATGGGACCGGCTATGGAACCCTCTATGGGACCCAATGACAGTTTTGATGTTGATTCAACAAGTTGGGTCATATAAGAACCGGCATTCCGATGTGAATAGAGGCTTGGGTTTAAAGCTTCAATTAATGTTCCGCATACTGCTCAAGACAGGGGAAAGCAAGTCCATGAATAACTCGAAAACCGCCATGTCTGAAAAAAAACGTGAACTCCTGAAACAACCCATCGTCCATATGGACATGACCAAGCACAACGTCGTCAGCCTGGTCGATGCCATGGGCAATATGGCCTTTCAAGCTCGCAACCTGAATCGCGCCGCCAAAATCTATGAAATGATGCTACGCGACCACAATAGTTCTGTGATCCTCTGCCTTGCTGGATCATTGATCAGCGCCGGCCTCAAAAAAATCATCCTTCAGATGGTCCGCGACAACATGGTCGACGCGATTGTCTCGACCGGCGCAAACATCGTCGATCAGGACTACTTTGAAGGCCTCGGCTTCAACCACTACGTCGGCACGCCGTTTGTGGATGATCATCAACTCCGCGAACTCAACATCGACCGCATTTACGATACCTACATCGACGAGGACGACCTGCGTTACTGCGACGACACCATCGCAGAAATTGCTGGCACCCTAGAACACCGCCCGTACTCGTCGCGCGAGTTCATTTGGCACATGGGTGAATACCTTTCCAAGAAGGGCAAGAACAAGGAATCCATCGTCCTTGCTTGCTACGAAATGGGCGTCCCAGTTTTCGTTCCAGCCTTTTCCGATTGCAGTGCCGGTTTTGGATTGGTCCATCATCAGTGGCACAACCCGAAAAAACACGTGACGATTGACTCGACCGCAGATTTCCGCGAGTTGACCAAAATCAAAATCGAAAGCGGCGACACTGGCCTGCTCATGATCGGTGGCGGCGTTCCGAAAAACTTTGCTCAAGACGTGGTCGTTGCGGCTGAAGTCCTGGGTCACGAAGTTGCGATGCACAAATACGCGGTCCAGTTGACTGTTGCAGACGAGCGCGACGGCGCCCTTTCGGGATCAACCCTAAAAGAAGCCTGCAGCTGGGGCAAAGTGGACACCGCCTTCGAGCAGATGGTTTTCGGTGAAGCCACCATTAACTTCCCGCTGGTTGCCGCCTACGCATGGCACAAAGGTGCGCACAAGGACCGCAAGCCGAAGCGTTTTGCCGATAAACTGTAATTTTGAAATTCGCGGCGACAAGCCGTACTTTCGCATGAACGACTGACTACCTCGGCCCGCGGTGCCTCATCAGCGCCTCGGCCCGAGCCTCGTCGATCTCAGCCATGACTTCGCCAACGTCGGCATTTTTCGAGCTATCCGCAAATTTTCCCGTTAATTGCGTGTCTGGGCGCAACTTGCCATTGCGGTACAGCTGCCAGATCTCTTTGGCATAGTTTGTTGATTTGATTTCGGGGGCAGAACGACCAAAAAAAGCGGCCAGCTGCAAAAGGTCACGCTCAAAAATCGCAAAAGCATTGTTGGCCGTCGCTTGCACGGCTTGGGGCAGGTCGATAATGACCAAGCCGTCATGGGCCTTTAAAACATTGAATTCTGATAAATCGCCGTGGACAATGCCCGCACAAAGCATGCGAACGGCCTCTCTAATCATCACCTGAAAATAGGCTCGCGCCTGCACGGCTGTCAGCACGACGTCGCTCAGACGAGGGGCAGGATCGCCGTCTTGATCGGCCACCATTTCAAGAAGCAGAACACCTTCATAAAAAGCCAACGGCTGTGGCACGCGAACACCGGCAGCGGCCAGCAGATAAAGGGTCTCGACCTCGGTATTCTGCCACTCACTCTCACGTTCTTTGCGGCCGTATTTGCTGTTGCCCTCCATCGCCCGGGCTTGCCGGCTATTGCGAATCTTGCGGCCTTCCGTGTACTGCGTCTTTTGAGTGAAGGTCCGGTGATTGGCCTCTTTGTACACCTTGGCACAACGGATGACCCCCTCGACGCGGACCAGATAAACCTCGGCCTCTTTGCCGCTTTGGAGCTGACCCACGACCTCATCAATGAGATCGGCATGTTGCAATGGAAGTAGGCGCGCTGGAGTCTTCATGGGAAGGATATATATCAAAGCGATGCCTGACCCAATTAATAATATGCCCCTCGGGGGCCTTTTTCTGATGACGGCAGTGCGAAATAAAAAGCACTGCCTTTGCCTTTGATATTCCTCTGAATTGACATATCTGTCGATTCAGAGGAATATCGATATATGAGTATTCAACGCGACATCGAACTCTTCCACCTCGTCTTCTGTCGGTCGTTCCTGACGACTCAGGACAAAACTCTAATCGCCCTCAAGGGTGGCTGCAACCTCCGCTTTTTCCTTGGCAGCAACCGCTATTCCGAAGATATCGACTTCGATGTCGAAACCATCGCCTGCGAGACGTTAAAAAAACGGGTCGACAAGGTCCTGAACGGTCAAGCCCTGAAGACCATGCTCGCCGCGCAAAAGATTGAACTCGTTTCACATACGGCGCCCAAGCAAACCGCAACCGTCCAACGGTGGAAAGTGATGCTGCGGTCCCAAGGCCTCGAGGTACCGTCAAAGATCGAATTCTCACGCCGCGGGATCGATCGCAGCGGAACGTCCTTCGATCCGATCGATCCCATGCTTCTCGGGGTATACGGACTCAGTCCAAACTTCATGACGCATTACGGCGCATCCCACGCGCTGCTGCAGAAAATCGCGGCATTGGCGGGCAGACCCCAAACCCAGGCGCGCGACGTTTACGACTTAAGTTTTCTCTTCTCGCGCCGTATCGAGGGCGACTTGATTGTGCGGCCCGCGACAGTCGAACAGGCGATTGCATGCGCGACAAGTGTCGATTTCGAGCATTTTCGTGGCCAGGTCGTCGAGTTTCTTCCCGACGATGCCAAAGAATTCTTTGCGCGTCCGTCAGCTTGGAAGGCGCTTCAGCTTAGTGTCATAGCAAAGCTAGAGGCGCTCCCATGAGCCTCAACGAAGCACTGGCGAAGCTTCGCGCCATGCCGACCCTGGTCGTGCGCACAAATGATGCGGCGGCGCTCTGGAACGTCAGCCGAGCCACGGCGAGCACCATGCTCGCAAGACTGGCTCGGGTCGGACACCTGACACGACTGGTGCGCGGGCTATGGCTCCTCGACCGCCAGGCAAATCCGTGGACGCTGCATCCCTATCTGTCCGACCCATCGCCTAGCTATGTGTCGCTCCAGACGGCCCTCTTTCATCACGGGATGATCGAGCAGATCCCCACCACGATCCATCTCGTTTCGACGGCCAAGACACGCACCGCCAAAACAACAGTCGGAACGTATGCCATACATCAAGTCGTCCCAGATTTTTTTTGCGGGTTCGAGCCACTCGCCGGAGGACCAGCACAGATAGCTACCCCTGAGAAGGCTTTGGTGGACTTCTTCTATCTCAGGCAGACGCGGTCTCGGAGTTTTCGGGCTTTGCCTGAGCTAGAACTGCCGAAAGGGTTCCGCATGCAACGTGCACTTGGATATGCGAAATTGATTGCCTCAGACTCGCGGCGGCAAATGGTTATAGAACTGCTACGCCTGACCCAATTAATAATGAGCCCCTCGGGCCGCCTCAAGTGAGGAAAATCCGCGCTGCCTCATTTCCACCCCAAGCCCAGCCATCAGGTTTGCCACCACCAGCGGACCTTGAAAGGCCAATGCCGTGTAAATCTGGACGGCGTTGGCGCCACGAACGATTTTATCCAGAATATCTCCGCCAGACATGATGCCGCCGACGCCGATCATCGGAATTTTTCCGCGATGCACGTCCCAGGCCCATTCCAAAACGGTGTTGGCTCGCCCAAGAAGCGGCTGCCCCGAAAGCCCGCCAGACTCAGGTTTGTTGACGCGCTGGGTGTTGGTCAACACGAGCCCGCCAAAGCCACCGACGCCAGTGGCTTCTACCAGTTTTTGAAAGGAGTCACGATTCATATCGGGATCAAACTTGATCCAGATTTTTTGTATTTCCGGACCAAACTGGCGCGCGAGTTCAGCGATGAATTCCGGAGTCGCCAACTCCCGCAGACCGGGCGTATTGGGGGAACTCAAGTTGATGACAAAAAACCGGGCAAGATCCTTGAAGCCGGCGTGAACTTCCATAAAATCATCGATGGCGCCATCGGGGGGCGTATCCTTATTTTTGCCAATGTTGACCCCCACGGCGCAAGCGGCGCAGGAGTCATTAGCGACGAAAGAACCATTGGATCGCAATCGATCGCTGATTTTGGTTACGCCGTCGTTATTAAACCCCATGCGATTGATGAGCGCCAGGTCCTCACGATAACGAAACAACCGCGGCTTTGGATTTCCTGTTTGCGGGCGTGGCGTTACCGCACCGATTTCAATGTGAGAAAATCCGAGTCGGACCAGAGCCTTCAGCGCAACTGCGTTTTTGTCGAATCCAGCAGCCAGGCCGATTGGATGAGGCAGCTCGCCGATTCCAGGCAGGTTCACCTTGCAACCAAGGCCCTGACGTTCAAGGACAGCGAAAGGCGCAGAATCATCCGCAAAAAACCGCAAGGGATCCAGGGCCAAAAGTTGCATACCCAGATCATGTGCAGCCTCGGGCGGCAACAGCTGCAAGGCTTTCGCTCCAATCTCAGCAAGGCTTTTTCTGACCATGACAGCATCCTGCTGGCGGGACGACCCGCACCGGGAGGGTTTAAAAATCACGGCGAATTGTCGCCGCAAGGTAGAGCGGGCGCTCATCAAGCTTATATCGAATTTCGACTGTGTGATCGGCTAATGAAAGTTTCATGGAAACGTCCTGGACGGATGGCGCTCGCGCGCCAAGCTTGATGGCGTATTCAGCTTTTTTATACTGCATGAAACTGGCCAATGATTTCAAACTTCCCGCCGCCCCAGATTTTACTTCGACAGGAACGAGATCCGCATCACGTTGCACGACAAAATCAACTTCACTATTTGCTGACTTGCCCTCACGCAACCAATAACAAAGGGGCGCAGGGTCCGCTGACTTCTGGGCCGACATCAACTCCTGGGCGACAAACTGTTCGGCGAGCTGTCCCTCGTAAATATTTTTTTTATTTTGCCGCCAAACATGCCAAGTTAGGCCCTGCATGCGATTCAGTAATCCGCAATCCAACCAATAAACCTTGAACACGCGAAAGTCGATGCTGGCGCGCAGCGGCAGTCCATCGCAGGCAGCATGATGGACACGATGAATGATGCCAGCTTTCGCCAGCAGATCAATGACAGATCTGACGTTTGCGGATTTTTCGTGAGGCAATACTTCCGCCAATTTAATTTTTTTACCGCAGAGTTGCGGCAATCGACGATAGGCCTGCTGGAGTCGACCAAGGGCGGCCCCAGAAGCATATTTCGAGAAGTCATCGCCGTAGGTGACGATGATGTTGTCTTGCAATGATTGGATCTCTTTTTCGTCTGAACCGTTCACAAAACCCTGAACAACCTCAGGCATGCCACCCACCAACATGTAAGACCTCAATTCAAACAGCAGATCCTGATGTTGGGGCTCCGGCCAAAATTTCTCGGGTTGGAATGCGTCCAATGTTTCAGCCAAGAAAATTTTCCCCCGAGCTCTGAGAAACTCGGCAAAAGAAAGGGGGTATAACCAAGCATATTCCACGCGACCCACTGGCATGGAAAATTCATGGTCCGAGAGGACAAATTCCAGCAGGGATCCCGCTGCAATAATGGGAAGCTCAGGCCGCTGCTCATAGAGATAACGTAGGGCAGCCAAAGCGTTGGGCGTGGCCTGCACCTCATCTAGAAAGAGGAGCAAATTGGGCTTTTGAGTGGATTCCCCGGTCGCCGATTCGATGGTTGCCAGAATTTGCTCGACGTTGAGACTTTTAAATACCGTATCCAGATGCGGAAACTGCTCGAGATTGATTTCAACCAGCTTGAGCCCCATCTCCTTTGCAAAGAGTCGTACGGCCGTTGACTTGCCGACCTGCCTCGCCCCCCGAAGCACCAGGGGCTTACGTTTGCGGGTGGAGAACCACCTTTTAAAAACGGTGAGATCCCTAGGCAACATACAAACCCCTTTATTATACTATTTTAGTATAAATAATTGGTTTGTTTTGGACAACGCTTTTTTTGTTGGGCGTTGATCGCCATTCTCCGGGGAAGCGAGGTCGGAGACCGCTTCTGCCTCGATCCCTACTTCTTCCAAGACGGCCTGCCAATTCCCCCCATTAAACGCCAATAAATGCCATGACTTACAAGTCTGACGCAAGTTCCCATCCAATTGCGTCGTTACGTAGATAGTGGTTTTTGGGGGGACTTTATGGCGATTGACCCGATCAAACCGGTGACTATTCAGATGGCTGAGGAGGTCTCACGACGCCTGAACGTGATCGATACCGACCCAGCCAATGGCATTTTGAAAATGCCTTCCCAGAACCCGACCTTTTTAGTGCCGTCTTCGCCGGTCCCGCCGCTGCAAATCCGGCTAGATCAAAAATTTAGAGCAGTACCCGACATGCCCCATAGTGCGCTGCCCAAAGGGCTCATCGATGCAGACCCGCGCATGCTCTCCAGCGCGATTTCAGGCACCTCTGTCAACGACATAGAATTCTGGAAACGAGCAACCCGCCTGTCCCGATCCCGCGAGGAATTGCGGCGCGTCGTGGAACGGCAAGGATGGCACGCGCAAGAAATCGCTTTTCTTGAAAATCATTTTGCAGAGGCCCTCGTCCTCTATGCCTTGGGCTTGGACCGAAAACGCATCCTTCGGATTAAAGACGACAAATCTTTCAACCGCGAGGCCATTTCCCAAGACTTGCACCAACACACGCTCTCCCGCGACGGATTGGAGGCGTACACCGCACTGGTCAACAAGGACCGAATTTGGATCAGCCACCTGATGATCGGCCGAGCGGTTGATTCCGCCACCAACACTCAGAATCACAGCTGGTCCCTGAAGCATTTGGAAAACGAGTTTTTTGAGCGCGACCAGATTCGGTCACTGGAAAAAAGCGTCGAAAGCGCAGCCAGCAATCTGGCCGGATACCAAGCGGCCACGGCCTACCAGATCTTCAAGAAAATCAGCTGATTAGTGAATAGAAGTAAATAGAAGTAAATAGAAGATCAGAGAATATTTTCCAGGAATTTTTTGGCATCCGGTGCGAGCAAAAATTTTTCACCCAACTCAAGATCCATTAAAACAGTTTTTGCGGCGGGAAATTTATTTTTAAATTCAGACAATCCGCGGGTTGATTTCCTTCGCCCAGATTTGACCTCGATACCAATAACTTGACGATCAATGACAACAACGAAATCAACCTCATCCTTTCCTTCACGCCAATAACTGACCTCTAGAAAACCTTTACACAAATGGGCCCCAATCGCATTTTCAAACATTCTGCCGAACCATTCTTTATCTTCGTCCATTAAATCGGGCCGCACAAAAGCGTGAACTAACGCGGAACACAATGGAACAAGCTTCGGAGACGAGCTCTTTTTAGAAAGCAAACGAGTAGAGTATTTTTCCAGAAGGCGTATCGCGTAGCCGGTTGCCATCATGTCGAGATAGTTCTTAAGGGTCGTACTATTTCCGCGATCTTGGAGCTGACCCAACATTTTGTGGATGGCAATTTCTTGTGCCGGATATGACATGGCCAACGCGAAAGCCTGGCGAAACAGGGCAGGCTTTGCAATGTGCTTCAGCGGCAGTATGTCTTTGGATAACATCGGCTCAACAATAGAGTCCAAAATAAATCGCTGCCAGCGCTCTGCATCGTCAATGAACTGCGCAGGCACGGGATAGCCGCCAAACTTAAGAAATGTTTTCAGATCCCAGCCGAAAGCGCTCATGCATTCTTGATACGTCCAATGATAGGCACGGGTTATTTCAAATCGCCCCGCCAGTGTGTCCCCAAGGCCTTCTTCAATGGTCCAACTTGCTGACCCTAACAAAACAATACGCATTCCAGATCGGCGCTGACGCTCTTCATCAATTAAGACTTTGATGATTGAACTCCAATTATGAACCTTTTGAATCTCGTCCAATATCAGGAGGGTTTTATTGTTTTCGTATGAACGTGCCTTTTGCCACTGCGTAGAAACCCATTCTGAGTCTGGCGCAAAGGGAAGATCTGCGGAGGCAAATACGATTGGTCCCGGCCAAGTCTTAGCAATTTGCTGAACTGCCGTGGTTTTTCCGACCTGTCGAGGGCCAAGCAGAACCTGTAGCAGATTTGCGGATGGCGCCAATCGCTCCAAATCGAGCAGGCGATTTTCAAGTAATCCCTTGAAATCTCTGAATATTTCTTTCATTTGAGATGCTCCTAAAATATATTTTAGATGCGCCTTAAATGTATGTCAATCGTTGTAGGCTGAAGACGCTTAGTGCGTGGCTGCCGTGCGAACGACGGCTTTTTTACGGGATTTTTTATGAGTCACAGAACTCAGAAGTTTTGCTTCCATGAAAGGAATCGGATCCACCGGCTGGTCGCGGCGGGTTCTCAGTTCAAAGTGCAAATGGGCCCCCCGAGAATTCCCGGAGATCCCGACGTGGGCGATGTGGGTGCCTGATTTGACCCAAGTGCCCTGCTTGGCGACGATCTTTTCGCAGTGGCCGTACAGGGAGCGATATTGGCCGTGATCGACGATGACGGTTCTGCCATACCCATTCAAACGCCCAACAAAAATCACCCGCCCATCGGCCGCCGCTCGGATCTGCGCGCCACGACTTGCCCGGATGTCGATGCCATTGTGAAAGCGGCCCCAACGAGGACCGTAGTTGGACGAAACATCGCCAGGCGCTGGCCAACTCACTACAAAATTCTGGGCTGGCTCGCCCATCATTCCGCTGCGAGCCTTCGAACCACGCCCGCCCCGGGAATCACTCGCCCTGTCATCATCCGTCTCGGAATCCACAGCGCCCGGAGTTTTCCGTGGGGCATTGAGGTCTTCCTCTTGCCAGCTTCGCTCGTCGCCTGCCTCTGGAGTGCCTGGTTGCTCATAACGAGAATCATCGTCGGCTGGACCGCGACTTTTTGCAGAAACATTACCCTGGGAGCGCCGCGATATGGGCATATCAACGTGCCCGATTTTGAGGTCGCTGGCTCCGACCCCGGCCGCCACACGCAGAACCTGGCCCACGCGCAATGGGTTTTTGCCGCTGAGCCCATTCATCCTGGCTACACTTTGCCAATTAGAATCAAAACGTTTCGACAGGTTGGCCAGAGTATCGCCGTTTTCGACACGGACCTGATAGATCACGCCGTCGCGGCTTCCAAACGTCATGCAACCGGTCGCAAAAAACATCATCAGGCCGAAGAAAGAAACGCGGCCATGACGCACACAAAAAACCAAACCACCTAAAACTTCACCAAAATGAAGTCGCAACATGAACCCTCCTATGGGAAGCATCAGGCTCCCGGCCGGTTCTTACCTTTGTGCAAACGATCCTGAAAACGCGTCGGGCAAAACTTGCCGAAGCAGATCATTCGCACGCTCGTCGAGGAGGCTTGGCTTCAGGACCGATACAGTCGCGTAGCCTTGATCCACCAGGCAGCAGTCAGAGTCCGGGATATCCTCGAACATCTCACCACCGGCGCCTATCCAATAATACGGGCGCCCTCTGGGGTCGATCCCCTCGACCATCTCATCTTCATAAATTCGACGACCCATTCCTGCCACCGAGATCCCCTTGAGTTCGTCGAACGGCAGGTTCGGAACATTCACGTTTATCGTAAAACGGTCGCTCACGGCTAGTAGTTCTTGCTTTTCAAGGAGCATCCGGACCACCCGCCCGGCGGTTTCGTAGTTCAAATTGCCCCGTCCGTGGCTGGAGACAGCCATGGCCCGGTAGCCGTGCAAAGCCCCCTCCATAGCGGCATGGACGGTACCCGAATAAAGCGTGTCAATTCCGAGGTTTCCACCCCGATTGATGCCGCTAATGACCCAGGATGGCTTGCGGTGCAATAGGCGCCGGCAGGCCAGCATGATGCAGTCCGCCGGGGTGCCTTCGACCGCATAAATATTACGGCCAATTTGTTCTACTCTGAGCGGGCTATGGATCGAAATTGCATGGCTCGAGGCCGACCTTTCGACGTGGGGGGCGACCACAACCACGTCCCCGAGCGGGGCAATGGCCTCCGCCAAAACCTTGATCCCAGGGGCATGCACTCCGTCGTCATTACAGAGCAGAAACAATGGTTTTTGAGTGCTTCCCTGGGTCACGCGGGCCGCCGGATCAAATTGGGTTGAAGGTAAACGGGTAACTAACCTCGACCGTCTGGCCGCCCCGCGGATCCGGGAACTTCCAGCGTTGGATGCGCCCCGTGACGCATCCCTTCATCTGGGAATCTGAAATCGTTGATTCCCCAATTCTCACGGAAGTTACGCTACCTTGTGCATTAATAGTCCAATTGACCGCTAGTTTTCCAGAGGCGCTTGGCGAGCGCTGCAGCAATTGTTCGTAGCAGTGCCGGATCTGATTCAAATTGGCTCGGACGACCTGCAAAATTTCCTGGGCGCTCAGGCCCCCGGACACCACAGGATCTCCCGGTGGGACTTCAACGTTCGCACGGCCATGGCCCGCACCACCGCCAAACCCTGCTCCCTTGCCACCACCGGCTCCGCCCGCACCACCCAGACCGCCCTGGCCACCTAAAAGCCCGCCAGATCCAGATCCGAAGTTGTTCACGGCACCACCAGCTCCGGCCAACCCTAGGGATTTTCCGCCGCCGGCTCCACCCAGACCATAGGTCTTGGCTCCGGAGCCCATGCCGCCCCCGGCCCCACCGGCCGAGCTTTGCATATTGGTATAGATCGCACTGGCGCTGGATTTATTTAAAACCTTGCCCGCGCCGAGGCCCAGCTTATCCAAGTTGACGCCCGACGGCTTTTCACTCGCAACCCCTTCAACGCCTTTGACGCTGGCGGCCTTGTTGCCCTTGATTTCGCCGCCCTTCTGATTCATCCCGCTGCCCTTGGCGCCACCAGCGGCTCCCATTGGCTTATTGTTTTGCGGGCCGGCGTACTTAAAGTCAGGTTTTTTAGAATCTGCCGATGCAATTCCGCCAGAAGCCTTGGCCAGCTTATCCAATTTGTCTTGGATTTTCGGCTGAGGCTTTTGCGGTTGCTGTTGGCTCTCCGATGGCTTGGTGGCCTCGGTCAAAAGCTGGGTCGGCTTTTTCTCGGGAACTGGTTTTTCAACCGGCTTCGGCTGCTCGACCTTTTCCTTCTCAATCGGCTTGACCGCCTTCACTGGCATCGGCTTGGGCGGAGGTGGCGCCTTCACAACCGGAGGCGGGACCTTTACTTCTTGAATTTCGACTTTTTGCTTCAGCGGCTTAGGAGTCGGCTCTGGTGGCTTGACGGTTTCAGGCAAATTCACAATGGCCCAAATATCGTCCTTCTTTTTATCTTCAGGTTTGGGCTTGATGATGAAGGTCAATGGAATAAAAAGTGCAAAAATCAACATGCCGATCGACAAGATCGTCGTAAAAAATGGATCCCGTAGCCCGCGCTTCGGAATTTCCAAAACCGGCGGGCGGATGTTCATCAAAAAATAGCTGACCGCGCCGTATTTGATCATAGCAATATCGCGCCGGTCGAGATTGATTTTTGCCGGCCCTTCGACCTTTTCGATTTTTCCGCCACGGCGTAAACGCGCACGCATACCCGGGAGCAATCGCAACCGGAATCCGCTGCTGGACATGGATACCAAGGCGTGGCTGGTGATATTGTCCGGACCGGCAGCGATTAAATGCGCCTCGCCCGTGGGATCGCCGATCAAAACCTGTTCGTTGCCCTTGATGCTGGGATGAAAATAATCGACATCCAAGACCGTATCGCCCCAGTAGGCCACGGCCTCAAGGACGTCTCCGGCTGGACGCGCGGCCTTGGGGGAAAATAAAACGCCACTGCGTGGCATTTGGCTTTCAATCGCTTGACCAGGCCTTTGTCCGCCCCGTGCATCCGGCGTCCGCAGAACCGTGGCTGCGCCTGATGTGGCAGCAGTTCCTAAGGCTCCTGCTGCCCCGGCTTTTGCCTGAGGTGTGGTCGTGGTGGTCGTCGCAAAACGCCCCGGCGGCGGCGGTGGCACTTGAACCGCCGCAGCAACGGGCTCGCGATTCTCAGCCATTAGCAGCTCAACGGATCCAATCGTGATCACGTCCCCAATTTTTACGGACGTTTCAACATCGATGAATTTGCCGTTTACCTGGATTCCGGCCTCAGAACCGAGGTCCGTCAACTGCCACTTTTTACTGGCGGCCGGGGAATCTTCTTCCAGTGCCTCGATCAAACCATGAATTGGCTCAACCAGCGCAGCTCGAACCACGATCTGGTTTGACAGCAACGCCCCAATCACGAGGCGCGATTGATCCAACGGAACGCTCTGTTCCGACTGTCCTGGTAGTGTGAAACGCAGTTCTAGCATGGGAACTTGAAACCTCGTGCAAGGTTCTAAAAGTCCAAAACAATCAAAACCTGATTTACAGCATTGTCCGAAATTTCCATTTGTCTAAACATTACCATTAAATATTACCACGACTTACTTCGCGGCGGGATTGCCGTCAGCGCCCGCCTTGGGGGAAGATTTTTCGGGGGCCTTGTCGCCAGTTTTTTCGGGTGCTTTGGCGGTATTCGCTTCCGCATCTATCGCCATCATGAGCCTCTGGGCGCGGTCGTTATACTTGTCGGCCCGGCGGTCCGCTCCAGGGGCGCGCAGCATGCGGGATAGGTATTCCTTGGCGCGCGGTAAGTCGCGTTTTCCCTGCAGATCATTCAGGGCGCAGTTGAACAGCAGCGGTTTGAAATCTGGGTGCTTTGCTGCCGCCGATTTGCACAGTTCGCTAGCCCGGTCTGATCCGTCTTTGAATCTGGTTATGGTAACTTCACCGCTGGCCACCAATGCGTCATCACCAACATCGGTCAATAGTCCCCGAGCAAGATTAAAGTCGCCACCGTCAAGAGCCAGCATGCCAAGATTTATTTTGGCCGGGCGATAATCATTCGCCGATTTCAACGCCTCTTGAAATGCAACCACAGCCTCGGGAATCCGGTCCTGCTTCACGGCGATCACACCGGCTAAATTGAATGCGCCGGCACGGACCCGGCCCTCCTTCAATTTGAACAGCGGATCCAGAAAAAATTCAGCCAGGGCTAGGCGCTCGGCTTCCACCGCTGAAATGGCCAATTCAAGCCTGATTGCCGCAGAAAGTTCAAAATCAACATTTTTGCGCATGCTCTGATCGGCAATCGCACGGGCGGTCGCGGCTTGCTCGCCCAGTGGCCGCGTGCCCAACCGCTGGGCACTCAAATAGGCCTCCAAGACGCGGCGATCTGCCTTTCCCGACTGGACCAGAGGCGCCAGTTTCGCGGCCAATTGATCAACCTTTTGGCGGTTGACAGCCCGTTGCATCAGGGGATCGCGGCTCAACGACTGAATCACCAACCGGCGATCAGCGGAAATGGACGAGGAGACAGGATCTTGGGGGCCCTCGCTGCCAACCGAACTGGATTCTTCCTGATCCTCAACCAATTTTTTCTTGGCGGTGGAACACGATGCCGCGCTGAAAGCGAACGGAAACATCGTAACGATAAGAATGCTGCTTAAATTGGCCGACTTCATGGCTGACATAATGCGCCCCCTCATCGGACTTCCGCCGCAACAGATTCGGAAACTTCCGAGCCTACAAGATCAGGAACCTCAAGCCAGTCTTCCATCAACAATTTGGAACCAGATGACTTGGCTGCCCCGGAAACCACGCGGCGTGAGTAATTGCTGTAAACGTGAAACTTGCCCATCGTTTCCATGGCGATCTTGTAGAAGTTTGCCGCTTCTTTGCGGGCGGCCTCAGCCTGGGGAGCCAACTTCTTTTTTACGTCATCGATACTGGCGCCCTTGATGGCTGGCGGATTATCCATCTCTGCAGCGAATTCCTCATAGGCCTTACCGTTTTCATATAGGGCTGCGACCCCCCAAAAAGAATCCTTGGCGGCAATGACCGAGTCCATACTTTGCCGCAGCTTGCCAAGTGCGCCAGCCTTGCGATCGATCGAGCCCGCGAGCGCATCGACCGTTCCGCCGGTAAGCTTAACCGCCTCATACTTCGGAACTTCCACTAGGGCGCGCTTGAATAAAATCTCGCCTATACACCGCAAAGCCTCACCAGAAATTTTCCCGCCCGATTTTTGATAAGCTTGGGTCATCTCGCCCACCGCCCTCACGGCCTCCGTGCCCTTACCCTTCGCGACATGGTAGATCAGGTAGGCAGCAAGGATACGTTCATCCGGTGTCGGATTGAATTTTGCAAAGTAAGTCGCTACTAGCGAATTCAGTCGTTCAAACTTTTGACCATAGGCCGCAGAGCGAATCATCCGGGCGAACAGGGCCTTGGCCCCTTCCTGATCAAACTTGGCCAAATCTAAACAGGCCTGGACAGCCTTCGGGCTTTCGTTGGCAACAAGCAATTCGCATGACCGCCCCAGGGCGGAAAGTGCATCCTTTTCCTTTGGATAGCGCTGAGCATATTCACCAAAAAATTCTGCTGCAGACTCAAACTCTAGGCGACGGTCTTTCAGTTTTGCGACTTGCAGCAGCGATTCTCGGGCTTGGGGCGACTTTGGATAGTTTTTGAGGATGACCAGATACATGGCAACAGCCTGGGGCACTGCGCCACCTTTCGTGTAGTCAACCGCAGCATTGAAGGCCAATTTGTCAGCCTCGGGATTGCTTGGATTTCTACGAGCCTGATCTTCATATGCCTTGGCGCGCTTGAGGGGATCCTGGATTCTTGCCACTTCCTCGATCTCGGCCGAGCGCCGCAAATCACGCAGCTTTTCCCCGAGTTCGCCCTTTTGATAGGCGGGAATCTTGAGCAATTTATCCGCAGTTTCCAAGAGCCCCTTCCGATCACCCTTGTAAAGTGGAATCAAAGATTCAACGGCCTGGGGGCCTTCTTTTTCGTTGGGATACTTGTTGGCAAGGTTGGTCAGATACTTGATCGCCATCAGTTTATCACCCAAGCGATAATAAATTTCCGTCACATAAAGATCGCAGGTTTTCAGATTCTTGCGATCCTCCGGATACCACCCCTGATAGTATCCGCACCCTTTGATGAAGTTGCTGGACCTTTCAGATATCTTGCCCGGCTTTGTGAAATCCGGTTTGGTCTTGTTCAAGACTTTGAATTCTGGCTCGAAATCCAGGTAATAAGAATCCAGCATGTATTTTGCGGCCGGCTTGTGGACATTGACTGACTTTTTGCCACCCGAAGCCAAGATCACTGCCTTGTCCTTGCCCAACAAGGCGACTTCCAGATAGAGCTTTCCTGATGACCTGTAGTCCTTCAGGAAATATTCAATGTCGGCCATGTTGTATTTGACTTCAACAACCTCATTGGCCTTCGGATAAAACCTGAGAAACAGATTATAGCCCTTCATCGCCTCGCGATAAATTCTCACGTCGTCATTTTTTTGCCCCGACTTGTGAGTGACCTTGGCATAGTAAAGCAACTGATCCTTGATCAGTGCCTGAGCCTCAAGAACCTCCTTGCGATTCTCCTGATTGGCGTTCTCCCACTGGCTACCCGGTCCGTATTGCTTTGGAAATATTTCCAATTCAGTCCACAGGGAGTTCCAGCGTCCCAGCTCATAGGTCAGAGACAAAATATCTTGCTGGGCCTCGGGTGCCGCGAGGTTTGTCGGAGTAACTTGTTGGAACTTTTTCAGTGTGCTGATCGCATCACCATATTTCCCCTGGTCGGTGAAGACGCCGGAGAGTAGCAATAAAAACTTTCCGATGTATTTTTCGCCACCGTTTGAGCGGTAGTAGTTGATGGCGGGATCGACTTGCTGCAATTCAGCAAATGAATAGACCATATCCCGGAGTGCTTCGTCCTTCAGCTGCCCAACCGATTTGTCGTCCGACTGGCGGGCATTTGCCACGGTCGCCTTCCAGAACTCAAGGCTTTTCGGATAATCGCCGAGGTTATATGAACACCAGCCCAATTTAAATAAAGCCCATGAATAACCGCGTGAACGCTTGTAGCGCAGGGCCTGCTTGTAATTGTTTGTTGCTGCCCGAAAGTTCAACTTATCAAAATAAAAATCCCCAAGCTGAAAATACGCATCCCCGGATTTGGGCGAATTCGGGTATTTGGTGATCAACTGCGTATAGGCACGGGCCGCATCCTTTTCCCGTTTTTGAAACTGATAGGCCACAGCCAGGTTGAACATCGTGTCATCGGCATTGCGAGCCCGAGGAAACTGCCGCAACAAGTTTTCCGCCCGGGTCGCCACGAGTCGCCACTGATTTTGCGACTTGGCGGCGCTAAGTTTAGGTTCTGGCCCGCGACGCCCACTTCCGTCCCAACGTTCGTAAGCTTCGTCGTAACGGCGAAATTCGTCGTTGGACTCATAAAGGCCGAGTTCCATATTCAAATTGAGCAGCTGCTCCAGAATGCGCAATCGTTCTGGCGACTGTGCCGGGGTGCGTGGCTCAATTTTTTGCAAATATTGTATTGTTTGCCCGATTTGCGAGCTCAGTTTCTGTTCGGTGGCCACGAGGAACGCCTCGGCACGCGTAAAGGAGGACGTGTTCTTGCGATCAGAACCACCCTTTTCGAGTTTCCTCTCCACAACATTGACGCCCAGACTTTTGTGGTCCTTGCCCCGGCCCGCATCGGTGCTGACGTCGACCGCACCCATAAGAATTGGGGACAACCAGAAGCCCACCACCAAACTGAGGACCGCGCGCTGGACAAATTTTTTATCTGGCATCTAAACCCTTTTCACCTGTGACTCAGTCTCAGGCTTTGTCTCAATCTCTATGAATTATTTTCTGCCGGACTTCAGACACTGGCTGGCTAAATTGTAAACGTAGTAACCGAGTTCATCCTCCCAATATTCGCCCTGGAAAGGCCAGTATTCGAGCTCCTGAGCCACGTTCAGAGTCTGAAATCCACCGATGAAATTAACGCGTTGTTCGGCAGTAGAAACCTGCAGGGAGGCGCGCAGGGCATCAACCCGATTCAGCAACATCTCGGCAGTGATGAACTCTGTCTGGCGGGAAAGCTCCTTCAAGTAATCCCTTTGAACGCTTAGCTTAAGGTAAAGTTTTCGCCCAGCCTCATCAGCTGCAACCGCTTTTTTCTTACCCAAGAAATCACGAAGCTCTTCTTGCAACCCCGAGCTGGCCCATTTTCCGCCATAACGCGACAGACGCGCAAGTTCAGAGTCTGAGTTGCGAACCGCAATCGCACCCTCGCGAAAGGCATCCGTACGCGAGAGTGTGTCAAATATTGGCCAGGACTCCTTGAAACGAGTCAGTGATCCGCCGCGAAAATCGTAAACAAGTTTGTAAAAAGACCTTGGATTGTCGCCGTAGTCGTTGATTAGCTTTTTCAACTCACCGAAAAGCGGTTGGTAACGGTCACGAAACTTCACAAGGGCCACTTTGGTTTCGTCAAAACGGCATAACCGCAAGAAAGTAATCGACTGCAGGATGTAACTCTCCGGATAAAACCGGTTTTCGAAAAATGGTGACTGAACGGTATGCAGGTTGCCAAGGGCGTTGTTCTGCTTCTCAATCATGAAAAATGCCCATGAGCCTTCAAATTGCGCGTCTAACCACTGATCAGAATCACGGCTGACTCGCCCATACTGCATGAGGGAATCGTTGTACCTTTTGGTTTCGTATTCGACCCGAGCGATGTTCATGATGGCCCCCGAGCGCAGGTGGTCGCCGTCGTCATCACGACGTGCACCAGAAGCCACACCACTAAAGTAACTGATGGCCTGACTGTGCTGGCCCTGAAGGTTGGCGATAACTCCCAAGTGAAATTGAGCACGTAAGTAGTATGGGGATCCACCGGGTACGCTTTTGAATAAGCGCACGGCTGCGCCGTATTTGCGGTCATCGAAGCTATCAACTCCGAGGTAGTAGAAATAAAACCCCCGCGCGGACCCGGGAATGAATTCGGGGTTCAACGCGCCCCCATCCCTACCAGAAACCATCTGGACAATTTGCGCCTGCCCAAGGCTTACCATGCTGTTGATGGCGCCGAGCTTTTCAAAGGCCTCGCGAAAAAACGGGTTATTCTGTGGACCCTGGCGAACAATCGCGCCATAAAAACGCGAG
Organism: Oligoflexales bacterium; assembly: GCA_947445775.1. Lineage (GTDB taxonomy): Bacteria > Bdellovibrionota_B > Oligoflexia > Oligoflexales > RGVZ01 > RGVZ01. Next base: position 16,297 of record CANFEB010000027.1, on the reverse strand, counting down.
GCTGAATAGGGCAGATCAAGGGCCTGCAGCGAACGCGCCAGAAAAATCCCGGCATTCATTTTCTCCTGGGCATTGCGGCTGGAACTGTAAACTTGAAATGCTGCGGATGCTGCCCCGGAAAAGTCACCACGGGTATAAAGTACCGAGGTGTTTTGTAAATTAGCTAGCGCGGCATTGCCAAAAAATAATCCGCAAAAAATTAGGCACGAAATCAGCCGAAAAAGGCCGGCAGAGACGGTTGTCCTGTTGAATATTCGAATCATTGCACCTGCTGAAATCATGATCTATTCACCTTTGAAGTCCCGCCACCGACAATACCTAGAGTCCCTACAGAGCCTACTAAATCTAAAGAAAACGAGAGGCGCCAACCTGCATCGTGACGTTTTGAATCATCTTGGTTGAATCAGCAGTAAATTCAGGATCGCAAGATCCATCCCGCTCGTTGACGGAAATAAAATTGTCCCGAACCTCAAATCGAAGTGACAGGTTTTTGTCGATGAAGAAGCGCTGCCCGATGCCAACCATTCCACCGATATAGCTTTTGGTGACCGCCGTCGGCGGCGTCGCGGTCGTTCCACTAGACGAAGTCTGGCAATGATCAAATTGATAATCGATGCCCGTCATGCCCCCGCCGCCAATAAGAAACGTATCAAAATAAATCAGGCGCCCGCTGGCGAGCTGGTATTTGCCATAGAGGGGTGTCCAGACAAGCCCGCCCTGGAATTGATACTGGGTGCGTTGGATCTGCGTGCTGATGGTGAAACTGCTCTTCAGCAGAGTCTTGTCTTCCTTGTCCAGGCTGAAGCCATAGCTGGCGTCAAGCTCAATGCCGAGGCTCTCGGTAAAGTGGTAATTGAGGATACCCGTCGCCAAATATGTATAGATGAACGTCTGGTTCATCACGACACTCAATTCCCCGCCAAATTCCGCGCGGCGTGCCTTGCTGAAAAATCGCGGGCGGATAACCCGGACCTCGTAGTTGTCAAATAGCCCCCCCTTGGGCTGATCTTCAGCCTTCCCGGAGGCGTCTGCCGCAGCGCTCGCCACGCCCGTTGGCGCAAAAAAAAGCCCGAAGGCCATCAAGACCGCTGAAGCAGTCGATGCCAAAAACCTCAATCCACATCGTTTCCCACCACCAATTTGCTTCGGCCAACCCAATGGAGGCTCCTTCACTTAAACCCAGCATGTAGCTCAATAAAAATTCAGTTCTCGAGGCGCGTCACAACAAGTTTGAAGGTTACAAATTCAGCCTGTTGGGCGGAAAGCATGATCCGCTTCATCAATTTGAAGGGATGCCCCTTATCCATTTCCATGGTCAGGGCTCCCGTTTTTCCAAGTAGGGCAGGGTCAGTTGAAGTAGCCACAGCGATGCGCTTGTTGGCATCGGAGATTCGCTTCAACTCATCGTAAACAGGACGGATCGCGCCCTGATAGGACTCGCCCAATTGTTCCTTCGGAACTTCGCCATTAACGATATCGGAAATTTTCTTATCGTTAACAAAAAGCTCCGACTTGGTGACGATGATGGCCGGAATTTCATCGAGGCTGATCATGGTCTGGGAGTCCGGTAATTCAAGCCCCGCATTCACATCATGAGAAACTGGATCAGTGGAGTAACTCATGAGCAGGAATGTAATTAAAATGCTGAAAATATCCATCATTGGATACAGGTTCAGGGATAGGGTATCTTTCTTGTTTCCGACGGATGCCATCTGAACAACTCCCTAAATCACACAACAAATTCAGGCAACAAATTCAGGCTATAAAATCACGCTGCCCATGACGATCTTCGAAAACACGAATTGAGTGTCTTGCTCCATCTCGCCAGACTTCGGATTTTTCACCTGAAATATGGGGTCCGTCTGTTTTCTAAACTTAGCTGAATCAAGGAGGGCAGAAATATTTTCCCAAATAACATCATCCTCGGAATAGAACGTCAGCTTGTCCTGGGTGGGATTCGCCTGACGGATTGCGACCAGACGCTCGTGCATCCGGTCGATTCCTTCTTTGCTGTTCGGAAAATCGAATTTCTGTTCGTTTCTGGGATCTTTTGAATATTCGGTTATGACCTGAACCTTATTTTTCGCTGCATCAATCTTCACCTCAAGCGTCCTCTTCCCCTCTTCTTTGGGAGCCGGAGCATTCGAGAGAAATGGCACCTGAACCTCTATGATCCCGGTGGCCATGAATACCGCCGAGAACAATAGAAATGTATTGAGCAGAGAGAAAACATCGATGAACGGAATGATATTCAGTTCAATGTCAGTTGGCTCGTCGCGCTTGATGCCTTTGCGTTTACGTCGCATGAATCACCTGCCGTTAAATCAGTCTGCGCTCGCCGTCGTCATTTCCTGGCCACTGCGGATTTTCATTTTGCGCGTGTAAAGCAAGTCCAAAAGCCGCGCCGCATTCTGGTTGATGTCGTCGATGATGGCGGTCTGCTTGGTCATCAGGATCCCGTATACAAGTAAACACAAAAGCGCTGTGGCAAGACCGAACGTCGTTGCCGAAAGCGCCTCTGCAATCCCTTGGGCCAGGATCACGCCTTTTTGCTGACCAGTGGCGTTGGCTGCGGCAGCAAAAGATTTGATGAGGCCAAATAAAGTCCCGAGAAGTCCCAGCAGCGTGGCCACGTTGGCAGTCGTCGACAGCAGGGGAACCCGGCGCGCCACCCGCGGAATGGCAGCCAATTGGGCGTGGTGCATGGCGTTTTCGATTTCCTCCGTGGAGTCGTTGGCCCGCTTAAGTCCTTCGGCCAGCACATAAGGAAGTAGCTGGCCTTGATTGCGCTTGCCCTTACACAGGCGAATTGCGTTCTCAATGGAGTTGTTCATAACCAACTTCTGAACGGCCGACATGAATGCCGAGCTGTTGGAAAGGTCGTACTGATACCAGTACCGGAACACCCGCTCGACAATGATCGAGACCGAGATGATCAGTGTCAGGGTGATCGCGCACATCACGACAAAGTGAGGGCCGTCATTCGGGTTGAACAGTTTGACAAGTGAATCGATCATGGCGCTGACTCCAGGCTAAACAATTAAGTTCACTAGTATTTTACTGACTCCCTGAGGGCCAAGTCAACTGCCCCCCCCCGGCCTCCTTAAGTACTTTCGAGTCTCTCTTGAGCGTCCCGGCGATTTACAGTGTGCATGGGCCCGAAATTGTCGTAAGCTCCCGCATGGATTCGGATTTTTACAAGGGAAACCGAGATCATGAAACATCAGCAGAATGACAGTGGAATTCCCGTTTTTACGTCGAAACTCAATGAATTCATTGGATGGGCACGCAAAAACTCGCTTTGGCCTTATCCTTTTGGGACTGCCTGCTGCGGCATTGAATACATGTCGGTTGTCGGCCCCAAATATGACATCAGCCGTTTCGGAGCTGAGGTCGTCCGTTTTTCCCCCCGCCAATGCGACCTGATGATTGTTGCCGGGACCATCACGGAAAAAATGGCCCCCGTGATCAAGAAGATTTACGACCAGATGGCCGAGCCCAAATGGGTTATGGCGATGGGCGCATGCGCCTCGAGCGGCGGATTTTACCGCGCGTATCATGTCCTGCAAGGCGTTGACCGGATTATCCCTGTGGACATTTACGTTGCCGGCTGCCCGCCCACCCCCGAAGCGGTGATCGCAGGGCTAATGGCGCTGCAAGATAAAATCGCCCGGGAAGCCGCCGGCGAGCCCGGTGCAAGTCCTGACGTCACCTGACCGCAAATCACAGACAATCAGGGATTATTCTTGATGCCCCAGAGCGCGAAACCCAGCACTCCATCGAAATCTCAACCCACGATCGTTGCCTATAACGAAGCGGGTCGAACGCCGCTGCCCGAAAGCGGTGCCCTGGCAAACCTTTGCGCTGGGGCGCGACTCATCGCCACGGGGGATCCAGCGGCCCTGAGGGCAGCGTTGGCTCCAAGTCTATTGCATCCAGGTCCCATGGCCGTGCTGACCAACACGCTCAATCCGGAGACTCTGACATGGATTCACGGTGACGCCCGCAATGCCAATCCGAATGCAGTGGTGATATTGCTGGTCGATAAAGTCCACGCGGAATACACGAAAGCACTTGGCGGCCGGGAACATGACCTGGTTGACCATATCATCGCGGTCCGTCACGACGCAGACACGGCGCCATCCGCCGACAGGCAATCGAGCCCATCGACCCAGTCGTGTCAGTGGAGCAATATGGACTTGCGAGCCACCCTGCAAAAGCTCATCCGCCGCGACCTGTTCGGCGTCGCCAAGTACCTGCGGACTGGCGCTAGGTTTGCAACCTTTCCGGTGACCTCCTCCAAGGATCGGGATCCCCTGCACAATGAAACCGCCAATTTCGCCCTTGCCTGCGGCTTGAGTCAATCCGTCGCCATGGCAGCAAAACAGATCGTTCAAGAAATGCTGTTGAATGCAATCTACGACGCGCCCAATGCCGCCGGGCGCCACGAAGTCAAGGAACGGTCCGGACGCCCCGTGGACCTTGCTCCCCAGGATCACGGCCGTTTGGAGCTGGGCTTTGACGGCGAGATTTTGGCCGTTTCTGTTTGGGACCCGTTCGGCCTTTTCAAGCGCGACATTTTCTTTACCTATGCCCGCAAGGCTCTTAATCGCGCAAATTCCGAGGAAATCATCGACTCCAAGATTGAGGGGGCCGGACTCGGCCTGATGACTGTGTATCTGAGAAGCCACGGCCTTATTTGCAATGTTGACCCGGGACGGGGCACAGAAGTCATGGCCCTCATCGATACCAGAACAAAGGTTCGCGATTTCGAAAAGATTCCGCGCTCGATTCATTATTTCACCCCCCCCCAAATCAATTAACCAACCAGCCAACCAACCTTAGGAGTTCCAGGTCCATGAGCCAAACGAGCAAGATCAAAGTCGCCAATCCAGTGGTCGAACTAGACGGCGATGAGATGACGCGGATCATCTGGGCCGACATCAAGAAAAAATTGATCCTGCCGTTTCTGGACGTCAATCTCATGTATTTTGACCTTGGCATCGAAAATCGCGACAAAACGGAAGATCGAGTCACGATTGAATCCGCCGAGGCCATCCAAAAATACAACGTCGGCATCAAGTGCGCGACGATCACGCCGGACGAAGCCCGCGTTAAAGAATTCAACCTCAAAAAAATGTGGAAGAGCCCCAACGGGACCATCCGCAATATTTTAGGCGGGACTGTTTTTCGTGAACCGATCGTCTGCCGCAACGTCCCTCGCTTGGTCACCAATTGGACCCGCCCAATTGTGATTGGTCGTCATGCGTTTGCCGACCAGTACCGTGCCACGGATGTGAAGATCCCGGGCAAGGGAGTCGTCAAGATGGTTTTTGAGCCAGAAGGCGGCGGCGCGCCCCAGACATGGGAAATCAACAAGTTTGACGGACCTGGAATTGCCATGGGGATGTTCAACCTTGATCACTCGATCGAAGGATTTGCCCATGCCTGTTTCTCCTACGGCCTGATGAAAAAATATCCGGTGTATCTGTCCACAAAAAACACCATTCTCAAGGTTTACGATGGTCGCTTCAAAGATATCTTTCAGAGGATTTTTGACGCCGATTACAAGGGCAAGTTCGAGGCCGCTGGACTTGTCTACGAACACCGCTTAATCGACGACATGGTGGCTCAGGCCATGAAGTGGAATGGCGGCTTTCTTTGGGCCTGTAAAAATTACGACGGTGACGTCCAATCGGATTCGGTTGCTCAGGGATTTGGCAGCTTGGGCCTGATGACCTCCGTGCTGCTGTGTCCAGATGGCAAGACCATAGAAACCGAGGCTGCCCACGGAACCGTGACGCGCCATTACCGCCAGCACCTGCTGGGCAAACCGACCAGCACCAATCCGATTGCCAGCATCTTTGCCTGGACCCAGGGACTTGCCCACCGCGCCAAGCTTGACGGCAATCAGGAATTGACGCGATTCTGCGAAACTCTTGAAAAAGTCTGCGTGGAAACCATTGAAAGTGGCGCCATGACCAAGGACCTCGCTGTGTGCATTCACGGCGACAAGGTTCCAGAGGGTAGTTACCTAAATACGGGCGACTTCCTGGACAAGTTGGTCGCCAATCTTACGAAATGCATGAAGTGAAATCCCATTGAGAGGACATTGCACCATGAAGGCCATTGCCGCCGCATTTTTGATTGCCCTTGCAACGACGTCTTGTATCCACAGGGCCCTTTCCGGTGATGTTGACGAACCCGCTGCGTCCGCAGCACCGGAGATCGATCCCGACGCCCCTGCGGCACCGCCTGTTCCAGAAGGACAGGCAGGCTCATCAAATACGGGATCTGACAGGCCCGCCATCGTCGATGCAATGCCTCAGCCTCCAGAAGACGAGGCTCCAACCCAGGCAACGCGCGACTACAGCGAGGCTTTCAACGAAAATCCAGACTACAAGCCAGGAACTCAAGAGGCGCCAGTGGCGGCGGCGGCGGCGGCGGGAACCTCTCCCAATGCCCGAGGCACTGGCTCGCAGCGCATGATGATCAAGGTGGACCGAATCAACATCCGCACTTCGCCGGACCGCCATTCCAAAATCGTGACGGAATTGCACCAGGGGGACATCGTCCTAGTCGACATTGATGAAAATATTGGCTGGGCGAAGATTGCCGACGGCGAATTCGTCCGCGCAAGGCATCTGAAGTCAGCGGAAAATTGACATCACAATTTCGACGGTGATGAGAAAAACAATCGCCATTTCTACCAGGAAAAGGCGACTGTCTCGGGCCATATCCAAAAGAATTTCTGCGCTGTCTTGGATGTAGTCCAGTTTATGCACTAGCGCTTGAAACCGTTCCTTCAAATCAAACACCGCACGCAGATCGTCATAGAGGCTGTCCATCGTTTTGTCTTCCCAGATCAAATCTGGGCGATCAAGCAAATGCAAAACGCCGACAATTTCACTGCGCATGATCACCGTTTCCGCGATGAAGCGGTGCAGCTTTCCCGGTGACCTTCCGACGTTGCCCTTGGACTCAAGTTGGATCAACATCGCCGCAAGTTTGGTCTGGGATTTTTCCAAGAGGCTTTCGTAATAAGACATGGCAGCGCTTTGGGCGACGGTCAAGGCAACCACTTCGGCTCGTTGGGGCGTCAACTTGTCCAAAATCAAACGGCTGAACTCAGCCCGCGGGCGTTCGCCGGGGTCTTCTTCGACGATAAAGTCCTCGATAACAGCGGGCTCCGTCAGACCCCCTTCACGCCGCGCCCGAAATTCATCCATTTCCTTGAGGCGGATTTCAGGACTGACATTCATAAAGGTCAAGACACCAAAGTTATAGGCATACACTCTGCCGCCTCCAGGCACTTCGCGGCTGACGCTATCCTTGGGATCCATGAGGCTCTGGGTTGCTCCCAGCTCGGCTTGGACCTTGGACATTCTGAAGTTTTCTGCAAAGGCATAGGCCACAATCGTATGGGACTTGCCTGTTCCAAAAATTGACACGGTCTCCCACCTTTTTTTTCTTCATCCCACTAGTCAGCATCTCGTTAGCCAGCGTCTCGTTAGTCAGCGTCTCGCACACACATCGACTTGTTCGCACTCAAAGACTTCAAACCCGATGCCGTTGCACCGGTCGCCAGATTCACATGCCAGCCTTTTGTGGGATTGGTGCTATCCGAGGTGCTCGACCACCAGCCGGTATTGTAGTCCTGCACCGTGCCCGTCCCAACCGTATTTCTGATGGTATCAACATACGCAGCCATCAACTCTTTTTGGGTCGGCAGACGCCATGATCTAGAATTTAAAGCCAGTGTGCTGCAGTAATAAACGGCCTCGTACCAATTCTCCGCCGTTAAATTGCCGTGTCCTTTGAACCAGGTCAAACCGGTGGTCAAATCTTTCAGCGCACAGTTGCTGCTGGTGGCAGAGCAACTGCTGGCCACTCCAGCGTCGTCGATCGTGTTGTCCTGCCAAGAAACCACAGCGCCAGCAGGAAGGCTGCCCCCTTCCATATAGCCGCACAGACTTTCCGGAAAAGCCTCGAGGGACCTGCCGTCGTCGGACCTGCTGTCAGGGACTGGAAGATTACTGGGGCCGTTGAGATCATCGATCGTATCCCAGACGTCGCGATTAAAGTCCGCCATAACGATGTCGAAGCAGTCGGCGTCATTGGTGGCGAGGCTATCAGTTTCATCGCAGGCTGCATTTGAAAGAACGACCGTATGACCACCCCCATTAGACGCCTTGAGCGCCACTTCCCAGAGGGAATTATCAGGAACAATTGTGGTAGATTCGGCGGGCGGATTGCCGTCAAGCACCCCTGTATTGATGGTGAAATAAGCCGCCGATTTAGGCAGGGGATGCACTGATCCAACTGGTTTGATTAAAGTCGAGTTGGCGATCATTGGCAACGGCGCATTGCCTATCTTGCCAAGGGTGAAGATCTGACCAGAGGTGATTTTTTTTACGCGGGCAACACCCAGACTAGTCCCTCCCGACATGTCAAAAATATTGCCATTGACTCGATTCTGGCAGTTGGGAATCAACTTTCCAGCCACGCCAGAAACAGTCTGGCCCTTTCTGATGCTGTGGGGGTCCACCGAGGCTCCTGAGCAGGCACGCGTTCCAGTGGACTGACCGCCGGCGGCATTGATGTAGGTCACATCGCTGCAAACTAGAGCGGCATCAGAAATAATGATTGGCAAAAAATTCCCGGCCGAATTGGCGACAACCGAAAACGCCCCGACCTGGGCACTAGCCGCCATGACCTTGACTTCTTTGAGGCCTAGACCCAGCCCATCAGGAAAAATGAATGTCCCGGATTCAGGAGACACAACGCTAACGCGTGCTGATACCGCGCCAGATTCAATCGATGTCACGACGGCAGAATTCAAATTATTGCCACTTAAAGTCATCACGTCGCCAGGCTTGCCGACGACCGGACGCACACCCGTCACTGTCGAGGTCTGTTCAATGACGATTGAATCTGGCGCCTGGGATGATGAGGAGTTTTTATTAAGGCACGCCGCGACTAGCGACACAACCGTGCCGGCCATGAAAACCTTGGCGATGGCATGCAGACCTGCAAGCAAGTCGGATTCCCCCGTGCGCGTGGCCTAACCACATGAAAGAAATCGGAATTTCTGTGAATTACTGAAGGCACAATGGAGGCGGGTAGGGAAAAATAAAGCAACACACTGATTTTACTGATCATTTGTTGTCTGAGCGTTCGGGATGGCGGGACTTTGCAGGCGAGTAGCGCCACAATAAGTGTTACCGAACGGGCGGTGACCAGGCGGGCGAAGAAACCAGACGTGTGTGTGCACGTCTACAAAGACGGATCAATCTCGCCGTTAATTTATCGATGACCTCGGCACGGTTGATTCGGTTTCATCCTGAAGCGCAAAAGATGCCTGAATCTGGCGAGACGCAGGTATCTCACTTGGCCTTAATCGCGCATAACGCCCGAAGGTGATCTTCTGCCGGTGGAGGCGACATTTGAATTGCGCGTGACCTTGACCGAATCCCAAGGAGAGTTGTTGTAGCGAGCCCGCGAGGTCCTGGCTAACATGAGGGGTGGAGGCCGAGGCAGATGCAGATGCAGTCTCCACCCTCGCTTCCCCGGGGAATGGCGATCATAGCGGAGATAATTTAACCTTGCGGTGTCGTCGCCACAAAAAAAGTGCTGACCAAGGGAGCCGAGTAAAATTCCTTCACCGGCGGGTCCATATAAATGTCACTCCCGGTAACGGTCCGCCTGGGTCAGCGGATGAAGGAGATGATCAAAACCAAGCCAAAGGGCCATGCTGTAGGGAATAAACCACATGCCAAAAATAATCAAAAAAACGGAGACCAGGGCCGCCACCCAAAGGGCGTCGAGATTAGGCAAGAGAACCAAAAGCAACGCCCCGAGCATGCAGCCAGATCCCGCCAAGGCCGCATAGTTGATCATCCACGACGCGCCGGTGAAGTAGCCAGGCTCGCGTTCGTAGACGTAATCGCAAATCTTGCAGCCAGGTCGAAAATAAAACCAAGACCCATCTGCACGCAGCGGAGTTGACCCGCAATACGGGCAACGAAGCCGGAACAGCGGCAGCAATCTTAATTTGCCTTGGGGGGTTGGCATTATTTGCTTATGACATCATGGATTGCATCTCTGCAAGAGATGTTCGTAAACGCGGCTGAGGGTCTTGAACTTTTCTTCGTGTCCTGAGCCAGCATCCGGATGATACCGCTTGGCCAGTTCCAAATATTTGCGCCGCAATTCATCCGCGGCAGGAAAATCGCTGAAGCCAAAATAGCGCAGCGCTTCGATATCGCGGGACGTTTTAAACACTGCCCCAGCACGCTGCTGCGAGGCTTCGTTTCGCCGCCGGCTTTGCTCATCGCGAAACTCGTCGGCTCGGTCACGCCAGCCGCCGGCCTGGGCGCCGGTTCGGGCCTCGCCTCCTGAGCCTCCTGAGCCTCCTGAGCCGGCGACGCTGGCCGCACTAGCCGCGGAAACGGCCTGCTGTTCAAAAAATACGTCCGTGGCCTGCAAGAGGTCGCGGTAACAAGCGTCTAACCTTTGCCGGCAGCCCGTCAATTCATTGCGGACGTTGGTTAAAAAAGCACGCAAGGATTTGCAGTCCAGTTCTCCAGGCAAACCCTCGGGCAGCAGATCTAAGCCCAGCCCACAATATGCGCCGGGCTTAGATCTGCTGCCACCCACATCGCTGAGATCCGAAATCCCGCGATAACGGGCGTTCAATTCCAGCAACGTCAACCACAGGCAACGGATCCCCACACGGAAAACTCCGACCGATCCCGCTCCGCTGTTCCAAGCAGAAACCAACCCATCACGCACGAGGTGATTGGGCGCCGAACCATAGGGAGCAAACACCGGTTCGTGAAGAATGGAGGTTGCAAATGGTCCGGAAGTGCGCGCCGCCGACACCCGAAACCATGCTCCCGGACGGTCCGGAAGCAACATCGGCAAACGTGTGCGTAGTGTGTTTTCAAGGGGCTTGATGCGGTTGCCGAGATCCGTCACCGCGTCAGCGCCGTTGCCGTTTTGCGGATCCAATCGTGATTTTATTGCAACGACAAATTCACGCCGACGCTCCAATTCCACAATGACTGCGCCAAGGCATGCACTGACAGAGCCGTCGGCAAATATTGCGGGCAAAAACCAGTCGTTGTCATTTACCTGCATATTTTTCTGCCAACGTCCTCGACAACTCATTGAGTTCATCGGCGACTTCGACGAAGGCGTCTCCATTGCGCAACTTGATTTGCTTGCCGTAATTGCCGTCAATCATATTGCGGATCAACCTGCGAAACGCAATGGTCGGCCCAACCATTTTGTGCGTGAAAAAAATCGAAAAAATAATGTTTGCGACCAAAAATAATCCGATGGCCACAAGGATTCCCGTGCGCATCTCAGAAAGACTGGAATAAAGCAGTTTCAAGACTTCATCTTCAGCATCGGTAAGCTGAATGACCACCGTCGCGAACCGATTCAGGTGAACGTAAAACAACCATGCAACCACGCCGGCAAAAGCAAAGGACAGCAGCACGCTGACCAGGCCTAGTTGTGTCTGCAAAAAAGGCTGCAGTAAGAAATTACGGACACTGCGACGATTGATCCCGTCAGATTGGCTCAGGGTTTGGGGGCCATTAGAGCCGCCAGACGTATTAGAACTATTTGAACTATTAGTTCCGGACATTGGTCCACGACCTCCCGGGAGGGTAAAATTCTTGCCTTGCGGGCACATAGGGAAAATCTTACCACAGCGAACCCTAATCTCGCATAAAGTGGCAGTTGTAACCCTTCGGATTTTTGAGCAGATAGTGCTGATGGTAGTCCTCCGCCGGCCAAAATTTGGCTTGGGCAACGACTTGGGTAACGATGGGCTTGACCCACTTGCCCGAGGCGGCGACCTTGGCCTTGACCTGCTCGGCGATTTCTCGTTGGGCCTCTGACCCGAAAAATACGGCCGACCGGTACTGGGTGCCGATGTCATTCATTTGCCGGTTAAGCATGGTCGGGTCATGGAGGCGAAAAAAATATCCAAGCAAATCCTCAAAACTTAGCACGGCCGGGTCAAATGTGATTTCCACAGCCTCGGCATGCCCCGTGACACCGGTCTTGACTTGTTCGTAGGCCGGGCTGGCAGATTCACCACCGGTATACCCAACACGCGTCGCCAGCACGCCCTGGATGTCCCGGAGGATTTCCTCCACCCCCCAAAAACAGCCGCCTGCAAGGACCGCTATTTCGAATAACGAAGCCAAGTCACCGTAACCCTCTTCGACCATCCGGTGCGCCGGGACAAAACCCAAGGCGGCTGAGTTGATGCAATAGCGGAGCCCTGTTGGGCCTGGGCCATCATCAAAGACATGGCCCAGATGAGAATCTGCGGCGGCCGAGCGAACCTCCGTCCGGAGCTGACCCAATTTGTAGTCTGCATGTTCGGTGACTTGGGCCGGCTTCAGGGGCGCGGTAAAGCTGGGCCAACCGCACCCAGAATCGAACTTGGCAAGGGAAGAAAACAGGGGTTCTCCGGAGGCAATGTCCACGTATATCCCGGGTGATTTTGAGTCCCAAAAAGCGTTGCGAAACGGGGGCTCCGTGGCATCTTGCTGGGTCACAGCAAACTGCTCGGGAGTCAAGATTTTGCGCAACTCGTCAGCGCTTGGTTTCACATACTTCTTCATGTTACGGTCTCCACGACTTTCAGACGGAGATTCTTCATGCCCCATGCCCTTTTTAACGCTCCCGTACCCACCAACGAACCGATTCGGGCCTATGGGCCAGGATCCCTGGAAAAACGAGAGCTTAAAAGTGAACTTGCCCGCCAGCGCCAGACCCCGATTGAAATCCCGCTAGTCATAGACGGCAAGCACATCATGACAAAAAATGGCCGGTCTGTAACCAGCCCTCACAACAAAAGTCTGACCCTGGCCCGTTGTGCCCAGGCATCAGCTGAAGATACCCAGGCCGCAGTCACGGCCGCCCTGCACGCCCGCAAGTCCTGGTCGGTCATGCCTTGGGCAGAACGCGCCGCCGTGTTTTTAAAGGCCGCTGATCTATTGGCGACGAAATACCGGGCCAAAATGAATGCGGCGACGATGCTTGGGCAAAGTAAAACCTGCTATCAATCTGAAATCGACGCCGCCTGCGAACTGATCGATTTTTTCCGATGGAATGTCCACTTCATGACGGAAATCTACGCCCAGCAGCCAGTGTCGCCTGCCGGTCAGTGGAACCGTCTAGCGGCCCGTCCACTGGAAGGTTTTGTTTACGCTGTGGCCCCCTTTAACTTCACATCCATCGCCGTAAATTTGCCGTGCGCCCCGGCCCTGATGGGTTGCACGGTGGTCTGGAAACCGGCGGCGACGAGTGTTTTGTCGGCATGGATTGGCATGCAAATCCTGGAGGAAGCTGGACTGCCACCCGGCGTCATCAACTTCCTGCCGGGTCCAGCCGCCGCGATCAGCGATGCACTCCTTGAACATCGTGACTTGGCGGGGATCCACTTCACCGGGTCGACAGCAACCTTCAATGACCTGTGGAAGGCCGTTGGCAAAAACATCGACCGCTACAAATCCTACCCGAGATTAGTCGGTGAAACGGGCGGCAAGGATTTTGTCTTCGCGCATCCTTCTGCCGATATCGACCAACTGGTGACAGCTCTTGTCCGGGGTTCTTTCGAATATCAGGGTCAGAAATGTTCGGCGGCGTCACGTGCGTATATTCCACGCAGCATTTGGCCACATGTGCGGGACCGTTTGATTGCCATCACCGAAGAACTCAAAATGGGCGACCCGGAAGATTTCACCAACTTCATGGGCGCTGTGATCGACGAGCGGGCGTTTAAGAAAATCAATGGCTACATTGATTTTGCGAAGTCGGCTCCGGATGCCAAGGTGATCGCCGGCGGACAATGCGATGACAGCAAGGGCTGGTTCATCCGCCCGACGGTCATCGAAACACTCAATCCAACCTTCAAAACCATGGTCGAAGAAATTTTCGGACCGGTCCTCACTGTTTATGTGTACGACGACAGCAAGTTCGAAGAAACACTGAGGCTTTGTGACGAAGCAACGCCATACGCCCTGACCGGGGCCATATTTGCGCGGGAACGCCGGACAATCCGGCATATGACCAATGCGCTAGAAGGCGCCGCCGGAAATTTCTACATCAACGACAAGCCGACGGGGGCCGTCGTGGGCCAGCAACCTTTCGGTGGTTCGCGCGCTTCTGGCACGAACGATAAAGCTGGCAGCATGCTGAATCTTTTGCGCTGGGTTTCCATGCGCACCATCAAGGAAAACTTCCTGCCGATCACCGACCATCGTTACCCGCACATGCAGGAGACCTGAGTGACAGAATCTGGTGCACCCGTTTTGAAACACTTAAATCCCTTGACCCCCTTGGTCATGGTCTATTGCCGCGAGGGCTTTGAGGCGGATGCGGGCCAGGAACTCGCTGCAAAAGTCTCGGAGATTTTGTCCCTCACCGGCATTATCGGTGCCAAGCGTCAATTGCAGGCAGTGACCACGCTCAATTCGGCGTTTGTAATGCTGCCCCTTGCCAGCGCGGAAGAGTTGATGGGGTTGCGTAAAAAGTTGCGCCTAAGCTCGCTGATTTTCGCCCGGCAACTGGCCTTCGGTTTTGGTCCCTTGAATCTAGGGGACGCTCGGGACCGTGCCGCCCCCATCGCTGCAGCCGCGCTGGACACGCTTTTTGCGACCGCCGGCATTCAATATAACCGAATGGTTGTGACCTATCCGGACAATAACGACGGCAAAGAATTAACTCGATTTTCCAAACTCGTTCACCCGGCCCTGACCAAGGCCCTGACCAAGGGTGGACTCATCACCAAAAATGGCGCTCGGGGTCTGCCGATTTTCAACGTGTTTTTTTACGACCGCGCGAAATCGGCCCTGTTGACCTGGATCGACCCCAACAATTCATCCCAATGGATTGACGGTGTGGCACGCCTGAAACTGCCGCCAGCTGCGCCAAGCCGCTCCACTTTGAAGTTGGAAGAGGCCTTTCACGTTTTCATGAACAAGGACCAAAGGGATTATCTTTTACGTCCGGGCCTCACCGCGGTCGACCTTGGGGCGTCGCCTGGGGGCTGGACTTATCAGCTTATCAAGCGGGAAATGTTCGTGACCGCGGTCGACAATGGCCCCATGGATAATGCCCTGATGGCCACGGGCATGGTCAACCATAAGGAAGCAGATGCCTTCCACTACAAACCAAAAACACCAGTGGACTGGCTGATTTGCGATGTGGTGGAGCAACCATCGCGGGTCGCGAAACTAGCGGCCGAATGGATCCGGGAAGGGCACTGCCGCTACGTGATTTTGAACCTGAAGTTGCCCATGAAGCAGCGCCGACAAGAGGTCTTGAAATGCCTGGAAGTCATTGGTGCGGCTAATGAAAACTGGCACTTGGCGGCACGCCAGCTCTACCACGACCGGCGTGAGGTCACGGTGTTTGCTGCGTCCCGATTGGCACCCTAGCCAGATTTAGCTGACAAAACATCGTTTTTTCGGCTAGATCGTGTCCTGAGAGTAGCGAGGGATCTCGTCGAAGAACCTCGATTTATTTTATTTTTTTAGCTTTAATGAGGTCTACCATGTCCGTACTCGTAGGAAAAAAAGCCCCTGAATTCAAGGCAACCGCAGCCATCGCTGGCGATTTCAAGGAAATCACCCTCAGCAGTCTGCGCGGCAAGCATGTCGTTCTCTTCTTTTATCCCCTTGATTTCACTTTCGTCTGCCCAACCGAACTCCACGCATTCCAAGAGAAGCTGGGCCAGTTCCATAAATTGAACACCGAAGTGATCGGATGCTCAGTGGACAGTCACTTTTCCCACAACGCCTGGCTAAAAACGCCGCTATCACAGGGCGGCATTGAAGGCGTGAAATACCCGATCCTTGCCGACATCAACAAAACCATTGCCCGCGATTATGACGTGCTCCTTCCGGACGCTGGCATTGCCCTGCGCGGAACCTTCCTGATCGACAAGGAAGGCATTGTTCGTCATCAATCCGTCAACGATCTGCCCCTTGGCCGTAATGTCGACGAAATGCTCCGACTGGTGGAAGCCCTCCAGTTCCATGAGCAGCACGGCGAAGTTTGCCCGGCAAATTGGAAAAAAGGCGAAAAATCCATGAAAGCGACTGCAGAAGGCCTGAAAACCTTCTTCGCACAGTAAATTTCAGCCGGAACTCCTTGATCAAAGGATCCTTTCTTTTTCAGAGAGGATCCTTTTTCATCAATAGTAAGTAATCGCTACTACTTTCATTTCGGCTTTAGTTTCCTACACACCTGCCGATTCATTAAAAGT
>CANFEB010000026.1 GCA_947445775.1 Oligoflexales bacterium | reverse complement strand
CTGATTTTACACGGTAGGAGATTCCGATTGTCGCCCCTTCCGGAGGATAATCAGCAAAAGTCACGGTTCCAGTTTGGGCATTGAAGGTCCATCCGCCAACCATAGCCACATGGTTGACCGCGACACCCACAGAAGCCGACACCACGTCGCTTCGCCACAGACTGAATTGGTTGCGCCACGCCGTCTTTTCCTTGTAGCGGACATTGATGACGGAGGCATCCGCCGGGCGTGCCGTGAAACGCAGAACCCGCGTTGCCGGATCATAAGTCCAACTCGATGGATCCAAGGCAATCCCGTCAATCACGACGGAAATCGTGTTGTCGTCTGGAATCTTATTCAGAGTTACGGAATCAAATTTTGCGACGCCACCTGATGAATAGGTAACAACTAGCGTCGTTTTACCATCAGTTACCCCAGCATCCACGATGACTTTTTTTCCGGTCACTGAATACCCAGAGGCGAGGGCCTCACCATCAACTGCAACTTCAATCACACGCAAATCTGGATCGTCGGCCAGAACAAATTCCTTGACCACCGCTCTGCGAACATTTTGCGATATCAAATTTAATGTCCGCGTATAATCGGCATCGCAAATAGAACCCGCGTAACCAGACGTGATTGAAATTCCCTCCTGATACTTCCAGGCCTCGCCCAGGGCAGTGCCGCAACTGTGATCATTCGGCACCCAGTGAATTCCGTAGAGCTTTGCCTTGTCTGCAGGACGGATTTGACGCAAAAATTCAGTCATTTCTGTGGCATTTTTTCCGTAGTCATTTTTGCATGAGTCCGATCCGTTGTTGCTTCCGCAGTTGTCCTCATCAGTGACGATCAACACGGCAACCGTCGATCCATCACGAAGCCACGGGGCATACTTGCCATTACACTCGCCCTTGAGGGCGCGAATGGCCATCGGGTACCCCTTTTCGACGACGTTGTTTGACATTCCCACCGATGCAGCCTTGCGAAATGCCTCGACCCGGTCCGCATCACCGCGCTTGATGATCCGGTTCTGTCTTAAGCATGGATTCGACATATTGACGACGGCGATTTGCCAGTTGGTATCATCAATAGCCGAGGTCAATGCCTCGAGTTTTTGTGACAGATTTTCCTGTTCCTCTTCCATGGAGGTTGAATTGTCGACCACCACCAGGAGGTCGAGGTTCCCTGCGCGGGTCACCGAAAAAGTCTCCGTACGCACCACGCCGTCGTGCCCCTGACGAAAGGCATTGCTGATGTCATTGCGGACGACCTGTCGGAATTCGACGCGGGATTCTGCCCGGACTTTCATCGGGATGGTCTCGTCGATCTGGCCGAAAGCCGGGCGAATATCGGCCGAGACCTCTTGACGGTCGACAATGGGCAGAACCCGCGTAAAGGCGAGGGGTTCCCACGAGCCCCCCGCATGGTCGTCGATCTGAGAGCGTGTTGGATCATCAAATTCTCCGGCCTGACCGGAGGACGGGCCTGCTGTGGCATCTGCGCCGTTGTTGCTGAGGCGGTTGCCGTTGGCAAACTTGGCCTCGTTGGAACAGCCCTGTAGAAACACAGCCACGGCAACACTTGCGGCAATCGATGCGGTTGATTTGATGCCAATACGTGCATTCTGTTTCATGACTTTAATTCCTCTATACGTCACTGGGATCATCGGGGCACATTGCTGTGCCCACCCATTGCGTTGGGTTAGTCGGTGGGTTGTGAAGCGGGCTTTACGTTTATTTAATGGAAAGCTTTAAAAACCAGTGAATACCGGCAGTTAAATTATGGTTGGTGGGCCTTAACCAGACTCAAGAAATCAGCCTTCATCGCGTCACGGGCTGGTAGGCTGGTATTTGAGAAAAATCCAAAACCGGATTTATGCACGACAAACCATGGTGCCGGGGGCGCCGGAATCTTTGCTGTAAGCGTCGTCAGCAGCGAGCTTTTTGGATCTAAAGCTTGAATAAGGGGAAGGGTGGCATCAGCAGATTCGCCATTGGCTGCCGCTGATTGCACCGCCACCATGCGGATAGATAATGCGGTGGCTTGGGGCAGGGCGTTGGCCAGAATTTGAGCGTCGCTTTTGATGGATCCTAAGCATTCTAGACAGTCGCCAGAAAAAACCTGAAAAAATGCCAGATCCAATTTTTCTGCCGCCAAAAAGGCACAAATCGCCATACTTTTTCCGCCTGACGTGACATGCCATTCGGCTGCCGGCAATTTGATGATTTGGTTGGCGAGGCCCAGGCTGCGCGCCTTGGAAAGAAAAACTTCAACATTGGGATCATTACCGCAGGGAGCGTTTAGCAAGCTGACCCGAGGATCGCCCACCGGCATATGACTGCCACCTCCGGGACTTCCTTTGCCCGAGAGGGCATCGGATTGTCCAACCTCTTCGGTTGGAGCGTCATCCCCCGATGAGGCTAGGCGGCAGCCGCCAAATACTGCGACTCCCAGGCCAGCGGCGACGAACACCTGCCGCAACATAAACACCAATAAAAACGGATGGTTGAAACGCAATTGATCGCCCCTCACATCCCAGATGGGTTTTGTCTAAAATGCATGCAAATTACTGCCTCTGTTATCGGAATATTTGGTCCAGATCTTGAGTGCCGTCACTTATGGGTCCGGCTTGCCATTTTCGGATGGGAGGCATAAAACGAAATAATGAGGAATCTACAAGGGAAAAGGGCTTTTCTTAATGATGACCAACACGAAAAATAAGAATCTTCAGGCTTGGGTTGATCAAGTTGCTAAACTGACGAAACCAGACAAAGTTCATTGGTGCGACGGCAGCCAGACAGAATTTGAAAATCTCGTTCAAGAGATGCTCGCAGCCGGCACCTTGGTCGAACTTAATGAAAAAACGCATCCGCGCTGCTACCTGCACCGCTCCAATCCAACGGATGTCGCCCGCACGGAGCACCTGACTTTTATTTGCACCAAGAATCAAGATGACGTTGGCCCCAACAACAATTGGATGACCATCGAAGACGGACATAAAAAAATCGACGCTTTGTTTGAAGGAAGCATGCGCGGGCGCACGATGTACGTGATTCCTTATTGCATGGGCCCCATCGATTCGCCGCTTTCTCGTTGCGGCGTCGAAATCACCGACAGCGCTTACGTTGTAGCCAACATGCGCATCATGACTCGCATGGGACGCCCGTCACTTGACCGAATCGAAAAAGATGGGAACTTCGTTCGCGGCCTGCATTCAACCGGAGATTTAAGCCCTGAACGTCGCTTCATCATGCATTTCCCCGAAGACCTCATGATTAAAAGCATTGGTTCTGGCTACGGCGGCAATGCCCTTCTTGGCAAAAAATGCCACGCTTTGCGCCTGGGCAGCTGGCAAGCCCGTCAAGAAGGTTGGCTGGCCGAACACATGCTTATCGTCGGCGTGGAAAATCCCGAGGGCGAAGTCCACTACATCGCCGCCGCCTTTCCGTCTGCCTGTGGCAAAACCAATTTGGCCATGATGATTCCCCCGGAATCCCATAAAGGCTGGAAAATCTGGACGGTCGGCGACGACATCGCGTGGATTCACCCCGGTGCTGATGGTCGTCTGTATGCCATAAATCCAGAGGCAGGCTTTTTCGGAGTGGCCCCCGGGACGAGCAAGTCCACCAACCCGAATGCCTTGGCCATGCTGAACCACGATACAATATTCACCAACGTCGCTGTCACCAAAGACGGCGCCCCGTGGTGGGAGGGTCTGAGCAAACCGACTCCGGAAGGAATGACCGAATGGCAGGGAAAACCCTACCACGCGGGAAGTGGTCCGGCCGCACATCCGAATTCCCGGTTCACTGTTGGCGCAAAACAATGCGCGAGTTACACGACCAAGGCTGAGGACGCAAAAGGCGTTCCTCTGACGGCCATTGTTTTTGGTGGCCGCCGCCGCGAACTTGCCCCGCTGGTTTACGAATCCTTGAACTGGAATCACGGTGTGTTTGCCGGTGCATCTGTCGCCTCTGAAACCACGGCTGCGGCAACCGGAAAAGTCGGCGTTGTGCGTCGCGACCCGATGGCCATGCAGCCCTTCTGCGGTTACAACTTCGCCGACTACTGGAGCCACTGGCTCAGCTTTGGCACCAAGCACAAAAACCTGCCGAAAATCTTCCATGTTAATTGGTTCCGCCAAAATAAAGACGGCGAATTTCTGTGGCCAGGGTTTGGGGATAACCTTCGCGTCATCCGCTGGGTGATTGAACGTTGCAAGGGCGAAGGTAAGGCAAAACGCACAGCCATTGGTTATCTGCCCACAGAGGATGCGATCGATACCCGCGGCCTGTCGTTGGCTGATGGCGCAATGCATGAACTCCTGGCAGTTGATAAGGCTGCCTGGACCCATGAAGTAGGCGGCATCCGAGACTACTTTGCCCACTACGGATCCCGCATGCCTAAGGCTCTTGTTGACGAACTCGATAGAATCGAAAAAGAACTCCAAGCCTGACCATACTCATTCAAAAATCTTCCCCGGATTCATGATGCCATCCGGGTCGACCATATTTTTCAGGGCGCGCATGAATTTAATCTCGACCTCTGACCTCGAAAATTTAAGGTCCTTCTTTTTCAACAACCCAATTCCGTGCTCAGCGCTCACGCTGCCCTTGTACTTTGGGAGCAGAGCAAAAATCCGTTCTTCGACCTGTCTAGATTTTAGCTGAAAATCTTTTTTATCACTGGAATTTGGCCCAACATAATTGATGTGCAGATTGCCATCGCCGATGTGCCCAAACAGGACGATCTCAATATCTTTTGGAGAACGGACGATTTCAGCCTCCAATTCCGCGATAAACGAGTCCAATTGATCAATGGGTAGTGAAATATCGTTTTTGCGAACATGACCATGGGCACTCAATGATTCGGTGATGTTTTCCCGCAGCGACCAAAGTTCTTTGAATTGCGTCGAATTCTGCGCGATCACGGCGTCAACACAGATCCCTTCCGCAAAAATCTTTTCGAGCAGCGATTCCATAACACCTGAAGCCTGGCCAGGACCTTCTTCGACCTCCAATATCACGTAAAAAGGCATGCGTTCCTGAAAAGGAGTCCGCGCCCCTTGGGCATGTTTCAAGACGATGCCATGGGCAATGTCTGTAAAGAATTCAAATGCCGTGATGGCAACGCCCTCTTGATTGCAACGAGTCAATATCCCCAGAATATCGGTGAAAGAATTAACGCCGAGGCAAGCCACCTGGACATTTCTTGGCTTCGGCATCAAGCGCAAGGTTGCCCGGGTGACGACTCCAAGCGTCCCCTCAGAACCGATAAATAGTTGTTTCAGGTCGTAGCCCGTATTGTTTTTGCGCAGGCGGTAGTTCATGTCCAAAATAGTTCCATCGGGCAAAACAACTTCCAGCCCCATCACCTGTTCACGCATTCCGCCGTAACGAATAAGTTTAAGGCCGCCGGCGTTGGTGGCGATATTCCCACCAATGTGCGAGCTGCCCTTGGCGGCCAGATCCAGCGCAAAAAATAGCCCCGCCGCCAATGCCGCCTCTTGAACAGCCTGGGTCGTGGCACCAGCCTCACACTGAATGGTCAGTCCCACGCAATCAACCGCCTCAATCTTTGCCATCCGCTTGAGCGACAGCACGATTTCCTTGTTCCCCGCGACCGCGCCGCCAGCCAGTCCCGTTCGGCCTCCGCTGGGGACAACGCAGATGTGATTTTTGTGACAAAATTTAAGCACAGCAGAAACTTCGCCTGTCGTAGCCGGAAACACCGCTGCCAAAGGATCTACCGTGAATATCTTCGTCCAGTCGCAACCCAAAACCTGAAGTTCAGACGGGTCCGTTACAACATGTTGGTCGCCAACGAGCTTGCGAAGGGCGGACAGAACATCTGAATAATCGTGCTTGCTCATAAAATTTCTGGGCCTCATTTGAAAAATTTCTTCTGCCAGGCTGAACCGGGAAATGCCTCGCAGCAGGTGCAACTGATTTTTGGCAAACTCAAAAGGCTCAATGAAAATCAACGTCCTTTTGGCATGTTGCCCGATTCTCCTCAACCATTGTGACCTAAATCCGACCAACCAAGCAACTTGCCGGACCCCGCCGTGCTTTCGAGCATTGTGCGTTGGGAGTGGGGGGGGGGCCGGCGAAAAAAATGGTTGAACTTATAGAGGAGATTAAACCATGAAGACTTCACGTTTTTTTACAGCCAGAGCCGCGGGTTTGTCGCTGCTGCTGGCCTCCTGCGGGGTTAACCCCGGGGATTTCAAACAGGTGAATAGCGATGGCTGCCACGAAAAGGTTGTGCCACCAAAAGGCTATTACGATGCCTTGATGGCAGAAAAGGTGAACAAGCTGGCCCTGAACGCCACGGCAACGCCAAAGACCCTTTACCTTAACTTTGACGGCGCCATGGTGGAAAAAGGTTTTAAGCGGGGCCAGACCTTCATTGCATGTTCTGCCCTGTCCAGCATTCCTGCGTCGGGATTGTCTCCGATAGACCGCGATGAAGTTGTGGCGCGTGTGGCCAGTCATTTTGCCACGGCTGGCGTCGAGGTCACCGTGACGGTCACGACCCCCATCTCTGGCGACTACACCACGGTGCACGTTGGTGGCTCCTACGGGTCACTGGGCTGCACGGAGAGCGAGTCGACGGTGGGGATCGCACCATTTGACGACGGCAACCAAAATCTGAATGATATTGGCTTTGCGTTTACCAGGTTTGAATCGGAGCTCAACGGAATAGCGGACACCATCGCTCACGAGGCAGGTCACACCTATGGCTTGGATCATACGGTGAACGTTAAGGATCTGATGCATCCTTCTGCGCGGGCTTATGACTTGGCTTTTGCCATGAGCCAAATTGTCAACAGCACGGACATCCAAGACGGCCCAGCCGTTTTGCGCCGTAACGTTGGATCGTTGCCCGGCTTTGTTGATCCTGCTGCGGGGGGCAACGCCACCAACGGCGGTAGTTCCGGAACTTCAGGCAACTCGGGCAACAGCAGTGCCGGTGGTCTATTTAGTGGAATATCGACCCTCGGTGGCTTGCTCGGCCAGATTCAACCAGATCAGATCATGAACATTGTCGCGCTGCTTCCTGGCTTTGCTTCGATGATTCCTGGCATGAGCAACGGCACAACGGCAGCCTTTCCGGCTGGCAATTACATGGCGGTCCTGGCGGCACTGCCTGGCATAGACAAAATTAATTCATTGGTGAGCATGGCGGCTCCAGGACTTGCAGGAGTCGCGGGCGCAGCCGGCGTCGCTGGCTTTAATCCGGCCAGCATTGCCACGATGGCGGCCCTGGCAGCATTCGGTGGTTATGCCAGCCTTCCTGCTGCAATGATGGGTGCGCAATCTTTTCTCTCGCCGTTGCTCGCCATGATTTTTCAAATGTTAGGCATGAATCTGACGGCCCAAGGCTCGCTCCCAGATCCGTCGCAGATTGCCGGACAGTTGCCTTCTTATGTCAACGCTTACAACCTTGGTTCCGTCACCACCGCGCCAGCCCTGATGGCAGCAATGGGACAGCAGTCCGCATTCATCAATGCGAACTACACCGGCACCAATAAGGCGGCATTGATTTCTGGTTTGACGGTTGCCGCGAGCCAGGCCTACGTGCTCATGTATCAATAGAGGAAAACGGTACACGCACGCGGAGATCAGCGGGGACACTTCGGTGCTCCCCGTTGATCCGTCAGCACAAAATAACTCTGACTAACGGGCTCGTGAGGACTAATCCCAAATAAACTCAGAAAGTGGGCAGGCGACCACTTTGTCTGACAATTGAAATTTGTTTGTGCCCTTGAAGATCACAAACAACGTGTCCAAATTTAGTTCCCGGATGGCTAATTTCATGGAGGTGGTTACGGCCGGACTACTGGTGTGCTTAATCTCGAATCCCACTCTCTTACCGTCTTTAATGATCAGCAAATCTAATTCACCAGATCCGTGGACACCCCAAAAATAGACCTCTTCGGGGGTGGCTCCTGATTTATTTATCACCTGTTCAAGAGCAAACCCTTCCCATGATGCTCCAAGTTTTTGGTTAACGAGAAGGCTTTCATGATTTTGAATTCCCAGCAGATAGTGAAAAATCCCGGAATCTCGCAAATAGATTTTAGGAGATTTTATTTGACGCTTTTTTGTGTTTTCAAACCAAGGTGAAAGCTGACGAACCATGAACGTGGACGTGAGAATATCAAGGTACCGCTTTACGGTATGATCACTTAAATCTAGGGATGATCCTAACTGAGACGCATTGAAGGTCTGTCCGTGCGAATGGGACAGCATCATCCAAAAACGTCTAATGTGCGCAGGTGGTATGCGCAGTCCCAAATTGGGAAGATCTTGTTCCAAATACGTTCGGATATATTGATTTCTCCAAATCCAGCTTTCTTGATCCGAAGACGCGTAAAAACTTCGCGGAAATCCGCCACGCAGCCACAGATTATTGCCGTCGCCTATTTTGATTTCTGCCAAATGAAATGGCGTGATCTCCACATAACAAATACGTCCCGCCAGCGACTCGCTGGATTGCTGAATTAAATCTCGGCTCGCGCTGCCGAGGACTAGAAATCTTGTTGTCGATTCTGCTCGATCCGCTAAAACACGAAGCGCCTTAAACAATTCTGGCTTCCGTTGTATTTCGTCGATTACGACAAGGCCGGAAAGCTGCCCTAAAGCGAGTTTTGGGTCTTCCAGCCGAGCAAGATCCTCAGAATCTTCAAGATCAAAATAATTAAGCTTGCTTAAATTTTCTGGTATTCGAGTCTTGGCAATCTCTCTGGCCAAGGTTGTCTTGCCGCATTGGCGGGGCCCAAGCAGGGCTAAAACTGGAAAATGGCTTAAGGCCCTTTGGATTTCATCTAAATATCTATTTCGTATCAGCATGTTACAGAGTCTCTTGAAAATTCGACATTGGACATCGATATTTCATTATGGCTCCTTTGAAGGCTACTTGCCAGCTTTCTTACCGACATTGATCGTAAACAACTGATTATTTCTCCCTTATGAACCCTAGGCATAAGAACCGGAATACGCAATTCAACGGGTCGACTTGAGATATTCGCCAAGCAAAGGATCGCCGACAACATAGCCAAGTTTCTCTTTGTAAATCTCAGCTTTATCTTCAAGCTTCTTGGCGGCGGTGGTGATTGAGGTTGGTGCCATACCGCGAAGATGGGCCAGGAAAGTCTTGGATTTTAGCTGCGGAACCGGTTGAAATTTCGCGATTGCGGCCAACAGCTGTCTTTCATTGGGCGAAAATCGCGAAAGAACTTCCTCAAATCGAGAGCTTTTATCGAGCAAAGTGAGATGGATGGCGGTCTCGGTAGCAAGATCTTGAGATGTTAATGACTTACCCTTTGATAAACAGTAGTTGAGAACGATATTGATCGCTTCTGGGATGCCTTGTGTTCTTCGACATAGCTCCACGAATTGCTTTCTTTCAAGATCTAAGTTTTCTGCTGCAAAATAGCTGCTTGCGTAGTTAAAATATTCATCTTGATACTTTTGCGACGTCACAGGTGAAATTTCTAGATCTTTACCCCAATTGGCCATGGGGGCGCGGTATGCGGCAAAAATATGGGCTAGAAGATGCTTCTTTGACCCTAAAACGATTATAGGTAATTTCGTAGAAATGCCTTGGAGGCATGTTCGTACTCTAGCGACCGCCCCTTTTATGAAATCAAGATCCTGAAACTCGTCCATCACCAAGAGCAAGTCATACTGACTGGCAAGACGAGCGATCTCGTCAAAATATTGTTCTAGCCGCATAGAGTCATCTGTTTGATCATCAGCTACGAGTTTCATAGCGGCCTGTTTATTGGGAAATGATCTCGATAGACCTCGTTCTAAAGCAATACGAAGCCGGGTTTGCACTTCTGCTATCGAATCAACTCCTAGAAAATCGACTTCAAGGGCGACAGCTTTTTTCCTTTTTACCAAGAATTCAGGAACGCACACACCTTTTACAAGGGATGTCTTTCCCGTATTGCGACGGCCAAAAATTACTATGTGCTCGCCGTTTTCAATCGCTTTGCTGAGGACGTCTCGCTCCATAGTGAGATTGCAAATAGATGTACGGTCTAGAATGATATCGATAGGTAACATAGGAATTGGGACTCCAAATCGCCCGCGATAGGCCGCTGCCGGCGACCATAATGTCTCATGTATATCGATACTTAATGCGAGTCAATATTTTAGAGTCAGTAATTCTGAGTCCAGTTATTAGACTCTAGTGGAATCATAAGGTGGGCCGTTAGGTCCGAGACCGGATCCACCGCAGGATCTGCCGTGTCAAACTCCAGCACCACGGATTCATAGCTGGGCGGGGCGCGAGGCGACGGGACAATGGCAGCGAGTTTTTCAAGAAACTCCCTCGGCGTCAGCGCCAGGTGCGAAGTCCCGTCGTGCCATGGCGTTTTGAGCTTCAGCTTTACTTTGCCATCAGGCAAAAGCTCCTGGCGCTCATTTGACAGTGGGCCGCGTGCCATATATTCCACGAGTTTTGGAAGGTTGTCGCGAGAGTGAGTGTTTACCGCGAAGCTTAGGGGCCTTGGTGCCCTACTTTCAAACTTCGCGTCCGGAGCTATTTTGAATGAAAGGAACGCCACTTACGGTATCGGTCAACTTCTGCAATAGCTGGCCGAGGAGTTGGATCAAATCAAGGGGAGCCTCGAAGAAAGCTGATGTTTGGGCTTAGCCAGCCATGTTTAAGGCAAACAATGGGCGCTTTGCGACCTGCGTCCCTGGGATTGTTATTGAATCTAGCGGCTGGATTAAGGACAATATGAAAGCTATGGGACACCGTCCAGCTCAAGGAAATCATATGAAAAACAATGCTCATACTCTGCACGATAAACTCGAATATCTGGCTAAAGCAACCGGCCTAACTGAAACAGAACTTGTTGCTCAGGCTCTTGAAGAGGGCATCAAAGAGATATTCCGCCGCTCCATTACCGAGGCTTACCAGGCCGGTCAAATTCCTCGCGCCCAAGCTATCTCTAAACTTGGCAAAGAGGCTGTGGCCGAGATTGATTATGCCCGTGAAGCCATTGAGCGTGATGTCAAATGGGGTGTCAAGGGTGCCTGAGGTTACCGTCACCGATACCGGCCCGATCCTGCATCTCCATGAGATTGATCAACTCCGACCATTGCGTATGTTTAAGCTTTTGCATATGCCAACCGCTGTTGAGGCCGAGCTAATTCAAAAGGGCGCTTTTCCCAAAATTAAAAAGGCCATCGGTAAATTTATTAAAGTTGAATCGGTAGATAAAAATTCGCCGATGATGTGGCTATGAAATTATCAGCATTCAGACTTCAAGAGGCTGATTTACAGGTCGCCGCACTGGCTGAACTGCGCAAACCCTCGGCAGTTTTAACCGATGACTTAGAATTGCGAAGGGCACTTGAGCAGCGGGGCCACCTGGTTGTTGGCAGCATTGGCGTTTTGATTCGCGCTTATAAGAATGGCCCCCTTACGAGGGTGGCTTTTGAGAAAGCTTTGATCCGCCTCCTTGACGATAGTTCCCTGTATCTCAGCCGCGCCTTTCGGCAGCATGTGCTCCGGCTGCTTGATCAGTTAACAAAATGATCGCTGACAACCTGCCGGCAAAACGTCGATTGCTAGGGCCTTGCAGACGCGGCTTGACCAAAACTATTTCTTATTTGGCGTCGATATTTTTTTGAGTGACTCGCTGCTGCCGCGCTTTAATTTTGAAAATGAAGCCGATATTCAGGCCGCTGAGCGAGCTATATCAGGATGCAACAAGTCCCTTAGTATCGTCGCGGCCTCTATTGACCACCTCATCATTGACCACGTCATGCAGTACCCCCGGTGGCTCCACGAAGTGGCCTATTCGCTAAAAGGTTTTGATACGTTTTTTGTTGGCATCAAAGCGCCGCTATCGGTGATTCAAACTAGCGAATCGACTCACAAAAAATGTTACCAAAAATCGGTTGGAAATTTGGAGGGTTGGACTCGTTGCGTCACAATAAAATATATTTTATTGGCAGCCAGTTTTCACCACCCGGCTCCGGAGGATCTCGCCGAGGTCGAAGAATCCATCAAATACCTGACGGCAATACGATTGTTCCGCGAGAGAGGATTCTTCAGCCTACGGCAGGCCCGAGAATCTGAAAGTCAGAGGGTTTCGAAACGCGTGGCTTCCATAAAAATCTGAACGCGGCCTACAAATAATTCAGCGATCCTTCCGGCGCTTTGATTGTCGCCAGACAGAAAGCTTCGGAGGTTGCCTTCAATCACGATTTTTGGAATTACCAGTGGGCGCACATTCCAAAGCATTTCTATCCGGTCAAAAATGAATGCCTCGCTCTTGGGAATTCCCTCGTATCCGGTCGATGTGATTTCCCAATGTAAAATCCGGTCAAATTGTTGTCCAAGTGTGCTCGACTCAAAGCGTTCGTTGACACCCGTGACCTTAACGGTGGTCGTGCCGCTGGAGTTAACTAGTTGCCCGTTTTCCGGATTCTTCCACGCTGCACCATGCTGGCTGGTTTGATTCAGTCCAACGAAGGGTCTCGTATCTTGAACGATGGGGCCGACCAAAAGTGGCCGCGGAGGGTTAAACGCAACACCGCCAATCGTTCGCGCCCGAACCATCAAGCCGTCCACAAGCAAATCAAGATCAGACTCCGCAGATGCGGTGAGGCCTTGCAGCAATCGACCGAGATCTATCGTTTGGCCCATGCACAACACTCCGCCTTTGGCAGCCCCAAAACCGAGATCACTCATCAACTCAAGGTCAAGCGCCCCCGAACAAAGCTCTCCCCCCGATTTACCCAAAACTCGCACACGGTAAGTTGCCGTGGCGATGCTAACGGGCTTACGAACCGTTGCCCGGTTTGATTCCCTGACATTTTGTTCTCGGGTGTTGTGGGTTGTGGGATCCATGAAAACATCGTCGTCAGCACTGCGGCAAGAACCAGCCGCCAGCAACACTGCCGCCACCGTCAACAAGCTTGGTAGATTCAATATTTTTTTGAAGATTTTAGGTATCACTTCTCAGTCCAATTCAATCAGGGCGTCGAGTCCGGCTTTGATTCCGGAGCCAAGGGCAGCCGTCAGTTGCTCGGCCACTAGGCGGTCAACGCCGAAGGAATGAATGTGCAGGTCGATCACCATGTCGACATAGACATCCTCGCCATAGGGAATAATCAACACCACGGCACTCATTTTTTGCAGCAACGAGGTTTCAAAAGGACGGTCTTCGCGGGATTTGATTTCCAGGGCGATCGCGTCATCAAAAACCCGCCCTTCCGTCTTAAAAATATTGTTGATCGTGATCACACCGCGGCCATTGAGTTCGACCTCGGAGCTGAGGCGGGTCGCGGATTCGTCGAGGGATGTTTTTTTAATCTCTTTGAAATCCAGCTTAATGATATCGCTCTTTGCAGCGGAAGCATTCATGTGTGGCAAAATCGCGCTGGTTCCATTGGCCTCTGCATCACGAATGGCCCGGATCAATTTTTGGGCCAGCTTCATCATGGAATGATTGAGCCATACTTGACCGCGCGTTTGAATATACAAGACCGCGTTGGGGTCATTTGTCTGAGCAGACCGCAGTTTTTTCTCGTCGATTTTAACAAAATCCAGTTGCCGGGCCTGGGAAAGGTCCTGGGTTT
The DNA here is from genome assembly GCA_947445775.1 of Oligoflexales bacterium. GTDB lineage: Bacteria > Bdellovibrionota_B > Oligoflexia > Oligoflexales > RGVZ01 > RGVZ01. Next base: position 22,847 of record CANFEB010000026.1, on the reverse strand, counting down.
TTTCGCCCACCGCCCGACATTGATCGGCGGTAAGTTTCACGTTGCGCAGGGAAGGCCCATCGGTGGCTGCGGCCAGTTGATCGCACAAACTGGCGGCGATCCCCCGCAGCTTTTCTGGTTCGCGTTTAAACATGCCTATGAGGTCGCGTGGGCGTTTGGTGGGTGCACCGCAACCAAATGGAATAACTAGCGCAATAAGCATCGCAATCGAGCTAATTTTTCGCAATGGATGGCGCACAGTTTTGACTCCCGTCAGCCACTTAAGGGCTTGGACACAAAGTCTAATTGCAAGAAGCGGGCGCAAGAATTGCGGCGCCAATGGGCAAATAATAATGATAATAACAGCGACTTACACTAAGACGACGGGGCGCCCTATGAGAAAGGTCCCAGCAATTGTCAAGACTCTAGTCAACTCGCAACTTTAGCAGGGCCGCCAGTGCAGCGTCCTGCTGTCCGCGCAAAGATGCCACCGTGGGCTGAGGTTTTCCGGCGACACCATTAACCAGCACCGCAAAGGCCACCAGACCTTCGCTGGGATGTTTCAAATATCCTGCCAACCCGGACACCGTGATGGGCTCGCTCAAGGTTCCAGATTTAGCGCGGATTAGACCTCCGATGTGCTCGCGGTCTGCGCCCTTCATCCGTTTTTTCAAGGACCCTTCCCAACCATAAGAGGGCAGACTGGCCAAAAAATCTGGGAAAATCCCCATGTCCTTTTCAACGTGGAGGAGCAAGCGCACAACATCGTCAGCACTCAAGCGATTTTCAATGGAAAGGCCAGAGCCATTTTCAATGGCAAAACCGTCCTTTAGTCCCACGTCTTGTTTCAAATAATCACGCAATACTTTGGCGCCGCGACCAAGGGACCCTGGTTGGGCACTTCCTGCCGCAAAACGTTTGGTCAGCATGTCGCCAATAAAATTATTGGAAAATGTATTCAAACCACTGACGATCCTGCGCATGTCGTAGGAGGGAATTGTCAGCAGGTTGTGTTCGTCACCCGATGCCTTACCGGTTCGCACGCGTCCCGATGTGGCAATTCCGGCATCCTTCAAAAAAGCTCGCAGATACTCGCCAGCTAGACGCCCGGGATTCACCATGGAGCGATATATTTTTTGGGGTTCGCTATCAACGGCGATGCCGCCCGATACCCGCAAGACCGGCGTCTGCCCTTCCGCGCCAATCCTGGCCGCTGCCAGCCGCGTGTCGGATCCAGCGGCTGTTGTCTTGACCGAACTTTCAATGGTGACGCCGTCCAGGTCGACTGGATCTGGACGAACTCGGGCTGGGGTTCCAGACTTTTCACCTGGACTCACGGTAACGGCCAGGGTGTTGAAGTTGACGGCAAAGGCACTGACGGGCGCATCATAGGCATTGGCGGAAGCCCGGGCACCTTCCTCGCGGCTTTCATCACGCGTCTCAGCATCAAACAGGGAATTATCGACGACAATGTCGCCATCAATTTTTGATATTCCCATGGCCCGCAAATCAGCGGCCATTTGCCACAATTTTTCTGAGACGAGCAGAGGATCTCCATCGCCGATGGCAAACAGGTTGCCGACGATGACGGCGCCCTTGCGCTGCCCGGAGTGTACCAGCCGCGTTGCAAACGTATGGGCCGGGCCAAATTTGCTGAGGGCAGCAGCGGCCGTCACCAGCTTGGTCACCGATGCCGGGGAGACGCGCAAATTCGCATCAAATTCATAAATGACTGAGGCGTCAGACACGCGGACAAACTTGATGCTTTGACGAACTGCTTTGTTTTTAGCTTCAAATTGCTTGGAGAGCGCCCCTGCAAATGGCGAGGCTGCCTTGGCTGCGGCATCTTGTGAACCGCCAATCATCAGGCATACAAAAAATATCAGGGAGCGCATGAGACGCTAATTTCCAATCGTCAAAAGGACGCGTCCTTGAGGGGCGCTTCCGATTTGCTGGCGTCGTTGAACTGTTTGGACTTACTGGCTTGGTTGCCCATGTTGTTTTGGTCCAATGCTGCGACGGTGCTGTTTTTCTTGAGCCACTGGTAAATCCGGCGGACATCGGCAAACCTGGTTAGTTTACCTTCTGCGCCCATCAACACCATACCCAAATCACCATACTCAACTGTGCGCACGGCAATGGCTAGGCAGTAACGCGCCAGATTGGTGAAGCCCGTCTTACCGCCGATCACACTGAAATCGCGGCTTTGCAGCAATCGGTCGGTATTACGGATCTCGTAGCGCTGGGTTCTTTTGCCATCCGGCAAATGGGCGGTCATCCAATAACTGCGCTTGGCCATGATCGCCTGCAAGCGCGGTCTCTTGGTAACTTCCTGGAGCATCAGGGCCACCTCGTGGGCGGTCGATACATTATTAGGAGACAATCCAGTCGGCTCCGAGAAAATCGTTTTGGCCAAACCGAGTTCGCGCGCCCGCGAGGTCATCCGTTCGCCCAACTGAGCCGGAGTCATCCCGCAGGCTTCCGCCAAGGCCGGAAACGCCCGGTTGTCGCTGCGCATCAGGGCCGCATGCATGAGATCTTCGACCGTGAACTTCCATCCGGTTTTGAGTTTGGAGAAATCCCCACCCCGGGCCGCGTCCCTGTTTTCAGGCGACATCTCATGCTGGGAGTTCCAATCCAACTTGCAATCATCATGGATAACGAGACCAGCAAACATTTTGGACAGGCTGGCAATAGGACGAACTTCATCGGCATTGCGCTCATAAAGGATTTTGCCCTGGTCCCACGACAAGACAACGACGCTGGGACTCTTAACGTCGAGGCGCGTGGATGCAGCAGCCTCGGTAACGGGCCATACGCCTAAAGACGCGAATCCGGCTAGCAGCACGGATATCCGCGGCGAAAGCGATGCCCTTGCAAAAAATTTGCACAACATGTCAGGCCCCTTTGGTCTTTCCTACTATCCTAGGGTATATCGGCCAGTCAGCCAACAATATTGAGCCACTGACTATTTTTTGATCAGTGCCTTTGGAACCTGCCGAAAGTCCTTATCAATTGGCCCGTGTTTCTCTATTCTCCAAGAGAATTTCGGGCAATTTTTCCCGCAGATCGTAACGTTACTAAAAACGGTAAGCATTTAGGGGACGACCCATGTCGATCAATGAAGTCACCATCATCGGTACCGGTCCTGCGGGACTGACCGCCGCAATTTACGCTGCTCGCGCCGCCCTGAGCCCCGTCATATATGCCGGCATTCAACACGGCGGCCAGCTAACCACGACCACTGAGGTGGAGAATTTTCCTGGTTTTGAGCACGGCATCCTGGGGCCAAAACTCATGACCGACATGACGGCTCAAGCCGAGCGTTTCGGCACTAAAATTCATTACGAGGAAATCACCAAGGTCGATTTTTCGTCGCAGCCGCTCAAACTTTGGTCGGGCGATACCCTCATTGAATCTAAGTCAGTGATTATTGCGACGGGGGCGACAGCCAAAACCCTGGGCCTCAAAACGGAATCCGCCTTGATGGGGCGCGGCCTTTCGACCTGCGCCACCTGCGACGGTTTCTTTTATCGCAACAAGCGCGTCGTAGTCGCAGGCGGCGGCGATTCTGCGATGGAAGAAGCAAATTACCTCTCTAAAATTTGTTCCGAAGTGATCCTAATTCACCGTCGCAACGACTTTCGCGCATCAAAAATCATGGCGGAACGGGCCCGGTCCAATCCCAAAATCACGATCATGACGCCATGGATTGTAGAGGACACCATTGCGGACCAGACTGGACTGATCGGCATCAAATTAAAACATGCTGAAACGGGCGAAATAAAAACCCTCGAGACCACCTCTCTGTTCATGGCGATTGGTCACACGCCTAACTCAACTTTGTTCAAGCCTTGGGTGGATACCGACAACCACGGCTACATTAAAACCACGGATCATACGGCAACCAAAACACCAGGTGTCTTCGCTGCGGGCGACATTGCCGACCCGCTGTTCAAACAGGCCATCACGGCGGCTGGACTTGGCTGTCAAGCTGCCATGCAGGCGGCCAAATTTCTTGAGGGGCATTGATCATGGGAATTATGGAATTCAGAAATCGAATTGCTGAACGCTTGTCTTCCAAGGTCGTTCCTCAGCAAGCGGTGAGCCTTGACGAAAAAACTGTCCTGGATGCACTGCGCGTGGTTCAGGATCCTGATTTACACAAGGACATCGTAACCCTTGGCTTCGTGCGCAATATAAAAATCAGCGCTGAAGCACACAGCCCTGAGGCCGGACATAAAGTCAGCCATGAGGCGGGACATAAAGTCAGCCATGAGGCGGGACATCAAGTCAGCCTTGAAGTTAATTTGACGACCCCTGCCTGCCCGGTGAAAGAGCAGCTTAAGGCCCAGTGTGAAGCAGCCCTGATGGCTTTGCCGGGTGTAACCAGCACCAAGGTCACCATGACGGCCTCCACGCGCGGCTCTCTACCGCTAAACTCGGGCTCCCCAGTGGCGGCATCCCTTGGTCAGGTAAAAAACATTATAGCTGTCGCCAGCGGCAAGGGTGGCGTGGGCAAATCAACCACGGCCGTGAACCTTGCCTGGTCACTCGCCAAATCAGGTTCCAAGGTCGGGCTTCTCGATGCCGACATTTACGGCCCATCGATTCCGCTAATGACCCACTTGAAAGACGGCGCCACGGCCTCTGGCAGTTTAATTGAACCTCCTAAGGTCGACGGCGTGAAAATAATTTCGGTGGGGATGTTTGGCCAAAGCGGCAAGGCCACCATCATGCGCGGGCCGATGGCGGCGGGCGTGATCAAGCAATTTCTGTCGCAAGTGGCCTGGGGCGAGCTCGATTACCTTATCATTGATTACCCGCCGGGAACTGGCGACATTCAACTGACTATTTCCCAGACTGCGCCCGTGACGGGGGCTGTCATCGTCACCACTCCGCAAGAAGTCGCCTTGATCGACGTGCGCAAGGCGATCTCGATGTTTGAAACATTGAAGGTCCCCGTGCTTGGGGTTGTTGAGACAATGAGTCACTTCATTTGTGACGGGTGTGATAAAAAGCATTTCATTTTCCGCGAGGGTGGGGGAGCCCGCGTGGCAAGGGAGCACGGCGTGGCCTTTCTCGGCGAGATCCCAATGGATCAGGGGCTCGTGGAGGCGTCGGATCATGGCAAGCCCTATGTTGCCAGCCATCCGAAATCACCAGTCGCTGCGGCATTTGCCAAGGTGGCCGGAGCCGTTGCCTCGCAGGTTTCTATACTTCACGCCGAAAATAAAAATGTACTTCAGCACTTCAGCATCGAATGGGCCAACTAAATGGACAATATCCGGGTCCAAGGTATAACGCAGGTGGATCCCAAAACCCTTGGGATCCTATGGACTGACGGCAAAAAATCTGCCCTTGATGTCGTCATGCTACGGCGCAAATGTCCGTGTGCGGCCTGCATCGATGAATGGTCCCACGAGCCGCGCCTGAAGCCAGAAGATGTCAAGGACACTGTGCGGCCTGTAAAGATCGAATCCGTCGGCCTCTATGCCCTGACGATTCATTTCAACGATGGGCATCGGACGGGTATCTATACTTTTAAATACCTGCGCGACCTCGGCCCGCTGGCATAAACACCTCAGGGTTTCGAGGCGGGCTTGGCGGAAAACTTGGCGCGCAGAACGGCAAGTTCTGGGGTCTCCGGTTTTCTGGCGCGAACCTCACGGAGGGATTTCGCCAAATCATCTGGGAGCTCTCCTAAGATCTCCATTTCGTATTCAAGCCAAACACCAAAACGTGTGTAAACGGCCTCGCGCATCATCAATGTGAGTTCGACGATATCGCGACTTGATGCGGCCCCGTGCAAATTAAAAACAAAATTCGCGTGCTGGGGACTAATGGCCGCACTGCCGCGGGTCAGCGATTTTATACCGGTAGCCTCCAGCAGCATGCCGCTGGGAACTCCCACCGTGTAATCGTTTTTGAAAACACAACCGCACGACGGGTGCGTGAATTGACCTTTGAGCACCCGGTCATCTTCGCAGAATTTCATCAACTCCTGAGTTGCTGCCGTATCCCCCGGCTCTAACTTAATTTCCACTGCCGCGATAATCTCCCCCGTCTGCATGAAGCTCGTGTCCTTGTAGCCACGAAAAACTTTCGTCGGCTCATCATGCACAACAACCTCGCCCTTCATGTCCACGCAAGTGATCTTCTTGACGATCTGGCTGATTTCGCCCCCATAGCACCGGGCGTTCATCCGGACCGTGCCACCCATTTGCCCCGGCAACCGGTTCATCCATCCCGCGCCAGTCAGTCCGTGATCGACGGCAAATCGCGCAAATTCCGAATTATCGACGCCAGCCTCACAGAAGATCCCGCCGTTTTTGTCCAAAGCGTGAAGTCCGCCCATGTGAGTCAAGGCGATCACGGCACCCGGCCAGGTGTCGTCACAAACGAGGGAGTTGGTTCCACCGCCAAGGACAAAAAATGGCTGGGAAAGACTGCGGATCTCTCGGACGGCGGACTGGATTTCTTCAATTGATTTGGGCAGATAAAGCCTGGCGCAGGTTCCGCCGGTTTTATAGTAGGCAAGCGACCCAAGGCGTTTGACGGGCTTAGTTGTCTCGGTTTCTGCCTTGGTCACAGCACGCCCTCAGAATATGTCGGGAAACGTGGCAAATAATTGCGCCTGAAAACAATCATAAACTGCCAGGCTATCCAACACCAAGGTGATGCGCTTTGGCACGACCGGCAGACGCCCACCGTTGGCGCCACGTGCAGCCGCCTCATCCAAAAAACTTTTCAAGGCAACCATGGCCAGGCTGCCATAAAGATCGCCTAGGGCCTCTGACTGCGGCACTGCCATCGCGATGTGGCGCACCTCAAGTCCAGCAGCAAATGCCAGAGCATTGCTGTAGGAGCCTAGGACCGTCCCTAATTTTCCCCGGTCATTGATATCGACTAACGGTGAATAGGCTACGGCGAGAAGATGGTCTGAAGGGCAGAAAAAATCTTTGCCAGGAAAAATCATGGCCTCGCCCGCCGGCAAACTCGCCGCCGCAGGCAGACCAGGGGGGGCCGTGCCAGCAGGAAAAAATGCCACGGACACATCGCAGACGAACTTTTTCAGGTCCCCCTGCCAAAGGTCGATGGCACTTCCTTGGTGACGTCTGATGCCAAGCACTGAGGGGTTATTTCCTTCCGCGCTTTTTCATGTGTTCAATCAAAGTCGAGGCAATATCAGCCGGCGAACGGGCCACGGCCACACCAGCTGCCATCAGGGCTTCCATCTTTTCTAACGCCGTTCCATGACCGCCAGAAATAATTGCGCCAGCATGCCCCATGCGCTTGCCCTCGGGGGCCGTCTGCCCTGCGATGAAGGCTGCGACAGGCTTGCGGATATGTTCTTTGATAAACTGCGCGGCTTTGATCTCGGCGTCGCCGCCGATCTCGCCAATCATGATAATGCCGTCCGTCTCCGGATCCTCTTCAAACATGGCAAGCAGGTCAATAAACGTGGTGCCAATGATCGGATCGCCACCGATGCCAATGCAAGTGCTTTGGCCAAGCCCCGCACGCGTCGTCTGCCCTACCGATTCATAGGTGAGCGTTCCCGACTTGGAGACGATTCCGATTTTGCCGCGCTTATGAATATGCCCCGGCATGATTCCGATCTTGCACTCGCCTGGGGTAATGATGCCCGGACAGTTTGGGCCGATTAAACGCGTCTTACGCGACCGTTCCAGAGCCTTTTTCACGGGCACCATATCCAAAACCGGAATGCCCTCGGTGATGCATACGATCAATTCAATTTCAGCGGCGATGGCTTCAAGGATTGCGTCTGCTGCAAATGGCGGCGGCACAAAAATCATCGAGGCATTGCAGCCCGTCTTTTCCTTGGCCTCGGCGACGGTGTCAAACACCGGCAAATCAATGTGCCTGGTGCCGCCCTTGCCGGGAGTGACGCCGCCGACAAAACACGGCGCGTGCTCGTGAGAAAGTTTGGTATGGAACTCACCGGACTTGCCGGTGATGCCTTGGGTGATGACACGGGTATTCTTGTTGACCAGAATCGACACGGTTGTGTTCTCCAGTTGCTATAAGTGCGCGTTATTTTCCTGCGCGTGCAGCTTCAACGGCCTTGCGGGCACCGTCAGCCATGTCGTCAGCCGGAATAATCTTCAGTCCAGACGTTTCAAGGATCTGTTTGCCCTTTTCAACGTTGGTGCCTTCAAGGCGAACGATCAAGGGCTGACGCAGTCCCAACTCTTTGGCTGCCGTCACGATCCCCTGGGCGATGACATCACAGCGCATGATGCCGCCGAAAATATTGACGAACACAGCCTTAACTTTTGGGTCGGAGAACAAAATGCGAAACGCATTTCGCACCATTTCTTCACTGGCACCGCCGCCGACGTCAAGAAAATTGGCTGGCTCACCGCCACTGAGTTTAATGATGTCCATCGTCGCCATGGCCAGACCCGCGCCGTTGACCAAACAACCGATGTTGCCTTCCAGGCCAATGTAACTCAGCCCAAATTTCGAGGCTTCAATTTCCCGCGGATCTTCTTCGGCAAAGTCACGCATTGCCTCAATGTCTTTGTGGCGGTAAAGCGCGTTGTCATCAAAGTTCATCTTGCCATCAAGGGCCAGCATCTTGCCCTGCTTGTTGACAATCAGCGGATTGATTTCGAGCAGCGAGTAATCGTATTTGATAAACATGGCGTAAAGTTTCTTCACCATTGCCATCAGTTCCTTGCCCTCTTCGGCAGGAATCTTCAGGCCGTAGGCCAAAGAGCGCAGATGGTAGCCTTGCAGGCCAATCGTCGGATCGACTGAGATTTTCACAATCTTGTCGGGATGTTTTTCGGCGACTTCCTCGATGTCCATGCCACCTTCTGTGGAGAACATGATGGCAACACCGGCCGTCTCGCGATCAAGCACCATCGCCAAGTAATATTCCTTGGCAATCTCGCTGCCGGCCTCGACATAAACCATCCGAACCAATTTGCCTTCGGCCCCGGTTTGCGGCGTCACCAGTCGCATGCCGATCATTTGTTCGGTGACCTTGGCGCATTCCTCTGGCGATTTGACAAGTTTGACGCCACCCGCCTTGCCGCGGCCTCCGGCATGAACCTGGGCCTTCACCACTGCGACGGGACCACCTAGCCTGCGCATCGCAAATTCGGCTTCGATTGGTGTCCGCGCAAGGTAACCCTCAGGGACAGCCACGCCGTTTTCTGCAAAAAGTTTCTTAGCCTGATATTCATGAATATTCATTGGATCGCATCCTTTATTCCGGAAAAGCCCCCTGACTATACCGACCTGAGGCCGGCACTGCAATTGAAGGTCATTGAGGTTCATTGAAGTTCGTGGACAAATTCTTGCCCGAACGCCACAATTCGACCCGGAGGCACTGGCATGGCAAAAAGAGTTTTGATCGCAGGCGGCGCGGGTTTCATTGGCAGTCATTTGTGCGAAGCCTACTTGGCCAAGGGCTGGGAGGTCCTCTGCCTGGACAACTTCATGACGTCCAGACGGTCCAACGTTGCCCATTTGCTTGCCAATTCGAAATTCGAGCTGGTCCGCCACGACATCATTGAGCCCTACCTGGCCGATGTGGACCTGATTTTGAACTTCGCCTGTCCGGCGAGTCCCGTCCATTACCAGAACAATCCTATCCGCACGGTCAAAACCAACGTCCTTGGAACGATGAACCTGCTTGGCCTTGCAAAGCGTTGCGGGGCAATGTTTCTACAGGCAAGCACCTCTGAAGTTTACGGCGACCCAAAGGAACACCCCCAGCGGGAAACCTACTGGGGCAACGTCAATCCAACCGGCATTAGAAGTTGCTATGACGAGGGTAAACGCCTAGCCGAGACCCTTTGTTTTGACTACCACCGCCAGCACGGGGTGGACATCCGGGTTATCCGGATTTTCAACACCTATGGCTCCAAAATGGCCCTCGACGACGGGCGTGTGGTCAGCAATTTTATCGTGCAAGCCCTGCGTGGCGAAGATTTAACCATTTACGGCAGCGGCCAGCAGACGCGCTCATTTTGCTTTGCCGACGACTTGGTGGCTGGGATTGTCCAGTTTGCTGAAACGAAAGGCGAGATCGGGCCGATCAATCTTGGCAATGATGGAGAATTCACCGTTATGGAGCTGGCCCAGGAGGTTCTCCGCCAGATCCCGACGAAATCAAAAATCGTCTACCTCCCGCTGCCTTCCGATGATCCAAAAACTCGGTGCCCAGACCTGAGCAAAACAAAATCCGTCTTGAAAGGCTGGGAGCCTAAAGTCGCACTTAAAGACGGCCTTGCCCGCGCGATTCCCTGGTTTCGCGAGGCGATCAACCGCCAGTAAGCCAATGATCCGCTGACTCATCAGCAGGAAGTTGAGTCGAAGGTCTCGCTGTCGGGAGCACCAGTTTTGAGAGGCTTGCCGAGAGCCTTACGAATGCCATTGACGCCGTTGATGTGGGCACCTTTCGCCTCGGCATCTTCCATGGCCTTAAGGCCCGGCTCGGAAAACAAATAAAAATCCGTTTCATACAGGTTTTGGTCATCATCTGAGCCGTGGCTCGTAACCGCCACGATGCCATCACCTGAAATGATGGGCCCACCTGAATCGCCCCGCCCTGACATGGACTGAACACCCCTTCCCAGGTTGTCTGTCGTCCTGGGTGACTCATACTTGAGGGTTGCGTTCGTAGGCGAAATCGCATCGACGGTATTATACCCGTAGCGAACGCGGCCGTCAGGGTCGTTATTATTGACAAAATCCGTCTGACCGTAACCAGCAACCATCAAAGCATCGCCTTCTTTTGGCGGGTTTGAAGCGATCTTTCGCCAGACTTTTGATTTTGGGGACGCAAAAATCAGCAGGGCAACATCTTTCAAAGGGGAAGTATTTGTAGTTGCTTGTGTATCGACAACTCCACCATGCACCATTGCCACTGGCATCGTCCCATCGCTAAGGCCCATGCCGCCCGTGGGGCTTGTGTCCATACAATGGGCTGCCGTTAAAACAACGTTATCGCCTAGGAATGTCCCGGTACAGCGGCCCGTTTTACTGCGCAATTGCACAACAGCCGGAATATTCGCCGCTAAAATGCCATTGACCACTTTGAGGCAAACACGATCTTTTTTATCAATCTGACCAAAAGAAGGGCTCCCCTCTTTTTTGAAAACCTGTTTTTTACCGCAGGCCGCAACGGTAATGGCAACGCTCAAGAGTAGCGATAAAACAGGCAATCTCTTGAGAAGTTGCAAATGCATCATTCACCCTCCAGGTTAAGCCCCTGATCGGCATAAATCTCCCGGGCCTTGAATGAATGATTAAAAGGATAATGCGTCGACCTAACCTGGCCACCATAGCTTCCGGGAGCAAGTCATGAAAAAATGAATGAAATCAGATAGAAACCGGGAGGGTGTTCCGATGCGCAGAGAATTTATTATTGCCTCAATTCTTGTCACCATTGGCACAGCCCTACTAGCCTGGTTGGTTCATCCCGCCTTGTGGTCGGCTTTTTCCATCCTGCTCCCCGTCTTTGCGATCGGCTGGGTCGATATTCTTCAAAAAAAGCAGACGATTAGACGGAACTTTCCCGTCTTGGGGCGATTTCGTTATTTAGCAGAACTGGTTCGGCCGGAAATTCAGCAGTACTTCGTGGAATCCGACGAGGATGGAAAACCATTTTCGCGAAACAGCCGCTCCGGTGTTTATGCGCGCGCCAAAAAGCAAGTGTCAACAAAACCCTTTGGCACGATGTTGGATGTCTATCAGCAGGGCTACGAATTCATTAATCATTCGTTGGCACCCGTCCACTGCGATCCTGAATCTCTGCGAATCACCATCGGCGGGCCAGCATGCACAAAACCCTACCGGGCCAGCATCCTGAACATCTCGGCCATGAGCTACGGGGCCCTCAGCGCCAATGCGATTCAAGCCCTGAATGGCGGCGCAAAACTTGGCGGCTTCGCTCACAATACCGGTGAGGGCGGCCTTTCACCCCACCATTTGGCCCCGGGCGGAGACATCATCTGGGAGGTCGGCACCGGCTATTTCAGTTGTCGCGACAGCGTCGGAAAGTTTGATCCCGAAAAATTCCGCCAGCTGGCGATCCGCTCAAATGTAAAAATGATTGAGATCAAACTTTCACAAGGCGCCAAGCCTGGTCACGGCGGAGTGCTGCCGGCAAAAAAAATAACACCAGAAATTTCTGCAATCCGCGGCATTCCGATGGGTAAAGACTGCCTTTCTCCCCCAGGGCATTCGGTTTTTTCATCGCCCATCGGACTTTTGCAGTGGGTTCAGCAACTGCGGGAACTATCGGGTGGCAAGCCCGTTGGTTTCAAACTTTGCATTGGCAAACGCCGCGAATTTTTGGCGCTCGTAAAAGCCATGCACGAATCAAAAATTTTGCCCGACTACATCGTCATTGATGGGGGCGAGGGCGGAACGGGGGCGGCACCGGCAGAGTTCTCTGACCATATGGGCTGCCCTCTCAACGAGGCGCTGGTCTTTGTTCATAATGCGCTGGTTGGAATTACAGTCCGAAGCCATATCCGACTTTTGGTCGCCGGTAGAATCACAACGGGATTTGACATCATTTCTAAAATCGCGATGGGAGCAGATGCCTGCTACTCTGCGCGCGGCATGATGATGGCCCTTGGTTGCATTCAAGCCCTCAGGTGCAATACCAACCACTGCCCCACGGGCGTCGCCACCAACAACGTCACCTTAATGAATGGTCTCGATGTCTCCGACAAGAAGGTCCGAGTCCATAACTTTCACGAACAAACCATCGAGTCCGTCGCAGAACTTTTAGGGGCCATGGGTTTGAAACATACGATGCAGCTACGCCCGTGGCACCTGATGCACCGGGTCGGACCCTTTGACATCAAGCACTACGGGGAACTATTTCACTACCTTGAGCAGGGAGAGCTGCTGGAAAATCCACCGCCGTCCTTCAAGCGGGCGTGGGAGATGGCCACGCCCGATGCTTGGGATTCGACGGAGGATCTGCGCGCGAAGGGCTCCTTCGGTTACCGGCAACACGTCTAACTTTTCAATTCAGGATGACGACGTCGGTTTTTCAAGGAACGGCGAGCTGCTGTTCAAGGAACGCGTAAATTATTTCTGCGGCGACCTTGGTGGACATGCCAGACGGATCTAGATGGGGCGCACATTCGACCAGTTCAAACAACCTGACCTTTTTGTGGCGTCCAGCAATGGCCGCCATTTCACAGAGATCTTCGGGAGAAAAGCCCAGGGCTGCCGGAGCACTAACTCCGGTTAATCCAGCGCAGGCATCGAGGTCCAAAGACACCATCACGGCGTCGCAACGGGCGATAAGGCGTTCCAGATCTAGAGCGAAGGCATCGACAATTCTAACGCCCGTGCGTTCTGCGTGACGCAATTCTGCATAATCCCGAATCACAACGCCGCGCTCGCGGCACCAATTAAAGTGGGCGGCTGCATTGCGGTTTTTGCGCGTCCCAAATTCGACAAGATTGCGCGGATCGATGATGCAGCCTTCAATCAAATCGCGATAAGGCGTCCCACTGTGGGGCAGATTGTTTTCGCGTTCGCGAACATCTAAATGCGGATCAATGGTGATGATGCCGATGGTTCCCGTGGCCTCCGTTTGAGATGCGGACACTTCACGAAGGGCCTTTGCATGGGGGGCGGAAAAGTCATTACCACCACCCAAAGCAATCACCGCCCGCGAGGCATTCAAGGCCAATTCACAAAGGTTCTGAGCATGGCGGTGGTTGATAGAAATATCGCTGGTCGGGATGATGTCGCCGGCGTCACAGAAAACTCCCGGATCGACTTTGAAAGCCTTATTCATGGCTAGCGTCATCCGGTAGAGCTCCCGGCGAATGGCTGATGGTCCCCCGGCCGCCCCTGGGCGCCCCCGGTTGAGTTGAACGCCGATATCGTCTGGAGAACCCATGATGCAAACTTTTGGCGTCGCGCCGGTCAGCGGCCAAACCGTTGCCACCAATTCCCCCAAACGCGGGTCACCGGCGCGGCCTTTGAACAGCAATTCAGGGTCGATTGATTTTCTGAATTCCTGTACGAAATCCATAAGTTACCCAATTAATGGGTTGGGGAAGGGGAACATGGTGGGCCTGGGCAGACTCGAACTGCCGACCTCACGCTTATCAGGCGTGCGCTCTAACCACCTGAGCTACAAGCCCATGTTCACTAGGAGCGGCATTTTATAGTCGGATGAACGGCGGGATGTCAATCGAGTTTCAGGTGGTATCTCGTACCTTTTCCCGTTCCTGATTTAGTAACAGCCTCCAGCGTTACCAACTCCGCTAGGTCTCTGGTCGCTGTCGCGCGCGATGTTTGAGTAATGCTTATATATTTTTCGGCGTTGAGTCCGCCAAGAAATCCATCGGGACCTTCGCGAAAAACACGCAGTAAAACTTTAGTCTGGCGTTTGTTGACCTTATCCGTGTAGCGGTCAAAAAACTTAGTTTTTTGGATGATAAATTCCATGGCCCTCAATGTTCGGTTTTGTGCCGCGAGGATCATGTCTGAAAAATACTCGACCCACCGATCAACGGCCAAAGATTTATTGTTTTGCTCCAGTGCCAAGTAATATTTATTGCGACCTTTTAAGATTGTCTCAGAGAGGGCTAATAGAGTTGGTTTCCCGAGTGACTGCGCAAGCGCCTTCTCCGTGATGGCCCGTCCAATTCGGCCATTACCGTCCTCAAAAGGATGAATGCAGACAAAATAAAGGTGGACGATAGACGCGCGCGTCAGCGCCGGGAGCGCTGACTTGCCCCCGGGTGAGGTGTCGTTGAACCAACGGACGAATCGCTCCATTTCTTTTGGAATAGCGTGTGACGGTGGTGCCTCGAAATGAATTTTAGGGTCGTCAATGGATCCGGAAACAACGCGCATTGGATCGTCGTGAGTTCTGTAGGCGCCAACATCATCGAGGTCGCGGCGAGCATTCAAAAGCATCTGATGCCACCTGAATAAATTCTGATGTGTCAAAGGCTCGGAATAATTTTGATAGAGATCGACCATCATTTCCACGATGCCCTCTTCCGCGGGCTTCACGCGTCGATGATCTGTTTCCAGGCCGAATCGCCGCCGGAATGACGATTGGACACTATCGCGATTTATGAACTCACCTTCAATTTCGGACGTGGTCACGGCCTCGGTGCTGAGTGAGTCAATTAGTAAAATCAATTTATCGTCGTCGCCGAGGTGTTTCTCGATGCCAACCAATACTCCAGATGCCTGCAGAAACACGTTCTCCTTTGTTTGAAATTCCGTTCGTTCCCAGGAAAACTTTGGCCAATGATCTTGTTGCCAATTCCAGTATTTTGCGGTGGTCATGAGGCACATCCATTGCTTATATAGCTCAAATTATGTCATAAATTGAGCTATAAACAAAGGGCCGGGCGGCGTTCTTGAAAACGCCACCCGGCTTACTTGCTTGAGGTCCCAATAACGAAGGTTGCTTAGCGCAACAGAGCCAGCGCTGCTTCCGGCTCTGAGTTCGCTTGAGCAAGAACCGACACCCCTGCCTGCTGAAGGATCTTGGCCTGGGTGAAGGTCGCACTTGCAGATGCGAAGTCGACGTCGCGGATGCGGCTGTTGGCTGCTTTGTAGTTCTCAACCTGCGAGCTCAAGCTCGTCACAGCTGATTGCAAACGGTTTTGCTGGGCACCCATGTTGGCACGGGTGGAAGCAAGGCGCTGCATGGCGGTATCAATAATCCCAAGTTTGTCCGAGGCCGTAGTGCGGTCGAAGGAATCGCCAACTTTAAGCGGACCAATCTCCGCACCTCTACCCAAGCCGAAGTCATCTTCCGGGATCAACTTCA
The DNA here is from genome assembly GCA_947445775.1 of Oligoflexales bacterium. GTDB lineage: Bacteria > Bdellovibrionota_B > Oligoflexia > Oligoflexales > RGVZ01 > RGVZ01. The sequence continues at coordinate 7,057 of CANFEB010000026.1, read as the reverse complement.
TGTCGTTGATGTTGATTTGGATGGTGTCCGTGTTTTCGGCCTTGCCATCACCAGCACCCACATGAATGGTCAAAAGGTTTTGACCGACATTGGCCTCTTCCCCCTTGAGGAGCTTAACGCCGTTGAACTCGGTGGTGTTGGCGATGCGGTCTAATTCCTCGACCAACTGGGTGTATTCACGGTTGGCATAGGAACGCTCCGTATTTCCGATGGTGTCTGACGAAGATTGCACTGCAAGTTCGCGCAGACGGATCAGGACGTTGGAAATTTCGGTCATGCCGGATTCGGCAACTTGCACCAGGGAGATACCGTCGCTGGCGTTGCGGGAAGCCTGCTCAAGGCTGCGGACCCGGCCAGTCAAGTTGGTGCTGATCGCCAACCCTGCTGCGTCATCGGCCGCCTTGTTGATGCGGTAGCCGCTGGACAATTGCGACATCGAGTCGCGCAACGAATTGGTTGCGGTGGCGACGCCTCGCTGGGCCTGGAGAGATGCAATGTTTGTTTTAATACGAAGACCCATGATGAAACTCCCTCTAGATTTACTTTGCGTTCCTCAAGCAAGGAACCATTAACAATTTAACAGCCACGACTTACATATGGTGCTTCGACTAATAGTTTTTATTATTTAATAAAATGCTTTAGATTTAATTTTAATAAAAATTGTAGAAAATTGGAATCACAGGCGAAAACTAAAAGAGTTTTACTTTTGACAAGCGCCACAAAAGAACGTGGCGCGATTGGAATGGCGCATTTCCCGGACGGGTCCGAGGCATTTTCGACACACCTGGCCAGTACGGCCGTAGACGTTGAGCTGCAAGGCATACGAGCCTTCTGAACCGTCCGAATGGAGGTAGTCCCGAAAGGATGTCCCCCCGGCCCCAATGGCAGCCGCCAAGACTTTTTGAATTGATTCAGCCAGAACACCATATTCGACGCGGGTTACGCGGCCTGCGGCGCGTGCGGGACGAATCCCAGCAAGGAACAAGGATTCACTGGCGTAGATATTTCCAACGCCGACCACCATCGCGCCATTCATGATGAACGCCTTGACCGCGACACTGCGCCCGCGGCTGGCCTGCCACAGGTGATTCGCCAATGCCTCACCGGTTACATCCAAGGGCTCTGGGCCGAGGTCTTTAAACCACGGGTGCGCGGACAAGTCCGTGCCCGCAGGCACTGCCGTCAAGCGTCCAAAACGGCGCGGATCTATGAAATGCAGATAGACATTCCGAGCGCCCCCGTCGTCATTCTGAGGCGCAGCCGAAGAACCCTTTCTTTTCAACCCAAAAATGACGTGGGTATGCGTCTTGACCGGCGTTGGACCGTCCATGGACAGCAGTTGCCCACTCATGCCCAGATGCAAGATGGCTGTCCCGTACTCTGTTTCCATCAAAAGATATTTTGACCGCCGCCAAACACGGCGCAAGGGCGCACCTACAAGTGCCGCGCGAATGACGTCCATAGGCATGGCCTCACGCAAGTCTTTGCGTAAAAACGTCACGGACGTGACTTGGCCGCCCAACATTTCTTCGCGCAGGGCACGGGCAAGACATTCAACTTCTGGTAATTCAGGCATAAAAAAACCCCGGCCGTCTGTGGCCGGGGCAGGTGTTATCAAGGGGAACCACTACCTGTAAAGGGTCGGAATGACTTTGATCACGATGCGGCGATTTTTCTCGACCGAGCCCGGCAAGTTGGTGGTATCCACCGGCTCCTGCTCGCCCATGCCAAAAGCTTTGACCCGTTCGCTGTCAAAGCCGAGGGTGTCGACCAAAAAGCGTTTCACGGTCAAGGCCCGCTCGTAAGATTCCACCTGATTGGACTCCCCATCGCCACTTGGGTCGGTGTAGCCCTCGACCGCCACCATGCTGGTGCGGACTGAGCCCAAGGATTCTGCCGCAGCCGCCAAGGCCTCGCGACCAGCTCCTGACATCTCCAGGGTCACCGAACCGGCGTTGGGGTCGGCAAAGAGCGTGTTGTAATCAAGGGTGATTTCCGGGGTGATGGCAACATTGGCCGTGATCGCCATTGCCAGCGGGCGGACCTGATCGCCGGCCATCACCTTGTTGAATTTACCGAGGACTCCAGCGGCGCCAACCGAACCGTCGGTTTGGATTGTGGCCAGGGCGCGGGCGCCGTCAACTTTTGCCACCTTTAAATGACCCGTGGAAAATTGAACGCGGCCCACAGACTGGTCCAAGACCGAGCGCTCGGCGACCAAAAGGTCACCAGCTAAAAGCCCGGCAACGCCTTCGCCGCGCAGGGCCACCAGAACCGTTTCACCGGCGATGGAGGTTGAGGGCGGCGTTAAAAACGATTCGACTTGAAGCCCGGCTCCAAGGGCAACCCCCGGCGCAACACCCGTAACGGTAATAACGATCGACATGGCCAGCAAAAAAATATTTTTCATTTTGGCTTCCTCCCACCAGATTCTTCGGCACGTTCTGAAAAAAGTTTAGTCACCGCGCCGACAAGGCTATGATTCTCAACGGGGATCAGGCAAAAATTGCCTAGCGATCACCAGTGATACGCTCCACCGGGAGCCGAAAGGATTTTGGTTTTATGACCCAGAAACAAATTTCCGTCGCCGTCACCAGCATGACCACCACGCGAGACCGTGGCGCAAATTTGCTGCAGGCCGAAAATCTCGTCCGAGGCGCGGCCAGGTCGGGAGCCGGCTGGGTGGTTCTGCCAGAAATGTTCGTTTACCAAGGGCCCTACGACACTCTTTATGAAAATGCCGAGCCCTGGCGGGGACCGGCATGGCAGTGGATGTCAGGACTGGCCAAAGAACTTGGCATTGTCTTGTTCGGGGGCTCCATTGCCGAGCGTCCTGAAAAGGCCGAGGCCATCCGCACGGGGAATCATCAAGGCAAAAATAAAGTCTACAACGTGGCCTATGTTTTTGGGCGCGATGGCAAGGAGATTGCCTGCTACCGCAAGGTCCACCTGTTCAACTTAAAAACCCCTGACGGCAAACCCCTCTACTGTGAATCGGACGGTTACCTGTCGGGGGACGAGGCCGTTGTGCTCGAGGTCGACGGCTATAAAGTCGCCATGGCGATTTGCTACGACCTGCGGTTTCACGAATTTTTTGCGATGCTTTCGCGCAAAGCCAAATTTGATGCGGTCGTGATGCCTTCGGCCTTCACCCAGCGCACCGGGATGGACCATTGGGAGGTCCTCATCCGGGCGCGAGCCATTGAACATCAGGCTTACTTCATCGCCTCCAACCAAACGGGCGAGCATGGGCCGGGAAAAAACAGCTATGGCCATTCCATGATTGTTGATCCGTGGGGGCATAAAATTTGCGACACCGGCGACCTGACTGGATTTGCCTTGGCCCCCGTCAGCCAAGAAGTCTTGGCGCGATATCGGGCGCAACTTCCGGCGATTTCTGATCGTCGCCCCGAGGTTTATTCACGGTGACTCGCACTAGCCATATTTTCGAAACCAAAATCCCTAACGGTCCCAGCGGCGATCCAGTCCTCTATTGCCTGTCGCAAAAAACGGGCGAGGCCCTGCTTTTTGACCTCGGCGACCTGTCAAACCTGAGCCACAAGGAAATCCTCAAGGTCCGCCATGTTGCTGTTTCCCATACACACCTCGACCACTTCATTGGCTTTGACCGGCTGCTGCGCGTCAACGTCCCGCATTTTAAGCCATTTGAACTCAGCGGACCTTCCGGGCTGATCAAAAATGTTCAAGGTAAAATGAATGCCTACTGTTGGAATCTTTTGGAACCTGGCCAGCTCGAAATTTGCGTTCATGAAATTGACGAATCGGGCACGGTGACAACGGCCCTGATTGCCAGCGATCACGGTTTTGTCCCCGTTTTTCAAACGCGCGCCCCACTAAAAGTCTCGCCTGATGATCCCCCATTGCCCAACAGACCTGCCGCCTGCGTGATGGTCCTAGAAGACGGCACCCGAGTTGAAACCATTGTCGTCGATCATGGGACTCCCGTTTGCGCTTATATGCTGCAATCTCCAAGTCGCTATTATGTGCGCGATGGAGCCCTCGACGCGCACAACTTGGAGGCGGGGTCGTGGATTCGCGAAGTGCAAATTGCGATGTCTGACCATGAAACCGATAAAGTTTTTGAGATCAACGGTCAATCGTGGAGGGCAGGGGATTTAAGCGGCAAGATTCTGAACCGCGTGCAGACCAAACCTCTGGCCTATTTGACGGATTTTATTTTCAGCCAACAAAACCTCGCGCGCCTGCGACAGGCTTTTTGCGGTGTCGAGAGGGTTGTTTGCGAGACCAACTACCGAACAACAGAACGCGAGCGCGCGACCCAAAAAAAACATCTAACGACAAAACAGGCGGCGTTGATCGCGGCCAGCCTGGGCGCCCGTGAACTGGAAACATTTCATATTTCAAATTTATATGCCGACTGTGTTGACCAGGCTCAGGATGAGGCCCAGAGATTTTTTCAAGATTTTCACGGACTCGACTCCGAGCAACTCTCGGCTGCCATCGATTCCGAGCTTCGAATCACGACGCGATTTGCGGGTTAGTCAGATTGCGGACTACAGCCATATTCGAGGGGGCATCTTCAACAAGTCCAGCGCGGGTTGGAAGGCCAGCCGCCGCCAGCTTGGCATCCTCGAAGTTGATTCGCCCCGATGCATCGGCGACGCCAAGCAGGCGCAAAATATGCGCATCTTTTGACAGGCCACGGACCGGAGTTACGCCGAGGTCGGCACACAGGGTTTTGTGGGCCACCAGACGATGAAGGTCTTGGGACAATAGAATGTCGGCCCCCTTTTCTTTGGTCAGAGCCTGAAGGCGAGCCGACAGGTTGATCGTCGGACCGATTGCTGTGAAGTCAATGCGCTGGGCATTGCCAACAGGCCCAAAAATTGCCGGACCACAGTGCATCCCCACGCCACACGCCAATGGAAAATCCCCGCGGGCTTTGCGACGCGCATTCAGGTCATTCATGCCCTTGCGAATGGCGATGGCTGCGCGGACACTATCCATAGGATCACTGGCCGAACGCAGGGGAACACCCCACAAGGCCATGACGGCGTCGCCAACAAATTTGTCGATGATTCCGTTATTTTTCTGAACAGCCGTCGTCACCACGTCAAGGTATTCGTTTAAAGCAAGGTTGACGGCTGCCGGCGAAAATTTTTCGCAGATGGAACTAAAACCCCTGAGATCCGAGAAAAGTGCGACTACCTGTTCGGCGCGGACGGTCGGTAAATTAGGGCTCTGAATGATCTCCTTTAGCACGCGCGGGTCAATCACCATCCCAAAGCGCTGCAAAACTTTTTGGCGGTCACGCACCACGAGGGCCCATTCAAGGGCAATGGCAATACCAAACAGTGCCATCAACAATTCCGCGGTCTTGGTGACCCGAAAGGCAATCTCCACTGTTTTAAAAATGGGCACGAGTTCCCAACCCCAGATGGCCGACTGCCGCGCCACCAGGGCTAAAGCCATGAGTCCCATGGTCAGCGTAAAAAATAGCGACAGTCGCCTGCGAAAGCTAGCGTGAGAAAAACCCCTCGTCGCCAACCAAGTCTGGCCAGAAAAGTATGTGCCAGACATCAGCATCACTCCGAGAATTCCAAAATGGTTCTGACAAATCATTGGAACTAGGGGGGCAAAAATCCCGGTTCGACCTGCAAAGAAACACACCGGGGAAAGTGCCGCGAAAATTGCAGCCGGTATAAACGCAACACGGGAGCGATTACGGAAATAAAGCGCAAAGAATGCCATCACACTGGCGTAAAAGGCACAGCGCACCGCGGCATCCAGGGTGATGAAATCAACCTCAAGAAAGGCCGGAAATGGTGCCATAGCATTACCCACCATTCGGCTATAGTTCCACAGGGCCATGGCCGCTGCGTAGACTAAAATCTCAAGGTGAAATGGCGTGAACAAACAGCCAAGGGCTGCCAGCACGGCCAGAACCATGCGACCAAGGGCGTCTGGGAGAATTTTTTCCTTATCAATCCCGCGGTAAGCAGCGCGCAGGGCGGGGGCAACTTCCGGAACGCTTAAAAACGGCTGACTCAACGAAATAATTCCCGGAGCAAAACTTCTTCCCGCATCCACCTCCAAACCAATGACCATGGGGTCGCCCACGGTTCCGCCGTCGGAAATAAACTCGATGGCATTTTCACGGGGGCCACCGCTGCCAATGGCCTTTTCTTTGCCATTGATAAACATGCGCCAAGATTTTCCGGCCACTCCCATGATGTCAAAGGCAACATTTGATCCAGGTTTTGCAGCAAATAGAGGCAAAACCGTATCGATGCGGACGTAGTAGGTACCGCGCCAGGCGTCCGCCGTTGCCCGTTCGTAATGCGACCCTGCAACGGCCTTCCACCCACTGGCCATTAGTTGGGAGGCAGGCATTGAATTCAACGGGCAAGACTCGCCGGGACACTGAGGGACGAGACCACCACGCGCAATTTTATGATCCCGAGTCGGTTCGTTCGTTAAATCCTGGGCAATGCGGGAAGAAAATCCGCCGATGTCAAAATTTTTCTGCACCAAGCGCTGAGGATCAAGGGTCCACACGGCTCCAAAAACAACGCAAAACGGGAGCACCATCTGGGTCAGCCATGGCCGCGACGCCTTGATTTCGATGTTGTCTTTTGGCTGGGCCACTTTGGTTTCCTTTGTTGAGGAAATTCAAGTGGAATCATCGGAGCAAATTGAAGGAAACTGAGAAGTTGACGGCGGGGGATATGAATTAAGTGATTTTAATTGAAACAAAATAGCGAATAAATCCCGTGAAATTTCGGAGGGATGGAAAGGGGGCCGCCAATCGCATCGACGACGGCAAACGTAATAGTCTCTGACCTCGCTTCCCCAGGGAATGGCGATGGCAAAAAAAAAGGTACTGACCAAGGGAGCCAAGAAACTTCGCCTAAAAAATTCCACCAAACGATGAAACCGGCCCAGTGCGTTCGTCCCCGAAACGGGAACATCCACGCAGCTAATTTCTGCAATAATATCAGCCTACTGCTGTATTTCATAAATTAGGTTGAATCTACGTTCCAATTCTTCTGAAATTTTCCAAGGAGCTATAATT
>CANFEB010000025.1 GCA_947445775.1 Oligoflexales bacterium | reverse complement strand
CTCGCCAGCATCGTTGATGGTGTCGCCATAGCGAATCAAAATCTGGGATTGGATGCCGCGCGCAGTCACCAGGTCATCATCCCTGGTCGGCGGTAACGGGGCGAAAGCCTTCCCGCGAAAACTCCGCGCCCAAACCATCGCTGACAACGGCGAGGGCCGCGCCATCATCGCCGCACTAGCAACGGACGAAGCTCCCAAAAAAAGGAGAAAGTCGCGGCGGGAGACTCGTGGAATATTGGCGCGGTTTTTAAAAATCATGCTGGCAGCTTGCCCGAATCACGCGACCTGCGCAATTCCAGTCTGCCTCATGCTGGCCTCGGTTGCCCGCTCAAATACCTGGAGCGCTTCCTTGCGAATTTGATTTGGCAGGGGCGACCTGGATTTTTGGCTTTCAATGGCAGCCGGTAAGATGGTCTCGACAAATTTTGCAATGGTCTTCACCGTCGTTTCAAATTCCGGCTCTGGAAGGGTCATCAGTTTTTCACGAAGCGACATGAGCTGACCTGATTTGCGCGACAGCACTCCCCTGTCCAGGCGGTCTTGCTCGACGGCGTCAAAATAAAAACCAAGATTCTGGAGCGAGAATGGTGGCTCCGGCGTCTTGTTTCTTTTTTCTTGGATCGGATTCATCGCAGCTTCAAAACTCCCGGGGACAACATGTCCTTCAAAAGGGTCATCGGCACTCGGGCGCGGAATTTAAGAGGGAATTTATTGCCGGGTGCCTCTGGTCATATCTAATTGACCGGTGAGCATGACGGGGCGCCTCGCGAAGATGTCTTTAAACATCTGTTTTTATTGATAAAAAATAAAACGGCGTTGTTTTTAAGTGCCTTTTTTTAAAAACCCCTCACATTCAAAGACACAAATTCCGATAACTCCCTGTCAATTACTGGAGTCAGGAAACATGCGTTCTAATTCTCAGCAATTCCTTGATTTAGGCCTGGGTCGCTTATCTTGGCGGGCAAGCTCAAGTTCACTGCGCGGCGTGCTTCTAATGGGGATTGTTGCGCAACTTTTTGCGTGTTCTGATCCATCAACTATCAATCATGACGGTGAAGCCAAAGGCCCTCTCGGTGAAGTGGACTCCAGCGAATTTCCCAATCCGGCACCAAACTCCGTCAACTTAGCGGAAAATGTCAGCGCGGCTGACGTCGAAGCCTATCTGGCCAAACTCGAAAAATACATCAACGAAGAAAAACGCCCGGATGCGGCACGTTCGCCGGAGTTTGCCGAATGGCTGGCCAAGGCCCCGGCATTGACCGGCCTGGCATCCACCGGATCCTTTGAAGCGCCCGATCTAGATCGTAATGTTACAGCCCTTGGGCTGGCTGGGCAGGTCACTCAACCTGTCACTCAACCAGTCACTGTGCCGGGCCCTCAACCAGTTACTCAACCAGTTACTGCGCCGGTCACTCAACCGGCGTATCCTTCGGTGCCGCTGCCTCCGGGGGTCGTTGATCCCCTTCCCGGTCAAATCATCGGACAACCCGGGCCGCGCGGACAACGCCCGCTAATCGTGTTGCCCCGGCCGCTGCTGCCAGGAAACAACGGATTTCGTGGCCGGATCGTCTGCAACCAATTTTCAATCTGGGGACAATGCTGCAATCCACTCAACGGAGACGGGGCTTTTACGGACATGTGTTTCCTGCGAACGTCTCTCGGCATGCGATGCACAGCATCCCGCGGGAATCGCTTCAACATAATGTGTCCACGACTGCCATTACGTGGTGAACGCATCGTTCAATGGTATTGCCCACCGCGCGATCCAAATGCCTGTCCGATCTGACGGAGTTCAAGCCGCCATTCGCCCAAAAATCCCTTTAGAAATCCGCAAAAACGGGTACAGTTCACCCAAGCGATTTTCCTGGGAGCACAACAAGATGGCCGTCACAACCGCGCCGCAAATCCTCGTCACCAACACACTGACTCGGCGCAAGGAACCGCTGAAGTCGCTGGATCCGGGCGGAAAAAAAATCGGCATGTATGCCTGCGGCGTCACCGTCTATGACGACTGTCACATTGGCCATGGGATGCAGGCGATTTTTTTTGATGTCATTCGGCGTTATCTGGAATTTTGCGGATATCAGGTGACTTATGTCCGCAACTTTACCGACGTCGACGACAAGATCATCGACCGGGCGAAGCAACGCGGCATGTCACCGGCAAAATTGGCCCAAGACATGATCGACTCCTCCGACCGCGACATGGCGGCCATTGGTGTCAAACCGGCCGACCATCAACCGCGCGTTTCCGAGATGATCCCGCAAATTATTACGATGATTCAGGAGCTGATCCGCAACGAGGCGGCCTACGCGACCAAATCTGGCGATGTTTATTATCGGGTTCGGCGAAAATCTGATTACGGAAAGTTGTCGGGAAGAAATCCGGACGAATTGCGCACGGGCACGCGGGAGCTTATTCAGGGAGACAAAGAAGACCCGCTGGATTTTGCCCTGTGGAAAAATGACGACGAGCCGGATGCCAGTTGGGACAGCCCTTGGGGGCTTGGGCGACCGGGTTGGCATATCGAATGCAGCGCCATGAGCAAGGAGTTTCTCGGCAATTCGTTTGAAATCCACGGCGGCGGGCGCGATCTGGTTTTTCCCCATCATGAAAATGAAATCGCCCAGTCAGAGAGCGCCAACAAGGCGCCATATGCTGCCTGCTGGATGCACTGCGGGCTGCTGACGATCGATCGCCAGAAAATGTCAAAAAGCCTGGGCAACCACATCACGATCCAGGATTTTTTAAAATCTTGGTCTCCCGAAGTTCTGCGCTTGGGCATCTTGCAATACCACTACGGGTCGAATGTCGATTTTTCGAAATCGGTATTCCAACAATGCCACCGGCGCTTACTGTACTTCTACGAAACGCTGGATCTGCTGGGCCAGATGGTGGCGGATGGGGGCGCATCTGCAACCGATCTTGCAAGCACAAGCAGTCATTGGTTGTTTGCAGATTTTCATAAGGCCATGTCCGATGATTTCAACACGGCGGCGGCCTTGGGCGCCCTGAACAAATCCATGAAGGCCGCCCGCGAGCTTATCTCTGGAAAAAAATCCCCGCCAAAAATCATCGAATCTTCTCAACTCCTTAATGGAATTAAGGAAGTGGCCCAGGTGCTGGGTCTCTTTGAAGCCGAACCGAAGGTCGCGACGCGAGATTTGAAAATGCGTCTGTTGCCAGAACTTGGAATTACGGAAGGGGAAATCCAGGCAGCCATCCAGCGCCGTGCTGATGCGCGGGCCGCACGGGATTTTGCTGCGGCCGACGCGGCCCGGGGCGAACTGCTGACCCGGGGGATCGAGCTCCGGGATGGAACGCAGGAAACTCAGTGGACCGTCCGATATACGGAAGAGTAAGGGTCTCCTGGACCGTTATGCACTCATGGAAAGAGTAGAGGCTACCGTGCAACCAGATGTTCTCATCACCAACATTGGCGAGCTCGTCACCCTGTCGCCTTTGGCGCGGGCGTCACGAGCCAGCCACGTCAATCCCGATGATTTAGGCATCGTTAAAAATGCCTGGCTGCAAATCAAAAATTCCAAGGTCGAAAAATATGGTACCGGCCCGGCTCCGGCATTACCCCAGGGAGCCATACTCAGCAATGCCCGCTGCGGCCTGGTCATGCCCGGCCTGATCGATTGCCACACCCATCCAGTGTTTGCCGGGTCGCGTTCCAATGAGTTCTGCATGCGCTTGGATGGCAAAACGTATCAGGAAATTGCCGAGGCCGGCGGCGGCATCAAGAGTTCCATGATGGCAACTAGGGCGGCCAACGAGGCAGACCTCCTTGGCGAGACTCTAGCCCGCCTCAGTGTTTTTTTAGGCCACGGTGTCACATCAGTCGAAGTTAAATCTGGTTATGGTTTGTCAGTGGACTCCGAACTCAAGTTGCTTCGGGTGCTGCGAGCAGCCGACAAAAAAACGCCTCAGCATTTGACGGTGACCTGCCTGGCCTTGCATGCTGTGCCGCCCGAGCATCACTCGGCGGCATCTTGGGCACGGGAAGCCGCAGAAAAACTTTTGCCCCAGGTGGCTCGGGAAAAATTAGCAGACTGCGTCGATGCCTTTGTCGAGAACGGCTATTTTTCTGCCGATGACGCTAGATCTTACCTTGATGCGGCAAAAAAACTGGGGCTGCGCATCCGCCTGCATGCTGATGAATTCAGTGAATCAGGATGCGCGAAATTAGCCGCTGAATACGGTGCTGAAAGTGCCGATCACTTGCAGCACGCCAGTGATTCGGGTATCGCCGCCATGAGAACAGCCGATGTGGTGGCGGTGTTATTGCCTGGGACGTCGCTCTATTCAGGAATTCCCTACACCAATGCCCGCAGGTTTATTGACGCCGGATGCGCCGTGGCAGTGGCGACGGATTTTAACCCTGGTTCTTGTGTCGCAGACAACCTGCCAATGATCGCAACGCTAGCGGCGCTGCATTGCAAATTAAAGCCGGCTGAGGCTCTCGTTGCGGTGACCTATGCCGCCGCCTATGCTCTGCGCCTGCATCATCACAAGGGTGCTTTGCATCCTGGATACGACGCCGACTTTCTGGTTCAACCCATGGCCACCCACGAAGATTGGCTGGCTGATCTGGGACGCAGTCGCCCCAGCCAAGTCTGGATCAAGGGCCAGAGGTTCCTATGAAAGTTGCCTTGGTCGGGGCCACCGGTTTCATCGGCCAGGAACTTGGCATCGCTTTGTTGCGAGCCTGACATTGAAGCCGAATTGGCAGATACCCTCCGCGATCATGATGCCGTGGCCATGTTTGAATTCCGCAAAAAAAAATCTAAGGAGATTTTCGGAGGGAATTTACGCCCTTCGTTTTATTCCCGGTGAATTAGTTTTGGCCTAAAAAGGAAACCACCTTGCTCGATGCTTGATCATCCACTCCGACCGCCCCGCGCCAGGCGAGTCGCGGAAATTGACTCGTTGTTCCGTTACGGCCTGGTTCTTTTTTTTAGAAAAACTCAGCACAAATCCGTGTAGTTCGGCTTCAGGACTATCGGCCAGACCTGTTCGTTGCATTAACGAAAAGTCATGTTTTTTAAATGCCTCCAACCAACGTGTTTCTTCCTCTGCTGCGCAGAGCAGCCACGCAACCCCTTCAGGTAAAAGAAGTTTTGAGATTACTGTGATCAAATCGCTGGCTGGAAGTTGGTCGTCGTGACGAGCGAGTGCCCGCACCGGATCATTTGATTTCGTGCTGGAATTAAAGAAAGGCGGGTTGCAGACAATCAAATCAAATTCAGCTGAATTTTCCCGTGCAAAATCCTGAACTCTCAAATTTAGGATCATCAATCGGTCTTGCCAGGGGCACGCCGCGAAATTTTCAGCCGCTATTCCGGCCTCATCGGCATCAAGTTCCACGGCACTGATGATGGCGGCGGCAAACTTTTGAGCCATCATGAGTGCAAGAACTCCCGTGCCGCAGCCGATATCAAGAATCCGCCGCGGTGCGTTGCCCTGAACAAGGTCGGCAAAAACGCAACTGTCTGTGTTAATGCGCTGTCCTGACAAGCTTTGTTTCATCGTAAAGTCTTTGAATTGAAAAATCCCACCCGACATTATGCCGGACATTGCAGCAGACATTCCGTTCAACCTCATTGTTTGTGATATGAAGATGTCCCGAGCAGCCATTCGGCCGCCGACATCGCGTGTAAGGCGGTTGTGTCAAAAATTTGAACGTCTCCCAAATCTGGGTTGGAGGTTTGTGATCTTTCGCGGGTCAAAAGTTCAAGCTCAGTGCAACCCAAGATCACACCTTCGGCTCCGGCTTTGCGTAACCTTGCCATCACATCCCATATCAGCCCCTGTGATTCAGGTCTTACCTGATTGTGAATCAGTTCCTTGAAGATCACTTCGTTGACTCGTGCAGCGTCTTTGGTCTCAGGGACGATTACATCAATGCCGCGCCGAGCGTATTCTTCGCGAAAGAAACTCAAGCTCATCGTATAGCGGGTGCCAAGGAGCCCAACTTTACGAAGGCCATTCGCGTGAATTTGGGCCACAGTCGCGTCAAAGATGTTCAGACCAGGAATTCCAACGGCGTCGCGCACCTGGTCGTACACCATATGCATCGTGTTGCTGGCGATCAGAAAGGTCTTTGCACCACCACGTTCAAGGTCCCTGGCCGCGTCGCAAAGTAAACCCGCTGCTGCGTTCCAATCGTTGCGAACCTGGGCATCGATGACAGGCTGAAAATCAATGCTTCGAATAAGGAGTTCTGCCGAAGCCTGCCGTCCCCGGACTCGATTGATTTCCTCGTTGATCATGCGGTAATATTGTTGGGTTGAGGCCCAGCTCAGGCCGCCGATGATTCCCAGTGTGTTCATCGCGTTTCCATGTTGTTGTTTTTGGTCCAAAAATTTTACTTCAAAATTGGGGGTTTCGCGATGCCTGAGAAAATGTTTTTTCTGAATCGTTTGTGTATATTCATCAAGCCGTTGGTTTTTGCATTGGCCATGTTTGCGGCATCGTTCAGTTCAAGTTACCTGGCCGCCGCGGATTTTGGGGATGCCCCTCAATATTCGCCGGGGCAATCCGGCGCATACTGCAGCACCGTGACTACCATCGGGGTTTGGATGTTTTCATTTGGCTATGCGGATCCCGGTTACCACTGCCAGCGCAACCGGAATGCACTTCAGCAATTTGCTCCCGGCTCTGGGATGACTTCGTCTTGGGGCTACTATAACGCCTATGGTTTCAACCGCGTTTCAGTCAATTGCCTCGGCGTCAGGAACGAATTTACCGGGCAAGGCGATTGGCCCCTACAAAGTGCTTTTGAATATGCGCAATTCAGCAACGCGCAAAGCTGCCATTTTTCCGTCTATTGATATTTTAAAAATTGATATTTTAAAAATCTGAAACAGGATCAGGAATTCGCACAGGCTCATCATCTCCCGGGTTTGCTCTTCCGCCCCGGTCAGGAAGGTTGCCGCTTGGATTAGATCCGCAGACGGGATCACTGACGCCATCAAGTCCGCAGATGACGGCCCGATGTTTGGCCACGACGTTCTTAAGGAAAGCCTGATTTTCTGGTAAAAGTAAATTCACGTGCCTGCTGCCATTACCCATGTAGCCGCCTGAGGCGATTCCCACGATACTCTCGTCAGCATAGAAAAGTGGACCTCCGGAATCACCGGGCGAAACGGCAACACCATCTGAGCGAGCCGTTTCGATCATCCGGCCCTCAAAACCCGAAATCTTGTTGCTGCCCCTACAGCGCCGTGTGCCGGTATCTAGGCCATCCCATCTGGTACAAGATCCGTAACCGATCATTTCGACTTGATCCCCGGCGGCTGGCTGCCGGTTCGTGAGGCGCGTCCATATTTTCGCTGTATTTGCGGGGAACATGACAATCGCAATGTCGACCGGTTCGACTTCGTTCGTTGATTTTGGATGTTCGATAATTTTAATGCTTTTGGCTTCGTAACGGGCGACGACCACACTGGACCCATTGCTGACGCAGTGGCTCGCCGTGATCATGGTGTTTGGACTCACGAAACTTCCTGTGCACAGACTACTTCCGTTAATGCTCATGCGAACGGCCCATGGTAAAATATCCTGGCCGGCATCTTGTCCGCCAATGATTTTCGATTTTGAGTTTTGAAGCATCCCGGGGTTACAGGACGTTAGAGAAAGTCCAAAAGCGATCATAAAGATCTGGGCAAACAGAATATGTTTCATGAGAAACACCTTTTTTTTTTCCAATGGCTTGTGGCACCTGAACTTGCTTTGCCCTGCATAGACTGAGCCACTATTTAGGTTCAATGATTTCATTAGGTTGCGATAAAAAAAACGTCGCATCTTTTTACACTGACAAGATTTTGTCCGAAATCTGTAATTCACCAGCGTGCCTTGCGATATCGCCCCGCTGGTTAATTTGTCTGTGTGTTAGTATTTTTTATAAACTTAAATGGAGGCTAAAATGAAAATTCTAAAGTTGGTTTCCGTAGCAACGATTAGCGCTCTGACCTTTGGTTGTGGTTCAGGTTCAAGCGACTCTAAAGGTTCGACGTCAGAGCTTGACGGCACTTGGGTCACAGCCTGCCGCCCAGATTGGGATAGGAATTCTAATAAAAGTACGATCGAATTTGGGTCGGGACAATTCACCGTTACCGCGCACGGCTATCCTTTTGACGACTATTGCGTCACGGAAACCGAAGCTTGTACCATCTCGCGTCCCTTTGCCACGGGAGCAGCGGTGACGACCCCTGCTGGCGCGAAGGAGATCACGGAATCCCCGGTAACAAAAGTGACTCTAACCGTGAAGACGGATGGATTTGTATCTGCCTATAACGGAATGCAAGGTGATCCCGCTACCTGTGGTGGCGGTTTTGTAAAAAACGTGGCGAAGGAAGTGAATGCGGCAGCTTGTGGAGTTGAATATGCGGATGCCTTTGACACCGCCAATCGCTATAGCATTTACAAAATTGACGGCACAAAGCTTTTCATCGGATTTGATTGTGGCGAGGCTGGTACGGCAACGGACTGCACCTCCGCGGCAAAGCGGCCAACGACCTTAAGTACTAAATTTATTTTCACAAAAATCTGATCCTCTTGGATTGATCTCCGCAAGCGCCGCGCAGGAAAGGGCCCTTCGCTGGGCGAAGGGTGACGTCTGAATAAAAAAAACCAGCCGCGACCTGCAAATTTTGCGGGTCGCGGCTGGCGGCGAATTCAGCGAATACTAGAAGCGGCGCGGGCCGCGATTTTCGCGGGGAGCCTGCGGACGCGCTTCGTTGACCGTCAAACGACGACCTTCGTACTGCGATCCGTTGTAACGGCTGATAGCAGATTCAGCATCTGCGTCATTTGCCATCTCAACAAATCCGAAGCCTTTGCTACGGCCGGTGTCGCGATCCATGATGATGGTTGCACTGTCAACATCACCGATTTGCGTGAACAGATCGCGCAGTTTGTCATCGGTGGTTGTATACGGAAGGCCGCCGACGTAAAGCTTCTTACCCATGAACATCTTCTCCAAAAGATTAAAACAAAACTAAATCACATTAACGCGAAGACCATAACAGACTTTTATCCAGAGGTGTTAGACAATTTTGTTGTTATTTGAATATTTTTCAAGGTTTTTAGGGCCTCAAGGGCCAATTTCCGGCCTTTTTCGGGATCAACCACCGTTTTTGGATAGTTATCTCCCAAAATTACCCGCCCCCTCAGCAATTCTGCCTCCGAGGCCTCCCAGGGGGCGTGGATGAACTTAGGCGGCAAATGCTTCAGTTCAGGAACCCACTTTTTGACGTAAAGCCCATCCGGGTCAAACCTGCGCCCCTGAAGCACCGGATTGAACACCCTGAAATCCGCAGCAGACTCAAAACCGCACCCAGCGGCTCCCTGCCAAACCACCGTATTAATTGCTAAATCAGCATCCACAAGGGCGTCCCAAAACCACTGCGCGCCCTGCAACCAGTGAATCCCCAGGTATTTCACCGCAAACGCCGCCGCCAAAGTCCGCAGCCGGTTGTCCATCCATCCCGACTTCCACAACTCCCGCATCGCAGCGTCCACCACAGGATACCCAGTCTGGCCCTGCTGCCAGGCATTCAGGTTCAAGGCCCCTTGTGCTGCCGCTGGAGCACCGTCGCGCCCCAAAGCCCCCTCGCATTCGGGCCGTATCGCCGACCGGGCGCCCTCGGGAAAGTGCCAAAGCCCGTGCCGGGCGAACTCGCGCCAGCCAAGTTCAGGGGCCCCCCCAGAAGTCCCAGCCCCCAAAATCTGCTTTACTGAAACCTCGCCAAAATGGAGGTGTGGCGACAAGCGCCCGACTTTCTCCGTGTTCAAGGCTTTATCAAATCCCTTATTAAATTCCTTGAGACGGGCTTTCGCCCCGGCTTCCCCAGGGACCCACGCCTCGGCGATTGAAAACGTCCACTTTCCACGGGGATCCAAATACAAATCCCGCAATTCAATGGATCTTGGCCAAACGAGCGGCGGCGGAATCGCGGCAGGTGCGGGCCTCGGCTCCAGGCTCTTATTATCGCCCTCGGCTTTATCCTGGCCCGACTCCGCCATTGTTTTAACGAGGCAGCGCCAAAACGGCGTAAAAATCTTGAATGGAGCCCCATCCGCGCCCCTCACGGTGTCAGGCTCGCACAACAAATCTCCGCCCTTGGGAAACGCCTTGCAACCCACCGCCTGCAAACCCTTCACAACGCCGTCATCGATGGCGGCAATCTGGGCTTCATAAATCCGGTGCCAAAAAACCGCACTGGCCCCAGTCTCTTTGACCAGATCTACAATTTCCTTGACCGGATCGCCCTGACGAAAAATCAGCCGTGATCCATATTCATTGAGGTCTTTATCCAATTGCTTAAGGCTATGGTGAAGCCACCACCGCTGGGCTGCACCCAAGGGCCATGAACAGGAGGCATTGGAGTATGCGGAATTAGCTGAGTTTTTAGTGGTTGGTGTGTTGGGCAGAGAAAAAGAATCTTCAAACAGAACAAACACCGGGATGACATGGTCAAAATCCCGAGACGCTTGCAACAGAGCTTCATGATCCGCGAGGCGCAAGTCCCGGCGCAGCCAAACGATGGCAGTGCCACTCGAAAAATCGCGCCTCGGGGCCATAAGTCATCCGGCCATCAATAGTGGACATTGGTAATCTGGTACTCGACCGCACCCTTTGGTGCATGGACTTCCACCAAATCATCCACTCGCTTGCCCACCAGAGCCCTGGCCAACGGCGAACTCAATGAAATCCGGCGTTCACGGATATCAGCCTCGATCTCGCCAACAATCTGATAGGTCTTCTCGGCGCCTGTTTGCTGATCGCAAAACGTCACGAAGGCACCAAACCGCACCTGGGCCTGATCGCCCTCCATCGGGTCAATCACTTGCCCGCGGGACAGCTTGTCCTCAAGATCGGCGATACGGCCCTCAATGAAGCCCTGCTTCTCGCGTGCCGCATGATATTCGGCATTTTCCTTCAAATCACCATGAGCCCGCGCCTCTGCGATGTCCTGGATAACCTTGGGACGCTCCGTGACCTTCAGCCGCTGAAGTTCAGCCTGAAGGCGATCGAAACCAGTTTTTGTAAATGGAACAGAATCAGCAGCCATGTCATTCACTCTCTTAAAGGCTTGTTGTCGCCGCGAAACCAAACGTCGTCAACGACCCCTTTACATCTTCCTGGCCCGTCGATCCAGCCAACTTTTGAGATTTTCCGGAACCCTGCTGCATGACCGCCCCAACACTAATCTGACTGTTGGGCTGGATATACGCCAAAAATAAAGACCCGCCGACGAAATCAATGTGCGCGGTTTGGCCGGTTTTGCCCTTGATCAAGCCTGGGCGGGAATCCCTATTGGTGAAACCGCCGGCACGCACTGCAATCGACGGCGTCACATAATATTCCGTTCCAATTGCATAATTCAAAACGGCCTGACGCCTGAAGTATGACATTTTCCCGTTCGTGGCTGGGTCGTAATAACTCAAATCCCCAGCGACAAGCAGTCTTGGCGAGGCAAACCACGCCGCACCCACTCGCACTTCGCCCGGCAAGGATCCAAGAGGATTTGAAACCACTGCATCCGCAACCGACGGTGTTTCCGTCGTGGCTGAGGGAACCGTAGCCGCTGTTACTTCCGTCGCATCTTCTTTGGTCACGGTAAGGGTGTCCGCTGCCTGGGTGTATTCCTGAGATAAAAAAGCACCCTTGCGCATCGAAATTCCAACCGTAAATGCCTGGCCCAACGCCATCTGGGCACCAAAGCTGGGCTCGACCCCCGTTGCCTTGAGGCTTGACCGGTTGTTGTTGTACTGGGTCACGGTTTTAACGATCTTTTGGGACGCTATGTCCGCCGTCCATGCCGCACTCTGCTGAAAATCCTGAGACAATTCGTCCACCATGGTCGAGCGCAGACCAAAACCCACGGACAGTCGACCCGACATCCTATAGCCCGCAGCCAACGCAATGTGCGAGGTTGACGTCCGCAACTGGACCGTTCGGTGGAAACCATAAAGTGCCGTCGCCTGGGTGGTGCTGGTAGCCACTCCAACCACTGGCCAGCGGTCATTTTGATTCAAAAGTTCGGTGTCGGAAGTGTACATGGCAAAGGCCCCGACCAGACCCGGCAGGATACGGTCGAGCTTGTTCAAAATTCCCAGAAAGGGCGCGAACGTGCCGCTGGCTTCCTCGACATAATCTTGGGATCCAAGAACGTCCTCATAACTCAAACTTTTTTTGTAGTACGCGTTTCCGGAACCGGAAATGTCGTTCGACTGGGCAAAGGCAATGCCCGCCGGGTTGTAGTAAACGCCGGAGGCATCATCTGCCACAGCCGTATACGCACCACCAAGTCCGATGGCGCGTTCTCCGACCAAAACATTGTTGTAGTGAAAGATATCGGCGCGGGCGCTGGTGGTAAAAAAACACCCAAGGAAAGAGGCCGAAATAATACTGAATTTTTGAATGCCTGACGTTATGGATTTCATGGTTTGATCGCTTCCTTGGTGGCGGCTTCGGCCTTCGTTGTTTTCGCTGCGGTTGGAAGAGTGCCTGCCTTGCCGGCTGGCATCCGTTTCTGCATTGCAGTAAACCGCTCCACCCCCTTGGCGCTGACGATGGCATCGGCCTTTAACTGGACCAGAAGCTGATCCACCTTGGCCTTGCGCTCGGCCGGCTTCGGATGTGTTTTTTCCAAGGTTTTGGTGTTCAGAGATTTTTGACGGGCGATCAAACGCCCAAGAAAATTAGACAGCGCCCTTGGATCGTAGCCCGCCGCGATGGCGTACTTCACGCCTTCTTGATCGGCCTCGAATTCAAGTTTATGGTCGAGCCCTTTTTCCAGAATCAAACCCAAGCCGGCCTTCGCCGCGGCGATAATGCTGAGGCCCGCAACGCTTGAGGATCCCAAATAGCGCGCCAAGGTTTTGGCTGCATCAGATTGTTCCGTTACCAGGACGCGCTTGCGCATCCTCAATGCCACCGAAGGATCTGGCTTCGTGGCATGTGCGTTGGAGATCTGTTCCAATTTTTCCTTGTCCATGGAAATCAGCGTCTTTATCATGTGACGATTGCCGACATGGGCCGCCTCGTGCCCAAGGATTGCCGCCAACTCGGCTTCGTTTTCCGCCTGACGCAAAGCCCCCATCGTCACCAGAATGTAACCGCCGGGACAAGCAAAGGCGTTCACCGATTCACTGTTGAGCAACTTGATCATGTAGCGGCGATCGGCAAATGGTCCCTGCTGGGCGACATAGTTACCCACAAGATTCAAATAACTATTCAATGGCTCGTCGTTGTATTCGCCGTAATAGGCCACCAGGCGTCCGGCCATGTTGCGGCCGATATCAAGCTCGGCGCGAAACTCACCGAGTTTTTGTTCTTCCTCTTTCGACAATTGCGGCGGCTCTGTTTTGGGTTCAGGGCTGGACACAGCGGCCGAAACTAAAAAACCGGCGCTAGCCAACAGAATTATGGAGGCAAGAAATTTTTTCACGAGCAGTCCTTTGCTCTAACGTGCTCTAACGTGCTCTAACGTAGTCTAACGTAGTCTAAATGCGCGATCTTAACCGCGACATTACTTGCTTTTGGAATCATTCGCAATTTCAGCGAATACCTTTTCGGAAAGGGTTTCGATTTGCACCGCCGAAACCCGACTGTCTTCCATCGAGAAAACGGCCTTCAAATTCGGCCGGACGTTGGCAGCATAGGACGTGTCGTTGGTTTCATCGAGGCCACGCACCCCCATGACCGTAGCCCGCGCCCGTGAATTGGCACCTTCCGAAGAAGAACGCCCGGTCTGAACTGCGTTTTGAATGGCCCCCGCGAGTGAACCGCCATCGGTATCCGATGCCTTGATTTTGACGGCCATCACCGATACGAATCCGGTTTTTCCAGCGGCGGCCTTGACCTGCCAATACATGCCTTTGCGTTCGACGCTTTCGAGGGCTTCACCGGCTTTCAGTGTTTGGATCACCGCAGCAGCCTTGTCCGGGGCGGCCGTCACGGCCACACCATTTTGCTTGGCCTCGACACTGCCGGCGAAGGCTCCAGGCGCAAACGCCGCCGTTACCAGCAGCATGAATTTTGGCATAGATTTCATATTGGATTTCATGTGAACTCCTATCTTCTACAAATCGGGTACTTTGATGCGTCCTTGAGTCAATCCCGTAACCTGATGCGATGATAGTGCTTTTTGCCCTTCCGAACCAGACACCCCCCACTCTTTTCTAGGGATTTAATGGGGATTCGAGCCTGAAGGTCTGTGATTTTCACGTTGTCCAGGCTCAGGCCGCCTTGCTGGATCAAGCGCTTGGCCTCGGCTTTGGTTTCGACGACACCTGCGGCCGCCAAGAGATCGACGATGCTAATGTCCTGATTATTGCTGCCCTGATGGCCGCCCAGCAAGGCACTCAGTTCTGATCGGCTGACAAAATGCTCGGGCTCGTTACCAGAATCGCCGCCAGCAACACCCCCTGGGGAACCGGCACCAAATAACCGCCCCGCCGACTCCTGTGCCTCGTCGGCTGCGGCCTTGCCGTGAGCAATCGTGGTGCATTCCCAGGCCAGGCGTTTTTTGGCTTCGTTGATCGCAGCGTCTTTCAGGGCACCGAGACGGAGAATTTCTGGCATCTCCAAATCCGTGAAGTAACGCAAACAGGGCTCGACCATCACGTCTTCGACATTGCGCCAATACTGATAATATTCAAAAGGACTCGTTTTTTCCGCGTCCAACCAGACTGCGCCCTTTTCCGTCTTGCCCATTTTTCGGCCGTCGCTCGTGGCCAACAGCGGCAGCGTCACGCAAAAAGCCTTACCCCCCGTCAACCGGCGGACCAGGTCCACGCCAGAAAGCATGTTGCTCCACTGGTCGTCACCACCAAGTTGCACGGTGCACCCTTGGGCTTTATAGAGGTGCAGAAAATCGTAGCTCTGCAAAAGCATGTAATTGAATTCAAAAAAGCTCAGGCCTTTTTCCAGGCGCTGCTTGAAACAGTCTGCAGTCAGCATGCGGTTCACGCTGAAGTGGCGACCTATTTCGCGTAAAAATGGCAGGTACTTTAACTCCCCCAACCAATCGGCGTTGTTCACGACGATCCCGCGTTTGGGATCCTTTAAATCTAAAAAGCGCTCTAATTGGCCGCGAATGCCTGCCAAATTTTTTTGCAAGCCGTCTTCCTCGACCATTTGACGCATTTCCGTTTTACCCGACGGATCCCCAATCAGTCCGGTCCCGCCCCCCACCAGAGCCACCACCCGGTGCCCCGCGGCCTGCCAGCGGCGCAGCGCCATAATAGGCAGCAGCGACCCCACGTGCAGGCTGTCCGCTGACGGATCAAAACCGCAGTAGGCGGTTCGTGGCCCAGAAGCCAAATGTGCGCCGAGTTCGTCCTCGTGGGTGATCTGGGCGACCAACCCCCGTTCCCGCATGACTTCTAGAAATCCCATCTTTGCGCTATCCTATATGTCAGGCTCAAAACAAAGTTGTTCAGCAAGATCGCCAAATTGTGCCGGGGGAACCTCACCCATGCAAGTCGAGAAGTGCCTGACACTGCTGATTGGTCCAGCCCATTCGGGAAAATCAGCCCAAATCACCGTCCTGGCGCGGCCTGGATTGGATACCGTCGTCATCGGCACGGCCAACACCCAGCATCCTTTGATGCAGGCCCGTGTCGATGCCCTCAAGGCGGGGCGTCCGGAGGCATGGAAGCACGTGGACCGCCCGGCGGACCTGCCTAACCTGATTTTTGCTGCGGCAGCCATTCACGACCAGATTGTTGTGGATGCGCTCAATTTGTGGTTGGCAGCGGTGACGGTCCAGCATCCGATTGACCGGACCGGCTTGGATTTGTTGAATACCCTGAACGCCGAATGCGAGCGCATGATCGATGCCCTGCGACGGGCCCGCGACGCTGGGGCCAATATAATTGTGGTGGGTGCCGAGATGGGGGCCTCGCCCTCGCCGCCGATTGAAACCGAACGGGCCTTTCGCGAGGCCAATGGCCGCCTCAACCAGGCGGTGGCTGCCATGGCAGACCGAGTTATACTTATGACGGCTGGTATCCCAACGGTGCTGCGAAGTGGTATTCCTGTTGCAGAGGCTCGAGAAACTCTAGGGAGCACCAGCGGGTTCCTCAGCGTCAGTTCCAAAAACAGTGTTTCAAATAGTTCCATTAGACCAAACGTCCAACAAACCCAAACCGGAGGCTGAAATCATGACAACCACATTGACCACGCGTTTTCATCAGAGGAACCTGATTGCCGCAGGCGCAATGGCCGCCGCAATTCTCTTCCAAACCCCGGCCATGGCTTTGGTCAATGCCCAGGTTGCTGTTGGCCAGCGCAGTGCGACCGGCAAATTGGATGGCTCAAGCAAAACTTACGGCGCCACCGAATACGCCATCAGTGCCTCGATCGATCCGATTCCCTTGGTGCCGATTGCGGCCGGCGCAACGATGAACATCCAAAACTGGGACAAAGACGACTTTAGCGCCACCAAAGTCACAGGCACGGAACTGACCTTGGATGTAAAGGCCTGGATCCCAATGGTTCCCATTATCACGCCCTACGCAAAATTTAGTTATGTTGTGACTGGTGCGATGCTGGTCGAAGCCAATGCCGACTGGTCCAGCGATGGAAACGTCACCGCTGGCAAGCAGACCAGGAGCCTGAGCGGCACGCACCTGACCGTCGGTGCCCAGTACGGCATCCTGCCCCTCGTTAGCGCCGTGCTGGAAGTCGGCGTGGGGACCGAGAAAATCAAGACCGATGAGGTCACCATTTCGGGCGTTAAATTGGCCAGCGCCGGCGATTCCACGTCGTGGAACTCCAACAGCGTATCGGTCGGCGTCAACGTCGGTTTCTAATTTTGAGGCTATAGCGGTTGCCCGATCCGGGTATTTCCCTTAAACAGGTGGAGTATCCGGATTTTTTGTTGTCAAATCCCTGCCAGCGACTTGGACACCCCTAAAAATGGCGAATGAAATCGTGATAGATAGCCATAATAACCACATCAGCCGCCCAACAGACGAAAGCCAGATTGCGGCCATGTTTGACCGGGTCGCCCCCCGCTATGATTTTCTCAACGCCCTGCTCAGCCTGAAGCAGGACCGGCGCTGGCGTGGTATTTTAGTTGCACTCATTCCCTTCAAACCTGCGGGATCGCTACTGGACGTGGCCACCGGAACGGGTGACGTGGTTTTTGCCGCGATGACCCAGCGCAAGGAATACGCAGGCTTTACCGGTGTCGATATTTCCGAAAAGATGCTGGCCCTGGCCGGGTTGAAGTCCCATGAGCAAAAACTTGCCGACATGGTGCAATTTCGGCAGATGAGTGCTGAAAAGTTGGAGCTTCCAGACGGATCATTCGACTGCGTGACCATCTCTTTTGGTTTGCGCAACGTGGTCGACAAAGAAGCCGCGCTGAAGGAATTCAGCCGCGTTCTGAAGCCCAAGGGCACCCTGTTGATCATGGAATTCTTCACGCCCCGGTCCAGCGTCATGGCGAAGATTTTTGATTTCTATTTCCGTAACATCCTGCCGGTGATCGGCGGACTGTTCAGCGACCGCGAGGCGTATACCTATCTGCCGCGCAGTGTCAGTGGTTTTTACTCCCCGGATCAATTGCGTGGAGCGCTTTACCGGGCCGGCTTCCTGGTGAATCAGGAAGTCAGCTTTCTGTTCGGCGCTTGCAAGATCATTCAGGCACGGCGGCTGGCATAGTTGGCATAGTTGGCATCGTTGGAATCGGGGGCTCCGGTTCTTCAGGCAAATAGAGGCAAATATAGCCTTCATTGATCGTGAAGAGATTTCCCGGCTGTGGGGGCGCCTTACCCTTTGAGTCCGTGACCAAAACCTTGAGCCCCTTGTCATCACAAATTGCGGTCAGCATCCAACGGGCTTGATTTGCCGGAATCCGCGCCACGTTGGCGGCGCAAGATAACTGGCAATTCACCACAGAGCGGACCACATTGCGCATGTCTTCAAGAACACCGCGATCGCGGATTTTGTCCTGAACAAACATCTGCTGTTTGAAAATTTCAGCCAGCCCAAGTGCAAGAAGCCCCATCAGACCAATGGCGACGAGCACCTCGATCAAGGTGAAACCCTGACGCGCACTCCGCATTGAGGCCGAGCTCCCTGATTGAGGGGGCCGCCTGGGTCCATTATTTATGCAAATAAACATTCATTAAAAATAGCATCTGCAAAGGCAGGATCCAAACTTGCTGGGATAAAATCGCCAAGGGCAATGGGAACAAGCTTAAATTTCGCCCGAAAATGCACACCGCGCATTTTTTCGAGAGGTTTTTTATTGGCCAGCAGCAATTTTCGCGCTTCGGCTTCGCTCAATTCTCCAGGAAAAAAAGCGTGGGATGCCGTCAGAAACCGCTCGGACTCCATCGAAAACTGGGTAGCGATCCAGATAGGCCCCTGACGAACCGCACGGCGATATTCTGCCTCGACACTGACCACAGCTAAAACGCAACGACTGGCCACCAGCCTGTCCCACGTCCAATGGCTCTTCGCAAAAATTGTGTTGCGGGCGCGGTCACAATATTTCAGGTAGTGGGCGTTATAGAGGACACCACCTGCATCTATATCATCAAACGGGATTTCCACCCGGTCCAAAAAAATCTGGCTTTCGCGCTTCGGATGATTCTGAAAATACCCAGTCATTTGGCGTCTCCCGACAAAAGTTTGCCGTCTTTAAAAACAAACGTCCTGGGCAAATGGCGGACGCCAAGTTTGCGGGCCACGGCATCGCCTGCAAAACAGGCTTGATTCACTCCGAAATGATTCAAGGTCGTCACGGATGATGACTCGTCATCGAAGGCCGAAAGCAAAATTAATTTATTGTCGGGAAGCTTGCCCCGCAAGGATTCGAGGTCATCCTTGCAACTGCCGCACCAACTGGCGAAAAACTTCACCGTGATGGGATTATTTTTGGATGCGAGCAGCGAATCAAGATTTTCTGGCGTGATGGCCGGACAGGCGACGACTGCCATAGACATTACCAAATGCTTTTTAACCATGATCCAATAATTTTTCATCGCAACACCCGCGCCCATGCCAGCGACCATGTGGTCGACGCCACTGCATTTTTTACCACACCAAAAACACCTTGCCGAGCCACCGTAAATTTCACGCTATCAGATTCTAAGGCCGCCAAGTCGGCTGAAATAAAAGCGCCATTGACCGACTGTTCGGAGCCATCAACCAATTCCCGATCTGCCGCAGCCTGAGTGCGGCGATCCGCCGTTACCCCAGCGGCAAGTTTAACTGGTTGCAAGTTGATTCCAAAATGATCGACGGTGCTCAACATAGTCAGGGACGTTGTCAGACGAACAAGTGTTCCAGGCTTTAACAGAATACCGCTGCGGCGAGCCGCAATGGATTCCGTCAGCGTCATTGCGACACCCGTCTTGACGGACAGCATTCCCAACCACAAATCAGCCCCCACGCGAACCTCATCAAAACCGCTGCCAAATACATCCAAGAGATTGGCATCTGACGACTCGTGGATCGATCGCGCTAAAGCCGGGCGGTAACCGCCAAGAATCTGAATTTGCGGGATCAACGGGCGAGATAGTTGCAGCATCATGACTGTGTAGCGCCCGGAAAAGGATGGATCTGCGGCACCTGATTTACTGGCGCTAGATTTTCTGGCGTCAGAATTGTTGGTACGCGTCCGTGAATTGGTGACCACGGTTTGCGCAACGGTAAAAAAACCGCGCGGCGACAGCGCAATTCCCGCAGCAACGGTAGAATTGACACGACGATTTGGACCCGCCGTCTGCAAGGTCGAGCCATCTGGACCAGTTGATTCAAGTTGAGGTGTTACAGCAACGCCACCGTAAATTTTAAAAGTCTCGGCTGGAAATAAAACCAGCGGCTCGTCGCCGCCACTGCCGCAGGAGGCACAGGCTAGGGCGTAACCTGATGAAAAAAAACAAATGAGAGACATCGAAAAAAAAACGGCCGAGAATCTGAATTGCCGCAATTTCATGCGCTGGGTACTTCCACAGGAATCACGACCGTATCGCTGGTTGTCCCATCAGTGAGACTGATTTTTAGATCCCAAGGCCCCGACATGACAAAAAAGATATTACTGACGCGGTAAACGCCGGATCCTAGAAATAGCAAAGGTTCAACAATAGGCTGGACATTTCCGGAGCCGTGGCCATGCACCGTCATCCACGGTGTCACCGTGATTTTCTGAAGCGGCAACGTCGCAAAGTCTGATCGCGGCGTGGTGTTGATCTTGGCGGCATTGTTTATTCCGGTTTGAGGGCCAGACTCCCATTCCAGAAGAACTTCATAGGAACCGTTGGCCGTCAGCCAAGCGCCTGGAATTTTTGAGGCGTCGGGACCGCTAGGTGCTTGAGGAGAAGTTTTCTTCGGACCATCACTGGCACCGCAGGCCGCAGTGAGGTTTGCCAGGGCAAAAAACAGGGCGGCGAGGAAAAAAAATCCTCGCCCCATTTTAGCGGACCTCAAAGGCGAACACGCCGCTGTCCATATTATTCAAATTCAGGCGCAGTTCCCAGTCACCGGACATCATGAAATTAAGGTTCCGCAGGGCCGTGCAACTATTATTCTGCGGATAAACGGCAATCGGCGAACTGCCGTGGCCCATGGAGGGCATCCACAACTCGGCATTGACCACCATCGCCCGGCGGCCGTTACAAAATATAGCCTCGCTCGAATTTCGGGTGATGACGTCCTCATTGAACTCAAGGCTCAAATTGTCACCACTGCGACTCACCGCAGTAAATGTCGCGGCATGGGCCTGACCAGATAAAAGTGAGCCTGAAAAAAACAGGGCTGCAAACAACACCAAAAAAAATTTCATGACTGGCTCCTATTTGATGCGCCGCGGAACTCTTGACAAGGGCTGATTTCCTACTCGATAACAGCTGCTCCACGTTCGTCTTAACGCAAGGCGCAAAGCCCCGCAATCACTGACTGGTAGTGTGTCAAAGATCCCACCGTCTGGTCTGGTTCGGTGCCCTTAAACCAGGTGGTCTGGCGTTTGGCATATTGGCGGGTGGCGACGATGATTTGTTCAGCAAGGGCCCCGAGGTCAATCCGCGGGATCACACCGCCAGCTGCTTGCAAGGCAACAAGAGTTTCCCGGTAACCAATCGCCTGCATGGGTTTGGCTGTGGCTGGACACCCGGCACTCAAAAGACCTTGGACTTCCTCCAACAGGCCTCCAATCAGCATGGATTTGGCGCGCTCTGCAATCCGCTGGTGCAGGATCGGGCGTTCAGGGTTCAAAAAAACTAGATGGGTCTGCTCGCGCTCGGGGGTCTTGCGCGCGGTGACCCGACCATGATCGGGCATCTGGGCTGAAACCGGTCCTGCCGTTAATCGGCAAAGTTCCACGGCACGCAAAATCCGGACCCGGTCGTTGGGGTGGAGTTGCCTGGCCCGAACAGGGTCAATGGCCTTGAGTTCGGTAAAAAGTTCGTCCGTGGCAATTTCATCAAGTTGGTCACGCAGCCCACGGTCCTTGGGCAGGTTTTCTGCAAAGCCCTGACCAAAAAAAGCGCGCAAATAAAGACCCGAGCCGCCGACGAAAATGGGCAGGACACCGCGCGACTTGATTTCCGCGAAAAGGTTGCGCGCCAATGCCGCATATTTGCCGGCATCGAATTCATCGCGCCAGGTCACGATGTCGATCAAATGGTGGGGAAACTCGGCGCGTTCTTTCGGCGCGGGTTTGGCCGCACCAATATCAAATCCACGGTAAACTTGAACCGAGTCGCAGCAGATAATCTCTGCATTGATTTGCCGGTCATCACGCAAAGACCTGGCCAATTGCAGGGCGAAGTCGCTCTTACCGCTGGCTGTGGCCCCGGTGATGGCAATTCCCGTCAACCGATTCGTGACAAACCGATCCATAACAAACTGCTCCAACTCACTTTCAACTCACTTTCAACTCACTTTCAATTCACTTTCAATTCACTTTCAATTCAGTGGCGCTAACGGTCGAACCAACCGGCGATCTGTGACGTCTCCCACCACCGGAAAACGCGGCGGCCATGGGGGCAGTTGTGTTGGAAGTCGACTTCCGAAGCCTCGCGCATGAGGCGCCGCAATTCGTCGGGGCCGAGTTCTTCGCCGGCGCGCACGGCACTGTGGCAGGCAAAGGTGGCCAGAAGGTTTTGAGCCAGCCCAGCCGTTGGATTGGCATCAAAACCAGAATCGGCGATGGCGGCCAACATTTCCTGCGGATCGCGATGGGAGAGGATCGTCGGGACGCCTTTGACCTCCACCATGGTGGAGCCTGCAACATCAACTGCGGAATCAAAATCGAATTCAAGATTGAAGCCGTTTGCTGCAAGGGTCTTGGCGCCAGCGCGCAAAACTTCGCACTGTTCGGCGGTCAATTCAATGCTCTCGGGAATCATCAGGGTCTGAGATTGGTGCAACAAGGAATGGTTGCGATTCAGGCGTTCGAAGATGATGCGTTCGTGCCAAGCATGTTGGTCGACGGCCAACAAGCGGGCGCCATCGGTGAACATCAGGTAGCAGCGGCCGACGCAGCCCAGGTAGTTCATTGTGTCCCACGGAATACGCGCAGCCCCGTCATTCTGTGGCATAGCCGTCATTGGAGGCGTGGCCGTCATTTTGAACGGAGCAGCCATTGTTTGGGGAGTCGTCATTGGATATGAAGTCGTTATTGGATGTGAAGTCGTCATTGGATATGAAGTCGTCTTTCTGGGGGTAGCGAAGAACCCTCTTCCCTCTCCCTTTCCCTCTCCCTTTCCCTCGCCCTCTCCCTCTCCCTCTCCCTTTCTCTTTCCCTCTCCCGCGCCCTGCCCCGGCATTGCCCAATCGGCGCGACGCAGGCCCTTCATGATGGCCCGGACGACGACGGCTTGAACTTCTGAACCGTACTGGAATCTCACTTCCGTTTTTGCAGGATGAACGTTGACATCAACCACCGCCGGATCCACCGACACATGCAAGGCCACCGCAGGGTATTTTCCCCGCAGCAAGTGGCTGTGATATCCGCGCTGAACCGCATAGCGCAGGGCCTTGTCCTTGACCCAACGCCTGTTCACAAAGGTGAAAATGGATTTGCCGTTGGACTTTTCCTGACCGGGGGGCGAGATGAGGCCCTCGACGGCCGCATGAGAGTCCGCTTCATTGATGTAAATAAGCTTGGCCGCAAATTCGGCGCCGAACACCGCACCAGCACGGGCCCGCAATGCGGCCTCGCCAATACCACAAACGGCAGTTTCACAGTCATTGGGAGCCGCCGCCGCCGCCGTTAATGCCGCCGCCGAGGCCACGATTTCTTTATTGTTATGAACGAGGCGCAAACGGATATGGGGCCAGCATAAAATCGCCGCATCAAAAAAGTCTGTAATTGCCCCAAGTTCCGACGCCGTGGATTTTAAGAATTTTTGGCGGGCAGGCACATTGTAAAAAAGATCCCGGCAAGCCAGCGTTGTCCCTGGGGCCGCCGAAACCTCGCGCAAAATCAGGGGCGTTCCAAGAGGTGTTCCGGGCCCATTCAATTCAATGCGGGTGGCAGACAGGGCGGTGCGTTCGCGGGTGGTCAGCGTCAGGCGCGAAACCGATGCAATCGAAGCCAGAGCCTCCCCGCGAAAGCCCATCGACGAAGTTTCGTAGAGGTCATCGACTGATTTAATTTTACTGGTGGCATGGCGCTGCAGAGCCAGCAAGGCGTCCCCTTCGTCCATCCCTTGGCCGTCATCGGAAATGGCGATCGCCTTGCGGCCACCATCCTCGATTTCGACCTGGATGCTGCGAGCACCAGCATCCAGTGCATTTTCAACGAGTTCCTTCACAACGCTGGCTGGCCTTTCGACCACTTCGCCGGCAGCAATCTTGTTGATAACGTCATCGGATAATAGATGGATTTTGCCCAAGGGGGGCCTCCGGAGTTTGCTTGGATATGCCAAGTTCGTTTTTTGGTGGTTGCACCTATACCACCAGCCTGATATCCGGTCCACCCGGAGGAACGCCTCAATGGACGCTCAATACATAACTAGTGCCGCTTTAGCCGAGCAACTTCCCGCCTCCAAGGGCCCGGAAGTGGCCTTCTTTGGCCGTTCCAACGTCGGCAAGTCGACCCTGCTCAACGCCATCGCACGCCATAAGAACCTAGCCAGGACCAGCAACATGCCGGGCCGGACTAGAATGGCGAACTTCTTTAACGTCCGCTTTCCTGGCGGCCACGAAGTCACCATGGTCGATTTACCGGGTTATGGCTTTGCCCAGGCTGGGGCAGCGACCCGTAAAAACTGGGAAAATCTCGTTGCTGCCTATCTGGAACGTACCAACATCAAGCTTTTCATCATGCTGCTCGACAGCCGGCGCACGCTGGACGACGAGGGGCTCGACCCGGTCGATGGCAACCTGCTGAATAATTTGGCGCGTCGTGGCCCGGTTCTGCTGGCCCTGACCAAGTCCGACAAGCTGTCTCAGCGGGATTCAAAGAGGGCCCTAGAAAAGACCGTTTTGGCGGTGAGGGGGCTGCCGACGGTGGAGGTGGCACTGGTGTCGGGCGAGAAACAAACGGGCATTAAAGAAATTCGCGGCATGTTGCTGGCCGCGGCTCGGTCCAATGTAAAAAGCGAGATCGGGCCGGACTAGTCAAACTCAATCGATCGCCGCCTGCTTTTTTAAAACCTTTTCGCAAACGTCCCAGAGCCGTTCCTTGCCTTCAATGTGGCACATCAGCGTTCCCAGACGGTGGGACAGAAGTCCCGCCAAATCACGGGGCTCGACGTCGCCGGCCTGCAGGTGGCGCAAAACGATGGCATCAATTTCATTAGAAATGGCGATCAAAATCTGGGCCTCACGGTCCAAGCTGGCAACCTCCGCCTTAATTTGGCGGGCCGCGTCGCGCCGTTTGGCGTGGTCAGCCAGCTGAATAACCTTATTATCAGGATTTTTAGGATTTTCAGGCTTGTCAGGATGAATCGTCCGTTTGCTCATAGGTCGGCCTCCCCCACTTTATGCCCGCCGGATGCGGCAGGCTTTAATGACCTCAAAGACCTATCGGCAGAAACCCCGCAAAACTTCATCCCAGATCAGATTCCTGGAGTTGGCCGATCGGGGCCAAACTGGATACGGCCAACCACAAGTAACGCTTCAGTTTTATGGCACCCCTGAGGTATCCTGCCTCCTCTATTTACTTTAGAACGATTTCGCCGTTTTGAGGAGATCCCGGGTTATGGCAGCAGAAAATTCATTCGATCTGGTTGTGATTGGCTCTGGACCTGGCGGCTACGTCGGCGCAATTCGTGCCGCGCAACTCGGAATGAAAGTCGCCCTCGTTGAAAAAGCCCCCCATCTGGGCGGCACTTGTTTGAACTGGGGCTGCATTCCCACCAAGGCTCTGCTGGAATCGGCAAAAACCTACGACAAACTAAAGCACCTTGAGGAGCTTGGATTCAACGCCGGCAATCCTACCTACGATTGGGGTCGGATCATGGGTCGCAAGGATGGAATCGTCGATTCCCAGCGCAAGGGTCTGCGTTTTTTGATGAAGAAAAACAAAATCGAAGTCTTTGACGGCATCGGACGTCTGGCTGGTCCCAAAAATATCAACGCCAAGGTAAACATCACCGGGGCCGACGGCAAAGTCACGACCATCGAAACCAAAAAGGTTTTGTTGGCCACTGGATCCCGTGTGCGCCAGTTGCCCTTTGCTAAATCCAACGGCAAGACCATCTTGTCGTCCGATGATGTTTTGTCGATCACAGAAGTGCCAAAAACCATGGCGGTGATCGGCGGCGGCGTGGTCGGCATTGAATTCGCGTCGCTATTTGGACGCTTCGGTACCCTGGTCACAGTCATTGAAGTTGCCCCGCAGATTCTTCCGTCGGAAGATGACGAAGCCGTCGGCGAACTCGTGAAACACCTTAAAAAACAAAACATCACGTTTGAAATTGGGACAAAGGTAACAGCGATTCAGGACAACGGCGGCAAATCGGCATCCGTGACCCTTGAGGGCGGCAAGCCGCGCGAATTTGAACGCGTGCTGGTGTCCGTCGGCCGCGAAGCGGTCACCAACGACATCGGCCTTGAACTTGTCGGCGTAAAAACCGAGCGTGGTTTCGTCGTGACCGATAGCCACTACAAAACCAACGTTGACTGGATTTACGCAATTGGCGACATCCTGGCGACACCGGCCCTGGCCCACACGGCCTCGGCAGAAGCCATGCATGCCGTTGAATCCCTGGCCGGAAAAAACCCAACCCTGCTGAACTACCAGGCCAATCCAAATGCAATTTATTGCTATCCGGAAATCGCCAGCATTGGCATGACCGAACAGACACTCAAAGCCAAAAAAATTGACTACAAGGCCAGCAAGTTTCCCTTCGCACCAATGGCCAAGGCCAAAATTGAAAATGCGACCGAAGGCTTCATCAAGATTCTCTACGAACCAAAATACCGCGAAATCCTGGGGGTTCATATCATCGGCGCCAGGGCTACGGAATTGATCGCGGAGTTTGCCTTGGGAAAAATGCTCGAAACAACCCTTGATGAGATCGGCCAAACCATCCATCCACATCCGACGATGTCTGAAACCATTATGGAAGCCGCCCATGCGGCCCTCGGCCACGCGATCCACATGTAAATTGCGGAGAGAACTTCCCATGGTAGATCCAATGGTAAATCAAATCGAAATCCTGATGCCACTGATGGGCGAGGGCATCAACGAAGCGACCTTGGTCAAGTGGCTGAAAAAACCGGGGGACAAGGTTTCCAAGTCCGAACCCTTGCTGGAAGTATCCACAGACAAGGTTGATACGGAAATTCCGGCCCCAGCCGACGGCGTCCTTGTGGCCACTTTGGCGAAAGAGGGCGACGTCGTCTTGATCAATACAATCATTGGCCATATCAGCGCCGACGGAAGTGCCGCCGTTGCAATGGCAGCCGCGCCAACCGGAACAAGGGCTATCACGCCCATAACGCCCATAACGCCTAAAACCGCCGCAATTCGCCTGACCGTGCCGCCCGCCGCTTCAGCAAACACCGCCGTACGTTCTTCGCCCCTGGTACGCAAGATCGCCCGCGACCTAAACGTTAACCTCGGATACGTCCCGGGCAGCGGACTGCATGGGCGCATCACCAAAATTGACTTGGATGGTTACGTCGCCTCAGGAGCTCATCACAGGCAGGCGGCGGCGCTGTCCGGAAATGGTCCAGCTCCAGGTCAATTTTCTGCCGCGCCCCCAATGGAAGCCCTCGGAAAATCCGCTCGCGTCCAAACACAAATCATCAACGGCCGTGAGTGCCTCGATAAAAATCCCGTGCGCCGTGAAAAAATGACCAAGATGCGCCGTCTGATCGCTGAACACATGGTCGAATCGGTGCGCGTCTCACCCCACGTCACGACCGTATTTGAAGTCGACTTGCATAAGATTTTTGAAATCCGCGAAAAGCATCGCACTGCATTCGAGGCGCGCGAGGGATTCAAGCTGACGTATACGCCATTTTTTATCCATGCAGCGGTGGAGGCGATCAAACGTCACCCGGTTGTGAACGTGTCTTTGGATGGCGATGACATCTTGTGGAAAGAAGATATCAACGTTGGCTGCGCCGTTGCTCTTGCCAATGGTCTGATTGTTCCGGTGATCAAAAAAGCGCAGGACTTGAATCTAACGGCAACCGCGCGGCGGTTGAATGATCTTGTGTCCCGGGCTCGCACCAAAAAACTTATGCCAGAAGATGTCCAAGGCGGTTCTTTTTCCATCACCAATCCGGGCGGCTTTGGCAGTCTGACCTCAAACCCGATCATCAACCAACCTCAAGTCGCGATCCTTGGCATCGGTGCCGTGGTGAAGCGCCCGGTCGTAATCGATGACGCCATCACCATCCGCCCAGTGATGCTCATCAGCCTGACGTTTGATCACAGGATTGTCGACGGTGAAGGTGGCGCCAACTATCTGGCGACGTTGAAGCAAATTTTGGAAAACTACAGCGAGTTGCCGCTATGATGAGCCTTATGATGCGCCTTGGAATCATCAGCGGTGCCGTGCTCATTCAAAGCTATGTTCTGCTGAGCAATTGGCAGGGCACTGAAATTGCGCACATCCAAGTGTCCCTTATGATCTGGAATTTACTTCCTGCTGCCCTCTTCGGGTGGTTGACCCGCAAAAATGGTAAGTTTGGCAACAATGGAAAGTATTCTTCACCGCTGCAAATTTCGGCCATCGGAATTCCCTCCCTGCTGCTGCATACCTTTATTTTTGGCGATCTGCTGCGAGCCACCAGCTCAACTGCCAGTCTGATTTGGATCGTCGCACCTGTGTACGAAGTGGTTTTGACGCTACTGGGATTCGGCGCGGTTAAACTTCGCATCCGACGCCGGCTCGCGGCATAACCATTGTTATTCTTCAGTTCTCGATCTCGTGCAAAATCCGCGAAGAAATAGCGCCCAGTGCCTTCATTTCCAGTGGTGACCAAATACGTTTTCTGATTGCCATCGACTGTCCAATGGTCCGTGCATCCCAAATCATCACACGTTTCAAAAAAGTTGGGGCGGGCTAATGAATTTCAACGGACCAATACATGGGGGGAATATCAGCCATGAATATTTTATTAACGGCTATAGAATCCTTTGTTCAAGGGCAGGTTCATATGTGTTAGAAGCCCAGCCTAGACGAATTCAAGCTCATTTGCGCAGACAGGCGAAAATATTCATGACGACAAACCCAACCACCGAAGCCACACAGCGGCCCGACGCAGCCCAGTTACTTCAATGTTTTCAGACTCTTGAAGCCATCATGAACGACCGGGCCGTGCTGGCCCAACTGTCCGAAGACGACCGCACCCGACTG
The DNA here is from genome assembly GCA_947445775.1 of Oligoflexales bacterium. GTDB lineage: Bacteria > Bdellovibrionota_B > Oligoflexia > Oligoflexales > RGVZ01 > RGVZ01. The sequence continues at coordinate 8,285 of CANFEB010000025.1, read as the reverse complement.
GTGATGACGGCCGGTAGAGTTTCCAAACCCGACCGCTTTGCCCTAAAAAAGCTGGTCCGGGAGTTCCGCCGCCAAAGCAAAAAGGCCGTTGAGGTCAGCGACCGCGCCGCCAGGGCCGCAACCGGTGTCCGCCAAGCACGGACGACAGCCACATTCGTCGCCCCGGATAAAAGGGCCATTCCTGCCGCATTCGCCGGATTCGCCTCCGCCGCCTCCACCGCATCCGCCTCCGCCGCTGCCCCCCAAGGATTAAGGCTCACCGTCCCGCAATGCTGCTACGTCTGCAAAACCAGCTATCAGGATTTGCACTTTTTTTACGACGCCATGTGCCCGACCTGCGCGGAATTGAATTACGAGAAAAGGTTCCAGACCGCCGACTGCCGTGGGCGCATTGCCCTCGTGACTGGATCCCGCGTTAAAATCGGTTTTCAGGCGGCCTTGTTGCTGCTGCGGGCGGGTGCCCAGGTCATCGTGACAACGCGTTTTCCTCACGACGCTGCTCTGCGCTACCGCCGCGAGGCTGACTTTGCCGATTGGAAGGACCGCCTCCAGATATACGGCCTTGATTTGCGCCATGCACCAAGCGTGGAACTATTTGCGCAACACATTTCAGAGCAGTATCCAACACTGGATTTTCTGCTGAACAACGCTGCGCAGACGGTTCGCAAACCGCGCGGCTTTTATGACCACATGATGGACGTCGAATCCAAACTTCCTGAAGATCCAGAGGCGCTGCGTTTGCTCAGCGGATTTTTTGCCTGCCGCCAAAAAATTGAAGAACAAAGCCTTTTAGCGCAAGAATCCAGCCACGGACTGCTTACCTACACCGCCGGTACTCCACGGACGGGTGACGGCAAAATCACGGCCGCGCCGGGGCTTTTCGCCTCGGCAAAAATGTCTCAAATGCCGCTTCTTCCGGATGATTTAAGCTGCGGTACCGACGTGTTTCCTGTCGGACAATTGGACGTTGATTTGCAGCAAGTTGACTTGCGCGCCATGAATAGCTGGCGCATGAAGCTGGCCGATGTTTCAACGGCAGAGATGCTGGAAATTCAGCTGATCAACGCCGTGGCACCGTTTATTTTGTGTTCGAAATTAAAGCCACTGATGCTGCGCGATCCGGGCGGCAGCAACAACGGTTGCGAATCCCGTCGCGACAAACACATCGTCAACGTGTCGGCGATGGAAGGCAAATTCACGCGCTACACAAAAACCGACAAGCACCCGCACACCAACATGGCTAAGGCCGCCGTGAATATGATGACGCAAACCTCGGCACCGGATTACGTCAAGGACGGCATCCATATGAATGCTGTGGATACTGGCTGGGTCACCGACGAAGATCCGGCTCAGCACGCGGCGCGGAAAAAAAACGAACTTGGATTTGAACCCCCACTCGATATCGTCGACGGCGCGGCGCGGATTGTGGATCCGATTTTTCACGGACTCAACACGGGCGAACACATGTGGGGAAAATTTCTGAAGGACTACGCGCCAACCGGATGGTGATCCCGCTATTCACGACTCTCCTTGAACGCTTCGATGGTCCGGGAAGTTTCTGAAAGGCATATTTCCATTTCAAGAATTTTGTTATTTTGGATCACCTTTATTCTAACCCGTCCTTTCGGTTCGGCGGCGAGTCCCTCGTGATCGCAGAACATTTCATCCCAGTCAGAATTTTTGACGACCACACCCTCTTTGTCCAGCACATCCGCACGCACCAGAACTGCCAAGACCTTTTTTGAAAAGCAGGAAACCCGACATCCCGGTAGTTCCGCATACAGACAGCTCGGCCGACCTCGACATGAATGTGGTCATCACCCAATCCGGAAACATTCTGGAAATCCAAGGCACAGCAGGTTTAATTGTACGAACATCCACCAAATCGGCCCCCAAAATAATATGAGCAACTGCAGATCTTTTTGATGATGCCGTTTCCAGTGTTACAAAAATAGTAGCTTGGAGTCGGGAGGCTAGCCTTTGTTTCATTACAATCCTTCCTTGACTCGGCGCAAGACCCGTAACTTATATCTTCTTTGCAAGCGGCATCGCCGGGAGTCCAAGAAATCTTAATGATTTTGGATGTCAGTTCCTCATGGGTTCTAACCTCTGTTTGCTGACCAGTGGTTGTGACGGAGCCGCTGACGCCAGCGGCTTTCAGCTGATTGCAAAGTCCGCTCCTAAAGGCTTCATCACCGTTTCCTGGTGCCAATCCACTGCAACCGGTGTCTTTTACAACGTTGTCGCCGCCCGGGTAGTGTTCAAGTAAGTCATTCGGAAGACCAGTCGCCATGAACTTTCCATGTCCTGAATAAAATACCTTCATGCTCTTGCATTCGCCCCGCGGCAAATTTAGCCAATCCTTATAGACGTTAGACGACATGGTGTTGGAGCGCGTGCAGGCACCACCAAGGGTTTGTTGGTCCACGTAAAATTTCGCATAGGGCTCACCCTCGCAATCCGCTTTGTATGTCGGGTAGCAGACCTTTTCGCATGAGTTCCACGAGCACCCGCCAGATGCGGATAGATTGCAGCCCGCTTCCGCTTTTGATGCGCAGCCACCTGAAGCCTCGCTGTCTTGATATACGCAGGCACAGCAAGTCTCGGTGGGTCCAGTGCTTGGCACGGGAAAAGTAGTTTGGATCGGCGCTGCGGCGCTGGTCGCACATATTCCTGCGGCGGTGCAAACCACTGTCATAGCGGACGCCACCAATTTAAGAGATTTATTTTGGACGCCGCCGCTAAGCCCTAGGTTGCTCGCCTCCACGGGGTCAAAAACTGCGACGATTACGGATTTGGGGAGGGCGTCGTCCGGCATGGCCAGAAATACTTCTCTTCCTGCCACGACAACCTTGAGCGTAGAGCCTGGCTTCGGATCAGCAATTTCAATGGCCCCGAAAAACTTTGATGTGGGTGGAATGCCAGGAAATAGAGCGAGGTAGTTTTTCGTCTCTTCGGCACTCAAGGTTAATAGTTTCTGGTCTAATGCCGAGGCCTGTGTTGCGATGGTTGGCGCGGTGCCTGGCGCTTCATTGGAGGGTCCGGCAGTATTAGACCCTTTAACGGGCGCACATCCGGTCCATACCATCATGGTCACAACGGCAATTTTTCCAGCAAATTTTAAGGGCCAATTTTTGGACATCACGATCACCTCCAACTTTTATCAACATCGGCCAAAAGCCATGTAACTTTAGCGGAAATTTGTGGGAGCGTCGGAAAATTGGTGTCTAGGTTAAAAAGGGCTTAGTTCAGTAGACCGATCTCTGTAACAGCGTTCTTCTCCTCCTTGGCCAAATGGCGCGTGTAAAGTTTTGAATTGATACGATGTAGTCCCCATCCCATCTCAATTTTTAGGGTCGTAAACGCCTGCACGCTTTCAAGGGTCTGCTCGCCCATGGTGTCCATGCATTTGCGTCCATAAATCAACAAAAGCAAGGCGGGCAAGTTTTCCGAGGCGGCATACATAATTTTGTGCGCCAGCATTTTGAATGCATCCCGAAGGCGCGCTGGGTCGCCGCATTAGGGAAAGCCCTTTTAAAGGCGGATTTCCAGCTTGATGACTGACACAGGTAATCCCATTTTTGGTGATTCTATCTCCAGCCGATTAACATGCGGCTAGGTCATGAGACACCAATTTTCCGACTCTCCCAAAAATTTGTTGGGTAGCCGTGAATCACGATTTAATAAATGAATGGACACAACCTGCAGTAACTAGATTTCGCTGAAAAAGGTCGGTTTCCAGTTTTTTTGAGCATTTTCGGCGATGGTTTTGCATTGCCTGCACCAAATTAATCGATTGTAGGGTAAATTTGCGATCCGATTTTTTGGCTGGTTTTTTTGTCCAACCTTTTTCAGCAAAATTTAACTAGTTTCTGGCGCTTTCGCGCCAGAAACTAACTATCGATACAATTCAGGATTCTATGTTCTGAAAGATTGGTCCCTTTGAGGTGAACCCGTCGATTCCCCTGGGAATGGAGTCCAAGCTGGTCGCCCAGCAATTCCGGCGGCAGTCCGCCAATCTAAATTTCATTTCGAGCTAGTCGTATTAAAAAGTCTCGATAATTCAAAATGGTAACCCCATTTTTTTTCAACTCCTGAGACGCGGTACATACACAAAAGTTCTGCGTATCGCTGCGAACTTTCTTCAGAGCCTGAAATCCGGCTTCGAAATCTATGGGGTCGGGAAAAGGTTTTGATTTAATTTCGACGGCAATAGTCTTTCCTTCTGGCGTCGAAATAATTAAATCAACCTCGACATCATTCGCAGTTCTTAAAAAAGAGAGGCGGTAGTCTTTCCGGTAATAGTCGTTGATTCTCATGACTTCGTTAACAACAAATGTTTCAAATAAGTTGCCAAATACAAAAGTTTTAGGAGCAACATCTACAGATAGCTGCCCCTGAATTGACCGCAGAACTCCGGTATCAAAAAAATAGAATTTTGGACTTAATTTGTGTCGCTTTCTTTCACTCTCGTGATAGGAGAATAGAAATTTTCCAATAAGCGTGTCTTCAAGGATGCTATAATAATTACTAACTAGATTTGAAGATACTTTTGTATCGCGGGCTATATTAGAAAAATTAACTTGCTCACCATTCATCTGTGCTGCGCATTGAAGAAACTGCAAAAAAGAGTCAAGTTTGCGGGTAACAGACTCTTGAATGATCTCTTCTTTAAGGTAAATGTCGGAATAGGCTCGCAGAGTTTCGTTTTTTTCTTCAGCGGTAGAAAGCGTAAGAATTGATGGCAACGTTCCATACTGGAGTAAGTGGCCAAGTGGGATCTTCTCTAATTTAGGAGCGAGAACTATTTCTGGAGTTACCATGGCGTGCAACTTTAAATTCCAGGCACGTCCCCCCAAGAGATTTGCATGCCCACGTTTTAGCTTGCGAGCGCTTGAACCGCTGAGAATAAACTTCTGAGGGACCCCTTGGACGATTAGCTCTTGGACTAAATCTAAGATCGCGGGAACTTTCTGAACCTCGTCTATAAATACATGCGTGATTGTTTCTGGAAGGGCTAAAACGTCCTCCATAAACCGCTGTGGCTCGGCCACATACCTTCTGAAATACACGGGCAAAAGAAGGTTTATTTCAAAAACCACACTTTTGGCGAAACTTGCCCGGACGAGAGATGTTTTCCCAGTTTGGCGAGGGCCGATAAGGAAAAAGCTGTTGTTTTTTGGAAGTTTTAGGATTCTTTCAAACATAATTAAATTATACCACGGATATTCTAATTAGTAATTAAATAGTGCCATGGTTTCTGCCACACGACCTATTCCGCAGCCGTTCCCGGTGACGTCTTCGCGCCACAAACCTCTAGCTGCGTGAATTCGACCCAAACACCACCAGGCGCATGTCTGATCCACCATGGGTGAAGTGAACCGTTGTGGATTTGTGCGTGGTTTTCAACGCCCGCACAAAAGCCGCTGAAGCCGGCTCTTCCGGAATCAAGCACATCCCGCTGAAGGACGCGCCAGTGCGAACCTCCAAATCAACAATATGAGACGCGATCCGGCCAAAATATTTTTTGGCATCCCCAGGCGTTTTCAACCTTTGTCCGTAGGGTGGATTCAGAAGCATCAAAACCCTTCGCCCCGAACTGGCCACGATGCGCAATGCGGTCTCGCTGTCAGCTTTGAAAAAATCGCTACCTGACACTTGAATGGTCTTGCCGTCAATTCCGGCCAGAGTGCAAAAATGATCAGCGTTATCGCGCAAGTCAGCCAATGCCTCGGCATTGCGTTCGACACAAAGAACCGGCGGAATGATGGCCGGCGTGGCCGCCGAAGCCGGAGGAATTTCAGTCATTTTTTTGCGGATGTGGGCAACAGTGGTCGCCGGAAATCCAGCAAAAGACTCGAATGCGTAACCACGTCCAAAACTTCCGCTGCCGAGTTCCAAGTGGGCAGAAAGCCACTCGAAAGCTAATGTCCCCGTCCCGGCAAACGGCACATAGACGGCGTCAAAGGCAACATTTTCCATCGCACTGAGCGCGGAGCGAATGCAGGCCGCAGCCTGATGCTCTGGCAGTGGTGCCGCAGCCGAGGCCAGATGTTTTTTGTAACCACGCTTGTAGAGAGGATCACCGCCGAGGCTAACAAGGACGCGCAGGCGATCGCGATATAAATCCAACCGGAATCGAAAAATGGCCTCGGTGTCATCGCCAGGTTGTGCCGGTTTCAGGCCTAGACCAGTCAAAAACTTTTCGCGGATCGTGCCAGAGGTCACCACAAAGCTAGTGTTGGCCTTCACTGCGACGTGAACTTTAGTGGCATCATCCGATAACTGAGCCAGAGCCTGGACCGGTAAAAAGCCACTGGCCGTCAACGCCTCACAGACCTTCCCCAGATCGCGCCATGAACCACACTTACCCTCCCAGGCCAGCCATTCAACATCGTGGGCGGTCCGAAGGCGCATGGTCCAGTCGAGGGCTTGGCGGAAATCGACATTTGTCGCATGAATTGCGCCCTTGTCGACCTTGATCTCAGGCGCAAACTTATATTTTCCAAAAGGTTTTGCCGTGAGCTCGTTAAGCTCGCTCGCCGTAAGGTCCACCCATCCTGGAGCGCAACGGACGACAAAGTTGGCAGGTCTAGACAAGTATTTGGGAGGGGTTGGGGCCACGATGTGTCTTTCTATTTGATAGAACTCGCCCCTCGAATACCGGAATTCTTACCCTTTTACCAAATGCATTTCGTGGATCGGTGTCAGGCCACCGCTAATCCCCGGTTCGAGACGTACCGAAACACAACTCGACTACCAGGGAGGCCGAGGAAAAACGTGGCTGGCACTGCAAAAATCTACAAATCCGGGGACTTGGTCTTCAAATCCGGCGACCAGCCAGATGGCATGTATATTTTGCGTAAAGGCGAGCTGCAGGTTTTTCTTGATCAGGGCGATAAGCAGGTCGTTCTGGCCACCATCACCGAGGGGGGCATTGTCGGCGAGATGGCCCTCTTCGACAAACAAAGCCGTTCAGCCTCGGTCAAGGCCAGCCAGCCATCGGAAGTTACCCAGATCACGGTATCGGACTTCGATGCCTTGGTGAAACAAATCCCAAAATGGTTCGTGACCCTGATGGGCGCCCTCTCAGCCCGTCTGCGCCAAACCAACGAGCGCCTCCAAAAGGCCGAGGCCGGCGGTGGAAAACCCATGCAAAGCGCCCAACGGCTCTTGGCTGTACTCGATCTAGTCTGGGCAAAACATGGTGAAAAAGACGACAAGGGCAAGGTCGTCGTCAATAAGAAAACCATGGAAACAGTCATAACCGAAACCCTGCAGGAAAACCCGACGAGGGTTCAGGCCTTTCTCAAAATTCTGGCCGACACCGAGATTCTGACCAACGCTTCCGATCCACGCAAACAGGCCGCCTGGGGCATGCCCAATAGAGCCTTTGTCACACAGTTTCCACAATTTATTGCCGAGTTTCGCAAGGGCAATCCGCCAGTCCCCTGCCTGAGCGAAAGCATGCTAAAGGTCTTGCAGGTTGCGGCGACGTTGGCGCCGAAAAACCCATATGATCCGGCGACGGTGCCTTTTGTTCAAATCCTTCCGCTGTTAAAAATTGATGCCGATAAAATTCCGGAATGGAAAAAAGGCCTTGAAGTATTCAACTTCACCGGAAAATCCTGCGCGCTGATCAAAACCAGCGATGGCGAGACTCTCAAAATGGTCAAGGCCGACATTGGCCGTCTGGTGAAGTTCCATCAAATACTCAGCGCCCTAAGTAATCAGAGTTTCTGAGACTTTCGGAAGTGACCTTAGAAGAAAAGTTTTCTGCCAAAAAAGACTCATACACCGTACCCAACCCTTCAATTTGATAAAACAACATCACGAGGTACATTTAAAAGACAGCTCAATTCAATTTCAGCTAAAGGGTCCTACTCTAACAACCGATGAGCCCGCCGTTGGGGGAATAGGATGCGTTTAAATAAATTGCTAAATGCTATAGCCGGCGCAGGGTTGTTCGCATCGGTTGTTGGATGTTCGGACTCCGTCTTTAAATCGGGCGCGGGGTCAGCCGTTTCCCCAGGGCCTAATCAACAAATGCCGGCTCTCCCCAACCCGCTACCAACCGGCCCACTGGAGCCAAACCCGCTTCAGCAACACAAAGTCGCGTTGGCAGCAAAACATTTCGCCTGCACGATCTGCCATGCCAAGATCGAAGGAAATGTAGTGACCGACTTTTTTACAGATATCAACGACCGTTCCGCAGCGCAAACGATCGCCGCATACTTCCATCCGGGTATCGTCAGCGGTAGAAATGCTAAATCTTTTCAGCTTCT
>CANFEB010000024.1 GCA_947445775.1 Oligoflexales bacterium | reverse complement strand
TCGGAATATTGACTTGGGTGACCGTTCGTTGCAGAAATTCACGCATGTCTTTAACTTCGTTGCGCGAGACATAAGCCGTGCAACAGTCCAGGATGTGGGCGCCTTCTTTTAATTGACTCTTGGCAATCTGAACTAGACCGTCGTAGTCGTTTTCTTTTAATTTATCGCGGAATAGTCTTGATCCGTTAGCGTTAGTGCGCTCGCCGACAAATAGCGGACGGACGTCAATATCCAGACTCTGGGCATTGTAAAGTGACGATACGGCGTTGTCGTAGCGCGGCTCACGAATCCCCAACTGGCGATCGGAAAGGACCTTACTCAGTTCCCTGATGTGATCTGGCGTGGTGCCGCAGCAACCGCCGACTATATTCACGCCGTGATTGCGTGCCAGGCCTGCGACCTTGTCGGCAAATAATTCCGGCCCGAGGGGATAAACCGTCTGGCCGCGAACGTTCTCTGGCAGTCCCGCATTGGGCAGGCAGCTCAAAAGAAAGGGAGCTGATTCGCTGAGATACTGCAAATGGTTGCGCATCTCGTCGGGTCCGGTCGCGCAGTTAAGGCCGATGCTGGCCAATGGAAACATTTCCAGTGTGGCCAAGGCGGACTGGATGTCGCTGCCGACAAGGAGGCTTCCCGTCAACTCGACAGTGACCTGAGCCATGATCGGGAGTTCAAGTTTTCTTTCGCGCATGGCTTCGCGGCAAGCGCGGATCGCAATTTTGATTTGCTGAATGTCCTGGGCAGTTTCGATAAGTAAAACGTCAGAGCCGCCGTCGATCAGTCCAAGAGCCTGAATGCGGTAGCTTTTCAGCATGGTGTTGTAGTCGACGTGGCCGAGGGTGATCAGTTTTGTGCCTGGGCCGATCGATCCAATGACGTAGGTCGGTCGCGAGGTAAAGCTGTCGCAGACTTCGCGGGCAAGTTTTGCGGCCGTCACATTCAACTCATAAGTTCGCTCGGGAATTCCGTATTCCACTAAAACGATTTCGTTCGAACCAAAGGTATTGGTTTCGATTCCGTCGGCGCCGGCGTCCAGATAAGCAGCGTGGATTTCACGAATCCAGTTGGGTCGCGTCGCACAAAGGAGTTCGTTGCATCCTTCGTAGATCGCTCCACCGAAATCGTCAGGCGACGGATCACGCACTTGCAGTTGAGTGCCCATGCCGCCGTCAAGGAACATGATTTGCCGTTTGGCTAGCTCAAAAAATCCCGGATGTTTGCCCCGGTTCGATTTTAAAATTGTTTTCGACAAGATTCCTCAGTCCTCCAAGTCGTCGAGGCCGACATAACGAATCTTGCAATCGCCGTTGATTTTGAGTTGGCAGCCGAGGCGTTCTTCCGGATGGGCACCAAAACCTTGCAGAAAATCTTTTTCCTCGGTCGCAGCGGGCGATAGATTGTCCATTCCGGAAAGAACGCGCACGCGGCACGTTCCGCAACTTCCGGACTTGCAACCAAATGTGATGTCGCAGTCGACTTCCGTCGCAACATCGACCAGGGCTATGCCTTCGTCGACGTCAACTTCAAGGTCTTCCGATGTAAAGTAGATCAGGGCCATGTCAGCGAACTTAGTGCAAAAATCACCAAAGGTGAACGTCGAACTCGTCGCGTAGGGCTTGAACGAGCTCAGTCAGTGGGAGGCCAACAACGTTGCTGTACGAGCCCTGGATCTGGGCGATCATGTAAGCCCCAATGCCTTGGGCTCCATAACTGCCAGCCTTGTCCATGGGTTCGCCTGTGGCGACGTAGGCGGTGATTTCGGCTGGTGCCAGAACCTTGATTGAAACCTGGGTTTCGACCTTGAAAGTCTTGTCCCGCAACGGTTTCATGTCTTTCGTTTCGACAATGCAAACCCCTGAGATCACCGTGTGGGTCCGCCCCGACAGTTGGGCCAACATGCGTCTGGCATCTGCGGAATCGACCGGTTTTTCCAGAATTTGCCCGTCCAGGACGACAATGGTGTCGCAGGCAATGACGATCCCACGCCCGGCATTTTTTGCCTGGTGACCGGCCCCTGAACAGGCTGAAACCGTCGCAGCGGCCTTTTCTTGGGCATTACGCAGGGTATAATCACCCGGATTTTCACCAGATTTTGGTTTTTCTTCGACATCTGGCGAATGAGCCTCGTGGGTCACAATGTAGCCCAAAAGTTCCCGCCTGCGTGGCGACGAACTGCCCAATATGATCCGTGGAATGGCGGATTGATTTTCGCACAAATGTTTCTGCTTTTGCATCGCTCCCTGCGCCTCCCGGATGTCCGCCTGAATATGCTAAAATATTAATAAATTCCACTGTTTCTGGCGGGTCTGAAATCATGGCGGATATTCGGGAAATTGCCTACGTCGCAGTTGGTGACAATCACGCGCAACTAATTGCCCAGATTGTTTCCACCCAAGGCTGGCGCGTCACCACGCCGATTGATTCCCTGGGCGCTGCCCTGCAGGGCTTTGCCACCGGAAAATATTCGGCAATCATCCTAGAAGACACTCACCAATCCCCTGTAGCGCTGCATGTGTTGCGCGAATTGCGCAATCCAATACTTCACCTGGCAACGATGATGGTTCTCTTGGACAAAGACCGCGCCGAGGATGAGGCTGTTTTCGCGACTCATTTTAGTTTTCATTCGATCGTCAAGCCGCTCTCACGCATGGCTGTGATTCAGGCATTTATGGGTTTGACAAAACGGGCGAGTTCTCCAGAATGTCGTGCATCGGCGGAGTGCGCGCGGCAATTGGCTTCGGATGGCCCGGGCGCGAATGCCATAGTCCTGGCAGGGTTAGCTGAACTCAGCAAAAACATGGGTTACGTTCATCGTGTTGCTCATGCCCGTGCCCTTTCTCACTTGGGGGGCGCTGCGGCAAATGACGTTGGAAAGATCTCTCGTGATGCATTCAAGCTGACTGAAGCGGAGTTGCTGAAACACGCGCGAAGCCATCCAAACAATATCGTCGCATTTTTAATCCTCGCCAGTTTGTACACAGATCTTTCCATGACCGTACTGGCGCGGCGTTTGATGCAAAGCGCGTCCTCAGTGGCACCAAGGTTCTCCCTTGGGAACGCCTTTTTAGCTCAATTGCATCTGTTATTGGGGGAGATGGAAGACGCCATCACCGTTCTCGGGCGTTTGATGCAAGTTCGGTACATGCCGGAACAAACGAGTTTTTCTCTGGCAAAACTTTATTGTTCATTAGGACGCCTCGATCAGGCCGAGAAACTTCTTGGTGGTCAAGCTGGTCGTTTCCATGCCTTGAAGTCGGCTTGGATAGAATCAAAATGACAGCTTCAACTTCAGATCTGAAAATCGACTTGAAAAAAGATTCCACGCCGGACCCTGGATTTGCGGCTTTTTGGGGCGTACGCCAATCGCCATTTCTAGGACGGGTGGATGTTCCTGCCGGATTGCTTTTGGCTGGGCAGCGAGGGGCTGCGTCGCGTGCTCTCATCGCGGCTCAGGAGGGCGCATCGGTTGTCACTATTGCCGGTCGTGAGGGCGCTGGTTCGACCGTGTTGGCCAGATGGCTATACGAGAGCCTTCCAGAAACTTCCCATCATGCATTGCTCCTTGCTCCTGGCGCTGCCGGAGCAGATCCGGCTGCCTTGTCGTCGCGGATTGCGGCATTTGGTGTTGGTCAGTTGGGGGTCCCCGCGCCAAATCCAGAACGTCTTGCAGGATCTTTGCGCGAACAGATGATTGCTCTGGCGCCAGTGTTTGATTCCCTGAGGAATTCACAGAAACGTCTGGCTGTGATTTTTGACAACTCCGCCTATTTGTCGGGAGAACCTTGGGCGGCCTACATGCTAGCCGTCGTGCGCCAAGGTGAGATCGTAGATGGTGTGATCCAGTTTTTTTTGTTCGGCAATGAGGATGGCATTGATCGACTCACGTCGTCATGGCCGCGGGCCCTTGAGGCGCGTGCGATTAAAGTTGCACTACCGTCTCCATCCAATTCCGATCAAGCCACGTGGATCGAAAACCGGCTGGTCATAGCCGGATGTGAGGAGTCCGTCGCTCGAAATATCTTTTCAAGGTCGGCAATTCAGCGAGCGATTGCAGCCTCTTCACATAATTTAGCCAGACTTGGGCGTATTGCTGAAGGTGCAATGATCGAGGCATTTTTATCAGGATCACGCCAGGTAACTGAATCCCATGTTGAGATTGCTTCGGCAGCCCTTGGGCGGGGCGGGGCATCGCCCGCGGATGCTGCGGGCGAAGGCACAGAGACGCGCATTGCCCATGAAAAGCAAGAAAATCCACGCCTATTAGATCTTTTGAAACCTATCTGAACAGGAGACAATGAAGCAGTGGCGGTAAGCAGGCGACAGCAGAAATTGCTAATCTTCGTAGTCATGATTATGGCTGCGATGTACCTGCTTAATCTTGTTTTTGATAATCCCTACAGCCATCGATTGGTGCGAAACACGGTGGACAAACTCTTGCGTGAGTCCACTCATATCTCGATTGACTACCGCGTGATGCGCGTGCAACTTTTTCCGCCAGCAGTGGATTTATATGGGCTAGAGGTCAGGCGAACCGACGTCTCGCGCGGCGACCAATCAGCGACCAACCAGAGAATTCTGGACGCCGCCCATATCCGTGCAACGCTGTCGATCTGGTCGCTGCTGATCGGAGAACCTCAGCTGGCTTCTTTTGAGGCAAATAACACGCGCCTTGATATTGATGATATTGGTGGGCTAGTCAATCTCGTCAAACCAGCGAAATCTGCAGCAACCTCCGAATCGGTCTCATGGCCGCCAAGCTTTCCAGTACCGATTAGGAAGATTATTCTTCGCAACGCTTATGTTTCATTGTTTCAGCTTGGTGAGATGCGCCCAGTGCCGTTGGCACCGAAGTCATTTTTGTTTCGCGGTGAAAGCATTGACCTCGCATTGACTGTGCAGGCTTGGGACAGCGTTGATCTGTCTATTTCGGCGGCTGATGTTGCATTACGCGCAGGTGGCACCAACTACTTGGCGGGGGCGCGAATGGTCGCCGATGCGACATACAACACCAACGCTGTCGACATAAAAATTGCCAAAATGGAAAGTGCCGGGCTCAGTGGAGGTGGAACTGTAAGGATCAGGTTTGACCAATTGTTGCCAAATCTGGACCTGCGCGAAATTTCTGGCGAGGCAGACTTAGAGGTGTCCGGAGATATTGCCTTGGTGGGTTCGATCTTGGATATTCCGGACACAATGGGTCCGGCCAAGGCAACTGTGCGTGCCAAGTTTGGCATTCCAATTGGCAAATCAAAAGAGGAACCGAAGTTTTCAGTTGTCGCGGACACGACGTCCTCGGGCGCCAAATTTGGCGGATTTAAACTGCACAATTTCAAGAGTCGTTTGGATATCAATGCTGACAAGATTGGATTCGACGATATCCGGTTGATCATCGGCGACAAAAACTACGGAACCGGAAAAGGCTTTCTTCAGTTTAGCGAGCCTGGCTTTTACTCCTTCCAAGTTCAGCCTGATGAACTGCCGCTGGGAAAACTTCTTGATGTCTTCAATACGAACTTCGACGCCTTTGATATGGACATGACAGCGCCCGATCTGGAACTCTCGGGCACCTCGTCGCCTTTCAAAATGAAAATTGCGGCAACGGTGGCAGCTAAAAACATCACGCTGCCCGCAACACCGTATGACCATTCGGCGTTCTCAGTCAGTCCGGCCTGTGAACTTGGGCTGCGCCTGGACATCAACGGGGATCGTCTTATATTCGATGGCACGGTCGGAATTTGCCGGAGTTCAGCAACAGAGACATCGTTAAATTTGTCCGGGCCCATTTCTTTTGACGACCGCTCTGGAATTAATCTACTCATCGAGGCTAGGCGGGCAGATGCTCGGATTGGCGAGTATTTTGCTCAGGTTCCTATGCGTGGAACTGGATCATTGACGGCCCGGATTCATGGACCATACGACAGGGTTTTGATTTCGGGGGACCTGAATTTCGCTGCTCTAGAAGTAGACAAGATGAAGCTTGGGCGGCTGACTTCCAACTGGTCCGTCGATGGCAAGATTGTCAGTTGGGAGGGGCTACGTTCAATTCCAGAAGAGGGCACGGAAATTTTACTCGACAAGGGAACCCTCGATGTCGGCCGTAATATGTTGCTTGATTCGCGCCTTCAAGCGACCAACGTTGCGCCCTCGTTCATCGAGGGGTTTCTCCGGACCGTCAAGGTGCATGTCCCGATATCATTTGGAATTGAATCCATCCAAGGAAGGGTCAAGGGATTGCTGGAGGATCCGTTGTGGTGGGACGTTGATGCAACGGTCGCAGTGACGGATTTCAATTACCAGGGCAAGCGCCTTCTTGATCACGGGGCCGTTAAGGTTTTTTCGAATCGCGAGGGATGGCGTGTCTCCGAGATAAGCCTGCTCAAGGGGGATATGGCGGTCGACGCGCGCCTGAAACATGTGCGCGAGCTATTGAAAAACCAACCAAGGATACGGGGTCCGGGAATTTTCGGGCGAGATAAACTGGAGCTTGATGCCAAGGTTTACTCCGTGTCTAATTTGGCGTCAGCCGCCGACCACCTGTCTCGTGCGCCATATCTGGAGGAGATGTTTCAACGGCTTGGCATTGCGGGATTTCTCTCGGGAGAAGTTAAGCTTGGGGGAACGATCAGCAATCTCGAGGGTGCGTTTGATGTTTCTGTGATGCGTCCAAGGCTCCTTGGGAGTGCAGTGGCTCCGGTCAGGGTGAAGGGCGTTGTCTCTGATCAACGGTTTGACCTGATTTTGAATCAGGGTGGTAATGCCCTCGAGGGGCGGATGACGGTTGACGTTAGCAAGCCTGGTATACCATTTGAGTGGTTTTTCACAGCCAAGCGAATGGATTTGCGATTCCTCGCCACTCCGTGGTTTGCTACCGATCCGCGCAACTTTATTTATTTAAATGGCGATTGGAATATGAAGGGAAATTTTGAGGAATTCTGGCGGTCCAACGGAAAGCTTGCGATTAGCGCAGTGAATGGACGAATCCTACGCGAGACGATGGGTGAACAGCACACTGTGGATTTTAAGTCAGAAGCGCCGTTTGAAGCAATTTTCTCTGGAGGCAGCCTGCAATCCTCTGGATCGAAGGAATTTGTGATTGCTTCGCGCCAAGCGAAGATTCGGGCCACTTTGAATGAGGGAAATCGATTGCCGCAGCGGATGAATCTTGGAATGGACGGCACCGTCGATCTTAGTTTATTGCGGGATTTAGTTCCCCAGTTTGAGAGTGCCGCGGGAAAACTTTCATTCAAGGGTCAGATTTCAGGCAAGGTGGAAGATCCTTCCTACGCCTTTGAAATAAATGACGTTCGGGCAAATCCATTTACCGCTGGGTCGTGGGAGCCGGTTTCAATTGGCCTGGCTGATTTCCGCCCACCAATGCGCAATATTCGGTTGAAGGCCATCGTGAGCGACGGTCTAATCCAGGTAGAGTCATTCACTGCGGCAAAGGGGAACGGGCGCATCGATGGCGGGGGGACTTTAGTCTTGAGTGAATCCGATGATCAGACGGAATCCAGTCTGGATGTACGCCTTGAAGATGCCGCGGTGGTGTATCCCATAGCCTTTCTTAAAAGCTTTGAGTCTAATGTCAGTGGAAATGTTTCTTTGAGCGGAAAGGGCCGTCCATATAAGGTATCAGGCGACCTTCAGGTAACGCGGGCCCGCTCGACTAGGGAAGTCGATCTCGGCGCTGAGATTTTGAACTCTATTCGTAAACAGGCGATTTCAATACCCTCGGTTGCATCAGATCCGTTGGTTCAATTCGATCTATCGATCAGGGCTGACCAGACGATCACTGTTAACAATCGTTTGATCCAGGCGGTGCTGAGCACCAATTTGCAAGTTGGCGGATCAGATCAACAGCCGTCGGTTCTTGGTCAGATTGGCATTGTGCGCGGCAAGTTCGTGTACAAGCGTGACTTTTCAATCTCGCGGGGCATCATTTCATTCGATGACCCGTTGCGTGTCGATCCGACAATTGAAATTACGGCTGTGAGCGAAGTTCAAAACTATCGTGTGTATATCAACATGTCAGGGCGGGCATCAAATCCGCGGGTTGATTTTTCAATTGATCCTCCGACCCGTCAAAATGGCACGGCGATTAGTAAAGTGGATATCCTTGTTCTGTTGGGGCGAGGATCACTTCCGGAGGAGCAGCAGGCATTAGGTGAAACGCAGAACGTGGCTGCCACCGAGGCCCTCGGGTTCATTTGGGGGCAACTCGATCAACCGATCGAGAAACTTTTCGACATGTCCGGTCAGAAGGTTGTGAAGGAAGTATACTTCGACACGTATGCATCGCCAGATGGAAAACCATTGTTGCGAGTTAATCTGCCACTGAATCTTGGCAAAGAACTAGATGTTGTTCTGCGAGTTGATCAGGAGCAATCCATGAAGTTGTCCAGTGAAGTCTCGCTCTCTGACAATATAACACTCGGTATTGGTGTTGAGCGCCAAAAACAGAATTCATCGACCGTGGAGGCTCAGAGTACGATTCCAGCAGATACGGGTGCTGACTTGAAGTTCCGGTTTTCCTTTCCGTGAAAATGGATGTGATTGATTCGTGAATGTCTTGGGAAAAATTTTTTGGACTGCATTACTCCTGACGGCGTGGCCTTCAGGGAGGAGCCTCGCTGCGCCATGGCGCGTGGAGAGCGGATTTCTATCGAAAGCCATTCAGAGAAATTTGCTGGAACGTCACCCAGAAATTAATACGCCAGGTGATCTGATGCGTCTAGTTGAGGACATCGGACGCAAAGCTGATTTTCTGCAAGTCGATGCCCAATATATTGCTGCCTCTGTACAGGGTGGAGCAGCTGGCTCAGGCGCCTTTGTCATTTCACTCCGTCATGCCCGGGTTATTGGCGAGGTGGATGTAGATAGCTCATTGCGTGACATCGGTTCGCAATTGCAATCCATGGCCAAAAATGTCGAGGGGCAGGTTGATACGGCCGCCATGCGTACAAAAATCGAGTCCGATTTTGTGCAGTATTTGAATCGCAGGGGGTTTTTCGAGGCCAAGGTTGTTGTCAAACCAGTCGTTGAGAATTCAGATGAGAATTCAGAAGAGAATTCAGATGAGAATTCGATAGTGGTGTATAACGCCAAAGTCATCGAGGGTGAGCCATGCATCATTGACAAGGTCGATATGTCGGTAAAACTTCCTCTTGGGATTCTTCAGGGCGTTTCAGTCGGTGATATCTGCGACGAGGAATCCATTCGCCAGACCGTGGACAAGTTGTTGGAATCTGTTCGGGGGCGCGGTTACAACCAAGCGCGGATTGAATTGGCAGGACTGACTCTTCACAAACAGCAAAATTCTGCGACCGTTCACATCGGGGGCATTCTAGGAAAGCGGATCCGTTATCAGGTACGTGACCGATCCACGACACTTCGCATCGATGATCTTTTTGCGCAGGACGAACTTTCAGGTATCGATCCTACCATTGTCGGTCCTGACGCCATGGCGGCTGAGTTGACGCGCAGGTACCGTTCCAGGGGATTCAGTGAGGTTGCTGTTACCGGTCCGAAGCAGGAACGTCCCAGTGACGATGAAATTGTGTATGTTTTTGATGTTGAGCCGGGAAGGCAGTACACGCTGCGCGGCGTCAACTTTGAGGGGGCGCAGCGCTTTTCAGATCGAGAATTGATTTCCCTGATGAACCTCAAGGGGTTTTGGCAAAATACTTCGGCACCCTTGGATCCAGAGATGATCAGGGCAGGAGTCGAGGCCATCAGGGGCAGGTATCAGGCGGCGGGGTATTGGGATGTGGTCGTTCGTGACCGTCCGCCATCTCGCGATCAGGAGACTGGCAACGCGCAGATTACGATAGCTATCAATGAGGGTGCCCTTCGTGTTCTTGGCTCAATCCAAGTCCAAGGGGCAAAATTTTTTGAGTCTGGGTCTCTCATGCAATTGGCTGAGGAAGACGGCATTCTACGGTCGGATGTTCCCCTAGACCGCTCATCTCTTTTCAAATTGCAGCAGGCGATCAGGGCAAGGTATTTTTCTGCTGGATTTCTCTACGCAGACGTAAAATTGGATATGGCATATCGAAGTGAGCGGAAAAAAATTCTCGTCGATATCGTGATAGAAGTTTTTGAAGGCATCCGGGTCAAGATTGGGAATATCTCGGTATCTGGTCTGGCACGCACCAAGTCCAAGGTTGTTCTTCGGGAGCTGAGATTTGAGGCCGGAGACTGGTATGACCCGATGACAATCACGGAGTCACGGCGGGCGCTTGTTGCGCTTGGATTGTTCCGCTCTGTGCAAATACTTCCGTTGGATCGCAATGCGCTTGCCGATGAAGAACCGGAAATCGATATTCTGGTGGACGTGCGCGAGGGCAAGGCTGGAAATGTAGCATTTGGGCCCGGATGGAGCCTCGCAGATGGTTACCGTTTTAATACCGAGGCCACCTACTCCAATATCAGCGGGCTAGCCCGCCAGGTATCCGTCCGGGCGGGATTTTCACAGGAGCTGCGCCAGGTCGCTATTGGTAATAAAACTCTAGTCGGTCGCAATATTGGGGCCGGGTACGTGGAACCATACGTCTTGGATTTACCCTTTGATTTTACAGTTTCTGCCAACAATCAAGCCCGTTCTACCGAGACCGCCTGGGAATTGAGCCGATTTGGTGAACTAGCCCTGACCAGGAAGTTGCGATGGCTTGGCACGGCATCCCATGCCTCACTATTTTATGGTCAGAAATTCACCCGCCAAGAGAGCGACGAGATCCAAAAGTCTGCGTTGCTGTCCGATGACATCCGGATTGGTTTTGTTGGCATTCGTGCAAATATTGACAAGCGCAACGACTCAACCTGGCCGACTCGTGGCTACACGCTGATTCCGGAACTAAGCGTGGCTCGTTTTGCCCTTGGTGGAGACCTGCGCTACCTGCGGTCGGATTTCAATTATGCGCGATACTTTGGCTTCGGTTCGAGGTTTGTTTTGGCCTTGGGGGCATCTGTGACAACGTTTCATGATGTCGAACGCGAAGGGAGCGACCGGTCCCTCGATTTATTGCCACCTTCGGAACGACTCTATGTTGGTGGTGCTGATACGGTTCGTGGATTTCGCGAAAGGTCCCTTGGACCACTGGTTCGAAGTCCCCATTTGGATGAGGATGGATTTTGGGACTGTTCGTTTCAAAGCAACAGATCCGGTGGATCCCGAAGGGTTGTGCTAAAGTTTGAGGGGCGTTACCGGTTGAGCGAAACGCTGGCGACAACTTTATTTTTGGACAACGGCAACGTCTTTTTTAGTGAAGAAGAGGGCAGCCGTTTAGCGCGCGCCTTTGCCGATCCGGTCGAAGTAACAGGATCTGGGTCTGATTGTCCTGCGTCGTCAGCTCTGCGGTCTGTGGAAGACAATAATGGCTACAGCCTGAGGGATTTGCGCCGGGATCCACGCAGGCTCTGGAGTGACCACTACACGAGCTATGGGACCAGTGTGAACTTTCTGACGGCTATTGGTTCTGTGAATTTTGCTTATGGACTGCCACTCCATGAACCGCAGTCTAAGGCCTGCGCTATCAATGCTTCCCTCTGTTTTCCGCGCGGAAAACAAAAAGGATATTGGCTGACCCGAGGCGAATTTGATTTGAATGTTGGTGCCAGATTCTAATCTTAGGAGTTATGTGTGAAACCAATTTCCGACACCTTGGATTCGTACTTTTCCGGTGAATCCCACGAGATCCGGATGAACCTTCTTGCGGAGCTTGCGCAGTCTGGAGGTGGGTTGGACCCCGCGGCGGTTGTCGGGCTGCTCGGGATCGAGTTGCCGGCCGCAGAAAAACTTGCACTTCTAGAGGCTGCTTCTCACGCGGATCCAGCGGCATTTGAGGATTTCGTTTTTGACCACATGATTCATTGGCCACCCGACGTTGCGGCCAAGGCGCTGAGGCTGTGGGCTGAGTCGCCAAAATGTTCCCGGTGGAGTGAGCTCGTCCGTTTGGCGCCATTACCTGGATTACCCCAACGAGTCCTTTACACCATCCTCGATGTTTCAGCGCGGTCTCCAGATGATGCTCTTGCTCGCGCGTGTGTTGATGCGGCTCTGAACAGCGCTGGAAGAATGTCCGCGGCCTTCAATGCGCTGTTGTTTATGCGAATGGTGCAGAGGAATATTCGGGACGATCGCGTCTCGATTTTGGCCCGGAAGATCTGTGAAAAGTCAGTTCACGAATTTGTACCTGAGGACAAATCAGCGTTCACGGCGTGGATTTTTCTTTGGTTTTTTCATTCAGCGGATTTTGAGCGACTCCAGGCAACGGTGGCTCCCGATTCTCCCCAGACCCTATTTGGTTTCCTGCCTGATGACCGCAGCCTCGATTGGCTTGGTAAGTCCGTTGAATTTTCTGGGGAAATCAAGTCAGGCGCTAAGTCCCGGAAGCCCATTGTTAAATCCGCGCAGGGAAAGCCGACGAAAGTCGTCGATATGCAGGTGGTCCGCCCTGGAAGCGACAACGGCGCCGGGGCCTGTTTGGCCTGGTTACTGAGCAGGGACATGCCTGCGGAACGAATTAGAAATCAGGTTACTGGAGTTTGGCAACAATTATTGGTCGTCGGCGATCTTGGCGAGCCGGATGAACGTTGGACCGCGGCTGCCAATTCCATGCGCTCGAAAACCGGTATCTATAAAATCGCCTGCATTCGCGCCCTTGGGAAACGTCGTGGCAGCGATCATGCTGTCCTCAAACTCCTTGATTTTGTTCGGTCTGGCGAAACCCGGGAATTGACGGAAGTGGCGCGAGCCCTCGGTAGCATTGCATCACCCAGAGCTGTGCAGGAATTGATTTCCATGATCTCGCGTGAGAATGCTGACTTTCAATTGCAGTTCGAGGTTGCCGAAATTCTGAAATGCCAAACATTGGATGGCCACCGTGATGCGATTCTCGCAGCGGGCGCTCACATGGCCGGATTGGTCAAGGTTGCGCGGCGCAGCGGGTCAGCCAGCGAGGGGCTCGTCGAAATTTGGGAAACTTTGGTCGACATTGCGGAAGCTTCGGGGGGACCCGTGGTCGTTGCGGCTTCGGGCATTGATGCAAGGGTGATGGATGAAGCTCTTGGCAAGTCTATTCCGCATTATGAAAAGTTGTCCGCCGAAGTTAAGCGTGCCTTGCGAACTGCTTGGTATTTTCATCGCCAGATTGAAGGGGGAGCGGCCGCAGCAGCATCGATTGATCTCAGTCCAGTGATTGATATGCAGTATAAGGCTATGGAGCTTTTATTCCGCGAGTATTTCGAAGATGCCTGCCTTCGTTTGGTTCAGCAGGGGACCATCCAAAGAAAGCTGGATTTGATTGGCTACTCGCGTCCGATTCATGAAAAGATGGACGAATTTGAGGGCTACATTGCAGGGATGCCGGTCATCAAGGCGATCCCGTTTTTTAGTAAGTTTAAGTTGCGCAAAATGTTGTTGGCACTGTGTCAGTTCAAGCCGGGCAGACGGTTCACTTTAGATGGGCTTAAGGCCTTTGGATTATTCTTTTTTGTTTTTGGGCGCAGTGAGTGCCGTTTTGGTCTCGCCGGGATTCTTCCGGCAGTTCCAGACACGTTTAGGGATCAGGCAGCCTTGGCTGATTTCTGCAGATTGCTGCATATTTTTCAGGATTTCCGCAACCGGGCGGCCCATGAGGGGTTTCATCCGGATACCGCTGCCGATATCAATGGGATCTGGCGCAACACGGCTGAGATCGTGCAATCGGCCCATGCGTTGAATCAGTTTTTGCGGCAGTCTAAGGGCGAACCCGGCCTTGTCCGAGGGCGCGCCAGCTGATAATCTGCCACCTCAACCGGGGGGTACATGATGACCGATCAGATTGCCAAAGTCGCATTGGTAACGGGAGCTTCTCGTGGAATTGGTGCCGCGTGCGCCATTGCCTTGGGCAATGCCGGATTTAAGGTGGCTGTTCATTACCGTGGACATGAAGATAAGGCCCTTGCTGTTTGTGCAAGGATTCCTGGGGCCCGCGCCTTTCGTGCCGACTTGACCGATGCAGCTGCTTGCCAGGGACTGATCAAGGCTGTCGCCGCTGAAATGGGTGGGCTGCATGTTTTGGTCAACAATGCTGGTGCGGCGATCGACCAGATTTTGCCCCTCGCCAAGCCGGATGATTTTGACACTTTGCTCAATACCAATTTGAAGTCAGTTTTTTTACTGTCTAAATACGCGGCGCGCCCAATGATTCGCCAAAAATGGGGGCGGATCATCAACCTTGCTTCGGTCGTCGGTTTTACCGGCAATCCAGGCCAGAGCATGTATGCGGCAACGAAAGCCGGCATTGTCGGCTTTACCAAATCGATTGCGTCGGAACTTGCTGCTTTCGGAATTCTGGCCAATTGTGTGGCTCCTGGTTTTATTGAGACAGATATGACCGGAGCGTTGCCTGAATCGATCAAGGAAGCGATGCTTGGTCGGATCCCATTGAAGCGATTTGGATCTGTTGAAGACATAGCAAGCGCAGTGGAATTTTTAGCTTCCGAGAAATCTTCGTACATCACCGGTTCCACCATCCATGTGAACGGCGGAATGTTTACTAATTGACAGGAATCGCATGTCGGCTGATCAGAATAAAAAATCAAGGTTGTTTTTGACCGCAATGGGGCACTACCTCCCTGAAAACGTGCTCGATAATAATTTTTTCGATAGTTTGAACATTGGATCTGATGCCCAGTGGATTGTTGATCGCGTTGGCGTTCAAGAGCGCCGCAGCATTCTTCGTCCGGAGGAAATCCGCGCTTTGCGTTTTGGAGACACCACTCGCGACGATTTGGTTCAGGCGGGAAGGATCATGACCTTCGGCCAAATGGGGGCAAAAGCCTGGGGCCTTGCCATGGAGCGTTCTGGACTGCATACGGCAGACCTTCATGCGGGGGCTGTTATTGGCGGAACCTCGGTTCCTGATAGTGATATCCCTTCCCACGCCTGCTATGCGGCTCGTGATTCGAAATTGAAAACTGGCTTTGCCTTCGATACGAACTCCGCATGCAGCACTTTTGCTGTGCAACTGCAGACGATGCGGGGCGCGTTTGCCATTGGCAGCGCGACGACGGGTGCGATTTTCGGAGCAGAACGTTACACAAGTCGCGTGGATTATTCAGATCGCAAGGGGTGTATTCTTTTTGGCGACAGTGCCTATGCAGCCTATGTGGAAAGCGCGCCGCGAGGAAAATGCCTCGAAGTTATCGACACGATGGTGGAGTCCTCTCCTGAAGGGGCTGATACGATCCGCATGCTTGATGGTAAGTCGTTTGAGCAAGATGGTAAGGCAGTACAGAAATTTGCAATCCTAAAAACTGTGAGCGCAGCCCAGGCCATCATGGAGCGCAATAACCTGCGCGTTGCGGATGTTAACTGGTTTATTGGGCATCAGGCAAACCTGCGAATGTTGGCCTCCGCTGCTCAGAGGCTTGGTTTTGATTCTGAAAAGCATCTCTATAATGTCGACTTTTTTGGAAACCAGGGCGGTGCGGGTGCTCCGGTGACGTTATCTCAGAATTGGGACAAGTTCCGCCATGGCGATACTATTGTAATTTCTGTTGTGGGCTCTGGCTTGACGTGGGGTTCTGTTTTGTTCAGGGTTCACGATAAAGTCAGTTGATGGCTAAGCAATGGATCATCTTAACTGGCGCAGCGGGTTTTGTTGGTCGCTACCTTCGTTTCGCGCTGAATGATCAATTTAGTTTTTGGTGCATTGATAACCGTCCCGTGAATGACATGTATGTGGACGATGTTTTTGATCAGATCGATATCGGTAGTGTGACGTCCCTTACGGAGATTTGGGAGCGCCGTCCGAAGATCACTGCTAACCTGCATGCTGTCATTCACCTTGCAGCCTACTTTGATTACACTAACTTGCCGAATCCTGCCTACCAGCGGGTAAACCAGGGACTCGAACGGTTGCTAATGCTTGTCTCCAAGGATGCCCCAGGCAACTGTTTGGTGATATCGGCCAATAGTATGGGAATGCTAGCCCCGGTTTTGCCGGGGCAACGTCAGAATGAAAACAGCCCCCGCATGGCAACGTGGGAATATCCACGCAGCAAGGTGCAGGCTGAACGCATTCTGGATCAGACGACCATCCGGCAACCGGTGGTGCAATTGATTTTGGCGGCCATTTATTCCGACTGGGGTGAGCACGCGCCGTTGTTCAACTGGATTGAGTTATGCGCAGCGCCTGGCCCTGAAAAGCATTTTTATCCGGGACCGCCCACCCGTGGTCTGACTTATTGTCACATCGAAGACATCGTCCGTGCATTTGTTTTGGTGATCCAGAAATTTGGCGCTAACGGTGAATTAATCCACCAGGCTGAATTGGATTTGCTGGAAAAGCGTTTTAAAAAATCAGTGGAAGTCAGTATGGAAGGCGGCGTCCGCGAGAAGTTTTTGATCGGTCAGCCACAGGCGATGACTTACCGAGAAATTCATGGGCGTGCCTGCGTCGCATTTCAAGGCAAGGCGATTCCGTTGATTCAATTGCCTCCAGAAGTGGTGACCATTTGCGCAGTAATTTTGGAATGGATCGGCAAGGTAAGAAAAAAATCTAAATTCATCAGGCCGTGGATGATCAAGTTAGCGGGCGAGCACTTTGCCTTTGATTTAACTAGGGCGCGGATGCGGCTTGGCTGGGTTCCAAAGCGGTCTATTCAACAAGATCTCGACGCGATGCTGGTCCGTGCTGTTCGCGAACGCGACAAATGGCTCAAGGTCAATTCGCTGCGTCCGCGTTGAAGGCCCCCCTTCGATCCTTAATCCATTGATTTGAGTGCGGCATACTTGAGCAGCATCGGAGCAAATGGCTACTTGTCTTGCCTGCGCAACGAGGTTGAGGCCAACACGTAAAGGAAATTCCCTTTGATGCAACCAAGCTGAAAGACTCGTCTGAACTCTTTGTCCTTGCCGGCCTTACCCTTGCTGATACAGGCAACGGCACAACCGGATATGGATGCAGCACGCCAACGCGAGCGTCAGCTCAAAGGCTTGAACCGGGCGAAGAAGGACGTCCTCGTCACATCTCTGAACCCTGAGCGTCGAGATCCCTCGCTACGCTCGGGATAGTTTCTGGCGCGAAAGCGCCGGAAACTAACTACTGAACACAAGCAACGGCGTAGTTGAAATTCTTATTGAGGATGTAGTAGGTGTAACCGTTCGCCAAATTCACGATCCAGGCGGAATCGGAACCGCTCGAGAGAGAGGAACCCGACCAAAAATACTCTTCCATATCCTCAATCGTGATCCAATTAGTAGCTGCAGCACCTCGTGCATCGTGGCTGGTGGCGGACTCAAGCTCGTCTTTCGTAGGCAAGCGCCAACTACCGGCCTTTTGGCCATTATGAGTTAAAGCGAGGCACGCAGACTTCGCCTTATACCAAGTCGCATTCGGTAATCTCTTGCTCCACGCCAACCCTCTTGTCACGTCTTTCATCGTGCAATTGGCTGGGGTGTTTTTGCATGTTGATGGCCTGGTGCCGTCAGTCGTTGTTACGTCCACCCAATTGGAGTTACTGCTAGCTTGCAATCCGGAGGAATCTTGAGGGTTTGAACTTCCGCAGGAAGATACCAATGCAGCAAGTGAGATGCTGGTAACGGCTAAAAACGACAGTTTCATTGACATGCACTCCCGAAAATGGCTTTTTTATTATAAACCAATATATTCATAAAAATTAATAAAAATAATGCGTCTTATATAGTATATTTTAATAGAAATCAATATATATTTTACAAAAAATAGCGGCATCTGGGTTCCCTTCGCTCAGGAAAGTTGCCCCATAGAAATTCAAAATATTCATGAAGACAGGGGGCGTAAAAGGGTCCTTTTTTCAAAACAAAAACAGGAGATCCCTGACGGGACATCCGTTTTTTTTAGCAATAAAACGAATCGATCAAATTACGTGGTCGCAGGAACCGAAGCAGCAGCCGGTGCCGGAGCAACAACGTTGAATGCTTCGGGGGATCGCAGAAATTAAAGCTGGTGAAGCTGGCAAGGATAGGGAAGCTGCGGGATAGATCGTGACGTGTGCTTAACCTCGAGTCCGTTTTAGGCGGGGAAGATCAGGTCTCTCCCCAAAAGTTTGACCTCTTAAAAATAAATATGAGATACTTTGGACTCTTAATGCCTCAGGCTGATTAATGTTTTTTTTTTTAACCATATTTGTGGGAAGCCTCCAAAATGACAGAACTTACATCCGCTCAGTTTTTTCTTGTATACAATATGTTCTCTTTTACAATCGCAAGCATGGGCGCTGCCTTCATTTTTTTCCTGGCGTCCCGCTCGCAAGTTGCTCCGAAGTATCGTGTTGCACTGCTGGTTTCGTCACTGGTCGTCGCAATCGCTTGCTACCACTACTTCCGCATCTTAAACAGCTGGACGGAAGCGTTCACCATGAACGGCAACATGTTCATACCGTCTGGTAAACCGTTCAACGATGCATACCGCTATATCGACTGGCTGCTCACCGTGCCCCTGCTGCTCGTTGAACTTGTTGCCGTCTTGGCCCTCCCGAAAAACCAGCGCGAAGGTCTCTTTGGCAAACTCGCTATCGCGGCGTTCTTGATGATCGCCCTCGGTTACCCGGGAGAAGTCGCCACGGACAACACCACCCGCGCCGTCTGGGGCACCTTGTCTTCGATTCCGTTCGTCTACATCTTGACGATCCTTTGGGGCAAGCTGGGCACTGCAATCGAAAGCCAGCCGGGTGAAGCCAAAGTCTACTTGACCAACATCCGCCTTCTTCTCATCCTGACGTGGGGCTTCTACCCGATCACGTACATGCTCCCGATGTTCGGCATCCAGCCCGAGTCCGCTGTGGTCGGTGTTCAGGTCGGATACGCGATAGCTGACGTCCTTGCCAAAGCCTTCTACGGTGTCATGATCTACTGGGTCGCGCGCGCCAAGTCGGATGCAGAAGGTTTCACCGCTGCTGCCCACTAATTGCCAGAAGGATTGCTGGATCGTTTAGAGCGTTCATGTAAATGATCTAAAGGTCATCCAACCGCCCCGCCAGAAAAGCGGGGCGGTTTTGTTTTCAGGAAACGCTTCATCACTGGGGCATGAGCGGCGGTCAACGTACCAATCATGACAAATAGTATTTGCCAGACACGGTCGTATTCACCCCAGGCGGAAAAAATGAGAATCGCCAGAAAGATTCCTACCAGGCTCGCGAAAGTGTAACGAATCGCCCTTTGTGCATATTCTGTCGAGGTCCAGCCTTTTCCTGCTCGTTGCGCCACGATCGAATCCCACGCGTGCCAAAAAGCGAAAAAGCAGAAAAATCCCGGTAACAGTGGCATTGCCATCACACAAAACCCAAGCAACAACGTTGCAGGGAGACCATTCACTACCCTTCCAAGGACCTTACGCTCATAACGGTCCAGCGCGACAGAGGCGAGAATCGCAGCGACAAAAACGGCAATCCCAACCATCCGGGCAACTTCAACTGGCACAGCGGCCACAGACACCGAGCCCTGAAGGATCAATTGGACAACGGGGCGGGCCTCCTGCCAATGGACCAACACTCCGAAAATTGCGCCAAAAAGCCCCCATATCCACGCCAGGACCCGCGTCCAGGGTGCGTTGCCAGAGTTACGAATGGCGCGAATCCAGTTCGCCTCACCAAAATGATCTGCAGACTGAAAAACAAAGAAGCCAAGGGCGAGTGCTGGAAAAAGATACCAGATTACAAGGAATCCAAGCATCGAACCCAAGTAGCCCAAGTAGAACTGCGATGGCTTTCCAGACGACGAATCCAGCAAGTGATCGAGACTCCCGTGTCCGATGCCTGCAGTGAGTAGGCCCACCAAGGGAATAACCCAGACTGAAGCTCCGCCAATCAAATGGTGCAAGAGCAGACTGGCGGACGCCGCGAACAGAAAAGGATAAAGGGCCATCAGGCTGCCAAGAAAAGGAGCCCAAGGTAGACGGTAAAATATCTTTATCTCATCAAGGAATCGGGATTTTTCGTCAAGGAAAGCAAATAATTTCGCAGGAGTGTTTGCTGTAAACAAAACCGGGAAGAGTTTCGAAATCATCCCTCCATTCACTTGAATGATCCGGAGCAGTAAGGCGTCATAGACTTGAAAACGGAAATGCCCGTAGGGTTTTTCTGATTGTTGGCAGAGGGATTCAAGATTGCGCTGGAACGAATACCCTGTGCTTGGCTTGACCATCCCGGCTGCACCACCAATGACGTCGATAGCCGAGTTCATGCGAGTTGCCGGGAAACGCGGGTTTGCATTTAGTGTCATTGGAATTGCGCCAGTTTCCACCTTGGTGATGGTGAAAGGAGGCAAGTTAAGGTTGTCGCGGATATAGTTGCGAAGGATAGCCTCGCACTCAAGGTCGGGCATCCGTTCCGGGGAGAACACAGTGAACTCCACGAGGGCGTGGCGGCTGCTGAATGGCAGGACATAAACAAAACGAACGTCACCTTTCTGCGCAACCCGGAAATCCATCAAGTCAACCACCTCCGGGTCAAAGTGATCAGAGTCCGTCTCCACTTCGAAGCCAAGGAAGTATTGCAAGACTTCGGGCTTGCCAACAGTCACCGAGCTCAAGACACGGCTCGCAGAAAAGACACGACCCGATGCCCCAACGATACGTGCCGTCTGGATAGCGCTAGCTGGTTCGATTCCGTCAGTGATTTCGACTACGGAATCCCGCACAAAATGAAAGCGTGAATCCGCATCAAGCCGAAGCCGGATCGTGTCCCGAAGGCGCTCGCCAGGGATCCGCTCGTAGCAATAATCACCAAAATCCCTGACAATACGCCCGCCCGCATACGAAGTGACCCGGAATTGTGTCCACCGGTTCTCAACGCAGTTCGAGTACCGATGGGGCAGGGACGATTTTAGACGCCATGCCGCAAAAGTCTTTGATGCCATGGAATCAGGATCGGGGTCGATGATTGCAACGCGTAAATCAGTCGATGGATCATCTGCTAGCATGTCTGCGTGTAGCAAACCAGCCAGACCACCACCAACGATTACGACATCGAAGTTATTCACGTCGACGACCATTCAACCACCCGTTCTTTCCACTCGTACGAGCCACCAAACGCATGGCGCAACGACTTCCACCCGGCCAGATTCAATAGCATTAGACTGAGTGGATGCAGCAAGACGTCACGAAGGGGAAGTTTGAATGATGCTGCCGTGACGCAACGAATCAATGCACAGAAGGCGAGACCGACTGCGGCCAGGTCAGGGCGCAACCACCAGCCCCACAAGGGGAACAAAAAGATGACGTTCATCAGGAAAAGTAAAAAAATGAAATACCAGGGATTTCCACCACCAATGGCCACCAGATTTTTTGAAAACCCAGCGAGCATTCCCTGCCAATCTTGATACATGGCTGCATTGATATCCTGAATGGCAAGAACAGGCCGGATGCCACGCCCGGTGGCACGACGAACAAGGCGCGCCAAGGCCACGTCCTCCAGTGGGGTTGCGCCAAGTTTCCGGTGACCTCCACTTGCAAAATAATCGCACGCAAACAGCGCGATCCACTGGCCATTTGCCATCTGCAGCGAGTCCACTGGAATACGCCACGAGCAAAAAAGTGGAACCGAGATCATCAGTGGAAGGTGCATGACCCACGGAATCAACAGGCGTTCACGCCAACCAGTGCAAGACTGGAACGGCAGGGCGGTGACTCCCGCGATACGATGGCGTCCCGCCGGCACTGTAAGCCAATCCACGGTACGCTGGATTGCAAGACTGGATGAAATCACATCCGCGTCACAAAAAATCAGGATCTCGCCACGGGCGTGATCTGCAAGCTGGGCACATGCATGTGCCTTTCCCGAAAGGCCAGAAGATGAGGACCAAGGGCTGCCCCGCACGACCCGCGCCGGAAAAGTCGCGCCTGCCAGTATGGACCCGGCAATATCATGAGAACCGTCGGTGGACTCATCGTCCAGGATGATCACCTCAAGGGGTCGATAGGTCGACTGAAGGATCGTGGCCAATTTGCTGCGAAGGTTTTCTGCTTCGTTACGAACAGGAATCAAAAGACTGACGAGCGGTTGGACGAGCGGTTGAATGACCGCACCGTCGTCTGCGGGGACCCGCACGGCGACCGGGCATCGTTCCATCCGGGCTGCAAACCTCCAGTTAAGGAGAGTCATCGCAGAGGCACCTGCCAGACCTGTCAGGCAGAGCCAGCATAGCGCGTCCG
Source organism: Oligoflexales bacterium (assembly GCA_947445775.1). Classification (GTDB taxonomy): domain Bacteria; phylum Bdellovibrionota_B; class Oligoflexia; order Oligoflexales; family RGVZ01; genus RGVZ01. The sequence continues at coordinate 18,842 of CANFEB010000024.1, read as the reverse complement.
TTGCTGCGACCATATTCGCACCCGTGCTCATCTCCGAGAACAGGCTCATGGACATGGCTGCCGCCCCGCAAGCAAATCAAGGGGGACCGTGATAGTGATTTTTTCCAAAAGACGCGTGACTTCTATCTCCAGAAAACGGCTCGTCAGTTCGTGGTGCCCACTGTTAACTGGATTGCCGGCAAATACGAAAGCCGTCGGTTTTTCCGCCGTCAGTGGCTCGATATGCAAGGCCACCGGTACACATTGAGCAGGGCCCGCCATCCGCAGCAGCAGCTCGATCCCACGCTGAAAGCCAAGCGGGCGTTGACGCACAGGAGAAATCTTTCCCTGTGGAAAATACGTCAGCGTCCGGTACGGATTCGCAGTGACGAGCTCCTTGAACTGCGCGAAAGCACGTCGCACACTCAAAGGATTTCGCGGATCCATGCCAAAGCAGCCCAATTTGCGCAAAACCGGAAACTTCTGGAGTTCACTTTCCAGCATCAGAGAATAAATCCCAGATCCGGGCCGCAGACGCCTTTGGATTTCAAAACAAAAAAAACCATCCCACCAGCTGATGTGATTGGGAACCAGGATGACGGGAATCCCCGGATCCAGTTTTCCTTCGCATGCGCTCAAGTCGAAATGAATCCGGGCGAACGAGCGACGGTACTTCAGCATGAGGTACCAGTCCCACAACCGGCGAATCGCTGGGTTATGCTGTGGAGCCACGAATCACCACACCGGCCGCCTTCAAGGTTCCACGCCGGGTTGCATACAAAAAACAGCCAGAAAGGACCACTGCTGTCAAGATAACCGGGGGCCATACCGATCCTGCCAACGAAAGACCGATCGGGAGGAATAAGTTCAATAAATAAAACTGCAGCGGCCACGAAGATTGGAAACGATCGCTGTACGTCCGTAGTCGAAGGATCTCAAAACTGGTGAAAATCAGAAGCCCAGTAACCAGCCAACCGAGCAAGTTGCGAACGGCGACTCCGAAAAAGAACACGCCAGCCTCTTCCCATATCCAATATGGAGTCAACTGGCTCATTGCTGGTTCCAAGGTGAAATCCCATGCGATGAGCAACACAGCCGCGAGTCCGACCCTCTGAACAGGGTCTCGCCACCTTCTGGCCCACGGAAATACATTCTGTTTTGTAGTCCCCGTAAATTGTACCGCCAGTAAATAGCAACACAATGACATGCAAAACCAGCTCACAGGGATCAACAGGGGAACCTTGTCAAGAAGCTGCCAACCCATAAGACCCGTGTAGGAGTATTTACCAAATGGAACTCCGAAACTCGTTCCACTAAACTCCATGGCGAAACTGATGAGAAAGGCAGACGCGAAGTACACGGGCCAACGCCATCCCATGGCCTTGTGACAAGCCCTGACGCAGAGCCAGAAACCAATCAGTATCTGCAATCGGGCAAAAAGGGGATAGGAGACTGCATAGATCGGCAGCGACCAGGGGTAGCGCGCCAACAATTCCGGATGTAGCGTAAAGGTGGCGTATCCGAATATCGACACAGCATTGATAAAAAAAAGTGCCCACATAATGCCGGAAAGGATAACACTTGGGCGACCCTGAACAACAAAAATCGCCAATTTTTTCAGATCGTGCTGGCAACATGGCAAGCCCCGCGTTGGCGGTACTTATCATTTCCGCGTGGATTGTGAGCCTCTGGTACGCGTTTTTCCGAATGCAGACCGGAATCTTCCCTGATTCGCCAGCAGCCCTGGTATTGATGCTCTGGATCCAGTTTCTCTTTTGCGGTCTATTCATCGTCACGCACGACGCATGCCACGGAACAGCGTATCCAGGTAATCCACGCGGGAACCGATGGCTGGGTCGAATCGCGGCCGCCCTCTATGCCGCGTTTGACTTTGACCGCCTCGCGCCCAAACACCAAGCCCACCATGCTCATGTGGCGACATCTCGCGACCCAGATTTTCACGAAGATATCACGAACGGCGCCAACTTTTTTCGTTGGGGGTGGAGATTCTTCCGGGAACATTTGCAACTTCGCCAGATCGTCCTCATGATGGCGGTTGCCCAGATTTTTTTTCATGGCCTCAAAGTCCCGGACAGGAATGTGATCCAGTTCTGGATCCTTCCTGCGTTGCTCAGTGGCTTGCAATTATTCTTTTTCGGCACATGGTTGCCACACCGGAGTTCACGCCTGCATCCCTTTGCCGACCATCACCACGCTCGAGATTTACAATTCTCGTGGCTGATTTCGCTGATTTCTTGCTGGCACTTCGGTTATCATCATACGCACCATTTGCTGCCGGGAGTTCCCTGGCACCAGCTGCCCTTGAACAGGAGAAAATCATGAAAGTAAACGCCACCATGAATTGGACCATCGTAAATTGGACCATCGTAAAATGGACTGTTGCAGGAGCCGCCTTCGGGGCAATTTTCGGTGCGTTGGCATCAATCTTTCAGGGCGGCCCGACTGTCATTCAAGGCGTTCAGGAAACCTGGTGGTGGTTTGCAACCGCTGGATTTTTGACTGGCATAACTGGCAGTAAAAATGGCGACGGGGACCGGTCGATCCAGTCGCCTTGAACGGAAAGCCATTTAATCCGGACGAACAGCCGCGCGGCAGACGCCACGGCAACCACTTTGCCAGGCCACGAAACCACGGTCCTGCGTTGGAAGGCCTCCGCAGGGTTGACGTCGGCCGTGCGTAACAATTTGTGCCCAATGCGCTGATAAACTTTACCGGCCACGGCAATTGCGAAGGCTACGCGCCAGGGTAGCCAGGCTAGCCCCCGGAAGCCATGCTCGTAGAGCTCGTCCGCACGATTCAGTAAAATGCTGACCGCAGCCAAGGCACACTCAGGTTGTATGGCCAACACATCCGGACCAATTCCCGGCAGCATATCTCGTGGCACATAAACCCGGCCTAGACGTGCATCCGCCTGAATATCACGCGCAATATTTGTCAACTGCATGGCACAGCCCAACGAGACTGCGTGCGTCGGCCCCATTTCACGATCCGCCCCGAGCAAGGGACACATCATGAGCCCCACAACACCGGCGACACGAAAACAATACTGCTCGAGTTCCTGCAGGTTCGCATACCGACGATTTTCAACATCCATTCGCATCCCGGCGACAAATTCAGATCGCTGCCACGGGTCGAGCCAGTCAGGTCCAGCCAGCAAACCCCCAGCGGACTTAGCGTCTTCGAGGGACTGAAGGCGAAGCCGGGCCACATCTGAATCGGGCGCATCGTCGATGGAATCATCACAATTCCTGCACCATTGATACAGGATCAGGGCTGGCTCACGACACCCAATGGGAAGAAAAGCGGACGCCAACGCGAAGCTCTTTGAACCTTGCCTGATCGCCTCCGCGGGCGATGGTTCACCCTGGATTGACGGCGAGGTGACCAATCATGGCCCCCAGTTCGTTGTGCGTGGTCAGCAGTCCCGTGTTTAAGTCTTCAATCAAAAGTGTGGCTGTCGCCTTGGCTGAATTGACGACCCCCGGAACACCCGCACCGGGATGGGTTCCGGCACCCGTAAAGTACATGCCCTTGAGGTCGTCGTCTCGGTTGTGAGTCCGCAGGAAAGCGCTTTGCCAAAGCACTGGCTCACTGGAAAATGCAGAACCAAGATGGGCATTCAGCTCTACCTTGAAATCCTCTGGCGTGAAGATCCGCTGCGTCACAATGTGATTGCGCAAGCCCGGCGCATAACAACGCTCGATATATTCAAGGATGCGATCGGCGTAGGCCGGGCCTTCCTTCGCCCAGTCGATCTTAAGATGACCCAAGTGTGGCACCGGAGACAGAACATAGAAAGCCTCGCACCCCTCAGGGGCCATTCCCGGGTCTGATCGCGTCGGGGCATGCAAATAAAGCGAGAAATCGTCTGGAATCTTGTCCGCTTTTCCGAAGATTTTCTTCAGGAGTCCTCGATAGGATTTTCCGAACAGGATGTTGTGATGGGCAAGTTTTGGATACTGCCTGTCCGTTCCGAAATAGACGAGGAACAAGGACATGCTCTGCGACTGGTTCAGCGCTTTCCTGCGCGACCGTTTGACTTCCGGCACGTCGCGCAACAAGTGGCTGTAGCTGTGCACAACATCGGCATTCGAAACAACGGCATCACAGGACCACGTCCCATCGCCGGTCCTGATCCCCGATACGCGCCCATCGTGGGTGAGAATTTCAGTGACTGGAGACGAAACCTTCAACTCACCCCCGAGTTCCTCGAAGAGCCTCACAAGCGCCCGAACAAGCGCACCAGTGCCGCCTCGCGGGAAAAAGACCCCCCAATTACGTTCGAGATAGTGGATCAATGTGTAAATGGATGACGTTTTGAAGGGATTGCCACCAACCAGCAACGTATGAAAACTGAAGGCCTGTCGCAATTCCGGGTCTTTGATGAATCGTGCAACTGTTTTGAAGACGGAACGGTGGGCGCTGAGTCGCACAAGCTGCGGGGTGACACGGATCATGCTCCACCAGTTCAGAAACGGAACGTGAGCCAGTTTGGTATAGCCCTCGTCAAAAACTTCCTTCGAGTAGTCTAAAAACTGCTTATATCCGTCCACGTCGGCAGGTGATTTCTTGCGAATCTGGTCGAAGGTGCTTTCCGAGTCATTGGAATAGTCAAACGAAAAACCATTCTCCCAGAACAATCGATAAAAAGGCGTCACCGGCATCAATTCAACGTAATCTTCCATTCTTTTGCCGGCGCATTCAAAAAGTTCGCGCAAGCAATCGGGAGCTGTGATGACGGTGGGACCAGCATCAAATGTGAATCCCTTGTCACGGTATACGTAGGCCCGGCCGCCGGGCTCATCCCGCTTTTCAAAAAGCGTCACCGTGTGCCCAGCCGCCTGCAATCGAATGGCCGCTGCGAGGCCACCAAATCCGCTTCCGATGACAGCAATCCTTGCCGTTTTGGTGTCTTTACGCATAAGTGTTCATCACTTTCAAGGCCAGATCATTCAGCGCCGATACCGTGCCTGAGCTTCTGTTGCATTCCGACATGCTTGTGGCTTCAACGATACAGGCCCGCATTTCTTCGCACGCACGCCGGGTAGCCTCAAACACGACCGGATGGTCCGATAAGCTTCGGCCATTGGTTGTTCTGTCTGGATCGCACATCAAACGCTGGAAATTCCCGTAGGCGGCGGGTTCAAGCTCACTCGCCGCAACAGCCCAGATAAAAGACGGGCGCCTAAAAGCTCTTTGGTTGTCGTTGCAGGACGTATCCCCAACGACCTCACCAATATCGTTGAACATCTGCAAAGTAACCCCAAAGCGACACCCAAATTTGGACAAACGGGCACGCTGGATGTCCTCCGCGCCGCCTGCCAGGGCGCCAAGCTCTGCGCACATGCTCATCAGTTGGCCGGTCTTCAGTTCGATGGATGCCATTGATATCTCGTGTGCGTTGCATTGGGCCACTTGTGCCATGTCGTGTCCAAGATCCAGCGCCTGACCGTAGTGGGCACGGACCATTGTCGAGTGATACAGGCGGTAGATCGCAAGTTCCAAATCGGGGGCGATCGCTTGCTGACGGATCAGGTCGGCAGGCCAGAAATATAGCCAGTTTGCCGCGTTGATGGCTAACGGTACGCCTATTTGAACGTGCAGGGCGGGTTGACCGCGCCTGACCTCACTGGCGTCCTGAATATCATCAATCACGAGCGACCCTGCGTGCAGAGCCTCGACGACACAGGATAAGCAGTTCAGTAAAGGCTCATCTGACGGCCGGTCGTCTTGATTTCCGCGTGCCAGTTCAAAACCAATCCGAACGAGCTGAGCCCGAACCTGCTTTGAATCACGGCTGGCAAAATCACGAACTGGCCCAAGTAACGCGTCGTCCAGATCGGGCATGCCCGGGAGCTCTCCGCCCCAAGGAATGGCGCGAGCAAGATCGAGAGGTCCTACCAAAGCCGAAACCATCGGCAGGCACGGACTTCCCTGCCGGGAATCTACTGTTGAAGTGTCGCGATTATGTTTCACTATCCAAACAATAGTTTAACAAATGCGCTGAATCAACATTTATCCCCTGCCGGCTTTCTTCACTCTGCAGCCGCTCGGGCTGCGGTTTCAATTGCAATCTTGGACAAGCTCCGATGGATGAGAGGATTGAAATCCTCTAGTTTGCCATTTCAAATGCAGGAAAAATTGCCTTCAGTCCAAACGCCGGGCTTCACGTGACAAAAGTCGGATCTGTTTTTGGCTACTACGAGTAAACCCCTCTTGCGACGGCCTTCGAAAGCTCGAATGACCTGGTTTCAATCACCGGTGAGAGTATTGATATTCCGACGGCACCCGACGAGGTGATGTGATTTTCTTTTTCTTTTTCTTTTTCTTTTTCTTTTTTGCGAACGGAAGTCCTCCCCAGAAACGGGGAGGATTTTTTATTAAACGCCTTCGGACGGTTCCGGAATATTAAATCTTCATGTCCTCAGGATCGCAGCTATCGAGTTCGAATCCTTCGAGTTGGACGCCAGCCGAGTCCTTGAAGGCAATGGACGCCGAACCGCTCGGGGCTTCGCATTCGCCGTCAGGAATATCGACTTTCAGATTTTGATACGTGATTTCGAAAGTTGCTTATGGACGCGATTTTGGACACTATGGGCTCTGGAATCAGAATATTTTCCTCCCGTGCCGTCTCAAGCCACAGTTCAATGGCCTCCTGAACATTACCCAAGGCTTCTTTTGCTGATCCGCCAGCTATCGTAAACCGGATAGAGTACGCCGCCTAAGGCGAACACAAGGCCCACCCATGGCCACGGAGTCATGGTGAGAGCGGCGCCGATCGCCCCGGCGCGAGTCATGAAAATCGCGGCACGGCGGTGCGTTTCTTGCCACACAAAATCTGATGCCATGGTCCACGGGGTTCTGATGCCGGCCCAGTAGTTGCGTGGTAGGTGTGGCATTTCCCGTCCGATGATCAAGATCAACAGCGCTGCCCCTGCGCAAACGATCCGGACCATATCTTGTTGATGGCCGAGACTGACGGCCACGACGATCCCTTGCACAATCGCGAGGAAACCTAGTGTTGCTGTGGTGATGACACCGATCGCGCGTTCGCCCATTGGATTTTTGGCGACAGATTTCGCAAGCACACCAAATAGAGTTTGAAGGAGCAACATGACGCCGGGAATCAGATAGATGAATTCCTTTGATTTGATGCCGTCAATTTCGCCGTGAATGTTCCAGTGCATGGGAATCATCGCTGGAAGATGATCGTAGTAATTTATAGTCGCTAAAAAAGTCCCGCCGACGATGACGGCCTGCAATACGTTCCAGAATCTCATAGAGTTCCTCGGGGTGAATTTCCGGTGGTGAATCCTGAAAGATTTTCAAGAATTTCGCCCGCCTTATCTAGCGTTTCATGGGTTTTGCAAAAGGCAAACCGAACCTGCCGCAGATCTTTGGCCACAGGATCACCGGGCAAATAAAAGGGTGATAGAGGAATGGTTGCCAATTTGTTTTTGCGGACCAGGTCCAAACTGAATTTCATGTCGTTCACATTGGGCGCAAGGCGATCATATCCACCAGAAATAAAGTAAGTCCCTTCGGGAGCCGGCGCATCAAAGCCCGCGGCACGAATTGCTGCAAGGAGCTTGTCGCGGCGCTGGCGGTAGTCCGCACGAAATTGCTTGTAATAATCTTCGCCAAGTTCGAACGCCCGGACCATGGCATGCTGCAGGGGCGTCGCTGAACAAAATACAGTGAACTGGTGCACGCGGCGCATGCCTTCCGTCAGCGCGGCGGGTGCGCATGCGTAACCGACTTTCCAGCCAGTGAAACTAAACGTCTTAGAGGTGGAAGAAATGGTGATCGTCCGCTCATGCATTCCCGGCAGTGATGCCATGGGAATATGCACGGACGGCTCAAAGACGATCTCCTCGTAGACTTCGTCAGACATGACAATCAGGTCATGTTTGCGCGCGACGCCGGCAATCCCCTCCATTTCAGCGCGGGTCAAAACCCGACCGGTGGGATTGTGCGGGGTATTGACTAAAATCATTTTCGTCTTTGGAGTCACCAGGCGCTCGATGGCGTCGGCGTCAATTTTCCAGAGAGGTGGCCTTAGGGCGACGGTTTTTAGGGTCGCTCCACCAGCGTAACAGGCAGCAGGGTAGGAGTCGTAAAAGGGTGCAATCCCGATGGCCTCGTCGCCGGGACCACAGAAGGCCTGGACGGCGCACCAAATGGCCTCTGTGGCCCCAGAGAGGACTGTAACTTCCAGTTCCGAATCATATTTTAGGGCGTAGCTCTGCTGATAACGGTGCTGGATGGCCTCCCGTAGGGTTTTGATTCCGATGGCCGGTGCGTATTGATTGAGGCCCTTTTTCATGGCGTCGCCAGCCGCCTGGATGACCTCCTCTGGGCCATTAAAGTCGGGAAATCCCTGAGCCAGGTTCACGGCCCCCACGGCATTGGCCTCGGCGGACATGACGCTGAAAATTGAGGTTGGATAATTCTGCCAGCGGTGCTGCGGTATCATCTTGGTTGTCCTGCCATATAATTGGTAATGTCAGAGGCATAAGTGGATTCGCAATCGAATTTCCCGGAGGCTGCCTGATCCCATGACCAACACTAATTTCAAACAATTCCTGACTATTATGGCTTTTACGGTTGCGTCTTGCACGCAGAATCCCGCCGGCGGTATGGGGGGAGATCCTTCTCAGACCTTTTTAGTCGATGAAGGCGAGGACTGCCCTACAGCCAAGCATTCTGGGTCCTTGGCATCTTCACTTGATATGGCCGGAGTTGTTGCGACAGTAACGACCGACTCTGCCTATTCTTCCAGTTCCCTTTGGGCATTGGACTTGCCGACCGACCGTTTTTGCCCGGTCTCAACCGGTGAGGCGGGGGACCTGCTTCTAACTTCTTCCGGCGAAGGTCTGGCGCTGTTTTCCCGTCGTGTTCCTCAGCTTAATTACAACGCATTTACTGCCCTTGGGCGCACCGCTCAACAGGCAACTCCCCTCGCAGAAAATGGCGATCCTCACACTCTGCGCGTTTTTAATGATGGCGATATTTTGCGTTGGTTGATTGCCGCGAATACGTCCGGAAAACTGGTGGAATTTGATCCCGCTCAACCCCGCAATGCAGTGGCCATCGTGCCTGCCGATCTTAAGCGGTCGGCGTCTGGCGTGAAGTTTCGGCCCGTTGACTTGACGGTGGTCAAGGGCGAGGACCTTTATCCAGATTTGCTCAAAGCAACGGCTGGCAAATCTGACGACGACTATATTTTTGCTCTGCATCAGGGGCTTGATGCCAACTACCGCGTCAACAACAGCCAGGCCATATATGCTTGGCGTCGAATCGGACCGGGGCAGTATTCCGAAGTCGACCTCGATGAAACGAAATCAGGGATCAATGGTATACCGCTTCGTTACTCCAACCCCGCAGGATTTATCCGGAGTGGCGACCGATTGGCAATGCTGAGCCTTTGTTTCAGCGCGGATCCGAATTGCAAAAAAGGCATTGAGTATATCGACCTGATCGAATTCGGTGACATCCACGAGACTCACAATGCGACTGATCTGGCAGCAACTTCGATTTTTACCAATGGAATGACGGTTGGTGGAACGTCGCCAAAGTCTAAAAGCAACGGAAAATCCTTGTTACTGGCCTTTGCTTCTGTGCAGATGTCGTCGGGTAAAAAAATTGTTTCCATCGATCTGATGTCGGGAGCCGTGGAGACGATTCACGCATTCAATGGTAGCGGCAGTGGTTTTTACGGCCTCGTATATGATCAAAAGTCATTTAATTTAATTGTCGGTGATAGCAATGGGAGTCAGTCACTGATGTGGGGTTATCCCATCGGGTCCAACGGCAAGGTAGCGGAAAAACCAGCGCATTATATGCTACCAAGCCCCGGGCAAGCCTTTCCCATGCAGTTTGTTTTGCTGAACAATAACTGATCACGGCTAATGACTAATGACTAATGACTAGTGATGATGACTGTTGAATGAAAGTGGCCAAAACACAGATTCTATATCTGATTTTTTTTCTGCTGCTGGCCTCGAGTTTGATCGCAAACGGCCAAGACAACCAGGTGGTTGTGCGTGGTCGTCGGCCCGATCAACAACGGCTGGAATATCCAGGGATGGGCCTTCGGTTTTTCCCCAACGGATCATCCCAGGATGATTTGGCGGCGCACCTCAAACGCCAAGGTGCGTTTGCGACTGTGGCCTCTGAACGGCCATCGCCCTTTGGTTTTAGTCTGCCAAGGGTCCGTGGCCAAGACGCCCGGTTCACCCAGATTTTTATTGATGACTTGCCCCTTGCGGATCCCTTTGCAGCCTTGCCCCTCGTCGAAGAAATGGATCTGCCGGCCTTCGCTGCGGTGGAGGCGACTTCTGGTAGCGCGCCATTTGAAGTTCCGGCGATTGCGTCGCGTGGGGCGCTGCGTTTTCAAGTATTTGCCGATGAGCCCATGAGTGTCGCTGGTGCTGGTGCTGGTGCTGTTGCTGGCGCTGGTGCTGGCGCTGTAGCTGCTGCAGGAACGACCTCTTGGCTGCGCGCGGTAAATTCCGGGGCTGCCGCGACCTCGCAACTTTATCTGCGTCAATTAAATAGCCGTGGAAACTTTCGATATTACGATGACGGAGGAACGCCGCTAAATCATGGCGATGATGAGGTGGTCCGACGCGTCAATAATGATCGAGTCTCGCGATTCGCGATGCCGGCTTTTTTGTGGCGCGGAGATGCTACGACTGTGAGGGCGTTTGGTATATGGAATCAATCACGCCAGGGTCTGCCTTCGTTGGCGCGAGATTCAAATAAATTGCCGGCCCGACAAGAACATAATATTGGGCTTGCTCGAATTGCTGTCGAACAAAAATTAGCATCAGATGGAAATGTGATTCAAGGAGCGGTGGGTTTGATTTCAGACCGGCGCCGGCTTGATGACCCCAGCGGCGCGATTTTGGTTGTTCGTGATCAAGATGAGCGGCGAATCACAACTCAGACGGCCGATCTTGGTTGGCGTGGCGGGTGCATCGGCGATTTTGCGGCATGCCGAGTGGTTTTGCGTGTCGACCAGTCGGCTGTCAACTCGGCTGTCAATTCGTCTGGCATTTCGGATTTTGACTCGCTTGGCGGCGCCGGTGCGTCAACCACTGTTTTACGAAGTGTGCGCCACGCGATTGCGGCGCTGCGCACTAGCGATCAAGACTTCAATGTTGGGAGTGTTGAGGCCAAGGTCGATCTTGCAACCTACGGCGGCTCTTCGACAATGTCCCCACGCCCGGCCTGGTCACTTGGTTGGCGGTTGCCCGCTTTTTTTTCTGTCCGCCCTTATGGGCAGTTGGCGACGGAGGAGCGACCTCCAAGTTTGCTTGAATCCGACGGTGATGGGGCGCTCGTGATGGCGGCACCAGATCTTCGGGCTGAGGGCGTCAGTCACATTGAATTTGGATTGGATCACGAAGACGATACTGGTGGGCGCGCCGTGCATGTGGCGATCTTTCGTGATGAGCGTAAGGATGCCATCGTCATCGTGCCGTCGAGTATTTCCAGTTACCGTGCGGTGAATCTTTCCCATGCCAGTTCGGTCACGGGTGTTGAATTTTCTGCCGAAAAATCCTTGGATCTACTAAGTCCAGGAGCCATGCGGGCGAGTGCTTCTTGGGTTTGGTTCCGAACTCAAAACACTGGGGAATTGAGGATTCCCGGAGTGCCGTTTGATCAGGGGGCCATCAGTGTCGCACAGCCTGTTTTTCGTAAGCCCTGGCGCTCAGTTGTCGCACGCTGGACGTCACGCCGTCGTGGATCGGTGTACCGCGATGTTGCCAATGATATCGAACTTCCGCCATGGTGGATCCACGATGCTGCCATTGATATCAAGTGGCGCTGTGCGGAGGATACGATGACGATCTGTTCGCGGGTCCTTGATTTTGATTTAGGTATTGCCGTGACCAATGTTGCCGATGCCATGGCCACCACCTATCAGACGTCGTCAGGGCAATCCGGCAAGACCGGCTACTCGGATGTCTGGGGCGTGCCGCTACCTGGTCGGGCTTGGACGGTCTCCCTCGCGGCTTCATTCTGACAGAGGATCGTGGTCATTTACCTCTTCATCTTGACGTAGACCGGGATGCCGCACTGCGCATCAAACGGACCGTTCAGGGTGACCAGAATCTCGCTGGCACGCAGGCCTTGCCCGCCATTGACGATGAAGGTGTTCTGTAGGTTCCTTGACGGAGTGGCTGGGTCAAACTTGCCCTCAGAAATGGTGCCGACATCGAGCACTTCCGTCTGCTTGCAGAATTCAGGAATGGCGACGCGGATGGTAGTGACAAATCCATCAAGGGTGTTCCGGCCACTTAGGACCACTGGAAGGTCGCGGCCAAAACCACCGCTGTAATTAACCACGCCAAGAAGTTCTTCGTGAACGTCAACTGGGTTGCTCGGTGGATTGCCGGGGTCCACCGGAATTACTGGATTTACTGGATTAACAGGTGCCGGTGTTACACCGCTGTCAAGCAGTGCATACAGGTGCAGATCACAAACGGAAGGCGCCGTTCCGTAGGGCTGGGTAATTTCGAAAGCGGTCCAATTTAGGGAACCAAAGGCGACTTCAAACGAACCATCGGCGAAGCGATTCATGCGTTGCGCAAAAAGCGGACGCGGATTTCCGGTGTATTGGCCTGCTTGGACATAGGACCGGCAATTTGGGCCAGAGAGTTGGGCAACAATGCGGTTGGTCAGCAAGATATTTGGACGGAATGAATAATCTGGGCTCATTGTGACGCGGCCCCCGTCGACGATGATGCCGGTAGTCACAAGCAGGCGGCGGTAGGCCAATTCTGCCCTGGCTTCACTTGCCGAAGAGATTGTCATGACGGCGGTTAAAGCCGCTGCGGCAGCAACAGTTCCAAAAAATTTTTTATACATGTTCGTCTTCCTCGTTTTTCAGTAAGCCGGGAACTGCCCCGGATTGCGTTCGTGAGCCATATTGTAAATCACATCAAAAATCTGTTCGGCATTGGGCTTCGAATAATAATCTCCGTCGGAACCGTATGCCGCGCGGTGCTCGCGTGCCGCGATCGTTCTTGGCATAGAGTCCAAGTATTCGTATGCGCCCTGTTTTTCAAGGACTTCTTGCATCATGTAGGCGCTTGCCCCACCCGGGACGTCCTCATCTAGGAAAACCGCGGCATTGGTTTTTTTAATCGAATCCAAAATGAGTCCGTAACGGTCAAAAGGCAACAGCGTTTGCACGTCAATCAATTCAACACTTATGCCAACATCGACTAGCATTTTGACGGCCTCTTGAGCTACACGAACGCAAGCACCGTAGGTGATCAGGGTGACATCCGTGCCTTCGGCCAAAACTTCGGGCACGCCGAGCGGGACCGTGTATTCGCCAACATTGGAGGGCATGTCTTCTTTAACCCGGTATCCGTTCAGGACTTCGATCACCAAGGCCGGGTCGTCGCCCTTGAACAGGGTGTTGTACATACCTGCGGCCTGGACCATGTTGCGTGGGACGCAGACGTGGATGCCGCGGATGCCACTGAGGATCATTCCCATCGGCGACCCAGTGTGCCAGATGCCCTCGAGTCTATGCCCTTTGGTGCGGACAATGACCGGTGCTACCTGCCCGCCAACCGTGCGGTAGTGCAGGGTGGCTAGGTCATCACTCATGCCCTGGAAACAATAAAGCAGATAGTCCAGATATTGAATGTCCACGACCGGGCGCAGACCGCGCATGGCAGCGCCAATGCCTTGGCCTAGAATCGTCGCCTCGCGAATCCCTGTGTCCGTGACGCGGGACTCGCCAAATTTGGCCTGCAGGCCATCAAATTCCAAGTTAACGCCGCCAAGTTTTCCGATGTCTTCGCCAACAATGAAAACTCGCGAATCACGCCCTAGATGGATATCAAAGAACTTTTGAATGACTTGACGCCCGTCGACTTTTTCTGGCGAGTCTCCGTAGACGGGTTTTACCTCTGGCACGGCCAACGGCGAGCGACTCGTTTCGCAGAATAGATGCGACGAATAGCGCTGTTGGTTTTCCTGGGCGTAGTGAGCGATCTTTTGGCGCAATTCTTCTTTGGATTCCGACGCCTCATCACGGAGGGCGATCAGAGTCCGCCTCATGGAACTGTGGATCGTCCGGCGCATCAGGGCTGGCGCGCGCAGCAAATCCTGGGCGGCGCGTGCCACCAGTTCAGCGTGGTGGGATTCACCCTGCATGCGATTGTAGAGGGCGACAACTTCACTGCGCTCGGCTTCGAGGGGGGCCAGATATTCGTGCCAGGCTTCCTCGCGCCAGGTTTCAACTTGGGCGCGGCCCTCGGCCTCAAGCCTTTCAAGTTCCCCAAGGCTTGCAATGCTTTCAGCGAGAATCCATTCGCGCATCTTCGTCAGGCAATCGATGGAATCTTCATAGGCAAGGCGTTCCTTGCTTTTGTAGCGCTCGTGGCTGCCGCTAGTCGAATGGCCCTGGGGCTGGGTCATCTCGACGACGTGAAAGAGAACCGGCATGTGTTGCTGCCGGCAAATGGTCGCCGCCTCTTCATAGGCCGAAACAAGAGCCAGGTAATCCCAGCCCTTGACGACTTGCATGTGAAAGGCTGGTAGGCCCGGTTCACTTTCGAAACCAGCCATGATTTTTGAGATGGATTGCTTGGTCGTCTGATACTGCGCCGGGACGGAAATGCCGTATTCGTCATCCCACACCGACATCAACAGGGGGACTTGCAGGACGCCGGCGGCGTTCATCGTTTCCCAGAAGAGTCCTTCGCTGGTGCTGGCGTTGCCGATCGTGCCAAAAGCAATTTCATCGCCGTTGATGGAAAATTTTGCGGAAGATTCCGCCCCGCTGCTTTGTTCACGACTCTGACGATAGATTTTCGAGGCGTAGGCCAAGCCCAAAAGGCGCGCCATCTGCCCGCCCGTTGGCGAGATATCGGCTGATGTGTTGAAGCTGGTTTTTTGGGAAGTCCATTCGCCTTCGGGTGTCAGATAGCGCGTGGCGAAATGGTTGTTCATCTGGCGCCCGCCCGATGCCGGATCGTGATCTAGGTTGGTGTCGGCGAAAAGTTGCGCAAAAAATTGCTTGATGGTGCAGGCGCCAGTGGCAAACATAAACGTTTGGTCGCGGTAATAGCCGCTGCGCCAGTCGCCTTTTTTGAATACCCGTGCCATCGCCAGCTGGGCGACTTCCTTGCCGTCGCCAAAAATTCCGAATTTGGCCTTTCCCGTCAGCACTTCCTTGCGGCCGATCAGGCTGGCTTGGCGGCTCAAGTAGCCAATGCGGTAGTCAGCTATTATTTCATCGGCGCTCAGGCCGTGGCGCTTTTTGTTGCTTGAGGCTGCGGTCATATTATCCTCGGGTTGCTTAAATCAAATGTGGCAATCACCGGTGCGTGATCCGACGGTTTATCTCCTTCGACAGATCCCTGTTTGCGCTCATTGCGATCCACGCGGACCTCGCGACATTTTTCAGCCAGTGGTTTAGTGGCATAAACCATGTCGATGCGTAGGCCCTTATTCTGCGGAAATGACATCTGGCGGTAATCCCACCACGAATAACCGGGGTCTTCAGGATACAGGTGCCGAAAGGTATCAACGAGACCAAAGGTGGTCATCTGGTGCAGGCCCTGACGTTCGCGAGTTGATGTATGAATGTGTTCGCGCCAGGCCACCGGATCATAGACGTCGATATCGGACGCAGCCACGTTGAAGTCGCCGACCAGCGCCACCAGGTCGTCTGGCTTGTGGTGCGTCGCCAAATACTTGCGCAGGCGTTGAAACCATTCGAGTTTATAAATGAACTTTTCCGAGCCGATGGCTTGCCCGTTGGGAATGTAAGCGCTCATCACAGTCAGCGGTTTTAGGCAGCCAGCCAGTTCATACGTTGCAGCGATGAATCGCGCTGCCGGGTCATCGACCCCGTCGCCGAAATTACGGGTGACTAGAACGGGAGTATGCCGGCTCAGGATAGCCACGCCATTGTAGCCCTTTTGGCCAAATACTTCGGCCCGGTAGCCGGCTTCGACAACGGCTGCCATTGGAAATTTTTCGTCAGCACCCTTGAGTTCTTGCAGGCAAAGGAAGTCCGGGGACTCTCGGTCCAGAAAGGCCAACATCCGGGAGAGGCGCTGGCCAACCGAGTTTACGTTCCAAGTGACTATTTTAATGGATTTTTCCGTCACATTCGTAACCCCATCATCTTGTGTCTGGCGTGAGGATCAGCGGGAGACAATATTGACACTCTCGGTCGTAGGGTCAAACACGAGAACGGCTTTGCGAATGCGCAGCAATTCGGTGATCTGAGCTATTTTTTCCTCAAGGCTATACGTATGCTCACCATAGTCTGTGCCCTCGCGCGAAATAAATTCCTCGACGACCTGGCGAAGGGTCTCGGCTTCCAGGCGTTCGAATGGAATCTCCACAGGCAATGCTCCGCTGACGCGCCGGCAGATCCAGCGCGGATGCCGGGTGCCATAATTATTGACAATAATAAAGCTTTTACAACACCTCTGTTTTACTAACAACCTGAAATAACAGCTCTAATTTCAGGGACAAATTGGTCCTCAATTTGCAATTCCATTCCCAACCATAACCAAGGTTGGGATCAACACATGCCATCACTTTCCTCAATGTTTCTGCGAAATTCCAGTCAGGCAATTGGGGGCATTTTTTTAGCTCTATTATTCGGGGGCATGACTTCCTGCGGCCCTCGCCGTGAACAGGATAATTCGGCGCGACTCCAAGCCAGCATCACCATCAACAAAGAGCGCGGGCTTCGCACCAAAGATCTGCTGACATTTCAAAAAATCCTTGTCGACGCTGCCGAGCATGGCGAAGCCGAAATTGCTGTGGAAAAAATTCTGCCTATGCTCGGTTTATCGGAAGAGGCGTTGGAAATAGTCTCAAGAAATTGGAGTAGCCCTGGACGTATTATTTGCAAAGGGTGGGCTTGCCAGCTAAACGTTTCAGGGCAATCTATGACAATGGCGGCTTCAAAGCGTATTTGGGTGCCGGGATTTGGTTACCCCGTCGTCACGTTGGCAGACAGCATTCAAATGAAATTCCGCCATATGACTGACGACAAGACGATTGAGTTTTGTTCGATTTCTGGGATTTCCGTCAGCGGATTCTCCGTGGTGGGAGCCAATATGTTCGTTGACGGTGAGCAGAGTTCATTCTCGCCGGTCGTTCCCCCGTCTTGGAGTTACCCGAGCCGCGCGTGTGATTTCTGATGGAGTTGCCCGGATTTCGCAGGGCCGCTTAGTATTTTGCGCCGGACCTAAACCTTGAATGTTTTGTAATGCTCGCCATGACCGCGTCCCACAAATGTATCCGTGCCTCGAGGGCGGCAAGTGACACGGTGCGGGCGTCATTCCACTTGGCGGGGTCATTGCCACACAGCGACTCCAGAAGTCGCCGCGCATTCGGCCCGTGATCGCCGCCGTCAACCTCAATGTGCCGGTCAAGGTAGAGTTTGAAATTGACATGGCCATTAGGAGGCAATTGCCCCGTCATGCGCTTGAACATTTGGGGAATTAGATCTTCCCGTCCCATCAAAAACGCTGCTGCAGTAATGTGGGTGGGGCCCTCAACCGCAGCAAATGTGGTTTGAACAAATTGTTTGCAGGCATTGGGTACATTTGCGGCTTCGATGCCATCCGTCAAAACACTGTTAATACCAGTGGTGGAAGCTCCCGCCTCGCCCATGGCCAGCAAATAGGTTTCAAAGTGGCTGCGATAAATTCCCGGTGAGATCTCGTCGGATTCCTCGATCAAGACAATTTCATTTATGATCCGGGCGGCATTGGCATCTCGGACTGGGATCCACGGCAAATTCATGCAGGTCAGGCGCAGTTGCAATGATTTCAGCAGTGTCATGAAGTCCCAGACGGCGATGACGTGGTGCTCCATAAAAATCCGCAAAGATTCCAAATGGACCACAGCCCCATAAATCGGGTGACTCAGCAAAGCCTGACGTCGGGCTTCGGTGGACTCGACAAGGTTTTGGTAGTAGAGCGATGTCATTGCTGGATCGTATCATCAAGGAAGTGTTTTGTTTCAGATAAAAGAGCGTTTCGTATTGAGTTTCCCCCGAGTATTTTTGGGTTGGTTGTGCTTACTCTGCCCGTCAGCCCGGCGCTTACTTCGGCAAACCTTGGTGTTGAGTCTGTTTTGCCGATCAACGTGACATTTTTCAGCGACTTCATTCCCTCAACTAATCAGCAATATCGTCCCATTTGTGGTTTCCATCAAACGATGGAATTCTTTAGGCAATATTTGTCATCCCCCTAGATCGGCGATTTTTTGTGCCATCGCCACCTGTTTAAATGGCCAGGCTGGCCGCCCCAGCTGCGCGCTTGCGCGCCTGCGCCATGAAACCGGTGCCAAGTTCTTGTTCGGCAGCGGCTTGATTGTGGCGACGACACCGCAAGGTCAAATTATCTTCGCTATGATCGCCATTCCCCGGGGAAGCGAGGTTTGAGACTGCATCTGCCTCGGCCTCTACTTCGTCCGAGGCTTCCTTCCCTGAGGAAGGAGAGTTTTCTGCGCGTGCTTTCGCCCGTTCGGCTTTCTTTAGTGGGTCACGTTTATCCAGCAAATCTTCGAGGGCTTTAACCAGAATCTCGGGCAGCGACGGCATGCGGCCGCTATGGGACAAGACCTCGCGGGCTCTGTCCAACAACTCTCCTTGTGATTCGGTCAAAGTCACGCGCAATTCAAATGTCGCTTCCGCCGGCAGAAGATTCCCTTCGGGGGCTAACTTTATAACGCCCGGCAATAGAAGCGCGACCCCTTCTTTTTGACTTGTGCTTGATACCATCAAGAAGCAACTCAGAATTTGCCTGAGTGATTTTCGGCGCGATTAAGGCCAAGTG
>CANFEB010000023.1 GCA_947445775.1 Oligoflexales bacterium | reverse complement strand
TAGTCCGCGAATTCGCGCGTCGTACTAATATTGAATTAGTGGAAATCAACCTAGAAGAAAATCAGACGTTTGTTCGGCGGGCATTCGACGATGGGCATTTGATTGGCATCTTAACGACGTTGGAGCGGCTTACTGGACGGTCCCTGCGGGGCTAACGAAGAATTGTGACGAAATTCCTTCAATCAATAAACTGGCGGACTAGATCAATTGCCTTTTGATAGTAGGTCGGCGTCTCGGAAAAGAGTTCATGGCGCGCGCCGTGGATCACGTTAAATTCGATCCTGGCAGTCGTATGGGCAACCGCATTTTGGATCCACGTCTGGATTGCCCCCGGATCCACCACGCGTTCATCTGAGCCGGAAAGGATCAGAGTCGGCGTATTGAACTTTTTCAGGTTATACGGATCGTTCACAAAATCGATCGCTTCAAACGTCGCGCGCACCCAACCGAATTTCACGCCCCCCAACGGATAGGGTGTCGCCTTGAGGAATTCATAGCGGTCGAAATCGCTCGTTAATGCATTGCCCTCAAAAGGCCCTTTGGAAAAGGCGCCCGCCCCACTGGACAAGCGGCACGCCGACGGGATCCGCCCCAAAATGTTTGCGATCGGACGGGCTAGGACACTGGGTAGGGGTTTGCCCGGCAAACCTAAAAGGGGTGACGACAACACCAGCACGTCGGGCTTGAGCAAACCCTTCATGATGGCGTGAAGGGCAATGAGCCCGCCCATTGAATGACCGATGACGATGTAGGGTTTACGCTTGACGATTCTATGGAGGACGCGGTGGGCATCATCCGTATATTCCTCGTAGTCCTCAATGAAGGCCCGCTCGCCCCCGGAGGCTCCCTGGCCACGATGGTCCCACGTCAAAAATCCGATGTCGTCTTCCAGCTGCAAATCAACCGGCAGGTGCGCATACTTTTCAATCCATTCCGTGCGTCCGTTGATGAAAACGACAAAGCGCGCCATTTGTTCTGTGGTGAATCCCGTTGGCAGGGAGACGCCGTAGCGCAAGGATGGGCCCTTGTTGGGGGAAAGGCGCGTGATCTGCCAGGCTCTGGCATTGACACTTGCACTGCCACTTGCACTGCCGCCTGCACCGCCGCCCGAACTTGATTTCAAGCCTGGGCTGGAATCAGTGCCGGATGCCGGGGCTGAGTTTTCTGATGCGTTGCTGTTCATGCTCCACTCCAGTCAACCACGCTGCCATTTCGCGCGGGTAATTTGTACATAATCCGTCAACTTCCAGGGCGGCCAAGTAATTCCACAGGCTCTCGCGTCCCGATTCCTCACCTGCCATGGGCACCCAACCGTAGACCTTCCAACCGCGAGCCTTGGCCTGGTCCATGAGGCGGCCATCGATCCAATCGGCAATGGGGTGAAAAATCTTGGCCCCGGCCATCATCATAAAAACAGGCGGCGCAAAGCGGCTGAAACTCGGCCCCAGCAGGTTGTCCATACCCCAAAGGCAGGCGCGTTCAATTTGGGGATGGTGCTCTTTTAAATAGACTAATGGCTCGGCCTCAAATGACGAAATGACAAAGGCGTCGAGGCGGCCGTGATTTTTGCAAATGCGTGCGACAACGTCGGCGAGTTGCGGGCTGCGCCCCTTGATTTCAATGTTGAGTTCGATCCGGTCGGCGAACTCATCCAGAATCTCATCGAGAAAGGGTAGGGGTTCACCATTTTTCAGGCGAATTCCGGCAAGGTCGCTGCGGTTCAGGGAAGAAATCAGCAACTTGTCCTCGCCAATCTTGACGGTATGCCCCAAGCGGTCGTCGTGCATGATGACGGCGTGGCCATCTCGGCTCAGTTGAACATCCAGTTCAATGCGCGTGGCACCGCTCCCAATGGCCTTTTCATAGGCAGAGCGGCTGTTCTCGATGGCTTCGCGATTGGCGCCGCGATGGGCGATGACTTTCATAGCCAACTTTCATGAATGAATGGCATTCCAGCCCCTTCAGTTTTAAAGAATAATTTCCTGATCGTCAAAGATTCTTGGGTGGGCCGCCCATCAAGCGTCAGAGCATTTAATTCCGTGCTGCTTTTCCAGTCGGTCTAGATCTGCTTTGAAGCATTTCACCGTTAAGCGCGTTCCTTCGTCATCGTGGGTTTCCGAAAGGACGATCATCGAGCCGCGAATCTCTGCTGCAGCGGCGCTTTTTGCGTAGGGCACAAAAACTTCGGCCTCCATCATGCCGCGGGCAAAATGCTCCTGGATCAACTCATGCAAGGCCGCGACGCTTTTTTTATCTTTGGTCGACAAAAATACCGCGTCGTTGAACTCACGTTTAAGGGCGGCGATATCGAGTTCGGTAAGCATGTCGACCTTGTTCAAAACAAGAAGTGTGTCGGCATGGTTAGCGCCGATTTCACCTAGAACTTTTTTGGTGGTTTCAAGTTGTGAACGAAATGCCGGGTCCGCGGCATCAACAACGAACATCAGCAGCGATGCGTCCAGCGCCTCGTCCAGGGTCGAACGAAATGACGCCACCAGATCGTGGGGCAGTTTTTTGATGAACCCCACTGTGTCAGAAACCAGGATGCGCGGCTTGGTCTCGGGGTGCATGATGCGCACGGTGGTGTCCAATGTTGCAAACAACTTGTCGGCAACCAAGACCTCACTCTTGGTCAGAGCCCGCATAAGGGAGGACTTGCCGGCATTGGTGTAGCCAACCAGGGCAACCTTCAAGTGCTCGCTGCGGCGCGCGCGGCGTAGGGCCTGTTCCTTGTTGATGACTTCAATTTCGCGACGCAGGGCGGCGATCTTGTCGCGGATGCGCCGGCTTTCGAGTTCGTGGGCGGTTTCGCCCACACCCTTGGCGCCGATGCCCCCGCCTTGACGTTCGCCCGCCCCGGTCACGCGGATGCGGGGGGCAAGATAAGTCAGACGGGCAATCTCGACTTGGGCACGCGAGGCTGGTGTTTTGGCGTGGCGGTAAAAAATCTCGACGATGACGCCCGTGCGGTCCATCACATCAACGCCAAGTGCGGCGTTCAAATTTCGCAATTGAGTCGGGGTCAGCTCGTTGTCAAAAACGACAAACTGGACCTGTTGATCCTCTGGGATAACGGAATCATCAATATCGCCATCCTCACCATCAGGTTTTTCTAGGGCTTCGAAATTACGGTCAGCAAGGTCATCGCTGAACTCGTCGCCATTCTCGTCGTTTAACTCGTCGTCATCCCTTAGCTTGTGAACGCCGGCCCTCGTGCGCACGACGGGTTTGTTGGACGTCACGATGCCAGTCCCGCCAGTCCAGCGGGCGATTTGCTTCAATTTGCCTTGGCCCACGACCGAACCGGCGGCCGGGGATTTTCGTTTTTGGCTAAGGGTTTCAGCAACATCCATCCCAAGCGTGTGAACCAAACGGCCAAGTTCGGCCAGGGATGCCCCATGCTCCTGGTCGTTGACGCCGGGTAGTTGCAGGGAGACGAGCAGGGCCCGTGGGCGTTTTTTAGCTGTGATATCAGCGTTGTTCAAAGTCATCGTGGGGCATCCCGAGGGGTTTTGAGGCGCCTTCGCCATAGTTTTGACGGAGGGGGGTCTCCGAATAGCAAGTTGATACAATTGGAGCAAGGTAAGGCCAAGGTCCTTTTCGAACATTCGTCGCTCGGCCTTCGATCTTTTATCGATCTTTTATCGATCTTTTATCGATATTCAGGGGGTGCCTCATGAAAACGTTTAATTCCACCAAAATTAGCATCGGCATCAAGATTGCGCCGGCTCTTGTGGGTTTGATAGGCATTTATCTGGCTGCCGCGACTGGATTTGCTGCCGGCCCGCCCAAATCGGGTGGAGGCGCGCCATTTGGTGGTTCACCCGGTTCCAGTGGTTCCGGGAGTTCGTCTGGTGCGGGGTCACGCTCCTTTGTTTTGACCATTCCGGTGACGAATATGAGTCGTGACACGGCCTTTCGCGGCGAATTCAACTTCGGTTCGGTTTCTTTGGGGATCGAGTCGGGATTGATGAATCAAGCCGAGGAGTATCCAGAGGAAAAAGTGCTCATCACCGGCGAATCGATGATCACCAGCGGGCGTCACGTTGCCCTGATGCTGAGTCGCTTTGGCAACCCGGCAAACATGTCGGGATGGTTCTGGACCCTCGGCGCTGGAGTTCGCACGATGGAAGGATCCTGGAGGTCGAACCCGAGCCAGCTCTCCTTGAGGGCGAGCAAGAAATCGGGCACCAATCTTGTCGTTGATGATGCCGGTAAAACCCTTCACAGCTACACGGCAACGGGGGCGACGGGGCATGCCCGTTTCGGCTACCGCTGGGTTTCTCAGGCGATTCCGCTGGCAATCGGCGCCCATGTAGGCGTCCGCCACTTCGAGGGAAAGTTCAAGGACGCGGACAATCTGGATGCCGACCACGTGGCATTGGCCTTGGATGAAAAGGCTACATTACGGCGCAGGTATATGACGCAGCTTGAGCCGGCGGTCGAGTTCGGTTTGGCGTTTTGAACGCAATTCACTGTTAAACGCAAACCCTTTGCGATGAATCGAGCTCTGGGCTAAGGCACTTTATTAGAAAAGATGCTAAGACCAAGCAGATTGGATCGCGGAGGGGTTGTGCGGATAGCCATTGATGCGCGAATGCTCAAATCAGGGACGATGCACGGGATTGCCCGTTACGTTCACGAGCTAATCAGTTGCCTGCGCCAAGCTGGTGGGGATCACCGTTTTTTTATTTTCGTCAATGACGGCAGCCCCCTCGAAGCAATGCAATTGCCTTCCAACATGGAACTGGTCCAGGCGCGGACGCGTTGGATCAGTCTCTTTGAGCAAGTCGAACTGCCGAGCCTCCTGCGCCGCTTGCGCGCTGATCTTTTTCATTCGCCCTCGTTCGTGGCGCCGTTTTATTCGCCATGCAAAACCATCATGACCATCCACGACTTGAATCACATGGTATTACCTCAGTTTTACACGCCGTTTCATCGCGCCTATTACAGTTTTTTTGTGAAGCGTTGCATCAGGCGTTCCGAAGCTATTTTGACCGTGAGCCAATTCAGTCGCGACGAAATCATCAGAACACTGAAATTATCGCCGGAGAAAATCGCGGTAACCTATAACGGTGTGTCGCCCAACTATCGCCGGGTCACTGACCCAGAGGCGCTGCAATATGTGCGCGACATTTATGAATTGCCCGAGCGGTTCGTGTTTTGTCTGACCAACAACAAACCCCACAAGAACGTGCACCAGTTGGTGCGGGCTTACAGTTATTCAGGGTTGAAGATTCCCCTGGTGCTGGCTTGCCCGTTTGATGCGGGAATCCTCAGCATTGCCGAGCAGTACGGTAAGAAACATTTGATTTTCTTTTCGAAGTTTATCAATGAGGAGCATTTGCCGGCGGTGTATTCCCTGACGGATCTTTTTGTTTATCCATCAACCTACGAAGGCTTTGGCTTGCCACCCCTCGAAGCCCTGGCGTGCGGTTCGCCGGTGGTCGTGGCGCGGTCTTCCAGTTTGCCCGAGGTCGTCGGGGATTTGGCTATCTTTGCTAATCCATTTGATTATCAGGACATGGCCCGAGCCCTGCGCGCCGGATTTGATGATACTGCGGCCCGCACGCGCATGAAAGAACACGGCTTGGAGCATGCCCGCCAGTTTTCTTGGGAAATAATGGCTCGTCAAACCCTGGCAATCTACGAGGCCTGCGGCCGGGGCAAGGAAGTTGGCAGTGTCTCCGCCTTAGGGGAATCAGGCGATTTCAAGAGAGTTGAAAACCTTAGAGGTATGGCAGATGCGCATTGGAATTAACGGCCGATTTCTTGTGGCCAAACGAACCGGTGTGCAGCGCGCGGCGTTCAACCTGATTCGCACTCTGGTGGAGATTGACCGGGAAAATGACTACTTTATTTTTACTGGGCACGGTCAGGCTGGTCGACCGGAATGGAACCATCCCAACGTTCGCGTGATCGAGTCTGACCTGCGCGAGGGCGAAAGTTTCTTGAATCACGTTTGGGAGCAATTCTGGCTGCCAATCTTGGCGCGCCGCCACAAGATTGATTTGCTGCATTCGCCTGCCAACGTAGCCCCATTATTCTATCGGGGCGTTTCCGTCGTGCACATTCACGACTTGTGCTTTGTGGTGAATCCGCAATGGTACAGTTTTACTTTTCGGACGGTCTACAACTTCATCATTCCGCGCCTTGCGCGCCGGGCTTCGCGGGTGATCACCTGCAGCAATAATTCAAAGAATGACCTGCTGCACTTTTGCGGCCTGACAGCCGACAAAGTAAGCCTCGTTTACTGGGCGGTGGATGACATCTTCCTGCGGCGGTCTGGGATTGAAGGCGAACGCGCGGGTCAGGGCGCTGGTGAGAGCACTGGTGAAGGCGTGACCAGGGCCTTTCACGCTGAGGCCAAGGAGCTCGGAGAATTTATTCTTTATGTGGGATCACTGGAGCCGCGTAAAAACATCAACATTCTGATCGAATCCTATGTGCAATTGCGGCGCAATAATCCTCATTTGAAACCGAAGCTGGTGCTGATTGGCGGCGAAAGCCCCCTGTTTGCTGCTGTGCAACTGCGAGTCAAGGATTATGCCAAGGATATTGTCTTCAAAGGCTTTATCGATGACGAAACCCTGCGGGCTTTTTATGCAAAAGCGACCTTGGTGGCCTACCCGAGCCTTTATGAAGGCTTTGGACTGCCGCCCTTGGAGGCCATGGCTAGTGGCACGCCAGTCGTCACATCCGATGGTTCTTCCATTCCGGAAGTTGTTGGCGACGCGGCTTTAATGATTGATCCGCACAGCATCGAGCAACTGACCAACGCCATGAAAAGCCTGTTGACCGACGAAGCCTTGCGCCAGAAACTCATTGCGGCGGGCAAAGTCCAGGTCGAGCGTTTCAATTGGTACCGGGTTGCGCGCAACACCTTGGCTGTCTACTATGAGGTCGCAAGTGAGGCACGGCCAAAAGAAAAAGTCGGATCTGACAAGGCGAACGCCGTGCACCATTTCGTTCCGTTCAATACTTGGAGAAATTTAGTGGCTCTCGAAGAGAGGCACCTGAAGGCGATCCGAGCACGGTCATAAAACGTTCAAGTTCAGAGAGTTTATTCATTATGAATTTTGAAAAACGTCAAAAAGTCAGCCAGTTACTGTCGAGCGGCACTTCTGGTCAAAAAGTTTCCGTGTGCGGTTGGGTGAGAAGCCGCCGCGAATCCAAAAATTTTGCCTTTGTCGTCATCAATGACGGCTCCTGCCAAGACACCCTCCAATGTGTGGTGGATGCCGGAACGCCTGCTTTTGACGCCCTCCCACGTTGTCAAACCGGCGCCGCGGTCCGAATCGAGGGAGTCCTCAAGGAGTCTCAGGGCAAGGGCCAGGCTTGGGAAGTCCAGACGTCAGCGATTGAGGTTTTTGGCGAGGCGGATCCCGAGACCTATCCGCTCCAGAAAAAGGGCCATTCGATCGAGTTTTTGCGGGACATCGCCCATTTGCGTCCACGCACCAACACGTTTGGGGCAGTTTTCAGATTGCGCAGTGCATTGGCTTGGCATGTTCATGATTTTTTTCAGTCCCGAGGCTTTCGTTGGGTTCACACGCCGATTGTGACCGCCAGCGACTGTGAGGGCGCCGGCGAAATGTTTACTGTGACCACCATGGACCTGACGAAAATCAAGACTACTCCGAGCGGTTCGGTTGATTACAGCCAAGATTTTTTCAAGAAGCACGCCCACTTGACGGTCAGCGGTCAGTTGGAGGGCGAGTTTATGGCCATGGGGCTTGGGGACGTTTATACGTTTGGCCCGACTTTTAGGGCCGAAAACTCCAATACAACCAGGCATTTATCTGAGTTTTGGATGATTGAACCAGAGATGGCCTTTGCCACCCTGAAGGAAGACATGGCTTTGGCCGAGGACTTTTTGAAGCACCTTTTTGCCGGGGCCGTCAAAGATTGCCGCCCGGAACTTGAGTTTCTCGAAAAGCAGTACCAGACGATCAAGGTCGATGAGTTGGCCCGCCTGGCCGAATCAAAATTCGCTCATTTGACCTATACCGACGCCGTGGCCGAGCTGAAAAAGGCTCCGGTGAAATTCGAGTTTCCAGTGGAATGGGGAATCGATTTGCAGTCGGAACATGAACGTTATTTGACCGATGTTATCTTCAAGGCGCCGGTCATCGTCACGGATTATCCCAAGGGAATCAAAGCCTTCTACATGAAACAAAACCCCGACGGCAAGACCGTGGCGGCAATGGACGTTTTGGCTCCCAGAATCGGCGAAATCATTGGTGGCAGCCAGCGTGAAGACCGGCTGGACCTGCTGGAAGGCCGGATGAGGGAGATGAGCCTACCGGTGGAGGACATGCAGTGGTATCTGGATTTGCGCCGGTACGGGTCGTGTCCTCACGCTGGATTTGGGCTGGGCTTTGAGCGTCTGGTCCAGTATGTCAGCGGTATGGGCAACATCCGGGATGTGATTCCGTGCCCGAGGGCCCCAGGCCTAATCAGTTACTGATTAGGCGCTAAGCAGGTACTAATCAGTTAATGATCCTCTAAGGGTCAGTCTTGTGTTGACGGTCCGGTCCAGGTTCAGTTATACGCACAGCCTGTTTTGCGAGTTTTGAGTGCGATCCTTTTGGAGTTCCAGGTTAATGAAAACCTACAGTATCAAGCCAGCAGACATTAAAAAGCAGTGGGTTGTGGTTGATGCCGCAGACCAGACTGTTGGTCGTTTGGCAACCGAAGTGGCCCGCGTTTTGCGCGGTAAGCACAAGCCTACTTTTGTTCCGCATCTCGATACCGGCGACTTTGTCGTGGTTATCAATGCCGAAAAGGTGAAGTTCACCGGCAACAAGATGAAGGACAAGTTTTACCATCACCACACCGGTTGGGTCGGCGGGATCAAATCGATCTCGGCGGAGAACCAGTTGGCTAAGTTTCCAGAGCGTATCCTTGAGCACGCCATCAAAGGCATGCTTCCGAAGGGACCGCTTGGTCGCAAGGTTGGTTTGAATTTAAAAGTGTACGCTGGCAGCGAGCATCCCCATGTCGCCCAGAAGCCGGTCGCTATGAAACCCCGTCTGCAGAAGAGCGGAGCTCGTTAATCCATGGCAAAAGTTAAATACCTGCACGCAGTAGGCAAACGTAAAACCGCTATCGCCCGTGTTTATATGAAACCGGGTACTGGCGTGATCACGATCAATAAGCGTCCGATGGACGTTTACATGCTTCGCGACACGTCAAAAATGGTCATCATGCAACCCCTCGAACTCACAGACACTGTCGGCAAGTACGACATCCTCGTGAACGTTCTTGGTGGCGGTTTGAATGGTCAGGCTGGCGCGATCCGCCATGCAATCTCGCGCGTCCTCGCGGAGACAGATCCAGACATGCGTAAAGTGCTCAAGACCAACGGTCTGATCACCCGCGATGCCCGCAAGAAAGAGCGTAAGATGTACGGTTTGGCTGGTTCCCGTCGTCGGTTCCAGTACTCGAAGCGTTAATTATTTGTTGTTTCAAAAAGTGCCAGCGCGAGCTGGCTTTTTTTTTACCTGTTTAATTCCTCCAAGGAGGCACCTATGTCCGATAATATTGATGATCTAAGTGTTGAGTTTACCCAAGATGACCGGCTGGTCGTGAAACAGGTCGATAAGAAAATCCTGACCCGCGGCAATTGGACGACGATCATGTACAAGTTCGTCGAGATGGACAAGAAGACAGGCGATTACGGCCAACCCAAGGTTTCCATCCGCCGCTATCAGAAACGCAGCGGCATTTATAAGATGCAAAGCAAGTTCAATATCAGCAGCGGCAAACAAGCCCACATGATTTCGGCTGCTTTACTTGGCTGGTTCAACGACGCTGCGCCTGGTGCTGATGATGCCAAGGACGAGTCTGGAGACGAATAACGAGTTGTCCCGTCAGCTCCGTCACTTTGATTGGCGCCAAGCTGCAGGATCGATGTCTATAACGGTGAAATTACGCACGGGCAAAACGTCCGGCGTGAGCATGGGCGAGCCGATGTCGGTGATCGTCCGTTGCTGAACCGCAGCAGAATCCGCGTAACATTCAATAAAAAAATCATGAGTCAATTGGTCCGCGGGCATCAACCGCAGTGATCCTGAGTTTTCGAGCGCTTTGCAGTGGGATGTGATCAGCTGCAACAGGGCTTTCGCAACTCGCTCGTCTGGCTTTTGAACGATCCCCACAACAAGCTCTGCTGACGTAAAAGTGGTGTAGCTAGCATGGGTTTCTGCCCAAGCAAAAAATTGCTCCGGTGTCGAGACGCCAGTTTTTTTTTCAAGAACCATGGTTTGGGCTGGGTTCAATTTCAGGACCCAACGCCCTGCGATGTTGGGGAGTTGTCGGTGGTGACGGGATCTTGACGGTACAAATCCTGCGGGCGCTCTCAGTGATAAGGTTTGCAGAGCAAGGGCGCTTGCTGCAAAATAGTTGATGTCAGCAATTTCCCAAAAGATCGATGGGGACCAGATCAAGTCCCTGGCATTGATTGTCAGATCAAGTTTTAAGGTTTTGGTGCGCGGACGCGTGAAGCTCTCAGTTGATGGTCGTATCTTTCTGAAGAGCATCGGATTCCGTCCAAATTGAGTGTTCATAGCAGTTTATTGAGTGCATCACTGAAGTCAACAGATGGCGGCATACCAGGGGGATTTCATGTTTGGCAAAAACCAGCAGAACAAGAACGGTCAGAGTGCACAAAAAAAGATTATTTCCACCGGACGCGACGCGGCTGTGACCATCTTGACCAGCGGCTGTCATTTTAGCGGAAAGCTTTACTGCCGTGGCTCGAGCCGGATTGGCGGCAAGATCGAGGGGCAGATTATCTCGGAAGGCATCCTCATCATTGAAGAGGGAGCCACCATCCTCGCTGAAGTGAAGGCTGATGAAGTCATCATCCAAGGCAAGGTCAACGGACGCCTTGAGGCCAAAATCCGCGCTGAACTCTATCCGCAGAGCCGTTTCGACGGCGATATCTCGACGCCAGTTTTGGTGATTAATGAGGGCGCCCAGTTCAACGGACGCTCGGTCATGAGTCCGGTCGCTTCTGCTTCGACCCATCAGTCGTCGGATAGCCGCAAAAGTCGGATTCTGCCAATGGCAGCAGGCGCGGAATCGTCCGCAGCCCCGGAGATCAAGGTCAACTAAGCCAGGTGCGATTTCCGTTTTCCATTGTCGAGGGATTCCCCGCGGGGGCGTTGCCAGCAAGTTTGGCCAACGTGAGTCCGGTGCCATCGCAATGGCCCGAGCCCCAGTCCCCCGTACCAGATCAGGACGCCTCAGTTTCTAGAAAGCCACCGCGTCGCAGCGCGGTGGCTTTGCTGTTTCTGCCCCCGGAAGCCGTCGGGGCTCCAGCCAATATTCTGTTGATCCGACGCAGTGCCCATTATGGTTCCCATCGGGGCCAGATTGGGCTTGCCGGCGGGCGGGCCGAGGCAAGAGACGCCGGGCCGGTCGAGACGCTTAAGCGTGAAATTCACGAGGAGCTGGGAATTCCTGGCGAGGCCCTGCTGTTCCATGGCGCGCTGCCGATTCAGCGGGCAATTGACGCCTCGGAGGTGATGCCCTGTGTGGTAACCGCCCGCTGGTCCAGCGCTCAAATCAAGGCCGCCCCAGATGAGGTGGCATCGGTCCACTTGGCGCCGTGGACTTCACTGATCCATGACAAGCGCACTGTGTTTGCATTCATCATGTTTGGTGTGCGCCGCGAGTCGGCGCTCTATCGCGTTGACGGGACAACCGTTTGGGGGTTGACTGCTGCCATCATCAATGGGGCAGACATGCTGCCTTAATGCTAAATTTTTTACGATAAACGCCCGGGAGATCTGTCATGAAATTGGTTTTCATTTTCGGTGCCATGGTGACCTCGATTGCATCTTTGTTGCTTGCGACGGGATGCACGCAGGAGTTGCAGAATAAAGTCTCGCGCAGTATCCAGAACTGGACTGGCACCGATGGTATTCTGGATGTGATCAGTGATGGAAAGATCATGTACCGCTTCATCAAGATCGACAAAATCAGCACGGCGCAAGCCACGGGCGACCGCGAAACGGCGCGGCCATATCGCTTTGGTTATGGCGTTCTTGATCTGAATCAAAACTATGTTCAAGACGAAAACGAGCGTAAGATTTATTTCGAATTCAGCGATTTCAGTACGAGCTACGTATTTTACGAAAATCCGGGAATCGCTTCGCGATAATGAGGTAGAAATGCGCACCCAGGATGCACTTCCGGCCTATCTTCAGCGTTATGTTGTGCCGCAGCGCTATGATCGCTACACTCCGGTTGAACACGCGACGTGGCGCTATATTATGCGGCGAGCGCGCAATTTTTTTTCGCGCCACGCAGTGCCATCTTATGCTGAAGGAATTTCCAAGACGGGAATTCCAATGGACCGCATTCCAAAGATCGACGAGATCGATGTCCAATTGCAAAAGTTTGGCTGGGGTGCCGTTGGTGTCTGCGGCTTCATTCCGCCGGCAGCGTTTCTAGACTTTCAGGCGCGCAGCATCATGCCTATCGCCATGGATATGCGCACCCTAGAGCATCTCTCCTACACACCGGCTCCAGATATTGTCCACGAAGCTGCCGGTCATATTCCGATTCTTTACGACCCAGCTTACCGCAAATACCTGCAGCGCTATGCCAATATGGCTAATAAATCGATCATCTCATCCGAAGACGTCCGCCTTTACGAGGCGATTCGCTGGTTGTCCGATATCAAAGAAAATCCTGATGCGACACAAATGCAAATTGATCATGCCGGAGCCATGCTCAAGCAAGCTTACGATGGGATTACGCACACGTCGGAAATGACCAAAGTCGGACGCATGGCCTGGTGGACTGCCGAGTATGGCTTGGTCGGTGACTTGAAGAATCCGAAGATCTACGGTGCAGGGCTGCTTTCGTCAGTCGGCGAGAGTGAGCAATGCCTGACCGATAAAGTTCGCAAGATCCGCCTTACCGTGGATTGCGTCCAAACCGGCTATGACATCACCGAACCACAGCCGCAGTTGTTTGTTGCCGAGTCCATCGAAGAACTTCCTGACGTCCTTGAGCAACTTGAATGCACCCTTTCATTTCGTCGGGGTGGTGCGGTCGGGATGAACGAAGCCCTGCTGGCCAAGTCTGTGAATACGGTGGTTCTTGATTCGGGAGCATCCGCAAGCGGCGTGATTGAATGTTTTGAGAGCGATGCTTCTCAACAAACTCAGGCGGGCGGGCGGGTGGATTTCATCAAGTTAAATGGCCCGGTTCAAATTGCCTACAACGCAAAACAGCTGTCCGGCCAAGGACGCGAGCGTCATGGGGAAGGTTTTAGCAGCCCCGTCGGTTTCTTTGCCTTTGCGCCCTCCAAGCCCCCCCATTTGTTGCATGATGATGAATTGCGGGCAGCAGGCATTGTTGTGGGCGTACGTTCATGCCTTGATTTTGTATCTGGATTTAAGGTGCAGGGAATGTTGAAGCGCGTTGTGCGCGTGGGAAATGCCATCGCCTACATGACCTTTGACGACTGCACGGTAACGCGCGGTTCCAGGCGTTACTATGAGCCAGCTTGGGGTGAGTTTGACCTGCTTGTCGGTGCCAGTGTGGCCTCCGTCCACGGCGGTCCGGCGGAAAGGCAAACCTACGGCGATTATGAATTGGGACAGGTCAGCAGCTCTCCTGGGCGCACGTCCGCCTTTTCAGATCACGAACAAAAAATGTTCCGGGCATACACAACGATCCGTGAAGTCAGGCAACGCCACATTGGCACTCATCAGGCAGACAAGTCTGCATTGCCTGCGGCTGATGTAGTTGCGAGGGATGCTATGCAACTCGCAAGCTTGGCCGACGCAGTGATAAAGAATGATCAGGGCGAGTGGTTGGTCGGGTTGGAGTTGTTGGAGTTGGCCGGTCAGCGTCACCATTTGGGCGCGAGTTGGGTTGGGCCGCTGCGCGAAGCCATCACATCCCATGCCAAGGTCAAGGGCGACCTGGCCCAGGAATTGTTGACCCGGGGTATCGAATTATTGGCAGTGGCGGATTAACTTTTTGGTTTTTTCGCCGACGCAATCATCACATCCAAGATTTGGCGAATTTGGCTTGGATTGATTTGGTGGTTGATCCCTTTGATTTCCTGAAACGTCACCTTGAACTGGCTTGCGGCCAGACTGTCGCGAAAAGAGTTGGCTTGATCGGCCGGTGCCACGGTGTCGTCAGCGCCCTGGAAGATCGCAATGCGCGGAGGCAGCCCGTTCACATCGTAGGCGATCGATCGTGTTTCATAGGCAACCTCACCCTCTCGGTCTGTTGTTTTTTTAATCATTGAGGTCAAACCGCCGTCACTGGACGTCCTTGCAGCCTGTTCAAAGTCGTAAATCCCGCCGCCGGTGATCAGCCATTGTAAGTTTCCGGATTGCTTGGAAAAAAAAGAAGCTGCAGCCGCCCCGGTGCCGAACCCATAGGCACCGACGATGGCGCTATTGAGGCCTGAATTCGCGCGCAAAGTTTCCTTGGCGGCGACCAGTGCGGCCTGCTGCGATTGTTTCCCAACTAGATCGCGCTCTCCCGTGGAGGCACCGAATCCTGGGCGGTTGAACCCGGCCACATGAAAGCCAGCGGCTAGAAAAGCCTGTGACTCCGGTAGGTCACAGAAGGTGGCTGAGTCAAAGCCCGCGGCCTCGTCATGGGCCAAAATCACGGCACCGGCTGGACTTGCAATTTGGCACATGAACCAAGAAACCTTTTGGGGCTTCCCGTTGGCGGAATAGGGGGCGTGTCCCTGGGTCAACTTGAGGGACGTCACCTTGGGGCTCTCAGGACCCGGACTATCAGAAATTTTGAGATCATCGACAACCTTTGGGCCGCTTCTGGTCAAACAGGCTTGGGTTTTAAAGGTAAGCGTTGCAACGACCACCGATAACAAAATTCTGCGTGATCCAGTCATTTTGGGCTCCTCGATGTCCAATAATTTCTTGGTTGGTAGCTTATCATGAGTGGGCGACGGGAAAACTTTTCCTGGTTCAGCTGTAATTTGATGATACACCCGGCAACATTTTCCACCTTCTTGCAAATGGCTGGTCATTGCCGGACCATTATTGTAGGAATCGAGGGCTGCTTGCAGCTTTTTTTTGATATTTTCCGGGGAGTTAGCGATGGCAGTTGACGTCAAGGTCCCATCCGTCGGTGAGTCGGTCAAGGAAGGAATGATCCATCGTTGGCACGTAAAAGACGGCGACTACGTGGCGCGCGATCAAGTTTTGGTTGAATTGGAAACCGACAAGGCAACCGTCGAAGTGGTTGCTGAGACGGCTGGAGCGATCACACTTTCTAGAAAACAAGGCGATACAGTTGCTGTGGGCGAAGTAATCGCCAAGATCGATACGGCAGCAGCAAAACCGGCGGGCGGCGCGCCCGCAGCGCAAATATCTCAGACATCAAGCCCGCAAGTTCCTCTGCCACCAACGCCGGCAACATCGCTGCCACAAAGTCCCGCTGTTCGCAGAATTGTAGCTGAAACTGGGATTGATCCATCCAAAGTTGAAGGCACCGGACGTGGCGGACGTTTGACCAAAGGCGATGTGCTAGCCCAAGGATCCGCGCCGTCTGCGCCGTCTGCGCCGCCTGCGCCGCCTGCGCCGTCTGCGCCGCGAGCGACGGGAACGGGAACGCGAACCGAACGCCGCGAACCGATGAGCATGATGCGGCGCCGGATCGCCGAACGTCTGATCCAGTCGCAGTCCACCGCGGCTATTTTGACAACCTTCAACGAGATCGACATGACCGCAGTGCTGGCCCTGCGCGCCCAATATAAAGACAGCTTCAAAGAAAAATACGGTGTTTCCCTCGGATTTATGAGCTTTTTCGTCAAAGCAGCCATCGAGGGACTCAAAAGTTTTCCGGCCATCAACGGCTGGATCGAGGGCAACGAAATCGTTTATCACGACTTCTATGACATTGGAGTTGCCGTGTCCTCGGACCGCGGACTGGTGGTTCCTGTCGTTCGCGATGCCGATCAACTCAGCTTTGCCGAATCAGAGGCGGCCATCGGTAACTATGGTAAACGCGCCCGGGACGGCAAAATCACCATTGATGAACTCACCGGCGGAACCTTCACCGTTTCCAACGGCGGCGTTTTCGGTTCGCTGATGTCAACGCCGATTCTGAATCCGCCTCAGAGTGGCATTTTAGGTATGCACAAAATTCAAGAACGTCCTGTTGTCGTTAATAGCCAGATTGTGATTCGTCCGATGATGTACGTGGCATTGAGTTACGATCACCGCATCGTCGATGGGCGCGAAGCCGTCCAGTTTCTGGTCAAAGTTAAAGAATGCGTGGAAGATCCGACGCGAATCTTGTTGGGAGTTTGATTCATGTTTGACGTCATCGTGATCGGTGCTGGACCTGGTGGCTATGTGGCTGCCATTCGTGCAGCACAGCTTGGATTGAAGACAGCTTGTGTGGAGTCGCGAGGCGCTCTTGGTGGAACCTGCCTCAACGTCGGCTGTATTCCGAGCAAGGCATTGTTGCAATCGAGCGAAACATTTTCCCACGTCCAACATAAAGTTTCCGAGCATGGCGTTAAGGTTACGGGAGTGTCGCTGGATCTTGCCCAGATGATGAAGCGCAAGGACGAAATCGTCATAGGCCTGACCAAAGGTGTTGAAGGCTTGTTCAAAAAGAACAAGATCACGTGGCTCCAGGGGCATGGGCGCTTTGCTGGTAAGGGCAAAGTAGCGGTCGATGCAGCCGATGGTTCCAGTCAAACATATGATACCAAAAACATCATTATAGCCACCGGCAGCGAGCCGGTTGAGTTGAAATCAATTGCTCCATTCGATCAAAAATTCGTGATCAATTCGACGGATGCGCTGGCGCTCGATAAAGTGCCTGGACATATCGTGGTGATCGGTGCTGGTGTCATCGGCCTAGAAATGGGCAGTGTGTGGCGGCGTCTCGGGTCGAAAATTACGGTCATCGAGGCAGCGGATAAAGTGCTGCCGCCCATGGACGGGGCGATTTCGGCTGCGATGCAAAAAATTCTGACCAAACAGGGTTTTGAATTCTTGCTGAACGCAAAACTGACGGGCACCAAAGTTGATGGCAAACAAGTGAAGGTTCTGTTTGACCACGATGGACAGAAAAAAGAACTCGCTGCCGACAAGGTTTTAGTGGCTGTTGGGCGGCGCCCAAATACCTTCAAGCTTGGTTTGGAAACTGTTGGCTTGGCGCTTCAGCCCAATGGACGCATTCCGGTAGACGGGCATTTTCGTACGCCGGTGGAAAATATTTACGCTATCGGCGATGTGATTGACGGTGTGATGCTCGCCCACAAGGCCGAGGATGAAGGAATTGCCGCAGCCGAGATTATTGCCGGAAAATCTGGTCATGTGAACTACGAAGCCATTCCAAATGTTGTTTATACTTGGCCAGAAATTGCGTCTGTCGGTAAGACCGAAGAGCAATGCAAAGCCAAGGGTATCGACATCCGAATCGGGCAATTTCCGTTTGCCGCAAACGGCCGTGCCAAGTGCCGTGGTGAGACTGACGGTTTCGTCAAGATCATTGCGGATGCAAAAACAGACCGCTTGCTTGGTTTGCATATCATCGGACCAAATGCCTCAGAATTAATTGCAGAGGGTGCGATTGCGTTTGAGTTTGGTGGAAGTGCGGAAGACCTTGCCCGGTCTTCGCATGCGCATCCGACACTTGCGGAAGTCATCAAAGAAGCGGCGCTCAGCGTCGACAAGCGAGCGATTCACATTTGAGGGGTATTCCCATGGCCTTTGGACAAGAGGGTCTATCGCGTTTCTCCTACGCAACGGGAGAGAACGCAGCCTACATCGAAGATTTGTACCGGAAATACAAAGCTGATCCGGCATCTGCCGAAGACAGCTGGCGTAAATTTTTTGAAGGTGTCGATTTTGCGGCTGGCGCAGGTATTGCGGCAACTTCCGGTGCGGCTGCTGGTGGCGGATCCCACGACAGCGCCAAGGTCGAAGCATGGATCAATGCATTCCGCCGCCTTGGGCATTTATCTGCATGGTTGAATCCGTTGGCCGATAAACCGGCGTTGCGCGATGACATGAAGCCCGAGGCCCATGGCCTGGAACACGTCAACGTCAACGAAGTTTTTCATCCGGCCAACTTGCCCAGTCAGGAGCCGATGGCTTTTGGGGCAATCAGCGAATTGATGCTGCAAACGTATTGCGGGCGCATAGGCGCTGAATTCCGCGAGACCGACGATATTGAAGTTGTGCGCTGGTTCCAGACCAAAATGGAATCATGTCGGAATAAGCCAGAATTTTCGGTGGCTGTTCGCAAGCGAATCTTGGAGAAACTGGTTGAATCCGAAGGTTTTGAACGCTTTCTACATGCCCGCTACTTGGGTCAGAAACGTTTCTCTCTGGAAGGTTCTGAGTCTTTTGTGCCGCTGATGGATATCATAATTCGCGACGGTGCCAATGCCGGCATCGAGGAAATGGCGATTGGCATGGCCCACCGGGGGCGACTGAACTCCCTCGTGAATGTGATGGGCAAAAGCAAAGAACTCATGTTCAAGGAGTTTGAGGGCGGTGAGATCCGGCCCTACGATATCGATGGCGATGTGAAATACCACATGGGTTTCACCTCTGAAGTCGATACGGTCGATGGCAAGAAGATGCGGTTGTATCTGTCTCCCAATCCAAGCCACCTGGAGATCGTCAATCCTGTAGTTGAGGGTTTCGTGCGTGCCCGCCAACGCGTTGCTGCAGTGGATGACCGGTCAAAAATTCTGGCTGTTTTGGTTCATGGGGACGCAGCCTTCATGGGCCAGGGTGTGGTCGTGGAAACGTTGAACCTGTCGCAACTTAAGGCCTACGAAACTGGCGGAACAATCCACATCATCACCAACAATCAAATTGGCTTCACCACCAATCCAGATGAAGCCAGGTCGTGCACCTATGCTTCCGGTATGGCGAAGGTCGTCCGCGCGCCCGTTTTGCACGTCAATGCCGATGATCCCGAAGCCGTCGTTTGGTGCGGGATGCTGGCGGTGGAGTTTCGCCAGAAGTTCAAGCAAGATATTGTCATCGACTTGATTGGGTATCGTCGCCATGGTCACAATGAGACCGATGAGCCTTCCTTCACCCAACCACTGATGTACCGCAAGATCGGATCCCATCCAACCGTTCTGACCAGTTACAGCTCAGCCCTAGTGAGCAGCGGTGTGGTTTCACAAGCTGAATTTGATTCCATCAACGACAGTTTTAAAACCGCCCTTCAAGATGCTTTTGAGGTGGTTCGCGCCGGTAAGATTCCTGCGTCGGCCCATCGTCCCGTGCCGAAATCCCTGGTCCAAGCCACATCCCATCCGCGGGTTGAGACCGAAGATTTTTGGAAGCCGGTTAACACCGCCATTCCAGCCAAGAAGATTCGTGATCTTGTTTTAAAAATGATGGAAGTTCCGTCCGGTTTTACGCCCCACTCGAAAATTGTGCGGTTGCTTGAAACGCGTCGCAAGATGGTTGAAGGTGCGGGATCTATCGATTGGGCACTCGGTGAACTGCTGGCGTTTGCAACTTTGGCAGTTGAGGGGCATCACGTGCGCCTGTCGGGTCAAGATTGCCAACGCGGCACGTTTAGTAGTCGCCACGGTGTTATCCGGGACACAGAGACTGGCGCTGCTTGGAATCTTCTATCCAACCTGTCTGAAGATCAGGGCGAAGTAGAGCTTATCAATAGTCCTCTTAGCGAAGCTGGTGTGATGGGGTTTGAGTTTGGATACACTGTGGCGGATCCAGATGCATTGGTGCTTTGGGAAGCTCAGTTTGGCGATTTCTGCAATGGTGCTCAGATCATCATTGATCAGTTTCTGAGTGCTTCGGAAGCAAAGTGGAAGCAAACAAGTGGCCTTGTTCTGCTGCTGCCCCACGGACACGAGGGTATGGGTCCGGAACATTCCAGCGCCCGTCCCGAACGCCATTTGCAGCTCTGCGGCAACATGAACATGCAGATCATGAACCTGACGACACCGGCGCAGCATTTTCACGCCCTTCGTCGGCAGTTGGTGCGGCATTTCCGCAAACCCCTCATCATGATGACCCCGAAGAGTCTTCTGCGCCATCCTGCAGTGATTTCGACCATCGAGGATTTTTCTTCGGGGACGTTTCAGGAAGTTATCGATGAATTAGCCCTTAAGCCGGTCGATGCGCGTAAGGCTTCTTGCGTCGTTCTTTCCACTGGGAAAATATTTTACGAATTGGCGGAAGCGCGCGCAAAATCTTCCGGTGCTGGCGCAGGCGTGCCGTTGATTCGTGTTGAGCAGTTGCATCCTTTCCCGGCTGTCGTGTTGAAAAAAATTCTTTCCTCCTACAAGAATGTCAAAAATCTGGTCTGGGTCCAGGAAGAACCACAGAATATGGGGGCTTGGAATTTCATCAGGCCGCTCTTGCAAGATCTGATGACTGAAACTTGGGGGGCCGGGGCTCAGCTCGAGTACGTCGGACGGCGCAGTTCTGGAACGACGGCAGAGGGTTCGGCCAAGGCCCATGCTACAGAACAGGCGCGTATCCTTGGGGCGGCGTTAAACCTAACTACCTGAATTTAATTGATAAATTCTTAATTTTGCCCTCGATTGCCGGCTAGGAACGACCCTCAGCCGGCGGTTCATTTTTTATGTGCACCCCCAATTAACCAAAAAGTCCTAAATGTTTTCCGCCTTTGGCCGAAGACGACTATGGGTCTGAAGCGTTAATTCCGGCAAGAATGCCGGGCGAATTCCAGCTGGTAAAAGGTGCCATGACTTCTACAACGCGCTTCTTTAACTTTGCTTTGCTGTTGACTGTAGTGGGTCAGCCGGCATGTAAGTCAATCGTTCCTGCGTCCGCTCAAATTGAGTCCGTGGCCCCTGGCCATTCCATTTTCCCACCATTTAACGGTTCGTTTGGTAGATATTTGGGATTTTTACAGATCTCGGATGACGCCAAAATGTCGGTTGTGATGGACTTGGCGCCCAGCATGCCGCGCTTAGGACAGGTGCAAATGCGTGCCGTGCTTCGTTTTCATCTCGGAGATTTTGAATCAACCGAATTTGCTTCATTTTACTTTCCTGAGGTAAGCGAAGGCTTCGACGGTAAGGTTCATTTCGGTGAATCAGAGGAATCTGCGCCTAAAATTCGTATTGAGAATGCTTTGTTGTCTGACGGTAAATTTTCAGCCCGCGTTGTGTATCCGCCAATTCGCGATGGAGTTCCCGCGCGGTCCGGTTTCATCGAGGCGAGGCTCAGTAATGGTGCCACGAATGAAATTCGGGCGATCGGTGGCAAGACCCCCGCTATTGGATTGTTGTCTGGTCAGTATGCTGCGATTTGCGATGGTCAACAGTCCACGTTGCAGTTGGAATACAGCAGATGGAATCAATTATCGGCAGATCCTGTGGTAGGGTTTCTTTCGGACGGCGTGCTCACGGGACGGATTGGCGTTACGGCGCTTTCGGCGTGCAAACTGGATTCGCTCAATTGTTTTCAACGTGTATTCAAAGGGGGATCTTTTGATCCCTTCACGGGTCAGCTTTTATTACAGTCAAGTTCTGGTGACAGTAATTGTCATGTGAGTGGCGCATCCATCCATTGTGACGCCTGCAGCTTTGCGCGATCACAAGTTCAGTCGGAAATTCAGTCGGCCATTCCAAGTGCTAATCGCGAGGCCAAGGCTTACCCGCGAAATGAGGATACGATTTTTGAAGTTGGACCTCCGGTTGATTTGGAGTCGGAGCCGGCAGCATTGGCCGGAAGTTTTTATGGATATCTGCATCATGAGGCCACCAATGCTTACCAAGCGGTGTCTTTGAATTTGGCTTACGCGCCCGAGTCCGGAAATTATTCGGCAGTTTCCGCAGTGTATTTTGGTCCCGCAGCGAACAACGAATTCATTGCCTACCGTTTTGATCCAGTATCAAAAGGTCTGTTGTCTAATCGTGTCGTGTTGGATGGGCCGGGAGAGTCGTTTCTTATTTTGACGGCATCTGGATCGAAGGGGCTTGGGGGTGTTTGGTATTCAAAAACCCACGGGCGCGTTGGGACCGTTAGTTTTGCTAGGGATAGTATGCCTCCCCTCATGGTTGACGAAAGTCTCCTCGTGACCGGTTTGAGCGGTCGGTATTCGGGTGAAATGTGGCAATTTGAACTTAAGGTTGCGGCGAATGTTTCGGAGAACCCGCGTGAATTTTATCCACTTCGTATTTTTGGTTCGGCGCGAGAGGTGGCCGATTCCCAGAAACGTCGACTGATACAGGACGGAACATTCGACTTTTACACAGGTATGGTAGCGCTGCGACTCGATGATGGCCGGACTATCGTTGGACGCGTCCATGGTAGTGGCATGAAACTATTCTGGCCGCCTTGGCCTAGGCTTGGACCGGTTCCCGATGCCCAGTCCTTGCAGACATTCATTCGGGTCGATCAAGCCGATCGGACAATCGCGGCGCGAAAATAGGTCATCCTTAGTGCAGCCTGTCACCATGAGCGCACAGTGAAGGATCCTTTCTTATAACCCTTTCTTACAACCCTTTCTTACATCCCTTTCTTACAACCCTTTCTTACAACGGCGTCACGATCCGCGGACGGCCCTCGGACCTGGTATCCGAAACACCAGTGACACCCTCTGAATCGACAAAAATTGCCTGAATATCGCCAATTCGTTTGCTGGAATCAACGTCATGACCCATGTCCTTTAATCGGCGAACAGTCTGGCCAGAGGCCCATTCAGTTTCCACGAACAATTTGTCGGGGATCCATTGGTGGTGAATCCTTGGTGCGTGAACGGCATCGGCTGGGGGCATGCCCAAGGCCAAGTGGTTAAAAATTGTTTGCAAGGTGGCCGAAATGATTCGTGGACCGCCGGGCGATCCCAGGATCATTTTAACGTTTCCGTCGGGACCAAAAACGATCGTCGGCGTCATGGATGAAAGTGGCGTTTTGAATGGTGCGATGGCATTTGCTTCATTGCCTATCAAGCCAAATGCATTGGGTTGGGAGGCGCCCCGGGAGAAGTCGTCCATCTCATCATTCAGAACGATTCCAGTTCCTGAGGCAACCATGCACGAGCCAAAGGTAAAGTTGATGGTTTGAGTTGTCGCGACGGCATTGCCCTGGCCATCGAGCACAGAGATATGGGTTGTCGATTCTGATTCTGGCAACAGACTTACTTTTTTGACATCAAGATTTTTGGATGGCGTAGCCTTGGCCGAATCGATCGTCACGCGCCAAGCATCAGCGTGGTCCAGCGCCGTGAGCCGCGCCAATGGTACGGTGACAAAGGCTGGGTCACCCATAAATGTTGCTCGGTCTGCAAAAGCCCGGCGCATGGCTTCGGCCATCAAGTGCCAGTGGAGGGTCGATCCAAAGCCAGCCCTGGCGATGCGCTCTCGGTCGTTGCGCAGGATATTCAAAATTTCTATGAGATGGGTCCCGCCACTGGAAGGCGGCGGCATGGAAATGATTCGATGACCCGCAAATTCCCCCGTCACGGGACTGCGGCGGATCATCCGGTAGTCGCGCAAATCAGATGCCTGAAGGATGCCTCCTGATTTCTGGACTGCGCTTACTATGCGATCTGCCGTTTCACCTGACGTGAATTCGCGGGAACCATTGTCAGCGATTCGCGTCAGCGTTGCGGCGAGGTCGGATTGAATAAGAGTTTCTCCCAGCTTATAAGGCTGCCCTCCGCGAAAAAAAATGGCAGTCGAGGACGGGAATTGTCGCAAGACGTCCGCCCGCTCCTGCAGGGCAATCGCAAGCTGTGGGTAGACAGGAAAACCGTCCCGGGCGATCCGAATGGCCGGCTGCAAAATAGATTTCCAGGGCACCTTGCCAGATATCGCATGAATGTCGGCGAGTCCTTGGACGAGGCCCGGAGTCGCGATGGCCATAGGACCGTCGATTGTCGCCTTGGGGGGCAAGTCACGAAATAATTCTGCAGTTGCCCGTGCGGGTGCGCGTTCCCGAAAGTCAAAAGCCTCCGTGCGATTTTTGTTGGCATTGTGCAGAATCATGAAGCCACCGCCGCCAATTCCCGTCGACTGCGGCCTTACGACGGAGATGACAAACGAGGCGGCGATGGCCGCGTCTACCGCATTACCCCCGGCATTGAGTATCTCAATGCCGGCGTCTGAGGCGAGAGGGTGCGCAGCCACGACCACACCCATGGCGCGAACCTTATGTCCGGTGCTATGTCCGGTGCTATGTCCGGTGCCATGTCCATGTCCAAGGTCAGGCGCAGCGAATGCAATGCGATTTTCACGGGTACCTTCCTCTGGCTCAAAAAATCCGGTGCCAGTCCAGATAGGAGGCGCCCAATTACGGAGGGTTACACACCCTGGCGCTAGCAACATAGCCAGCAAAACAGCGAATTTAATTTTTTTGTCGCTGAGCGATTTCATGGATGAGGCCCTTGTGTGGTAAAATCATAAACTCAAGCCATACAATAAACCAGAACAGGATCGAAGCCATGCAGTTGGCGACAATCCATGCAGATAGGATGCAGAACCATGCAGCCGTTATTTGAAGTTTCTTTACCTGTTATTGGCATGATCCACTTGCCGGCCTTGCCAGGGTCGCCCGGATGCCAGCAGCTGTCTGGCTTTGCGGCGACTTGGAGTCGGATCGAAGAAGCCGTCATGGCGGATGCCAAGGCGCTTGCCGATGGTGGCGTTGATGCGATCATGATTGAAAACTTTGGGGACGTGCCGTTCTTCCCCGGTTCTAATCCGGCCCATGTTTTGACCTTGATGACTAGGATTGCCGGGCTGGTTCGCAGGACGACCCGTAAACGCCTCGGAATCAATGTGCTGCGTAATGACGGGATATCTGCCCTCGCTATAGCTTTGGCATCGGACGCGCAGTTTATCAGGGTTAATGTTTTGTCTGGTGCGCGGGTCACCGATCAAGGAATCATCGAAGGCACAGCCCATGACCTGTTGCGTTATCGTCAACAAATCGGTGCCGGGCACATCGCAATTTTGGCTGACGTTCAAGTAAAGCATTCCAGTCCGCTGGGGGGGGGCACACCTTTGGCTCAAGATGTCGATGACCTGTGCAAGCGCGCCATGGCCGACGGCGTCATCGTGAGCGGCAGCGGCACCGGAAAGGCTGTCAACCTTGATGCTTTAAAGGCAACGAAAGCGGCGGCTCACAATCACCCGGTCTTTATCGGTAGCGGGGCATCACTGGATAATCTTGCAGAAATTTCGCGATTTGCTGACGGTCTGATTGTCGGCACGGCTTTCAAGCGCGGTGGCGATTTGGATGCACCAGTGGATGCTGTCCGCGTATCCACATTCATGGCAGCGGTTACGGCCCAG
This sequence comes from Oligoflexales bacterium, assembly GCA_947445775.1. Classification (GTDB taxonomy): domain Bacteria; phylum Bdellovibrionota_B; class Oligoflexia; order Oligoflexales; family RGVZ01; genus RGVZ01. Next base: position 16,543 of record CANFEB010000023.1, on the reverse strand, counting down.
CGCGCCAGGGCTAACAGAGAGTCCTGAGGCAGAGATTCCTGAGACAAAGATTCCTGACGTTAATTTTAGTCGTTTTTTGGGAGGTTGACCGTGGGAAGTGAATCCAGAAAAAATGCACGCCTTGTTGAGACCATTGTCATCCTTTGTGTTGCCGGCACAGCAATGTTGGCGGGGTGGCGAATCGTCGATGTCAGAAATAGCGCTCAGGTTGCCAATGTCGTAGAAGACTCAAACAAAGATTGCCGCGAGGCGGAACGTTTCTGTTCCGCCCAGTGCAGTGGACAAGCCGATGAATGCGTCGAAACGTGTATGGTTGAATTCGGTTGCGTGGTGCATTTGTAAGTGAATCTAAGGCCCGGTTTTTACAAATAAAACCTATTCATTTCAGTGATTTACCTGATTGTCCTCAAGGGATTTGCGTTTCTCCCGATCCAGATGGAAAGGGAGGGCGATTTCATGGGCGACAAAAATCCCAAGCAAAAGCAAAAGTTAAAAAAACAGCATAAGGAAGAAATGACCCGTAAGGACAACGTGCGGCATTCTCATACGCATCACTTCAATCCAGACGGAGGGGGCGGACCGAATCAGCCCGATGAGCAGAACAAAAACGATCCGCATCAACACAAAAAAGCTGGCTGAAGATTTCAGCCAACTGGCAAAATCCCGTCGGCACCAGCCGGCGGGATTTTTCTTTTTGGTTCCGGTACGTTAACCTATATTAATGAAATGCGTGACCGTCAGTAATTACTTCCCCGACCACCACGGCGGCCTTGAAATCGTCGTGGGTGAATTGACGACCCGAATCGCCAACGATCGTATGACAGTCGATTGGTTTGCCTGCGCGCCTGCGCCATTTCAAGCTTCGAGTCCAACACCATTGCGTTACCACGGCGTCAAAGCCTGGAATGGGATCGAAGCAAAAACGGGACTACCCATGCCAATTTGGTATCCGGGGGGGAGTCTGCGGCTTGCCAGAACCATTCGCAAAGCCGATGTGATTTTTATCAATGATTGCCTCTACATTTCCAGCTGGGTTGCGTGGATCATTGCCCGCATATACCGTAAGAAAATTGTTTTGCTGCAACACATCGACGAAATACCTTACTCATCGCGTGCCATGACAGTTTTGATGCGCATGTCCTATTCCTTAGCAGCCCATGTAATTTTGCGTGGTTCCGACCGGGTTGTGTTTTGTAGTCGCAAGGTCGAACGATATTTTCTCACTAGATTTTCGTTCCTACGAAACACCCTTCACATCAGTAATGGTGTCGATGCCAAACTATTTTTTCCTGATGAACGAACCGCCGTGGCGCCGCGACCAAGAATCCTATTTGCCGGACGATTTGTTGAACGAAAGGGCCTCGAAATCGTGCGCCAGTTGGCCACGAATCTTCCGGGTTGCGACTGGATCATGGCCGGTTGGGGAGTGATTGATCCAAAAAATTGGGGCCTGAAAAACGTCCATGTCGTTGGACGTCGCGATCGTCAATCAATGGCCGAGCTTTATCGCGACTGCGACCTGCTGGTTCTCCCTTCTGTGGGTGAGGGTTTTCCGCTGGTTGTACAAGAGGCAATCAGTTGTGGATTGCCGGTTCTGGTGTCACGCGAGACGGCAGGTGGTGATCCAGCGGCAGCGAATTTTATAATGGTGGCTGACCTCAGCGTTTCTGCATTTGAAAAGTCCATACGGGCTTTTATTCAAAGGCGCCACCAAGAATTAGATCCACTGCTCCGGCGGCGTCGCCACGAATTCGCCGTCGCGCATTGGAGCTGGGAACACGCAGCGCAACAATATCAGGACATTTTTGCAGAAATTACATCGCCAGGAGCGCAACGATGAATCCATCCCTCTCGATAACGTGGGCCATTCCCTGCCTCAATGAGGAGTTGGCCATTGGGCAAGTCGTTGCCCGGATCAAGGCTGCTTGTCCACGCAGCCACGTCATTGTTTTTGACAATGGCTCAACGGATCGCACTATTGCAATCGCATCGGCTGCCGGGGCTGAAGTTCGACATGAGGGCCACCGGGGTAAGGGCAACGTCGTACGCAAAATTTTCCGGGAATGTGATGCCGACATTGTCATCATGATTGATGGTGACAATACGAACGACGTGGAGGCATGGCCTGCACTCCTGGAACCAATTGGCGCAGGGACAGCCGACATGGTTATCGGTTGCCGCCTTGATCAATCAGAACCGGGGGCATTTCGATCGATGCATCACGCCGGCAATTTGATTTTGGGTTTTATGATGCGCAGATTGTTTAATCTCGAGGTCCGAGATGTCCTCAGTGGTTACCGCGCATTTTCGCGGCGCATGTACAAGGCAATGCCCGTAGAGTCCAGAGGTTTTGAGGTAGAAACAGAGATGACCCTGAAGGCCGTGGAAATGAAATGGTCGGTATCGGAAGTTCCGACTAGCTATGCGCGCAGACCTGCTGGAAGTGAGTCCAAACTTAGAACCTTCCACGATGGGCTCATCATTGGATTTGCCATATTTCGCCTGCTGAAAGATTCGAAGCCTTTCACGTTTTTTGGCGCGATTGCCTTGAGTTTGTTTGCGGCAGCACTCTTTGCCTGGAATGCTGGTTCCGTTGTGCCGGCTGCTTTTTTTGGAGTTTCTGGGCTGTTGTCTGCTGCCACTGGAGTTATTTTGAACGCAGTTTCGCAGCGTGCCAAGGAGATCATGCAAATTTTGGCGATGCGTGAATGAGGTTTTTAAAGCCAGAAGTCGCTGGTTTTTTGGCCGCATCCCTTCTGGTGTTGTGGGGCTATGGAGACACTTGTCATTATCAGTTTTCCTTCGATGATTTCCCGGGAATTATAAATAATTCTGCTTTACGCAATTTTGATCTGCGCGGCGTCCTAGCTTTTTCCGGAGAACGCATTCTGACTTTTGTGACGTTTGCCTGGTCGTGGTCCATGTTTGGTCCGGATCCCTGCGCATTTCGAATCGTCAATCTCGTTCTTCATGTTTTGTCTTCCACCCTCGCCGGCACCTGTGCCCTAGCACTTTATGAGAATTGTGGAGGGCGGCCGACGCGCCGTCAGAGCTACCTCTGCATCATTGTTGCGGCATCGATATTTGCGGCTCATCCCTTGCAAACTCAGGGTGTCACCTACATTTACCAACGGTTGACGGGGCTCACCGCATTTTTTTGCCTTTTGTCTTTCTATGGGGCACTGCGTTGGCTTGCTTCTGGAAAAGAATGGATTCGAGTTCTGTCAATTGTGGCCTTTGCTCTGGCCGCGATATCAAAGCCAAATTCCGCGATGCTGCCGGTTTTGATTCTTTTAACGGCATGGTTTTTTCGTCCTAAAAATATTCAGCGATGCATTCCCTGGTTTTTTCCTCTCTTTGCAATTCCTGTGCTGATGCGATTTGCGAGTGACGGGCAAAGTTCCCTGGCGAGCAGGATCGCTGGGCATGGCCTCGTTGGTCTGACTTGGTGGCAATATTTTCTTACGCAGGGCCGGGTCATCTGGAGATACATTGGATTGATGCTGTGGCCTCCAGGCCAGTCGGTTGATCACTCCGTGGAACTGGTTCGAAATCCGTTGTCCATTGGGGGATTTATCGGAATTCTGGGCTGGCTGTTTATCGCGATTATTTTGGTGGCTGCTTTTCGAATTTGCGTTAGCGAACCTGACTCTGCAAAATCAAAAAACTCGGTAGCCCGCAGGGTGGTGGCATTCGGCTGTCTCTGGTTTTTTGCCATGCTGTTGATCGAGTCCTCGGTGATTCCCATTCGTGATCTGATGATGGAGCACCGGGTTTATCTGCCATTTGCTGGCGTGGCTTGGGCCGGTACTGGTTGTCTCTTGCTGATGATGTCCGGCCTGGAGTCGCTGCGCCCCACAAAGCGAGTCGCAAGGCTGGCTCTTGCTGTATTGGCCATTGGCTTCATAGGGCTCGCCTCTCTGACGGAACGCCGCAATCGTGTTTGGCAGTCCTCTGAAAGCCTGTGGCGATCGGTTCTGCTCACCAATCCTGGCAGTGCCCGTGGTCAATTGAATCTTGGAAACGCTTTATTGCGGGATGGGCGATTTGACGAGGCCTTGTTGCTTTACGAATCCCTTGGCAGGTCGGGAGGGTTGGAGGCTGACGCGATTTACCAGCGTGGCCTGGCGCTGGGTCTTTTAGGGAGGGTGGATGAAGCGGATCTAGCGGCGAATGTGTTGACCGCAAAATTTCCCGCTGATCCGATGCGCACGGATTACCTACGAGCAATGGTTACCTTTATGCGAGGAGACTTCGAAGGCGCCCTCAGCAGATTTAGCAGCATGGATGATCTTGGCGGCATGGAAAGCGCTGGCGGGCCCTTTCGGCGCCAAGTCCGGATGGGAATTGTTCGCGCTTGCGAGCGGCTTTTGGTTTCACGCGAGGCAGGCGAATTCGCCAAAGATCCAAGGGCCTTAAAGGCTATTTGGCGAGAGAGGGCGGAGTCGACCTTGCGTCGCATACTTGCGGCAGACGCGCTCGATGTTGAGGCACGGGTCCGGTTGATCCGAATTTTATCCGCGTCAGGCGGCAGGGCGGAGGTCACGGGATTGATTGGTGACGCTCCTGCTTCCATTCCTTATTCTGGGGCAGCTTGGCTAGCCCTTGTGAAGGCGGAGATTCAAGAAGACCCGGGAAAGCCCGATGCGGCATTGGACGAATACCGCAACGCCAGAATTCGTTTTCCCAATCATGAAGGAATCCTGATTTGGGTCGGATCTTTCCTGGCGACGCTTGGGGACAATGACCGGATTCATCAGATTATTGGTGGCACACGGGAAATTGATTCCCTCGCCGATCATGCGCTTGAGCAATCGAGAAAGCTTCAGGGCGCATTTCAAATGGATGAGGCAGTGTCATTCTTGCGCAGAGCAGTGCTGCTGTGTCAATCCGGCGCCCATAAATGCACGCGGCAGGGGAGGCTTTTGCAAGGTCTTGGGTCGGCATTGATCCTTGCGGATCCCGATTCCCGAGGCGAGGCCGAGGATTTGATCAGTCGTGGAAAAGCGCTTGCTCCGATAGTTCCCGACACTGGAGCATTACCTTAAACGATTTTCTAGTTGGAATTCCGAGACCTTCCACTGCAGGGCCCCTCAGCGTCAAATTGCCAGTAAAGGACTCATTTTGATCCAGGGGCAGAATGGCCAGCCTGCCGCTGGGGAAGTTGAATTGAAAGAATTCTCCCGTAATATCCGGGTCTTTAACAAATTTCTGAATGACATAGGTCTCGGCATTGACGAGGACCGTTTGGCGGTGGTGGGTTCCGCCGAGCTCTACCAAGACAATATTTGGCTCCACGAATATGTGCGCCCGGATGGTGACCCCAGGCATGGTAGCCAGCCACCCCTCGCAATAGATGTCCCTGGCCTCGGCGGACCAATCTGCTTTGGCCCCTGTTGATGCCATGGAGGTGATTAAGGTGACTAAGGTTACTGACAGCAATGAGATAATTAAACGAATCATCGAGGCACCTCCAACTGCGATTGATAGTAGCTCGCTGCTGGAGGCGCAACTTAAATCAATGAATTTGCGGAAAAGTCAGGCCATGACATCCGATGGGATCAGTGGACCTGCGCGATGGTCCTCACAATGATTCGCTGTGTTGTATTGCCCAGGGAATCCCTGCGGATTTCTGGTGAAACCAGTTTTACTTCGACTTCTAGCCGCTGGACCATCACCGGAGATTTTGCTTCCCAGCGATTATAGTCGCGGAATTCCAACAATTCTTTTCCATCGCCAAACCAGTGGATCTCGACACGCTCTCCCGCGGGCCCTTCACCCAGTTGGCGAAACTTGCCGAGGGCAATGGTGGAGACCTCGCCAGAAATAATTCCTGTCGTTCCCTTGATTGCCGAAGCACTGTCGATCAAATCAATTTTATTCAGAAACTTGTTCCAGTTGTTTTCCTGGCACACCCGGCAGAAGTGTTCGTGGGTCATGTTGCGCATCAGGCACGATTCATTGGTCGGACGAAATCCGGCCACCGAACGGAATTCATCAAAGACAGGAAATGCGCTGATCACATCCGGACTATCAGGGAAATTCGCTGCGTACTCATGAACGGTGAGGGACGACAGCCACTGACCACGCGTGGCAGTGGTATCCATCGAAGGATTCCTCGAAGTATCCATCGAAGCATCCGTCGAAGGGCTTCTGGACGTCGCCGAAAAAATCAGGCGATGATCCCCCGCAGTGAGTCCTTGGGGCAGGTCAATATCGACGAAGGTGCGGTCCTCCGAAGTGGGTTCGGTGAATTGCAACCGGACACCGTCTAGGCTGATGTCGAGTGATCCTGGTTCATCAAATCCAGAGGCGCTAAAGCGGATCGATGTTCGTGAGTATTGGCCGTTGGACTTGAAATTAGCCTCGAATTGGCTTTCTTGCCCTTCTTGAAATTGATGCCACGGCCACGCCAGGTAGCGTGCGATCATAGATTCCTCTTGAATATTCGTGGAAGATTCCACGGCCCAGTGCTGCCATCCGATGGTATCGACGTCATCGGCGTGGTTCGCGCCAAAATAGCCGCCGCCGTCATACTCTTCACCAACCCGTCCGAAGTTATGCCCAAGTTCGTGACGCAATACGACGGTCCCGCTTTGCATGGAGCTTGTTGAAATTGCGAATTCGCCGCCGAGGCCACCATAAAGGCTGTCATTTGCGATCACGACTGGATAGTCGCAATCGGGCGCCTGGTTGCAAGAGTCTCGCAGCGCCGAGGGATCTCCAGGAAAAATAGCCCGCAACGTGTCGCCCTCGCGGTACAGTCCGTAGGCCGTATTGCCGGGCTTGCCCTTGCCAATTCCTGATTGACCGGATGGCCGAAATACCGCGTGAACATTGAATACCGGCAGATACGATTTGAATGTGTTGCCAAGGAACATGTCATCGACGAGGCGATTGATGTCGGCGAAGAATTTTTCCTTTTCTGAAGCCGTGTATCCGTCGCCCATAAAAACAATGTCAATCCTGTTGGCTGCGGGGCCGCTGCTGATTAGAGTTTTGACCTCGTCATTGACTTCAGTACCCTTGGCCTGGCTCGCACGCTCTGGACTGACAAAGTTACCTGCCGCCAGCGCGATAGAATCAACCACCACGGATTTCTCTTTGAGGAAGTCAATGACTGCTTGAATATCGGCCCCCTCAACTTCGTGAAGCTCGGAGCTTCCTAGATGTTGAGTCTCGTCCATCTGCGCCGGAATCGTGCTTGTCCGCAAAAGAGTTCTGTTGGCCGATTGCGGCAACAATAATTTTTTGTGGCTGACGACGTTGCTTTTTTTTGTATGGATGTCTTGAATCCAGCGGACCCGGTGCAGCGTCCTTGAATTGTGGCTCACGTCGGGCGTAGCGAGGGCTGCGTGTGGGGTGACAGCAAAGAACACGGACAATATCAGGAACAATCTCATGGGGTCTCCAATCGCGGATTGATTCGTATTTGGCTAGCCATGGTATATCATCATCTCTTGAACAATGGTGACAATGGTGACAATGGTGACAATGAGGGTGGGAGACGCCGGAATTGCTCAAGACAATATTCAATCTTGTGATTTTCATTATTTCGGTTCTGGCCATTCACGCTGTCTATAAGTCGGTGCGGATTCCAGTGAATTTCACCATGTCTGTGACTAAGGAGATCAAGGCGTCTCCGTCCAAAGTATTTCTTGATGCCCTGACATACAATTCCCAGTGGGATTTGTGGCACCCTTGGAAAAAAATCGATCCTGCCTTTCGCCTTCAGTTTGACGGACCTGCTTCTGGGCAGGGATCGCTTATTTTTTGGAACAGTAAACGGCGTGGTCAGGGAGAGATTTCCTGGAAATCCAGTGAACCGCCTTTCAAGAATTCATGGTCCGTCAATGTCAGTGATTTCGGAGGAAAGTGGATTTTCGACTTTGAAATTGTTCCAGACGACGTTGACGATAATCTGGTGAAGTTGACTTGGACCATTAGCGGAAAACGAGTTCCCATGGAAAAGCCCTTTTGGTATTTTTTTGATCTTGAGGGAATGCTACGCCGTGACATGGCCGCCGGCCTGGAGAATATCAAGGTTTTGACGGAGAGTGGTGGCCACTGAAAATAATGGGTGATGATTGTGCATAGGTCGCGAAATCATCGCCCATGAACATGCGCGCATAAAGGTAGTGACGCTCACCATCGCTGACCAGTCTTTCGGAGAATGCGCCCGTGATTTCCCCTGAATAGTAGTTGGCAGTGTCCTCTGTGGAAGCGAGCTCGTGAGGCAAGCCTTCAAAGTCCAACCGGCTGATGACCCTACCGTCCAAAATCCACTCGATCCTACGCGGTGCATTATACTGATCTGGCTCAAATAATCTGAGGCGGGTTTCGATCATTAATTTTACATCCGTTGATTTTGCCTTTGTTTTTTGCGGCCTTGGAATTTGGATGATTCCGCCCATAGGGGTCCAGGTGCCGGTGGACGTTTTCGCGTCAAAGGCCATTTCAAGATCGCGGCTGGATGTTGCGTAAAACCTGCGCGCGCGCAGGGCTTCTATCAAACTTGGCCGGTCGAGATTCTTGCTTAAGACACCAATTCTGGCGTTGGCTAAACCCCAGTTGAGGCTGTGGTTGTCTTGTGATCCGAGGGCTCCGGTATGCCAGCCTTGGGCCATGGCCTCGTCGATAAAAGGTTGCCTGCCGCTGAAGCCAAAATGGAAGCGGTCATGGCCACTCCAATGGATAACTTCCACGCCGAACATTTGTTTTTCCAAGGCCGGTACAAAGCCCATTTGCGCAAACTCGAAACGCCCAGCATTGTCGCGTTGTACCAGGGGATGGGCAAAGGCGACTAAAGCATCGCGATTTTTTGGCAGCAAAAGCCAACGGTAAAAATCACTGAGCTCTGGGCATTTAATCGCCGAGCACACGCCATCGCTGCCGATGACCGTGTAATGGCCGAATATTGGACTGCTATATTCGAAGCCCGGCAGCGCCACAAAGTCTGGCCGATTTGCCATCGCAGCAATTTCTTTTAGTTGGTCCCACGTCCGTCCCGGATTGAACAACCAGAATTCAGGGTGGTCGGTCACGGCAAAGAAATCCAGACCGCCCCGGTCCCTGGCAAACCCATAGGCTTCTTGGGGCGTGGCCGCGCCGTCTGACCAACCGGTGTGGGAATGCAATGTTCCGTGCCAGCCAATCATGGGCTCCGACCCTGGGCCGGTTATTGCCAGGCCCCGCTTCCATTTAAATCTTGAATTGGGCAGAAAACTTCCCGGATCATACGGACTAGAGGCAAACCACGAATTTCCTATGGGGCCGCGCTGGTAGGGAAAATCAGGCGGCTCATTGTTAGTGGGCAGACGCGTGTCGAACCACGGAAGCTCTTTTTTGGAACGATCCGGTACATTTAATACCTCTCGCCAATCTAGTTTGCGCCACCTTGCCACCATGATCGGTTGAAATGGTTGGCGCTCGTTGATCGTCTCGCGATGGCTCAACCAGATGAAATGAACTGTTTTCCACGATGCGTAGAGTAACGTACACAGGGCCAAAACAAGGGCCAAAACAAGGGTTGTGCTGCGAGGAAGTAACGCCTTTTTCATTTGAGATAACCAGCCCACCAGCTGAGGGGGCGGTCGAGGTATTGTCCAATCACGATCTCACCGGTCAACGCCACGTTCATCCGGTCTTGGATCTCACTTAGGTTGGCGTGAGCCCGCTCACCGATGGCGAGGACAGGGCAACCACTGAAGGAAACGGTTTCGGGGCTATAATTGCTGGCGTCCAATTTGCGATCGCGATCGTGATAGTAGTATTTCGCGCCGTCTTCAAAAAAGCGGACCACCGGCTGCCCTGGCAGTGACCAAGCCATGTGGGCCACTGAAAACCAGCGAAATGACGCCAAAATCGGCTGCGCCGGACAATTCACGGTCTTTGCCTGGGTCAAGGAAGATCCGATTTTATCTTGCAAATCAGCGAACTGCGGCGACCGAGAAAATTCTGGCCAAAAAGTCAATTCGCCCAAAGCTCCCGGATATCCTTTGGCGCGGTCGATAAGGCCACTTCTGATGGCGGGAATTCCCGCAACGGCAATGATCAGAGTCGTGATGACGCCTGCCATTACAACATTGCGGTGTAGTTTGGTTGCACTCCATTGCTGGCCGGCAAAAATTGCGGCAGCCGGGATCAGCAACCAAAATGCTGGTAAACCCCAATGGGGCAGCACTTCTTTGTACATCATGGTCACATGGATCAGCAATAAAAGTGGCAGCGTACTCCCCAAGATAATTTTTTCGGTGGAATGCTTCCGGTGACGCCACAAGTTAAAGACAGTCATCGCCAGCAAAATAAAAAAACCAGGCGTCAGAAATAAAAACTCTCCCGCCAAGGTTCGTGAAGCTCGCAGCAAATTAAAATTCGCGCCTGCAATCCCGCGATTCGCCTGAAACGTAAAGGACGCCATGTTGTTTTGAGCGTTCCAAATCCACACAGGAAGTGTTGTCACGAGGCCGGTGACCAGGGTGGTGCCCCAAAATATTTTGGTGCGCCGGAAATCCCAGTTTCTTGCGGCGGCAAGACCCAGAAAGAGGCCAGCAAATATGGGGGCTGCATGATATTTAAAAAGTCCTGCAAAGCCAGCGATTAGACCGGCAGCGAGCCCTGCGCGAAGTCCGGGCGAGTTCATTTTTGCCAGCCTCGTGGTCAGCAAAAGGCCAGCACTCGCAAACAGCAGGAGTCCAGCATCGGGCAACAAAACAAAACCGCCAATCCCAAAAGCCGGAATCAACTGCGTCATGCACAAAAAGGCGATGTCACCAGTGCGCCTGCGACGTTTGCCCGCAAGGTCGATGTAAATTTTGAAGAGGATCAGACTCGTGACGAAGTGCAGTGCCGGGATCAGGCCGCGGGCTTGCAGGCCGAGGGTAGATTTGCCAAAAATCTCTTGGGCACCTGCTGCGAGCCACGAAACACCCGGAGGATGATCAAAATAAGAGAGGCGCAGGTCTCGGCCCCAGTCCCAGTAATAAACCTCGTCGTTGCCCAATGGGATTATGGCCGCGAAATAATACCGCAGCAGCATGGCAACGCTTGCCACACCCAGGACAACGCGGTTAGCCAACTGACTAGTATTGTTGTTTATTGTGCTCATGAGTCCTCGCCCATCCGTGGACCATAGCAGATGATCCGCAATCTTCCTGATATTATTAGGCAAATTTCTTGCTCAGGTAAATCGAGAATGCAGCCGAATAATGATCTGTCTTTTTTGGGGATTTGGCATGAATGGTGTTGTCTTGGCGCTATTGATTTCGGGAGCCGGCTTGGCGGTTCTTTCCAGTCGTATTATTTCCATGCAAGGCTCCCTCGAAAATTCCGCCAACGATCGCCGCAAAATCCAAGCTGAACAAATCAATGCCTCGGCTGTTGCCATCTTGAAACAGCTTTTGAGTCCTGGAGTCAGCGGGCTTCCTGCCGTTTTTCCGGAGCCTTATCTGCGCACAGATACCGCAACGCCGGTGCAATTTGCCAGTGCATTGACGTCGAAGCAGAGTCAATCCGGTGTGTGGGGGCTGGACGCAACCAACGGAACTTGGGGTGTTGGTCTGAGTCCATCTGCTTCAGAGCTTACCCCGGCATCAACCTTTCAAGGGTTACAAATCAGACCTACCGATCCAACCAAGACCGATTTCGCTACGTTTTTCAGTGGCAACCTTTCAGCCACCGTGTCCGTGGCCCGCGTTCAGGTAAAGGCAGTTGCCTTTGCCACTGCCAGCGGTAACGGCCTAGGGCCAGTCAATTCGGCAGAGTTTGCTCTTGCGGTTCCCGTGCCTGGGCGAGCCGGTAATTCGGCGAATTTAAAAGTCAGGATTGCTGTTCCGCCGCCGCCACCGCCGTCATGCACGCTCGATATTGTGCCGCCGGCCCTATCGGGGCAACCCACTCAAGTGAGACTTTTGGCGTCTGGGGTGGCAACCAGTGCAACGATCAAGCGCCTGTCACCAGCTGCCGACCTTGCCGCCCTTGGGCCGGGGGTGGCCTCACCCGCAACTTCTGTTTATGGCAAGAACGTTCAGATGCTTTCGGCGATGACTTCAGAACCCGTTGGCAACCTTTCTGGAACGATCTCAGGCCCTGGGGGGGCAATGCGGTGCGGATCGGTGGCTCCTTAGCCTGTGGTCACGGGAGCGCATTGGCAGCACGGTGGCGCCGCTGACCATGGCGAACTGCGTGGTCATCTATGCTAATTTGCTGTGCACGGCAGTTGAAATGCAACCGGTTGAATGATGGCGGAGAGAGTGGGGCTATGTTTCAAAGAGTTGCAAGTATCTAAGAGCATTGAAAACCGAATCATTTTAACTGATTAACAATCCTGTCTCATCCCCACGGTTCCTGCATCTGCCCTCTACAGCCCTACCAAACACTCTGAAAGGCACCCCGAAAAAATCCAGGGAGCCTTAGTTTCCAACGTCTTCATTCCTAAAAAGTATTGGCAATTCTGGTGCGTGCGGGGCTTTTGAACAAAGATGGTGAGGTCGTCACAAATCCCGACTGCGATGAAATGTTCCGCGATCACGAGGCACTCGCCGCTGCATCTTCAGCCTCCATCGCAGGAAAAATCGCGTTCGGTCCAAACGCCGGGCGTCACGTGACAAAAGTTGGATCTGGTTTTGGCTACTACGAAGAAACTCCTCTCGCTAAAGGACGTCTCCTTTATTCCGTCAACGGATTTTTAAAGCTGGTGAAGCTGGCAAGGATGAAGAAGCTGCGGGCGAGAAGAAAGGCCAGACGCTTCGGGGGTCGAGTTGGGCGCGGCTTCTTTCTCGCGTCTTCAAGGTTGACGTCGGACGCTGCCAGTGTGGGGGCGAGCTTCGCGTGATGGCTGCCATTTGCAATCACGATGAGGCTCGTCGTTATCTTCGTTACGCAGGCCTTGCCAGCGAACCACCTGCTCGCGCCCCGCCCAGCTATGAATCCGTGGTGCTGGAGTTTGACAACACGGCAGATCCTGCGCGGGAGGCGGTCTCGGACGTAACGCCGGACGTAACGCCGGACCTAGCGACGCAGGCCGCGGACCCCAGCTGGGACTAAATCAAGTAATGGATGTATTGGAGGCGGCGCCATGAAAATTGACGCGGTGGTGAGGTATCGTCAAAATGTGGGGTGGGGAAGGAAAACAGGGGAAGGCGGGGGAGTAGTTGAGATTTTAGTCGGTTTTAGGGCCAAGAATTCTCGCAGCTAGAGGTTCGGGCCGGAATATGCAGCCGGGAATGGCTGCGGGATAGATCGTGAAGTGTGCATGAATTTCCTACAATCAAGCATTAACACTCATCTCAACCTAGGGAGTGATTTGAAAATTTTCGCATTTGCACAGCCGACTGGCAATATCACGTTCGCCCGGCGCAGTTGCTTGTGGACCGTATGAAGCCCAGTAAGCCCGACTTACTCCACCCGCCAACGATCCAAACTGGCAACCGAGGCCGGGAATACCTGCAGTATTTGGGTAAAACACTGCCGCTAATGCGCCACGAAATGTTTGGGTCAAATAGGCTGAATAGGCGCCAATATAAGAGCTACACCATTGAGTATTGTACGCAGCATCATTAAACCACATTCCTTGCTCGTTACATACTTCCGTGCAGGAATCGAGCTTGAAGGTCGTTTGGCTCTGAATCGAACGGCTAATAAACTCATTGAGCGGAACTGGGAACTCTTCTTTTCTTTGCTGGTAAATACTACTTTCTACCGGCCATGAATCAAAAAATTTAATGTGATTTTGTGTGTAGTATGCCGATGGACTGGCAGTTGCCGAGAGTTTTGTTGGTTGGGCGGCCAATGGGAATTCAAAAGAGCCCTCGCTGGTCTCCAGCAAGGCCACAGTTGATGGTGTAGGTATGATGCGGATCGGCAGAGGGAGGTAGCAATGGGAGTCAACGGCAAGTATCTGATTTAACGGCGCGACATTGACATGTTCGAATTGGCATTCGCGGCCACCAACGGTCACGCGTTGCACACCTTGTGGAAAAAAGGCGTTGGTACCGTACTCTGAAATGGCTTGGCTTCCCCTGTATTTTTCGATTTGGATTACACCAGTTTGAAGAAACACTCCGTTTCGCTGAACTTGAAACGGCACATACACGGCTTCTGGGCCAACGGCGGTAGACCACGCAAAGAAGCATCCGACGTATTCAGCGTAAGGAGCACTTACACCGGTTGGAACGTGGCAAGTTTTGCCGTCTACTTTGATAGAGACGTTAGCGAATTTAAGAAACGGCGTTGAAAAGCGTAAAAATCCCGACGCCGGCATGGCGATGACACTAATATATGGATTAGGGTAAGTCATTTTTATACCGGTCATGTATTTGGGCGTGTCGATCACTGGGACTAAGCCTGTTTTCCCGCTACTCCATGTGACCTTTGCTTCGCACATCGGGAGGCGGCTTTGCGACATAAATTCGAGAGTCTGTAAACCCTTGGCGCCACTGTTGCATGGTAAATCATCGATATCCGTTAACTGAAGCTGGCAGGTAACACTTGACCCATTCGAGACTTGAAATTTTGTGCATTGGACCGCTCGTGTACCTATCGTCAACGACACGGTTGAAATTTTTCCGGGATTTGATGCATAAAGATTCAGTACATGGGCTTTAGGGCCAGGGAGTTGGTTAACAGTTGTCCGGGTAGCTGAGTAGCTAGCAGACTGGACATATTCGAGGTTACTTTTGCTCAGCACCTGATTGAGGATGTCATAGCCAGAGCCTTGGTAGGATAAAATTCTTCGATAACTGACTTTGCCACCAATCTCTTGCACGTGAAATACGCCAAGGCTATTAAACATCAACCAGCCTATATCGGTGGCCAATGTGAAATCAGGTCCGAGTGCACCATACGTCATAAAGCTTCCGCTAGAACGCCCATGATCAATATTTAAAGATGCTGAGCTAATGATGGCGACATTTTTAAGAAAATTGCGGGGGACAATGGCCAAATTACTTTGCAGAAGCGGATGGCTCCCAAAAGACTCGCCAATAACGTTAAATCTGAGATCAACAATATTTGATTTTGGCACGCGGCAGTAACCATTCTGATTCGGCGCCCCCGCTAAAACCTTGTCAGTCGGAACAATCCAACCGGCCTCTGCCGCAACTTGCCCGTAAGTCAAGATGGTGCAGGTTGGCAATACGAAATTTGTTTTGAAGCCCGTGTTCCTCCATTTTCTGATGTCCAATATGGCGCCAGAGGCAAGCTCAGTGCCCTTAGCGAAACCTGCTCTTATGACGTCCCAGGAAAAAAACTCGATTCCCAGGCGGGGCTCACCTTCGTGCTCAGTGCTACTATGAATTTTAATCAACCGGTTTGATACCACGTGCATGTCAGCCGCTAGAAAATCAACCGTTACACTTGTCAAATTAGGTTTGCTACAGTGGAACAAAAAACCTATTGACCCCAATTTGAATGCAAGAAGTCCGTTTACTTTGACGGTAAATTTATAGTCCGCCTTGTTGTTTACGGAGATGTAACTTTCCGTACTCAAGAAGCAGACTCCCGTCGGTCCTCTCAGGATTTCTGCTTGGTCCTTGTTTCTTGCACTGTATATTCCACCCGCGAAATTCAACGATGGTGTAGTCGCAATGCTGCTTTCATCATCCGCCGCAGCATCAGATTTCACTCTCATTTCTTGCGTTTTTACACCGCAGCCGTTCAGAGACACGATCCAAAAACCAAAAATTATATTTTTAATGGAACGTTGGCGAAAAAGCATAAATCTCCATTTCCGGCGATTCAGAGGTTTCGTCATTTAAGAGAAAAACCTTAATTATTTTTCCCAAGTGGCTCAACTTAATGATTTTATGTGGAGAAGCCTATTAGCGTTACGGGATTCCTCGAGTAGCGCCACAATAAGTGTAAAAGACACGCGATTATGTCACCCTGCCCTAAATTTAAGCAGCTGAATTTATTTAGATAAATCAGCTGCAGGGGCTCGTGTGTATTTGGATTACGCGTACTCGCGTTATCCAAATGATTGTGGACTAGCCCCTCAAGGGATCTCCAGCAGGACCGTCAGACGCGTCCTGTCCACAGGTCCGACGAAGGTGCTGGGGTTTAATTTGTGAAGACTCTTTCGAATAGCTTTATGGTGACTGTTTACAACATGCAGTCGCGAGAAGTGACGAAGGAGAAATGCCATAAAGTGTGCTTGAATTTCCTACAATCACCATTTCAAAAGTTCTCTCTTCAGGGAGCGTTGAAAGTTCCCAGGTTTGTTCTTGATTGGCTTCCCGGTAGTCGTAAGTCACCCGGACTATCCGCCCAGCGGCCACATTATTGACGGCAAACTGCACGGCGGTTCCTAAAAATTGGACTGGCACGGCTTCGTTCGTGGTGACATCCACGGCAACCACCGTCTGGATTTTATCGGGCTGGGAAATGGTGACTGGATAGTCCGTCGTATAATCTGATCTTACACGGTAGGAGATTCCGATTGTCGCCCCTTCCGGAGGATAATCAGCAAAAGTCACGGTTCCAGTTTGGGCATTGAAGGTCCATCCGCCAACCATAGCCACATGGTTGACCGCGACACCCACAGAAG
>CANFEB010000022.1 GCA_947445775.1 Oligoflexales bacterium | reverse complement strand
TGTGCATTCTGCATGAAAAGGCTGGTCGCAACCGTGATGATAACGGTCATGTGGTCCAGGCCTTTCGCGTGGAGTGCCGCCTTTAGAGCTTCACACGTCAGGTAAGTCGTTGTGTCGGCGGAGCACGTGTTGGCTTCTTGGTTTGGGGGCGGTGCCTCTGGGAGAATCGATTGCGACCCTCCGGGGGTGACATCTACTTCGAGTTCCTCGGCGAAAATTTCTTGCCCAGTCTGTTGAAGGGTTGCGGATTTTCCGGAATGTTCGCTGGTGCTGGTCTCCGTTGAACGCGAGGCAGTTTCTCCGGCACATGCATTTGTGAGGACCGCCAGTGCAATAAATTTGAGAATGGGATAAAGGGTACGGATTGGTAACGATGTTGACATGTTTGCCTCGCTAGTTAACTCAACAAGCTATCGGCAAAACTGGACAAGCAATTGAGTTGATCTGACGGAGCCGTTTAAGAGACCGCAATTACTTATCTATTGCGAGAGTTACCAGAAAGTTAAAGGATTTAAAAGTTACTGTGTGACTGTAATTCACTGTAATTCAACAGCGATTCGTCACACCATATGGCTGCGCGACGGCAGTCAATGCACGTGTAGACATAGCGAGGAAAATTTGACTTTGTGGTGTCGTCGCCACAAATGAGACGAATTTGCTGATTAGTTGAGGGGACGAAGTCGCTGAAAAATGTCACCGAGATTGGTAATGGCCCCCGTTTGAACCGGACACGAGTTTTTACACCCAAGATTTTTCTCACTAAACTGAAATCTTAATGGGAACAATTTAGCAAAATCGCTTCAAGCTGCTTGCGATGTACGCGATGGTGGGCGGCCATCAACCAGTGCAACTGGCGGGCATTGATGGGCCCATACCAAGGGTGCGTCATTTTGATGTCAGAATCACGGTTTGCCACATCTTCGGCCATGCGCCGCGAAAAATCCCCCAGCAAATTCTTGAAACTAAGGAGGGATTGCTCTGCGGATAGAATGCCCAGCGGTTTGACATCGGCAATGCCGACAGTGACCTCCGGTTGAATACCCTTACTGAGAAGGACAATGCCCTCAGCCATCATGGGACCGACAATCGCCAAGTGTTCGAGCACCATGGCGGCTGACCAATATCTAGATGAATCCTCCATGCCCACAACCCGGTCGATCAAAATCTTTTTTTCGCGAAGCAATTTCGGAATCGACTCAAAGGCCGCGATGGTTCTTTGACCCTCGCGCTCAAAAAAAATCTGAGCCTCGTCCCAAGTCATTTTAAAAGGCAGGCGGTTGACAACCCAATATTTAGATACAAACCACTCTAGAAAGGGCAGTCCCGCACCTGGTTTTTGAAGTTTTGGTGCCGACATATCCATCGAACATCCTTCACAACAATTTTTGAGTCACCGCCGTCAGCCCGCATAACTTATAGAGCATGCGGCAGCCGACATTCGCATCCCACTCACTCTCACGAGTTGGATCGGGGGACACTTCGCAAAGATCAAACCCAATGATTATCCGCCCAGATTCGGCAAGGCATTCAAGGAGGTACACCGCTTCTTCAAATGTCAAACCACCTGGCACAGGGGTACCTGTCGATGGGCAACAGGCAGGATCGAGCCCATCAATGTCGAACGATATGTAAACTTTTAAAGGCAATTGCGCGACTATGTCCTTGCATATGGAATCCCACGATTCACCCCGCGCTTTGCGTTTAAACAAATCCCGCTGATAAAACACGGTGCCACGCTGGCCAAGATTGTTCATGTAATCACGTTCTTCCGCGCAAAAATCCCGAATCCCCACTTGGACCAGCCGCGAAACGGCGGGCACGGATTCCATCACATTGTGAAAAATGGAAGCGTGGGAGAAATTAAATCCTTCGTACCGATCGCGCAAATCATGATGGGCATCAAAGTGCAGAACACCAAAACCATCAGGGTGGCGCTCGCCCAAGGCTTGAATCAGACCGAGGGGCGAAGCGTGATCGCCGCCAACGACAGCCGCAATGGCACCATGATCAAGAGCCTTGATCGCTGCCTCACGGACGTAGCGGTTTAGGGTCGCGCAGCCTTCGTTGACGGCCGTTAAATCGCCAGCGTCCGCCAGATCAGCCATCACCTTTTCAGCCCGGATGCGCAGCGCCGTATTCAAGCGCTCTAGGGATTCTGGGTGTGGCAAAAAAGAAATTCCAGCACGATACACTTTACCGAAACTGCCATCATCTAAATCCAATTGGTGGCTTGCAGCAATGATCGCCTCCGGGCCCCGCGATGTTCCTGGACGGTAGGAGGTCGTCACATCCCAAGGCGAAGGAATCGCAACGATTTTTGCATCCGCCGGATCCAGATTTGCCCCAAGAAATCCAGAGTCTTCAGATGGCGGAGTTCCCCGTTCAAGCTTCTCCATCGCCACTTGATATGAATCCAACTTCTTATCCTTGATCATGACATTCATTCCTTTAAAGCGTTGCGCAGTTGCTCTTCATTCCAGATTTTTACGCCGAGTTCACGGGCTTTTTTCATTTTTGACGACCCGGAGTCCAGATCACCTGTAACCACTGCAAAAGTATTCTTTGAAACTGACGTCGCCAATTTTCCACCAGCAGCCTTGATGGCCTTCTCCACATCGAGGCGTGGAGCGGTCAGCGATCCAGTTATCACAAATTGGAGGCCCGCCAGTGGCCCATCGGCATGACCTTCAAACTGGCCGTCGCCCCTGCCTGATCTATTCTGAACCACAGGCGTAACACCGGCCTCAAGAAGCTCTTGGATCCACACCCTTCGCGCATCGAGACCAGCGACAATCTGCTTAGCAGATTTTTCGGCAAATCCTTCAATCGGGATGATCTCCTCGGGTGTTGCCCTTTGAATCTCCGCCAATCCCGAAAAATGCTCCAGCAGCGACTCCCATGTGGTTCTGCCGGCCCCCTCAATTCCGAGGCCATTCAGAAAGGACGCCAAGGGAATTGAGCGCGACGCCTGAATGTTAGCAAAAAGTTTTCCTGCCATTTTTTCGCGGGTCTGAGGAATGACTAAAAAATCCTCTAACTTCAGCCGATAAAGATCGGCCAGGGTCCGCACCAGACCGGCCTCCATCAGCGGCAGGACGCGCTTTTCACTCAGGTCGTCAATCTCGGCGCAGCGAATCCAATTCAAAATTGCGCCCAGTTGCTGCGCAGGGCAGGCAGTTGCATCTGGGCAGGTAAGCCTGATGCCGTCACTGATGAGAGTGGTGCCACATTGGGGGCAAGCCAGTGGCCATAAGTAGCTGCCGTCAGCAGCCTCTATCACTCCGAGAAATTTCGGAATGACTTCTCCAGATCGAACAATTTCAATCCGGTCGCCAACTTTAAGATTGAAAGCCTTCACGTGCGCGGCATTGTGCAGTGAAATATTTGAAATCGATGCACCACTTAAAAAAACCGGATCAATGACTGCAACTGGAGTCACAGCGCCAAGGCGTGATGTCGCCCAGGTTATTCCCGTGACCGTTGAAACTGCCGTTTGGCCCTGCCACTTGAACGACATCTTGTAGCGCGGATGGTGAGCGGTTACTCCAAGTTCGTCATGAAGGGCCAAATCGTTGTAACTAAAGACTGCGCCGTCGAGACCAATTTCATCCTCTGCCATCAATTTCTTGACGTACTCCAAGTAACCTTCGACGGCCTTGGCGTCCTCAAGAACCTGGGGATGCGGCAATGAAAAACCAGCCCCCCCCAGCCACTTGAATTTTTCGACTTCCGACTTGAATCGCGGGGCAGGAATGCTGGGATTCCTGTCATTTGCGCCAGCCGCGTCACGCGCGTCACCCGCGCCGCTCGCAATGAAATCAAAAGCAAAAAACGAAAAATAACGCGCCAGTTCAAAATGCGCTTTTCTCCCTAGAAGGCCCGACACTATATTGCGCGGACTAGTCGGACGATCGAGCCCCATCTGCACCATCTCGTCGGCTAGGCGAAGGAACTTGCTTTCGGTGCAATAAATTTCTCCGCGAATTTCGCAGCTGATACCATTGGGCAAATTGCGCGGAACATCCGCAATCCAAAACGCCTTGTCGGTAACTTCCTCGCCAACGCGTCCATTGCCCCGCGTCTTGGCCAAGTTGAGGAGGCCTTTCTCGTAAACCAGACTCAAACTGTTGCCATCAACCTTGAGAGTCCCGACGAGGGGCTTGTCTGCCGCCCAGCGATGCAAGTCAGGCAGGCTGTATGTTTTATCGAGGGACAGCATCGGGGTGGCGTGCTCCACCTTCCGGACATTAACCCCAGAGGCGGCTCCTGCACCCACCGACGAATCGGAGGCTGCTCCCACCACCTGCAAAACTGGGTGATCCGGCGCAATGGATTTAAGCTCGTCTTCCAATCGGTCATAGGCCGCGTCAGAAATCTCGGACTGACCAGATTCGTAAACTTTCTTGTGATGCAAAATGGCATCGGCAAGTTCAGCAATACGCTGCGAAACAACCGGTCGCTCGATGCCCTCTTCTTCAATAATTCTGATGGTCATATTCTGATGGTCATATTTTGAATGTCACTTTGCCGCAGCCACAAGCACTTCAATCATCGCGATCAACTTCGGATCCGACGGCTTCACAGCAGAATCGAAACGCGCAACGACCTCACCATGTGAATTCACCAGAAATTTCTCGAAATTCCAGGCGATCTCGCCATTGAATTTGCTGCCATCCGTCAGGAACTTGTATACCGGCTGTTTCGTCGGACCGAGCACCTTGCCTTTGGCAAACATCGGAAAATTCACTCGAAACTTCAGCTCGCAAAACTTCTTGATGTCCTTGTCGGATCCAGGCTCTTGCCCGCCGAAGTCGTTACTGGGAAACCCAAGCACAACAAACCCCTTGGACTTATATTTGTCAAAAATCTTTTGCAGATCCTTGTATTGCTCGGTATAGCCACAGCGCGAGGCCGTGTTCACCACCAGAGCCACCCGCTCCTTGTACTGCTTCAACTCAATGACTTTTCCGTCAAGGCCAGTGACCGAAAAATCATACAGACCCGTTGCCGGACCAGCCGCTGCTGGATCCGACAAGGCGCCACCAAATCCCGAAATAAAAATCAAAATCGCAAGAAAATACGTAAAATGACGCAACATTAAATTCATTATGCCCCCTGTTTACCAGACTGAAATACGTTGCTCCGGCTTCAGCACCATCTTGTCGCCTTCCTTACAGGAAAAAGCCTCTTGAAACCCAGCTTGGTGCTTTACCTGTTCGTTGACCCGGGCACGAACTGCCGAATGCGAATCGGTCTTCAGCAATAATTCTGCCATTTTTGGGCGTACAACACCGCACCAGACACGGGCATACTGGGTGAAAAAATTGCGTTTTGCGGATGCCGGTGGAATAACTTCTGACCCGCTGGCCATGCTGAATGCTGTCTTATAACCAAAGGTCAGCCCGACAAGGTCGCCGATATTTTCACCCAGGGTCAGCTTGCCGTTGTGGCCAATGGCATCAAACTGAGCCACAAGGCCCGCAGTCAGTTTTTTGAATTCACTCAGGTCGCCGTCCGTCATCCACTGCTTCAATCGGCCTTCGTTGTCATACTTCGAGCCCTTGTCGTCAATTCCATGGCCAAGTTCATGACCAATCACCGCACCGACAGCCCCCAGGTTCACATGGTCCGGAGCCTTCGGATCATAGAAGGGATACTGCAAAATCCCAAGAGGCATCACGAATTTGTTGTCTGACGCCGAGTAATAAGCGTTTACCGTCAATGGCGACATGCTCCACCGATCACGATTGCGCGGTTTGCCAAGGCGCTCGAACATTCTGGTGGTCAGTGCCTTTTCAATGACGAAGCCGTTGGAGTGGCGGGCTACCGGCGAATACTTTGCCGCTGGATTAAAATCCCATTCTTCTTCAGTATTCGGCTTCACGAGCTGCAGCTTTGCCGTTTTAATCTTCTGGACTGCGCCCTGACGCCCAGCAGAATCAAGCCACCGGTTTTGTTCAATTCCGCGCACGATTTCTGCACGGACTTTTTCTGCTAGAGCGACAAATTTTTCCGTGGGAAAATCTGGAAAAATTCGATCGATCAATACTGAGTCGAGTTCTTTACCAAACTGACTGATCGCCATTTGGGCACAACGCTCATCGCGGGGCGGGCGCTTTTCCGGGCCGCCAAGGTGCTTGCGATTAAATTCAAACGACTTCTTGTAAAACCTCCGGTAGGCGTCGTCCATAATTCCAGACACGGCCTGCCAACGATAAAAGTCCTTTAGGGTTTCGACGTTACCAGAGACAAATTGCCGGTCAATCCACGCGAAGTTTTCTGGGGCAATGTCCCGCAACAACGTCCCCTCCGGAACCTTATCCAGGGCGGGTGTCAATGCTAGGTGGGGATGACGCGTTGCAAATTCAACCTTGCCAATATAACGCTTGCTACTGAACAGTTCTCTCATTTCAGCCGGCAGTGGATACGTCTGCGCAAACTTCTTTTCAAAGGCAATCACACGCCCCGCCCGTTTGGCGGCGTCCGTAAATTTCAGAGTCTTGAAAAACTCTGCGACGACACCTTCGAGGTCCTTTACCACATCCTTCTTATCGTAATAACTGCGCTCAGGAAGTGTTTTCATATCGGCTAAAACCAGAAAATCCTCCATGGCCGGCTCATCTTGATTGGCGATGGCCCCGATTTCATAACCACTATATTCGCCACCTGTCACGCGTTTGCCTGCCCACTTCGCAACGTCAGCCGATGTCTTGAGTCCATCGATTTCCTTCAACGTCCGTTCGACGATGGCCTTTTCATCAACCTTGCTGCCGGCTTCATCCATGCATGCCTGGTAGTTGTCGCGCAAATCTTTTTCCCGACCATCGAGCATTCGTTTTTCAACCAGGAGTCCAGCCAGATATTTCTTTTTCTTGTCTAATAAACGCTCGCTGGAATCATTGAAGGAAAAAATATGCCGCGAACGGTCTGGCCGAAGTTCAAACGATGAGATCGCCTCTGAACATGCGTACTCAAAAAAATCACCGCATGCGTCGACCGTCTTGTTGACGGGAAATTCTCGCCGTTCGGGAATCTTGCTCGATTTTTTGGGCTGCGCAGCACCGGTGTTGATCGCGCCAGCGGCAATGATCCCAATAATTTTCGTCGTCCACTGAATTTCCGAAAGCTTCATGATGATCATTCTCCAAGCCATGTGATTGATCTACCCCCCGATTTTTTGGCCATATGGCCGCAAATGCAATAAGATTCTGGTTTGGCACGGCAGAAATTTGCCTGGGTCTTTATTGGGGGACATCACGATCGAATCATCCAAGAGCCAATCCCTGAATATTCATTCCCGGATCCAAGAAAATGTTGCTCGGCTTTACAACCAGTTCCCCTACCCGAATTATCCGTTATTGGCCCGGCCACGCTGGCAGGATGGTTTTCTGGCTTCATCCTATTTTTCGAGGCGGCTTGCCAGCCAAGGCTGTGGTACGTGCCATGCCGCTGGCGACGTCCTCGTTGCCGGCTGCGGCGAAATCCTGCCCTACGTCATTCGTAAATGGGAGGATCCACAAGTCAGCGTCGTCAATATCGACCTGTCGCACCGCAGCCTGGCTCGCGCCCGCCTGAGGACGCTGATGTCCCGGGGAAAATCCGAGTTTCATGAAATGGACATCGTGGCCTTTTTGGATTCCTGCCACACAAAAGGGCGCAAGTTCGCTCACATAGAGACCTTTGGCATGCTGCATCACATGGCCGATCCGGCGACCGCCGTTGCTGGCATGGTCCGACAACTCGCCCCCGGCGGTACGATCCGGTTGATGGTTTACAATTCTCCCGCCCGCCAGTGGATCCATGCCCTCCAGGATTATTTCGCCGGGATCGGCCTTGGCATCTTGAATGATGCCCCAGTCCAGGCCACTCGTAGGGCCCGTGACGTCTTGAGTGATTTCGCAGCCCGTTCGCCTTTTCTTGCCGATCGCCTGCGCGCAGTCGGGACCAGCACATTGAATAATCCTGCCCGCATGGCCGATACATTCCTTCATCCCCACGAACTACGCTGGCCCATTGGGCGTTGGCTGGAAATTTTTGCATCCGCTGGTCTAAAGTTGCTGGGAATTTTTGATCGCTACGGCGAGTTGGACGACCTAGTCAATCCGTTATGGCTGGAAAGTTCGACGCTGAAGATTGAAACGATTTCGTCGGCCCTAGCTGATCGCGCTGCAGACCGGCGGTTTGAGGGCAATCTGGAATTGATTTGGGTTCAGGATGGGCAAGAGGAGCCCCGCGCAAATCAAGACAAAACTGTAAACAACAATCAACACGGGGATCACCTCAAACGCCTGAAATTCTGTATGCCCCCGCACATCTGGTTTGATTTCGAGGAGACGCGCCACCTTTCAACCCTGTGTCGCCTGCGGATCTGGCACGCCTTTTTGGCCGAGGGCCTTGACGCCCGAAAAATTGCCGCGTCCGCCTGGGGAAACGACCCCCGCACCCTGCAACGCCTGGCCCGCCTCGGAGCTATATTTCCTGATCAATTGGATTCGGCCCACGCCAAAATCGCCGCAGCTCCCATGACTGAATTCATGACCCCGCCCGACTTTCCGGATCATGCGCCACTGGCTCAGGACGGGGACGCGGAACCCCACGCCAGTGCAATACGGACCTTGGATGAGGCTCTGAATAAGGCAATTGAATAATGGCCTGACTACTGCGAGGCCGCCGAGACAAAACGGTTCATGGCAAAACTAGTCAGGACAAGTCAGCATCAGAATCGGCGTGGGAATCTGCATCGCGAATGGCCTCAACCAGCATTTCCGCCGAAACAGTAAATGGCTCGTTGTGGATGGTCTCGCCCGGAGCGCACGTTCTGGTTGCGATGGACATAAGATCTGCGTTAGTCGCGTCCTTGACGCCAACACCTGCAAGGGTAACCGGAAGGCCGACGCTCCGCGAAAACGTCAGCACCTCATTAAATTCATGGTCCGGTGCGCCCTCAAGTTTGAGCTGCACTAGGACTCCAAAGGCGACTTTTTCTCCATGATAAAAAGCGCGGGTCTGCGGCATGACCGTCAGCCCGTTATGGACTGCATGGGCAGCGGCGAGCCCCGAGGACTCAAAGCCGAGACCGGACAACAGCGTATTTGCCTCCACCAATCTTTCCAGGGCGTCATTCACCTTGCCGGATTTGACGGCGTTGATTGCATGGACGCCGTCGGCCAAAAGAGTCTTGTAGCAAAGTTCAGCCAATGTGAGCGCAGACCTCGTGCTGGCCCCGCCTCGCATGTTCATGGCCTTGGAGGCAGCACACGTCCTGGCTTCGAACCATGTGGCCAAGGCGTCACCCATCCCGGAAATCAGGAGCCTCGGCGGCGCCTTTGCAATGACGCATGTATCCACGAGGACGAGATCCGGATTGCGCTTGAAAATGCGGTATTCTGAGACCGTTCCATCCATGTTGTAGATGACTGAAAGGGCGCTACACGGCGCATCGCTGGATGCCAACGTTGGCGCACTCACAAACCCAATGTCCAAAGCAGCCGCTGCGGCCCTAGCTGCATCGATCGCCTTGCCGCCACCGGCACCGACGATAACCTGGCTCCCTGATTTGCGGGCGAGGGCCTCGATCCGCTGAACTTCCTCCGCAGTGCATTCACCGGGGAACTGGTGCACCACCAAATTGAAGCCGTGTTGGCCAAGGCTTTTTTTCCAAACCTCGCCAAGATTTCGGGTAGCACTATTGCTGGCGACGATGACCACCGTGCCGCCGAAACCCAAGTATTTTAATTCGCTTCCCAACGCATCTGTCGCGTCGGGCCCCTGGACGTAACGCCCAGGCGAGGAAAAAACAGAAAGCATCGGCAATTCCACCTTTGGTTTTTTTAAGCTGGCCCCTTTAAGTACACCTAAAGCGAGCCGTTCACATTGGTTTGCAGGTATCCCGGAAAGGTATATACTGGTATATACCAAAAGGCCCCCGCGACGCTGCGGGCAGGAGGCGCATCAATATGGTCCAAGGCATTGGTTTACAAGGGTTTTTTGAGCGCGTTACTGGAGCGCTCGCGAAACACAAGGTTCGGTACTCCATCGTCGGCGGCCTTGCGGTTTCCCTGCACGGGGCGGTTCGCGGGACGACTGACGTCGACGCCGTCATTGAACACACGAAAGATCAGTTTGAACGGTGTGAAGCCGCGTTGAAATCCATAGGCCTCATCCCCCGTCTGCCCGTCACTGCGGCGGAAGTCTTCTCGTTCCGCCGCGAATACATCGAGCACCGAAATCTGATTGCATGGAGTTTCATCAATCCTTCGAATCCACTGGAAATTGTCAACGTCATCATCACGCACGACCTCAAGGGGATGCGTAGCGAAAAAATCAAGATCGGCGGAAGAAAGTTGGAGGTCCTGTCAATCCGGGATCTTATCGCAATGAAGCGGGACAGTGGCCGTGCGCAAGATCTGGAAGATGTAAAGGCCTTGGAAAGTTTGCTTGAGGAGGGGGAAAGATGACCGAGCGGCCGGCGAAGAAAACGCTACAGATACACAAGCCTCGCGATACTTCGGTGCGAAAACCGACCCCCGAGGAAGTGATCGAGTTTTTGGAAAATTACCGGCGGCTGATGGATCCACGGGCCAGACAGCCGCTGAAGTTGATCTCCATGAAGGTCGACATCCCCTTGTTGGATGCTTTCAAGTTCAAGGCAGAACAAGAAGGAATTCCGTACCAGACAAAAATCAAAGAGCTGATGCGGAACTGGCTGAAGAGTTAATGGCGGGTATTACTTTAGAAGATCCGGCCGCAGGCGTCTCGTTCGCGCCAAAGCTTGCTCACGCCGCCACTTTGCAATCGCCTTGTGATCGCCCGACATGAGGACGTCGGGAACTTTAATGCCCTCAAAAACGGATGGCCGCGTATAAATCGGATATTCAAGCAAACCCGCCATACCTTCAGAAAAAGAATCGTCACGAGCACTGGCGGCATTTCCTAGAGCGCCCGGTAACATCCTGACCACACTGTCAACCATGGCCATGACTGGAAGTTCCCCCCCAGACACGACAAAATCGCCGATAGAAAACTCTTCGTTAACATGTTGGTCAATGAAGCGTTGATCAATGCCGGCAAATCTACCGCAAACAAAAACTAGATTTTTTTCCAAGCCTGCAAGTCTCCGGGCATCGCTTTGGGTCCAGAGTTTGGCCCCTGGTGCCGTTGCAATGACGTGCAGATTTTGTTGAGAGGTCTGCGCCGCAATAGCGTTGGCCAAGACGTCTGCTCGCATCACCATTCCATCGCCACCACCGTAGGGGGCATCGTCAACGCTGGCGTGGCGATCGACCGCAAAATCGCGCAAATCCACGGCGCGAAAATCAAGGGAGCCCGCAGCGGTTGCCGCACGCATAACACCAAAGTCGCCGTATGAGGCCACAAAACGCGGATGGATGCTGATGACGGAAATGGAAAGCATGATTATGGCCTCTGCCAGAAATCTTCCAAGACGGCAGATGCGACCAGCAGGGTGATGCGCTTGTCCGCTGGCCGAAAGGACATATCAACGTAGACATCAACAAACGGCAAATCCAAACGAGCACCATGATCATCAGCCACCACTGCAATGTCGCTGGCGCCGTAGTTGACCATGTCAATCACGCGCCCGAGGCTGATGCCCGCGGCATCGATCACTTCGGATCCAATCACATCGGCCCAGAGATATTCGCTTAAATCGTTTACAGGAAGGACGCTCCGTGGAATCCAGATTCTCACGCCGCGCATGGCTTCAATTGTGGTCCGGTCCGAAAATTTCGTCAGGGCCATGACCGGACGATCTCGTAGCAGCGAGCCGGCGGCAACGCGGAGTGTTTCACCCCCAGCCGGATCATTGCCCAGAACTACCTTTACACAACCCTCTGGAATTGGTTCGGACCTGCCAGAAACAAAAAAAGCACCGCGCAAACCATGAGGTTTGCCAACGGTGCCAATCATGAGCCAGCGAGCATCAACTGCCGCATTGCCTGTCAAGATATCCTCTGCAGGATTACTTGGCTTTTTTGGTGCGGGGCAAGGCGGTTTTTGCACGTTCAAGCTTAATCTTTTGGATTTTAGCGATCTTAGCAACAGTGCTACTCAGCTCTGCGCCTCTTTCATACCAAAAGCGAATGCGGGCCTCGTCCACGACAATCTTGGACGGCTCACCAGCAGGATCGTAGTGACCCAAACGCTCAAGGACTTTTCCCCCCAACTTCTTGCGAGAGTCAGTGGCGACGATATGATAAAAGGGACGATGCGTGTTTCCATGGCGCTGAAGACGGACACAAACGGCCATGATTCCTCCAAAAAACAGTCAAATAATTCAATTAGCCAGATCCGGACCTGCCGGAAGCCCCGTGTGATAACACAGCCAAAATTGACTGGCGACAGGATTCTTCTGAAAATAGAATCTGAAAATAGAAAGTACCTTGTGGCCCCAGAAATACCTTGCGCGGGGCTTTCAGTGATACCATCAGTGATGCCATCACTGATATCATCACTGATACCATCAAGGATATCGGCGACTTAAGCAACCCGTGAGGTTCCGGTGCAAGTAACTTTATGGGGCACCCGCGGATCGATTCCGCGAAGCATGCCTGACAATGAATTAATAGCGATCCTACAATCATCCGTTAACCGCGCGAAATCAATGGGAATTTTAAGTCTCGACGATTTTGCCGACGCAGCCCGTGACGGACGCCTGGGACGCCCTCTATCCTACGGTGGGGCCACCATGTGCACCGAAATCGCCTCTGGCGGGCAGCAGGTCTACGTGGATATGGGATCTGGATTCCGCGACGTTGGAACTCTTGCGCTACAGCAAGGACAGAAGGAATTTCACGTTCTTTTGACCCACATGCACTGGGATCACCTGATTGGCCTTCCGTTTTTCCTGCCCCTCTACTCCGAAGGGGTTAAAATCCACATCCACCACATCCATAAAAACGCCCCAGAATTCGTCAAAATTAAATTCAACGGCATCAATTTCCCCCTCAAATGGGATCAACTCACGGCATCCGTCGAATTCCATCAACATAAGATCTACGAGAAATTTAAAATCGGCCCACTCGCGGTCGTGCCGTTTACGTTGGACCATCCCGGCGGCTCATTTGGCTACCGGGTCGAGCACGGCGGCCACTCCGTCGTCGTCGCTGTGGACGGTGAATTCAAGCGCCGCACGCGCAAGGCTCTGGGCAAAGATCTGGTCTTTTTCCAGGGACTAGATTTGTTGGTTTTTGACTCGCAATATGATCGCTTGGAATTGGACAGCCGTTTTGACTGGGGCCACTGCACCCCAACCGTTGGAACGGAACTGGCGCAGCGCGAAGGAATCCGGGCCGTTGCATTTGTCCACCATGACCCGTGGGCGCCCGCCCACAAGCTGAATGCCATGTTTCAGGAAGCTCTGGATTTCCTTGCCACCAATACCCCTGAGCATGCGGAAGTTTGGAAGGCGCGTGGCGCCACGGGCCCCAAGCTGATCATGGGCTACGATGGACTTGTCCTGAACGTGGACAAGCTATAGAGTCCCCTACGGAAATCAGCTGTTTCACTCTCCTCGACAGGAGTCCGTCGTGGCCACAAAAAGGCACCTCGCCGTCATCACATTCATCAAAGTCATTGCCGCAATCACTGCCATCAGCGCGCTCAATACCGTGACTTTTACGAGTCCGGCTTGGGCGATTGGCGGCATCACCACCACGGGTTCCTTGCCGCGCGCCACTTCCCGAGGTTATTTCGATCTGACGATTACCGTGAAGGAGGTCCTCCCCAGCGACGTGGCCTTGAAACCCAAGGAATCTTCGCTGACGCAGCGCCTCGGACTTTACCTCACCGACGTTAGTTCATCTGAGGCCCTCGGGACCAATTCAGCAGGAACGGCGACCGTCGCTTTCTACTTTGAATTCCGCGACGAGATTTTAAAGGAACTCAAATCATCCGGAAACTACGATCTGACCTTTTACCCGCGCATCCACCAGGTCAATAGTGACGGCCTCACCAATCTGGTTGATAGCAGCACGGATGACAAATCCCTGAAAGTGCGAGTTAAATACTTCCAAGATCTCGTTGCCATCGGCGATCCCGTGGACAACACCATCGTCATCAATCCTAAGGTTGCCAACGAGGCGCCCGTCAATCTTTCCGTAAAACCCAGCCACAAACTTTTAAAAATCGCCTTTGATGCTAAATCCAGCATCGCCTTTATCGGCGCATCTGATGCTGCATCCACGGATTCTCCAACCGATGCAACTCTAATCGCGTTCCGACTTGGGACCACTTACCCGTCACTCCCGGCAAAGGTATTCACTCCCGCTGCCGCCGACGACACTGATACCACCTGCGAATTTGACGCTGCCCTTGCCAATGGTGGCGCATGCATTGTTTGCTCGAACTCTAAAGCCTATTTGGATGTCGTCTCACTTATCACAATGGATCCTGAAAACATCACCGTGCGCAGTGCCTCAAAAGGTTTTCGCGATATTGCGGGCCTCGAAAATGATGTGAACTACGCAGTCGTGGCCATGTATCAGCCAGACGGCATCCAACGGTCGATGTGTCTAACTGCAACGCCCGCCGAAAACCATTCCCTAACTGAACTTAACGGCGAAGGCGAAGCCAAGGAACAAAACTTCCGTTGTTTTGTTGCCACCGCCGCCTATGGTTCGCCGCTGCACAAAAATTTGCGCGGACTGCGTTGGTTGCGTGATGGGGTTGCCAGTACGCACCCGGCCGGCAATGCCTTGATTGAAGCCTATTACCGGCACAGCCCCCCAATCGCCGAATGGATTGCAAAACACCCGCTGGCCGCTGCCACCGTCCGTGCAGGGCTATGGGCGCCGGCGATGATCACGGCAGCCTCTATGACTGTTTCGCAACAGATTGGCCTGACTCCCGCGCAAGCCTTTGTCACGTTGAGCAGCCTGATGGCGATGGCCCTGATGATAGCAATGGCGACGGCAACGCTGTTTTACATTGCCAACAAAAATCGCCTGCGCCCTGCGAGGGTAACCCAGCGATGACCGGTCCGGCCTTGCGCCATTCAATGTTTCATGCGGTGATTTTTCCGGGTGAGCAAATTTTCGGAAACGACCGTGGCGCCGGCCAAGGCAATGCTGATGAAGCGTTGATGTTGCGGCGCCTCCTTCGCTTTGTTCCCGCCCCGAACGCGCGGATTGAAGAAGTGCCTGTCGTCGTCTTCGACTTTGAAACGACGGGCCTCGACGGCCAACAAGATCGCATCATTGAAATCGGTGCCGAGAAATTAATTGGCTTCGAGGTTGTCGATACCTTTTCAACGCTGATTTCAACCAACGTCGAACTCACACCCTACATTCAAAAGCTTACCGGCATCACACCTGACATGCTGGTGGGCCAGCCCGAGATTGAAAAGGTCCTGCCGGATTTTCTCAAGTTCATTGATGGCAGCCTGATGGTCGCGCACAATGCAGAATTCGACTTCATGATGCTCAAGGCGGCAGCGCTTCGCCTTGGCTACGATGTTGATCTGCCGTGTTTCTGCACACTAAAGATGGCTCGCTTGCTGCTGCCTACCATTGAAAATCGCAAGCTCGACACCTTGGCCCGGCATTATGGTTTGACTTTTGGCAGCCGCCACCGTTCGTCCGGCGACGTTCGCGTCACCTCCGAAGTTTTACGAAATCTCATCACTGTAGATGGCGATGACATCCAGTGTTGGAAAGACCTTCAACCATTTCAAGTTGACTAACCAGAATGAAAATCAAAAGCCAAATATCGACCAAATCAGAGGACTATAAAGCCAACCACGCATTCCACTTGCAGGCTGCAAATGCCCTTGCGGAAAAAACCCGTCAAGTTGAGCGCCTCTCTGCCGATGGTTCGGCCAAGCGTAAAGATGGCAAACTTGCGGCCCGCGAGCGTGTCCGCCTATTGGTTGACAGCGAATCTTCGTTCATGGAGCTTTCAGCACTAGCCGGCGAGGCCCTCTACGAAGATGACGTCCCGGCCGGCGGCATTGTGACCGGTGTCGGTTTGGTCCACGGCCGCCCATGCATCATCGTTGCCAATGACCACTCAGTTAAAGGTGGCACCTACTACCCGATCACCGTCAAAAAACATCTGCGCGCCCAGGAAATTGCTCAGCAATTGCACCTGCCCTGCATATACCTCGTTGATTCAGGCGGGGCATTTCTGCCCATGCAAGACGAAGTCTTTCCGGACAAGGACGACTTCGGACGAATCTTTTTCAATCAATCCCGCATGAGTGCAGCCGGAATCCAACAGATTGCGTCTGTGCACGGATTCTGCACGGCAGGTGGCGCCTACATTCCGGCGATGTCGGATCAAAGCGTCATCGTCCGTGGCAATGGGACTATTTTTCTTGCCGGCCCCCCGCTGGTGAAAGCCGCCACAGGCGAAGACGTCACCGCTGAAGAGCTTGGCGGAGCCGATGTTCACACGCGCATCAGCGGCGTGGCAGATCACATTGCCGAAGACGACCTTCATGCCCTGGCTATCGTGCGCAAAATCGTCGAACACCTCGGCGAACCCTCCCGCCCATCGGTGGCCCTTCGCCCTGCCTCCAACCCAGCTTACGATCCGGACGAACTCCTTGGCATCATCCCGCAGGATCCCCGCAAGTTTTTTGATATCCGCGAAGTCATCGCCCGGATCGTCGACAACTCGGAGCTGTTTGAATTTAAACCCAACTATGCCACGACACTCATAACTGGATTTGCCCATTTGAATGGTGTGCCGGTCGGCATCATCGCAAACAACGGTGTTTTGTTTTCCGAGTCGGCCCTGAAGGCGACCCACTTTATCGAATTGTGCACCCAGGAAAATATCCCGTTGTTATTCCTTCAAAACATCACGGGATTCATTGTCGGTAAAAAATATGAGCATGGCGGCATTGCCAAGGACGGAGCCAAGATGGTGCATGCCGTTGCCAATGCTCGAGTCCCAAAAATCACCATGGTGGTCGGCGGCAGTTTTGGTGCAGGCAATTACGGAATGTGCGGACGCGCCTACGACCCGGCTTATATGTTCATGTGGCCTAACTCGAGGATTTCGGTGATGGGCGGAGAACAGGCGGCGGATGTTTTGGCGACCGTAAAGGAACAGCAGCTGGCCAAACGCGGCGAAAAACTCAGCGCCGATGAGCGCGCTAAAATTCGCGAGCCCATACTCGAGAAATATACGCGCGAAGGTTCTGCCTATTATTCAACCGCACGCCTTTGGGACGACGGAATCATTGATCCCAGAAATTCCCGGGCCGTGCTCTCAATGGCACTTGCATCAACCCTCTACCACGACTGGGTCAAGACCCGGTTCGGCATTTTCAGGATGTGAGCATGAAAAACAATTTAGAAAAAAAAACCGGAACCAAAGACGTCATTCGCATCGGCAACGCCGGCGGCTACTGGGGTGATGACCCCGATGCCCTCAAGCGTCAAGTCCGGGGCGGCCACCTTGACTACATCTCCATGGACTTTCTCGCCGAAGTCACCATGTCGATCATGCAGAAGCAACGTTCACACGACCCAAAGCTTGGCTATGCCAGGGATTTCATCGTCATGCTCGAAGATGTCCTGCCAGACATTCTGAAAAGCCGAACGAAAATCATCACCAACGCTGGTGGCGTCAATCCCCAAGGCTGCGCCGAAGCCATTATTGCACTTGGCAAGCGCCTTGGCCTGAAACCAAAAGTTGCCATTGTCTATGGCGACGATATTTTAACCAACATTGAAACCCTTCAAACCAAAGGCTGCGAGTTCAGCAACATGGAAACCGGCGCTTCGTTCGCCGGCGTTGCCTCGAGAATTGAGTCTGCAAATATTTATTTTGGTGCGGCTCCCGTCGCCGATGCTCTGAAGTGGGATCCTGACATCATTGTGACTGGCCGTGTGACCGACACGGGGATCACCGTCGGCGCTATGCTGCACGAGTTTGGCTGGTCCACAACAGATTGGAACAAGTTGGCCGCAGGAGTCATTGCAGGTCACGTCATCGAGTGTGGAACCCAGGCCACGGGCGGCAATTTCACCGATTGGCGCAAGGTGCCTTCTTTTGCAAACATGGGTTTTCCCGTCCTTGAAGTTCATCGCGATGGATCGTTTGTCGTGACCAAACATCCGGGATCGGGGGGCCTTGTGTCCGTCGATACGGTTCGCGAGCAGCTCTTTTACGAAATGGGCAATCCCCATGCCTACATTACCCCGGACGTCGTTGCTGATTTTGCTTCGATTTGCCTTTCTCCAGACGGCGTGGACCGCGTGCGGGTGACGGGCATCAAAGGCTACGAACCTACTCCCTTTTATAAAGTGTCCATGGCCTACGGCGACGGCTTCAAAAGCATTGGCGCCATCGCCATGTCCGGTCCCGATGCTCGGGCCAAGGGCGAGGTTTTTGCGGAAAATTTCTGGAGTCGTTTTGATGCCAGCGATTTCACCGAAACGTCGACCGAGTATTTTGGTTGGAACGCCTGCCACGGCTCCCTCGGTGAACGCGAGGATGGCAATGAAATCCTCTTGCGCCTCGGAGCTCGCAGCTCTGATGAGAAAAAACTGCGGCGCTTTGGCAAGTTGATTCCCAGTTTGATCCTGGCAGGGCCGCCGGGAGTCTGTGTCATCGGTGGTGTGCCTAAGGCCCAGGAAATCGTCAGCTACTGGCCAGCCTTGATGCCGAAAGCGGTTGTCCGCCCCAAGATCTCCCTGTGCGAGTGCGACACCGGAATTCACAGCGAGACTGTCGTTCCTCCCGAACAATCTGGGAAATTTGATCCCTCCAGCTATAAGCCCGACCAGATTGCCGACCGCGTCAGTTGCGACATCAAAACAGCCATGAAAACCCAAAGCCATCCGGAGGCTCTTCCCTTGTCGAGGATTTGCCTTGGCCGCAGTGGCGACAAGGGCGACATGGCCAACATCGGCATCATGGCTCGCAGCCCAAAAGCATTCGCTTTTCTTGATCAATATTTAACTGCGCAACGAGTCAAAGACCTGTTCCAAGAGCTGTGTCACGGCAGCGTAACCCGCTACCGCCTGCCCAATATGAACGGCCTCAACTTCCTCTTGGACGAGTCCCTCGGCGGCGGTGGAACGGTAACCCTCAGAACCGACGCCCAAGGAAAAACCTTTGCCCAGGCTCTGTTGCGTCAAAAGGTGCTGATTCCCAAAGATGTTCTTGAGGGGATTTTATGAACCCGGTCGCTTGGACCACATTGAATCTCGACCAAAGCGGCAAAGCAAAAGCCGGAGTTCTTATCTTGGACCGCTCGGATGCTGCCAATGCCTTCAGCGGTGAGATGCTTGACGCCATTTCAGAAATCGTTAGAAAGGCAGGCCAAGATGATTCCCTGCGCTGCCTGGTCATCGCTGGACGCGGCAAGCACTTCAGCGCCGGAGCCGATCTGGGATGGATGCAAGAAAGCGCTAAACTTTCCCGCGAAGAAAACCTCGCAGATGCCGCGCGCCTGACCAAAATGTTTGAGGCGATTGCTGATTTTCCTAGACCCACCATTGCCGTGGTGCGAGGAGCTGCCTACGGTGGTGCCGTGGGATTGATTGCTTGTTGTGACATCGTGATTGCCACGGACAATAGCCGCTATTGCCTGAGCGAAGCCAAATTGGGACTGATTCCGGCCGTCATCATGCCTTATTTATCTCGGAGATTTTCTCCTGGCGCTCTTCGTCGCGCGGCCTTGACTGCACGGGTCTTTGATGCTGGCGACGCCCGAGCCGCAGGCCTTGTCGACGTCGTCGTCGAAGCCGGCAACCTGGATGACGCCCTCCACAACGAAATTGCCCAAATCGTCCAGGCTGGCCCGGATGCCCAACGCGCCGCCAAACTGCTGCTAAACCAAGTCCGCGAAAATTCTGGTCGCCAAGGAGATTATACCGCCCAGGCGATCGCCTCGGCGCGCACTGGCAGCGAAGGCCAGGCAGGACTGCGCGCATTCTTTGCTAAGACACCGCCTCCATGGCAAATCACCGTGGCGGAAGACCTAAAGTTCTGCCACCTGTTGGAGCGCGTTGAACCGTGAAGTCCCCAATAAAATCCCCAGATGAATCCAATTTCACGCCTAATTTCACGCCTAATTTGCCGTCAAAGTCGCCACTCAAGCGCCTCTTCATTGCGAATCGCGGCGAGATTGCACGGCGCATTGCCATCACTGCACAACGCCTCGGAATTGAAACGGTTGCATTAACGGACCGAGTCACGCCGCCGGCCTACCTTGCCGACGTGGTCACACACCTGCATCAGGTTGCCGAAGAAACCACGGGGCTTTATCTAAATTGCGCCGAGATGATCCGCATTGCGAAGGCCCGAGGTTGCGATGCAATTCATCCGGGGTTTGGATTTTTGTCCGAAAATGCTGAATTTGCGGAAGCCGTCACCCGCGCAGGCTTGATCTGGGTTGGTCCGTCGGCGCCGGCCATTTACGCGATGGCCAGCAAGGCTGCGGCGCGAACCCTGGCGATCAAGGCGCAAGTGCCCTGCATCGAGGGCCTCGACGGCATCGATGTTCTTGATCCCGATAAAAATCACGACCCGGAAACGGCCGCCAACGCCTTACGCAAATTTGCGCGGGCCACGGGATTTCCCCTGCTAATCAAGGCTGCATTTGGCGGCGGCGGCAAGGGCATGCGGATTGTGCATGACGAGGTTGCCCTGGTAGAGCAAAGCCACCGCGCGGCATCCGAGGCAAAAAATTCTTTCGGCAATGGCCTCCTCGTCGTCGAACGTTACCTGGAAAGTCCACGTCATGTTGAGGTGCAAATCCTTGCCGACAAATCGGGCCAGGTATTTGCCATTGGCGACCGTGATTGCTCGTTGCAACGCCGTCATCAAAAAATTATTGAGGAGGCCCCTGCACCTGGACTTCACCCCAGCACGCGCAAGGCCATGCATGCTGCAGCCATCGGCCTAGCAAAATCCGTCGGCTATGATTCGGCTGGCACGGTGGAATTTCTCGTCGACGGCAAGGCGCCCGACACCGCCCCCCAGGCTTTTTATTTTCTCGAAATGAACACGCGCCTTCAGGTCGAGCACCCCGTCAGCGAAGAAGTATTTGGACTTGATCTGGTTGAATGGCAATTGCGCATCGCCTGTGGCGATTCCATGCCGAAAAATTTTGGAGATCTTGAGGCACGCGGTCATTCTGTCGAGGCTCGGATCTATGCCGAAGATGTTCATCAGAATTTCTTTCCGGCACCTGGCCTCGTGTCGGCTTTCGTCACACCAGGTGGCCCAGGAATTCGCTGGGAGATTGGCCTCGACCTAGTTGACGTGGTCACCACCAAGTTTGATCCAATGGTTGCCAAACTTGTGGCGACGGCCGCCACGCGAGAGGCTGCGCTGGGGCGGTTGGCCCAGGCCCTGAAATCCATGTTCTTGGCCAATCCGGCCAATAACGTTGCCATGCTGACTTGGCTTGCGGGGGTCAGCGAGTTTCGCAAAAAAGCCGTCAACACGCATTTCATCGCCGACAGGATGCCGGAATTTCTGGACTGGGAAAAATCAGAGCGAAGCCAACTTGAGGCAGCCGCCGCTGCGGCTCTAGATGCTGTGGTCCATGCGGGCAACGGCAATTCCAATTCCATTTTCAATGGCGCTACCAATTCTGGACTCGTGCCCTTGGCCGATCAATTAGCCCGCTCTGCATTTGGCTGCCGACCTAGCGCGCCCACGCCAGCGCTTCAGATTGCAGCGGCGGTGCGGCTTCACAGCGAAAAAATCACGGACCAGACCGCCACAACGACAACCCGCTCTGGACTCGGATCCGTGGAAATGCCGGATGGCGATCAGGGCCGCCAGGTCCCCTTCCATTTTGCGGTCCGCCGTACGGGGGGCGACAAATTCATGTTTGTTAATTTGATGGGCCACAACTTTTTTCGTGAACAATCCCGAGCCGGACTGTCCTCCATGACGAACGCGGCGGATTCTAAATCTGCCGCCAGACTGGCCAACGCCCGCCAAGTATCGGCTCCGGTTCCAGGCAAGATTGTTGCAATCAAAGCCTCGCCAGGCCTAGAGGTCGAAGCAGGCACCCCGCTTCTGGTGATCGAGTCGATGAAAATGGAGTTTGAAGTCAAGTCCCAGCGCCAAGGACGCGTCGAAAGTATCGATGTTGCAGTCGGCGAGCAAGTTTCTGCAGGACAAACCGTGGTTCGTTGGAGCGAATAGAGATCATCGGGTAAGATGGACGCTCTGGGCAATATCGGGAGATCACCATGAGCGTCCAAAGTTTCTACAGGGAATCCGGCTTTAAATTATTGGCACTGGCCAAGCTGACCCCCTGTGAATACAGCGTCATTCTATATCTACTGAACTGCGCTGTTTCTGGGCTTGATCAAATCATCACCACAGAAAACGAGCTGGGGCTCTCCCTTCACCGAGACGCCCTGGAGATTCGCGATGCGATCAGCAATTTGACCACCCGGGGCATCATCCGAGTTGTTTATGGTGACTTAACCCAAGCTCCAAAGATCCAGTCCGTCAGACTTTCCATGCAATTTGATACGCAAAAATGGCGGCACGAAAATGGTGACACCCACACCTCTAACGATGCACTTGTTTATCCATTTCGCCGCCAAGGCATTGCCAACCTGCAGGTTCTTGAAGGGCACCGCCGCGACAAAGAGCGCCTCCAACGCCCGGCCGAGGTGAGCACCTGGAAAAGGATTCTGGATTCCTTTATCCGTAATCGCAGCCTGGACGACGCGGAGCTTGCAACCTCAGAGGCCGTAGCAAAAACTTTATGCGACACGCATCCAGTCGACCTCGTGGTCTTGATGCTTCGGCATTTCGGGACCAGAATCCCGACGCTATCTTTGCTGGCCAGCTCATGGCAACATTTTCAACTGCTGTTCGAGGAAGAAACCCAAAAGGTTGACTTGCTCGAAGCGCGCCAGAAACATCAGGAAATGGACCAGAAGGTTCGCGACGCTGCTGGGGACTATTATCGGCGTAAGTTAGATCTGGACCTCAACGAAGAAGAAGAATCTGTTCTCCAGATTCTCTCTTCGCATCGGCATCCACGCCGGCAGTTGTTCTGGGCCTGGCAGATGCGCAATCGCTATCCCAATTTGGCAAAATTCTTCGACGAAACCAACAAACTGATGCTCTCAGTTACCGGTGCCGGCACCATCGTCCGCAGGCCGACCGAGTGACGGGTTGACGGGTTGACGGGTTGACGGGTTGAATTTGCCTCGCGCGCAATCTTCGAAAAACAACTGAGTCTGGACCTTGACTGATTTTGGATGACATCCTAAAATAGACAAATATGTGGTATCAAAGAGATTTTAATCCAATAGCCATCTCTGCCGAATCACTTCCGGTAAAGGTCCTGAAGGGTCCGCGCCAAGTCGGCAAGACCTCCCTCATCGAAAAATTGCCGGACATTCATGTCATTAGACTCGATGACAACGCGACTAGAAATTTTATAAGCGAAAATCCCCGCCTTTTTTTGGATCAATATAAAGGCAGCGTTTTAATCGACGAGGCTCCTTTAGTCGCAGCTATCTTCCCAGAGTTAAAGCGGCGCGTGGACGAGGCTCGCCGTAATAATGATTCTACAATTGATTATTGGTTGACTGGCTCCAATCAAACTCTGTTACGCCAGAACACCAGTGAAAGCCTCGCTGGTCGGGCAAATTATTTTGACCTTAATACGCTTTCAATTCACGAACGTGGAGAATTTAACCTAGAACGGCAATTGCTTCGGGGCGGTTGGCCGGAGCTTGCGGTTTCAGAACACATTTCACATGTCCGATATTTGAACGACTTTATTTCGACATTTATCGATCGTGACATTGTCTCTGCGGCAGGCATTGAACGAAAGGCGGCATTTTCAAAGGTCCTTGCGCTCATTGCTGCGCGGCAGGGGATGCTCATGAATTTTTCTGAGATTGCGTCCCTTGTCGGCGTGGACGTTACAACCATTCAGTCCTGGATTTTTTTACTGGAGGAAAATGGCATTCTCCGAAAAATTGAACCCTACAGCTCAAACTTGAACAAACGCCTGAGCAAAACACCTAAAATATATTTTGAAGACGTAGCCCTGGCTGTAAGACTTCAGGGATGGACAGACGTACGGCCGCTGATCTTAAGTTTACAGTTTGGTTTTCTTCTTGAGACCATTGCGTTGTCGGAAATCACTAGATTTTTTACCTCTCGTGGTGAGAAACCCAGAGTTTTTCACGTTAGAAGCAAAGAGAAGGTGGAAGTAGATTTTTTGGTGGAGCTCAAAAATCAGTGTTTTTTGGCCATAGAAGTCAAATCCACGCCCCAGCCTTATACTGCGTCACAACTTAAAATACTCGACTCTTTAAAAATCAAAATTGTAGAAAAATGGATTGTGTCGCCCCAAGAATCACTTGATTTGCCCCAGGTCGTGTCATTCGCGAAAATCTTCGATAGGCTGACAGCGCTGAATCAGTGATGATCATTTACCTGATATAATTTGCGAATAAAATGGCCGCACGAAAGAATTTCATTACCAGTTGGGTATTGAGTGATGCGTAATTTTGGATTCCTGTCGTCATCAGGGAGCAGTGTTGCAGACGCGCGACGGGCTCACGCAGCATCAAGTGGCATGTGAAAGCTGAGGCCGTCGACATCGACGTTGAAGCCCGTGCCGTCCGCCCGCACCGTCAACTCTTTACCAGCGAACTTCAGAGTCCGGGAGCCGCCAAATGGAATGATGCCTGGATCAACAGAAATGGAAGCTCCACCACTGAAACTGAAAACAAATTTTCCAGACGGGTTGACTTCCATCCCCTCAAGCGAGAATGATGTCGGCAGCGACAGGCCATTTCCAGCCTCAGGTGCAGAGGTAAGGCGCTGCGGCGCCTCACTCATTCCACTATTGATGCTGACCACGTTCGCTGCGCCGTCTTCGTCAGAATCACCTTGGTTGCCGTCAGAAAATGCCTCGGGCAAATATTCTGGAAGTGAATCAGGAAGAGATTCCGGAAGAACTTCTGGCGCAGTTTCCGGCGTGTATTCAGGAACATTCTCTGACACCACCTCCGAAGGCGCTTCAGGAATTGAATTCAAAATCTCATCGCGTGCCGACGCATTTTCGTCGGCAACGGTTGGGACAGACGCCTCGGCATCCATCGAGGCCAGCATGGTGCTTTCAAGGGAGCTTTCACTTTCACTTTCACTCTCACTCATAAGTGCTTCATCGTGAGCGGATCCAATTGCCGGCTGCGCGGTTTCTGGCGACGGTTCTGCAATAGTTGCCGGAACTGCGTCTAAAACCTGATCGGCATCACCGCCGGCGTCTCCACTATACGGCGCAAGAGCCTTGATGAAAGGAGCCATGCCTGCACGTTCAATCACCGCCTGCATGCGCTCACCCGGTTGAGCATTTTCCTTCCAAACATCGACCACGGCCTTAACTTTATCAACGAGTTCATCGGCGGGAATCGCCTCGCCGGCAAAAGAAGCCAACTCCGGAACCACCATTTGTTTGCCGCCAAGGGAAATCCGATAACCGTCCTCGGAGCCGACAATGGCAATATCCAACGTATGGCAGGGAACGCAACACGCTGCACAACCATTGATTCCAACTTTAAGAGGGGCAGTTCCCTCCATCCCGGCTAATGCCTCCGTAATATCGAGGGATGCCTTCAGGGCATCCTGCTTGCTTTCTGGGCACAAGGCACCGAGGCAAGCCACGGGCTGATGAACACCGTCTTGGTAATCGCGAACAGCAAGGCCGCCCGACGCAAGCTCCTTGGCGATAGTATCCCTGAGTTCGGGAACGACAAACAAGGCGAGCCGTTGATCTTCGGTGGCCTTGATGATCATCGAATGCTGTTCGGACAACGCCGCCAACTTTTTCAAGTGTGCAGAGTTATACAGTCCACCCGGGACCTCAACGGACAACGCAACAGAACCGTTCTTCAATTTAAATGGCGTACCCATGGGGTCTCCCTCTGATTGGGCTCATCACGCCCAAGAGGAATCGGCAGGGAATCTCAATGCTTGACCTTGGAGGGATAAAAACAAGCCCTCAGGCAAGGAATTCCATGCCTAAGGGCCCATAAATATTGAAGAAAACATAAACATTTTCCGAAAACCAAAAAACGCGCCCGTACAATCAATTCAATCAGCTCAGGTTTTCCATGTAATCCCGCAGGCGTTGATTCATCAGTGCCTTGGATACCCAAAACGTCGAGGCCAATTGCTGCACAATGTCCAAACTGCAATCGATCCGCTCAACCTCACGGCGCATGAAGTCGCCTGGGACAAGGAGCAATCCCGCAAAAGCATTACCCTGGATTTCCAAAACATCTTCCGGTGCGCCGACAAAAGCAGCACCCAAAGCGTGCCCGGAACGGACGAGCCAATTAAATACTTCCTTCGCCATCAGAAATCGGATGAAGGAGCGTGCGTCGCTGGCACGGTGACGAATCGTCAATTTGGTTTCAGCACCAGTGCCGGTGTATTCAGCAATGTAAGGCTTTTCGAGGGTTGTTGCGGCGACAATCGAAATCGCCGGGAACATCTGCAGGACTTCTGGGATGTACACCGGGGCTTCCGTAAAGCGGCCCTGCTCGACGATCGCCTTGACCGACTTCAGCACGGCAGTGCGATTGACATCAAACAAAGTCTCAAAGGCAGCTGGAGCCCCATCCGTCTGCCAACGGCCTGGATTCTTGAAGTATTCTTTCTTCAGATTTTCCATGTGCCGGCCAGTGATCGAAAACGCACCGTAACCACGGTATTCGAACACGGCTTCATCTAGGCCAACGGAGCCTGAAGCGATTTCGATGATCAAGCGTTCATCGACGTTTAGATGGTCGGCAAGACCCCGCAAGGTCGAAAGGGCACGAATGTTCTTCTTGCCCTTCTTCCAGTGGCTACAGTCTGCAGGATCATATCCAAGGATGGCACCGACATCCTGGTCGATCACCTTGACATTGCCTTCGTAGCGGATTTCGAGCGCTTCCTTGCAGAAGCGAAACAGTGTTGCGGAATGCGGGTAACGGTTCTCTTCCGTCTTTTTCATAACGACAAACCTCCTTGTCATGCGCCGAAAGACCAAACAGGTTCCGCATTTTACAGAACCGTGTGGCCAACCAAGAAACGCAGCGTCATGCTGCGCTAAAAGCCTGTTTTTTCAACTGTTAGGGAATGGCTGTAGTTAATTAGAAACGATTTCTTGGGACCGGTCAAGGCTCTCAGGTTTTGACCGGCTCCAAAATTGCGATCGCGATCGGACCCGGCACGGTGGAGACTTTGCATTTCACCACGCTGGTCACCCGGTCAATGAGTGCTCGCGCCCGTTCTGGGGCTTCGCGCTCTCGTCCCCGAAGGCGGACGATGATTTTGACCTTATCGCCACGTTCCAGGAACTTAGTGATATTGTTCATTTTTGTTTGAAGGTCGTGGTCGCTGATGTTGATCTTAAATTGGATCTCTTTAAGCTCAGAACCCTTCGTCTGCTTGGATTTCGCCTTCTTCTGCTCGTACAAAAGTTTCTTGAAATCCTGCAATCGCACCACAGGCGGCGTCGACTTGTCGCTGACAAGGCAAAGGTCCAAGCCTTCGTCCTCGGCCCGGCGCAGAGCGTCCCCGATAGCAACGATTTCATTTACATCTTCGCCAACGAGGCGGACTTGGGAATATTGGCGGGAATTTGTCCGGTTGATAACTTCCAAAAGCGGTTTGTCCTTTCGAATTGTTTTAAATGCAGTGGTTTCACAACCACCAACACTTTCTTATACAAATTATCAGGATTTTCCAGCAAGATTGAGAGCTTGAATGAATTTTTTCAGCGGGGAAAATAGCCCCATAATACACAAAACCTCGTAATTACAGTCGGTTATAAATGTCGCCAAAAAATTCATCGTCACCGGATCCTATCGAACAAGCGTTTAAATTGGGGGAACACTGGGTTCCGGGCATCTGGCGCTATATGTTGCCCGCCGCGCTGACCGATATCACCATGCCCCAGGAGCGCCGTGCCACCTGCCTAGACTGTCCGCGGGCGAAGTTCGAGGGTTGGCGTCCAGATTACCGTTGCTGCACCTATC
The DNA here is from genome assembly GCA_947445775.1 of Oligoflexales bacterium. Taxonomy (GTDB): domain Bacteria; phylum Bdellovibrionota_B; class Oligoflexia; order Oligoflexales; family RGVZ01; genus RGVZ01. The sequence continues at coordinate 14,309 of CANFEB010000022.1, read as the reverse complement.
ATCCTCGCGTTCCGAATTTTCTTCTTGGCCTTGCGCTGAGCGATGCCAAGTCGGAACCAATCGTCAAACGATTGATCAAAGACGGTTTTCTCCTGCCCGAAGGAATGGTTTCATCGCCAAACCAGTGGGCCCATTACCTAAGCGACACCGCAGAAGATCGCTTTGGCCGCAGCTTAAAAGTTTTATGTCCGTTTCTCGAACAAAAATCTGGAATGTGCAACCTTTACGCATTCCGCAATTCCGTCTGTTCGACTTTCTTTTGTTTGCACGACAACGGAGACAAGGGGGAGCGTTTCTGGTCAAGCCTGCAAACGGTTGCTCAACAAGTTGAAATGGCACTTGGACAATGGGCGCTGCAGCAGCTGGGCTTTGACGTTAAGGCTTATATGAAGCGCCTCGATTCACTCGCCAAGAAAGTTGAAAGGGCCTCCGACCCTGAAACCGGCGCCTGGACACCAGCCGCCCTCAAGGTCATTTGGGGAAAATTTTATGGTCGTGAACTTGAACTGTTGCGTGGATGTGCAGATTTAGTCCGAAAACACCGCGATGAACTTTGGCAAATTTCCAACACCATCGACATCCAAGAACCCATCAAGTTTGACCGGGCGGCGGTCAAAGTCGTGCCTCGTAAATACCGTTCTGAAATCGACGCAGAATATTTTGAAACAGGCGACACCTCGCCGCCTAGGGATATCTGGCGCGGATTTAAAACTTTGGCAAAAAATTTGTGGGCGTTACCAACCGGCTCTTTGGTGTTTAGTCCAAGGGCGCGCATCCTGCCCAATCCTCAGGACGACGATCAAGGCAAGGCGTTTAGCAGTTGCACGCACATGGTGGAGTTCAGATCGCGCCGCGACGCTAAGGAATTCGAGTGGCGAGAATACATTCCAACAGACAAGGCCATGGGTTTGCTATGGTTCAGCCGGAAACGTAAGATCAGCGATGAATTGATCGAGCGCCTGTCAGGAATGATCAAGCAAGACGCCAAACAATTCATTTCCGAGTGGACGGGGAAAAAAGTTCTCATTAGTGCTAGTCTCTCAGCGGTAACCTCAAAGTCAGTCAAAAACGAAATCAAAAAGCGAGTCAAAAAAAATGATGATTAGAAATGCATTCCTTGCGACTATCACGATGGCCGTTTCCTCGTTGGCCTATTCAACAACCTGGGTCTCTGACCAAGCCCACTCGACCGCTCACTTCAAGGTCAGGCACATGATGATCACCAACGTGAGCGGTGATTTCACTGGTGTTGACGCCAAAATCGATCTGAATGCCGCCGACATCACCAAGTCAAAGGTCGAGGCAAGTTTGGATGCCAAATCGATCGACACCAACAATGGCAAGCGCGATGAACATTTGCGCAGCCCAGAATTTTTTGATGTCCAAAAATTTCCGTTGATCAAATTCACTTCAAAAACCGTTGCAAAGTCCGGCAAGGACCAATTGAAAGTAATCGGGGATTTGACCATTCATGGCATCACGAAATCTGTCACACTCGATGTTGTCGGCCCAACGGCTGCATTCAAGGATCCTTGGGGCAACATGAAGCGCGGCCTCAGCGCGACCACCAAGATTAACCGCAAGGACTTTGGCCTGACCTGGAACAAGGCTCTGGAGGCCGGCGGTGTCGTGGTTGGCGATGAAGTGAAGATCGAACTGGAACTTGAACTGCAAGAGCCGAAAGCCTAAAGCCTGGAACATGAGGAATCCGCCATGGCCAAGAAGAAAACTGCCGTAAAAAAAGCGGTTAAAAAGAAGTCCGCAAAAAAAGCAGTTATTAAAAAGTCGGCAAAAAAATCTGTCGTCAAGGCTGGCGTTAAGGTTCTAAAACCCAGCACAATGCCAGTTGCTGGGGACCTTGCGCCGGATTTTTCCCATCCTGCTTCCACCGGTCATGCCATCAACTTGGCATCCTTTCGCAACAGTCAAAATGTCGTGCTCTACTTCTACCCGAAGGACGACACGCCCGGTTGCACGATGGAGGCTTGCTCATTTCGCGATCACCACGGGCGCATACTAGCCACCGGCACCGCCGTGATCGGAGTCAGTCCCGATGCGATCAAGAGCCACCTTCGCTTTATTGAAAAGTACAACTTGCCATTTCCCCTCGTTGCCGATGAGCAAAACGCAGTCGCAACGAAGTATGGGGTCTGGGTCGAAAAAAGCATGTATGGCCGGACGTATATGGGAATCCAACGCGCAACATTTTTAATCGACAAGACGGGAAAAATTGCCGCCGCCTGGCCCAAGGTCAAGGTCGATGGCCACACCGATGAAGTCCTGGCGGCTATCCAGAAACTCTAACGACGCTGCGACTCCGTCATCCTCCTTAGAGAACTGAAGCCGCCAAGGTCGCCAATTCACTGCGCTCGCCACGCTGCAAAGTAATGTGGGCGGCAATTTTGGAAGTCCGAAAACGCTCGATCACATACGTCAGACCGTTGTTTTCCGAGTCAATATACGGATTGTCAATTTGATATGGATCGCCCGTCAGAACGACCTTTGTGCCTTCACCAGCCCGCGTTAAAATCGTCTTGATTTCATGGGGCGTCAGATTCTGCGCCTCGTCCACCACGAAATACTGGTTTGGCAGTGAACGACCACGGATGTAGGTCAACGGCTCAACCGCCAACATCCCTTGACTGATCAACTCCTGATAGCCCTTGCCAAAACGCTTGTGCCGTCCGCCGGCACCGCCCCCCAACAACAACTCAAGGTTGTCAAAAATTGGCTGCATCCAAGGATTGAGTTTCTCGTCGAGATCTCCAGGCAAAAAGCCCAGGTCCTTGCCCAACGGAAAAATTGGGCGGGCCACGAGGAGCTTATGGTACTCGTCCTCATCAGTTGTTTTTGCCAGCCCTGCAGCAATCGCCATCAGAGTCTTGCCCGTTCCAGCGCCACCGCTGAGGGTCACCAATTTAATGTTGTCGTCAAGGAGCGCCTCAAGGGCAAAAGTCTGTTCGATATTGCGCGGGTAAATCCCCCACACACCTTCCGAATGAGGCTCCAGCATTCGGATCACTTCGCCCTGGGGATCGTACATCCCGTAGACGAACTGGTTGGAATCGTCTTGATCTTCAAGAATCACAAACTCGTTTGGATTCAAGTCGGGCACCGGAGACTTCATCTCCCTGCGATTGTAAAAATCATTGATCGCCGCCGACGGAGCCTTCACATTCCGGTAGCCAGAATAAAGGTGGGAAATGTCGACCTTGTCAGCCTCAAAATCTTCCGCTGCGATGCCGAAAGCATCCGCTTTGATCCGAAGGTTGCAATCCTTGGTAATGACGCTGACCTTGCGGCCTTCGCCGAATTGCTTCTGGAGTGTCAGGGCAATCGACAAGATATGATTGTCCGTGTTGTCGGCCAAGACATCGGGCAACAAATTCATGTTATGCCCGAGGTACACAAACAAGCTCCCAGATTCTTCCTTTTCATCGAAAAGACGGATGCCAGAGGAAAGCGTTCCTTTTTCCCGCAACCGGTCAAGAATCCGCGACACCTGGCGAGCATTTCTCCCGGTTTCGCTCAAGTCTTTTTTGAACGTATCGACTTCCTCGATCACTGAAATCGGAATCACCACATCGTTGTCGTCGAATTTAAAAATACTATCGGGATTGTTCAGAAGGATGTTGGTATCGAGGATAAAGACTTTTTTCATAAACCTCGCCTTGATTAAAGATTAGAGCCTGCAGCAGGGGGCTTAGGGCTGAGAAAATAAGCGCCTTAAGGAACCTGAATCACCTTGGGAAAATCCTAACACAGGTCATTGATCTGTGTCATGCCGGGGTCATGCCGGTGTGATGTACCCAAAATTGGCGCTTTTTTGATCAGCCCAGCCCATAATGACACCTGTCAGGCGTTCCGTTATTCTTGATAATGATCATCTTGGGAAAAGGGACACTCAATGACACCAAATGACAACCGTCCGGCTGATCTTTATCCCACAGGCTCAAACGCCAGTGTTGACGCGCTTCTCACCGGTTTTTCCGGCGCGAGCATGTCCCTCTTCAAGCAGCGAAAAACTTTGCTTTCATTTGCAGACTTTCTTGGAATCGTCCAGAAAAAACCCCGTATGATGATCCGCAACAGCTCGACATATCTGCGCGACGTCTTTGACCATTTCGGTAAATCAGAATCGGCGGCCTCCGATTCGAAGAACACGCCGGGCCAAGCCAGGAATGGCCGCCTTCCGGAGGCCCCATCCTTCAAAATCTTTGATATCGGAACGGATCGGCGCATCCCGATCATTGGCGGTGGGGCAGTTCAACGCGAATTCTACAATATCTTGCAAGCCTTTGTCCGGCAGGGCGTGTCCAACAAGCTAATCATGCTGCACGGGCCCAACGGCTCCTCCAAGACCTCGACTATCGAGGCCATCGCACACACCATGCAAATGTACAGTGAAGAGGACGCTGGCGCCGTCTACCGCTTCAATTGGGTGTTTCCGACCGACAAATCTTCGGCGCCTAAGATTCGCGGCGAATCCGGACCCATCGGCTTTGGTAAATCAACATCAGAGGAATCCGGCCCCACCTCTTACGCACTCTTGGAAGAGTTTGATATTGCCTCCAGGATCGTCTCAGAATTCAAAGAAAATCCGCTCTATTTAATTCCCATGCCAGAACGTGAAACATGGCTCCGGACCTGGATCGGCTTACAGGATGGCTGCGCCCCGGAGAAAGTTGAGCTGCCTGCGCATATCCTTCTTGGCGGCCTGTCCAAGAAAAACCAACAGATCTACGAAAACCTACTCATCGCCTACGAGGGCGACGCAGGCAAAGTTCTTCGGCACATCCAAGTCGAACGCTTCTTTTTCTCGCGCCAGTACCGTGTCGGCATGTCAACCGTTGAGCCCCAAATGTCGATCGATGCGCAAGAAAAACAGCTGACGATGGATAAAAATCTCGCCAATTTACCGACGAGCCTGCAAAACATCAGGTTTTATGAAGCCCAAGGCGAACTAGTTGAAGCCAATCGCGGCATCCTAGAATTTTCTGACTTATTGAAACGCCCCGTAGACACCTTCAAATACCTGCTTTCCACCATCGAGCGCGGGATGGTTTCTTTGCCTTCTGCCACAGCCCTTCTGGACACTATCTTCGTCGCAACCAGCAATGAAAAGCATCTTGACGCCTTCAAGGCCATTCCCGATTTCAGTTCCTTTCGGGGGCGGTTTGAATTCATCAGGGTTCCCTACCTGCTACGCCCATCGCTTGAAACAAAGATTTACGACACAGACCGCGCTGCACTAGCAAAGTCCTACGAGATTTTGCCGCACACGATTGACCTATTGTGCACGTGGGCGGCATTGACCCGCCTCAAGCAACCGGATCCCGAAGCCTTCGAGGCGACCTTGCGCGGCGCCATCGTCAAACTTGATCCACGCAACAAAGTCCGACTCTACGAAGGGCAACCCCTGCAGGGCCTAAAGGCTGCAGAAGACCGTCAACTTCAAGATCTGCGCCAGCAAATCCAAGCGGAATCGGTTGGAACTGTCGTTTATGAAGGGCGTTTTGGCGCCTCGCCACGGGAAGTCCGGCAGGTCCTCTACCGGGCTGCACAAACGGCTCTTTCCGGCATGATCGGACCAATGGACATATTCCGTGAACTTGAACTCCTAGTTAAAGACCGTTCAGTTTACGATTTCCTACAATTTGAGCCCCGCGGCAAATATCATGACGCGCCACTTTTCATAAAAATAATTCAGGACGAATTTGCCGATATTTTTGAACTCGAATTATTGTCATCGCTGACACTGGTCGAGGAACAGCAATACGAAAATTTACTCCAGCGTTATGTTGAAAATATTGTCGCCGAAATCAAGAAGGAAAAAATATATAACGCCAAATCATCTTCCTATGAACCGGCCAACTTGAATCTCATGAAAGAACTGGAAAAAGTTCTAGGGGTCACCGGCAATACCGAAAAGCATCGCGAGGGTGTTTTAGGGCGTGTCGCTGCATGGAAAATCGAAAACCCGTCTGCCCAAATTGATATCTCTGGAATATTTCCCGATTTTCTGCGTAAGGTTCAAGATCACTACTACGATGAAAAATCGAAGGTGATTGAGGCCGCCCAAAAGGCAATGCTGGCACTTGGCACTGATGAGGAAAAATCTCTTGGCGATCAAGATAGCGCATTGGCGAAGACGGCCTTCACCCAACTGGAAAGCCGCTTTGGCTATTCTGAGCGAGCCACACGCGCCAGCCTAAAATTTCTATTGAGCAATCGCAAGGTCAGGCAAAAAAAATAATCAGGCGTCCAGAGGCCACATCAGCGCCCAGACTTTGCGGGTGCGACGCAGGGTCTTGACACCAGCGGCCCGGGCCTCGGCTTCATCCATGTGCTCTCAAAACGACTTTCTCGTCGTCGACAATCACCACGCGCCGCGGAATAGCGCCCAGCAGCTCCCCAAGATCCTTAGATGTCATCAATCTCTGCTGCGCCTCACGCTGAAAAGTGCTTGCCGACTAATGATTTGATTAAATCTGGATTCGCTTCGTAGGGGAGCGTCACATGTTGCTCCCCGTCATGATCGCTGTTGAACTCCATGCAGGTGCTAACGGAATTTGGATTGCGTGCCCAACTGCGCCGTGCAACACCACCCATCACATCCCACGGCATGGCCATGTCAACAACCTTGGCGGCGCGTTCGCTACCATCCAGCACCATGCCAAAGCCGCCGTTGATGGCCTTGCCAATGCCGACGCCGCCGCCGTTGTGCAGGGCGACCAGCGTCATGCCGCGGGCGGCATTGCCCGCAAAAACTTGCGTGGCCATATCCGCCATGACATTTGAACCGTCTTTAATATTCGACGTCTCGCGAAACGGTGAATCCGTTCCGCCCGTGTCGTGGTGATCGCGTCCAAGCATGATTGGGCCGACTTCTCGGCGTTTTACCATCTCATTAAATCTCAAAGCAATGGCTCGCCTTCCTGCGGCATCTTGATAAAGAATTCGCGCCTGGGAGCCGACAACTAGTTTATTTTTGCCGGCATCCTGCACCCATGCCAGATTATCGCGGTCTTGATAGCGCAGCGTGCCTCGAATCCCGGCAATAACATCAGCAGCCGCCTGATCGGTCTTCGCTAAATCTTCTGGATTACCACTCAAACAGACCCACCGAAACGGCCCGTAGCCATAATCAAAAAGCTCTGGCCCCAGCAGGTCTTCCACATAACTTGGAAAAATAAATCCATCGCGCTCGTCGCGCCCGTTTTTTGCAATCTGACTCTCGCCGGCATCGAAGACAGACTTCATGAAGGCGTTGCCGTAATCGAAAAAATATGTCCCGCGCGCGACTAATTTTCGCACAACAGCAAAGTGCTGGCGCAAGGTCTTGTCGACCAATTTGCAAAATCCAGACGGGTCTTCCGTCAGCATTCTCGTCCGTTCTTCAAAGGTAATTCCTTGGGGGCAGTAGCCACCCTCATAAACGGCGTGGCAGCTGGTCTGATCCGACAAGAGATCAATATGAATTTTCTGTGCAACAGCGTATTCCAAAAGTTCAACAATGTTGCCTTGAAAAGCAATCGCCCATGGGGTTTTGGCTGTCATCGCTTTTTGCGCGGCAGCAAATGCTGAGGCTGGTGTAATCGCAACTTCGCTGACCCACCCTTGACTGCGGCGGGTTTCGATCCGTGACGGATCCACTTCCGCGATGATGCCAACACCGCCCGCGATCTCCACCGCCTTGCCCTGCGCGCCGCTCATTCCACCCAGGCCACTGGTCACAAACAGGCGTCCAGCAAGATTTTCCGACTCCTTCAAACCCAGCTTGAGTCGCCCGGCCAGCATGATTGTATTGTAGGTCCCATGCACGATTCCTTGCGGGCCAATGTACATCCAGCCACCGGCGGTCATCTGCCCGTAGTTAGCAACCCCAATGGCCGCTGCGCGGTTCCATGCCTCGGGGTTGTCATACATTCCGATCATCAATGCATTTGTGGTGATGACGCGCGGCGCAAGTTCATGGCTCTTGAACATGCCCATAGGATGACCCGAATATATTGCCAACGTTTGTTCGTGCGTGATGTTTTCCAGATATTTTTTGATCAACCGGTACTGCATCCAATTTTGACAAACCTGGCCGGTTTCGCCGTAGGTGACGAGCTCATAGGGGTAAAGGGCAATTGCCAAATCCAAATTATTGTCGATCATAAGTTGCAGGGCGCGCCCCTCAACACACTTGCCTCGGTATTCATCAACCGGCCGTGCTTTGATCGTCCCCTGAGGACGAAAACGGTAGCCATAGATGCGCCCCCGGGTCAGCAATTCCTCCAAAAATTCTGGAGCCAACTCAGCGTGATGCCGTTGCGGGATGTAGCGCAGCGCATTTTTAAGCGCCAATTCGACATCCTGGCGGTCAAGGCGCAGCGGCCGCATGGGCGCACGCCGGATGCCCGCTTGAAATTGCGCAGCCGGCGGCAACGGCTCGCCGTCTTCCATCACTTGCCAGCGCATGTGGCTGGAAATTTCTTGTTCATTAAACATAGTCAACACCTCCGAGACTGGATTTATATCATACTAGACTTGCAAGGACCGCCAGAGACTGTTTCACTCGGCCTATGAACCACTCTCGCTGGCACCACCTCAAGCAACTGACTCGCATGGCGATCCCAGTCATCATGAGCCGGGTCGGTATGTATACGATGGAAATTGTCGACACCCTGATTATAGGACAAATTGGTGCTGCCGCGCTCGCCGGGGTTGGCACCGGGGGCGCCCTCTTTTGGTTCGTGACGGTGACGGTTTCAGCGCTGGTTCTGCCCCTTGACGCCATGCTCGCGCGCAAACTCGGGGGCGGCCATGTCAAGGATGCGCACAACCTGCTCCTGCACGGCCTCCTTTTGGGAATGGGTCTTTCCCTTGGCGGAATTGGAATCCTTGCCGTCGCCAGCCACTATTTACCTGAGATCGGAATCGGCGCTGAGATGCTGGAACCGGCGAAGGCCTTTTTGCAGACCATTTTGCTTAGTTTCCCGCTGGTGATCGCCATCAACATCATGAATTCCTTCTGGCAAGCCCGCAAACGTCCTGTCGCGATGGCGGTGATCATTGTTGTCGCCAACGTAATTAATTATTACGCTAATATGGCCTTGGTCCTGGGGCATTACGGCTTCGAGTCCCACGGCCCACGGGGCGCTGCCGAAGCGACTCTGCTGGCCCGTGTTTTCATGGTGCTGGCAATTCTTGGCTACTCAAGCTGGGCCTACGGTGGGGCCGGGCTATTATGGAAAACATTTCGCCAATCTTGGAATCCCCACCGGGAAACCTTTCGACATCTCTTGAACCAGGGCATTCCCTCAGCCGCCCAAGCCGCTGCCGAGGTCGGGGCTTTCTCACTGTCCACCATTGTCATCACGCGACTCGGAGCCCAGGCCACCGCCGCCCATCAGGTTTTGCTGCGCATCGCATCCTTTGCCTTCATGTTTCCCCTTGGGGTTTCCCAGGCGACTTCAGTCATGGTTGGTCACCGAATGGGAGAAGGCGACCTTCACGGAGCGCGCCGCGCTGGATGGTCGGGGATTTATTTAGGAGCTGGAATTATGGCCGTCAGCAGTCTTGCCATGCTCCTATTTCCTGACTTCATTTACGGCAGTTTCACCAAAGACCCGGCCGTTTTTAATTTGGGCGTTTCGTGCCTGCTCTACATGGGCGTCTTCCAGGTTTTCGACGGCATTCAAGTTGCAGCCACCGGAGCCCTTCGCGGGGTCGGCAATACGGCGGCATCCATGCAGGCAAATTTGATCGGCTATTATTTGCTGGGACTTCCCATTGGCCTCTGGCTTTGCTTTGTCCAGGGCATGAACATCCTCGGCCTGTGGATTGGGCTGGCAACAGGACTGATTGTCGTCGCCGTCTGGCTGCTATTGGTCTGGATTAAACTGAGTCGCCGGCCAACATCACGCGCCTAGGCGTATAACAGCGCTCACCGAAAACCAGATCCGACTTTTGTCACGTGACGCCCGGCGTTTGGACCGAAGGCAATTTTTCCTGCAATGGAGGCTGACGATGCGGCGGCGAGTTCCTCGTGATTGCAGAACATTTCATCGCAGTCGGGATTTGCGACGACCTCACCCTCTTTGCTCAAAAGCCCCTGTAATGCCGCATTATTAGGCTGGTAATTTAATAAAGCGGTAGTACAGCCCAAGATTTATGCTTCTTTCTCGTTTTTAAATGTATACTTTGAAAAAATGACTAATTTTCAAATTAGAGTTCTCAAAATGAAAAATCACCGAAAAAGAATTTTACAACTGCCTGATTTATTGGCAAAAAAGTCGTTTTTTCTGTTTGGCCCCCGTGCCACAGGGAAAAGCACACTTATTCGCAACCAGCTGACGTCTGATTCCACGGTCGTCATCGACCTATTGGCAATGAGAGTCTACCGAGAATTTTTGGCGCGCCCAGAACAGCTGGAAGATTACGTGCGATCACATGTCAAAGGCGAAAAGCCAACCGTTGTCATTGATGAAATTCAAAAGATTCCCGAGCTTCTAAATGAGGTACATCGACTCATCGAAGCTCATGATTGGAAATTTTTGTTAACGGGCAGTAGTGCCAGATCGCTAAAGACCAAAGGGGTCAATCTCCTTGCTGGTCGTGCCTGGACCGCTGAGTTGTTTCCTCTTTGTCATCCAGAGATTTTGGATGCGGATCTGAGCAAAAGACTTAGGTTCGGAGCCCTGCCAGCCGTGTACGATTCGGAGAATCCTGATGAGGAATTAGATGCCTACGTTTCAACCTATTTAAAGGAAGAGATTATGTCAGAGGGGCTTGCACGCAATCTCGTTGCATTCTCCGATTTCTTAAAAATAGCGGGACTCTCCCAATCAAAAGTCATAAACATGAATAAGCTGGCGAAGAACCTTGGTGTCTCTCAACCGACGATTCGTTCCTATTTTCAAATTTTGCAAGATACATTTATTGGAACCATGCTACCGCCTTGGGATTTATCGAAAAAGCGAAAGTCCATCAGCCACGCAAAATTTTACATGTTCGATTTGGGCGTTGTCCATGCCATGACCGGAACTCGCGCCTTAGATCGAAATTCGACCCTATTCGGCGATGCGTTTGAGAGCTACCTAATTTGCGAGATTATGGCTTACATCAGCTATCGAAGGCTCAAAGATCCTTTGTTTTTTTGGAGAACAGTATCGGACGATGAGGTTGACCTCATCGTGGGTCAAAAGGCCGCATTTGAATTCAAAGCAACGGATAAAATTCAATCGGAAGATCTTGAAGGTCTAAAAAAGCTTGCCGAAGAGCAAATCATTCCATCCCTGTTCATCGTTTCTCAGGATAAATTTGAAACGACGACTAACGGGATACGAAGGTTATACTGGAAAACTTTTCTATCGGAACTATGGGCCGATAATTTGCTAGCCGTGTGATCGTGTTAATCGGCAATTAATTTCGGTCACTTTGATTGCAGGAAATTCAAGCACACTTCACCATTTATCCCGCAGCCTTTCCCGCCAACGTTTTCGCGTCACAAACACCCCACCCCGCATTCGGAATGACTTCGAAAAATTATTGAATTCGTTCCACTGCCGCGAGCAATAATTTTTTATTCCATTGCTCCACGGTATACTGATCTTTGACAAAGGGCAGGACATCGTTTTTTGCTTGTTCTAAATTTAAGTCCTCGACCCGCTCTCGCATCAGTCTTTTAACATCCGCTATTGTCACTGGCTTGGATGGCGACCATTTCCCAATTTGGGAAATCCGCGCCTCAAAGTGCTTCAGATTGAGCACTGTACCTTTGGAAATGTACCACAGAAAATCATACCAATCACGGCCCTTGGTATTGAACTTGTAGGGTCTATAGAGGGCAGCGGCAAGTTTCCCTGCGAACAGCGAGGGTAAATCAAATGTCTTCACAGCAAAAGGAATTGGTTGAAACAGGCTTACGGCTTCTGTCACGGCACCCGTTGGAGGATTCGTATCCACCTCAATCTTAATCTTAATCTTTAGAAGTCGTGACTTGTGTGACTTCACGGGTGTAACAATCTTTAAGAGATGCACTAAAGTATTTGCCTTGATGAACGCTGACTCAATTGGCGAATTCATGGATTTTACTTTCTTTTCAACCGACACCTCAAATCCAAACGCCTCGAGTTCTCTCGAAAGACTCGCTTCATAGACTGCTATGTCGAAACTAGGATCAGGCGAGAGCAATGAAAAATCCATGTCTTCTGAGAACCGGTCGAGCCCATAAAGGATCCTGAGGGACGTTCCTCCGTAGAACGCTGCCATCTCAAAAAATTTCGCACGCCACATCCCAAGCAGTGCGATCTCCTGTATTATCTCCTTTAGTGCATTCTCATAGTCAGCCAGTGACTGGCAGCGGTATTTGTCGAGCATAGATTTTACGACATTATGCATTTTTTGCCTTTCGCACCTGCTCAATCAATAACTCAATCCGGTGGTCCTGAAATACCTGCCCCAACATCCGCAATTCTCCGACGCGAAGTTTTGGTAATACGTCGACATCCACGCGCATCGAATCGAACCAATCCCTAAGATCGCCGGTGGAAGCAATCCCCTCGACCTGTGTCAATGTCTCGACCAAAGCCTTTTCACGCGTGGCGATCAAAAATGTGCGCTCTGCATCCAACTCCGCACGGTCCACCGAAACTTGGTAAAGTTTCATACGTAAAAAATCATATGTAAATCGGCCCACGGGAGTATCAAATACTTTATTGCGATTTGGCGTATGCGATGACAAAACTGACAACCGCTCAGGAATTAAGCCATAGTAAGAAAGTGCAGACAGGCCGCTGACGTACGATGGACCGTAAATAATGTTACCCAAGATCTCCAAAGAATACGGCTTGCGAAACTCCGTCCCATGGACGTAGATCCCCTTTTTCACCCGAATAATCGCTTTGGAACGGATCAACTTGGTGATCTGATCTCGCGGGCGGGCGTAATTCTTAAATAAATCTAGTAGTTTAATGTAATCAAATTCGTTGCTTAGAGTCTGTAGATTGGCAAAGTGAGCTCCCATATATATCTCCAGTATGTCGTTATTATAACGACATACTGGTTGAATTTCTATGACGTGTTGGGGGCCATTCCCGGGCTTCGTGGGCAGTGGGTTGCCCAGACTTCGCGGAAATATTTGATTGTAGGAAATTCAAGCACACTTCACGATCTATCCCGCAGCCTTTCCCGGCAACGATGCCTTTGCCAGAGAATAGCTGATAAGCGGCGTTGTCGTTCAAGCCGTATTCCACCTGTCGGTCTGTCAAGTCGTAGACCTTCTGCAGGATGTAGGCTGCGAGCTTGATCAGAGGGTGATTCATAGTGACGTGAATGGAAACGGCATTTGCCGTCACGGTAGCGTTGCTGCCGGATAAATCGAGACTCATTTGCAGAGTAGCTTTATCGCGATTTAATGATCCATAAATTAAACGCGACTTCATACCTCATCCTGGCGCGAACATGTCGTTGGACGGCAACCATGGTTTTTGAAAGAGTCCGCTTCAGTGGATCTTCCGAGGACCGAGGCGATGGAGATTGGTTCCTGGATTCACGAAAAAGTACAACGTCCAAAGGCTGGTCTACTTCGAGGCAAATCCAGACATGGATGCAGCACGCCAACGCGAGCGTCAGCTCAAAGGTTTGAACCGGGCGAAGAAGGACGTCCTCGACACCTCTCTGAACCCCGAGCGTCGAGATCCCTCGCTACGCTCGGGATAGTTTCTAGCGCTTTCGCCCCAGAAACGAAATAGATCGAAATTTTCGAGAAAATCTTTTGATCTGTCAAATCCGGAAACATCGGTTTTTATGGTGACGCAACGAGTCTAACCATCCAAATTTCTTGCCAATTTAAGTTAATTTTTTTGTGAGTCAATTCGGCTTACGCCCATCGCCTAAAGATCCTTCATAGAACTTCCGATCCATCGAATCATATAGGACCAGTTGTCGATTAAATTCGTCGTTGTTATCCGAACGAGTGGGTGCATGTATGGCCAGGAAATTCTTTTGTACATCGCCAGCATCATCGTCCCGGCAGGGTTGGTCTCTGATCGAATTAATCGTCGGCCTCGGTGTTGGCGCTATTGTCATGAGCGGCGCTGGGATGTTGTACTTGCGGATGCAGCAAAGTAATCGCATGGCTGCGTCAATGGCGGCCAGCCAGTCTGACACTCAGACGACTTGGGCCCTTGTGAGGGACTTGTTTGCCAGCCACACCGTGGATGCATACAAGACGCCCGGTTGGACTGGGAGCTGCTCAGCGCCGCGCATGGTGGACTGCCCCGCCGGCTGGGGCCTTCCCGCTAGCGTCGTTGAATCTT
>CANFEB010000021.1 GCA_947445775.1 Oligoflexales bacterium | reverse complement strand
ATCCCGTTTCGCCTGATGAAGTTTTTCAACGAACTGAGTCCCGCTACGCATGGTCGGACTTAATGAAATTTGGAGGCTTTCCTGAGCCGCTGCTTGGCGGTAGCGAGCAGAAGGCTATCCGTTGGGGGCGGCTTCGCCTGGAGCGACTTTTACGCGAAGACGTGCGAGACCTGCGAAATATTTCCGATATCAATGCACTAAGCGTTTTGGTCGCGTTGATGCCGAGGCAGGTGGGGGGATTGCTTTCCATCAATTCGTTGCGTTTGGATGCTGATATTGCCTATGGCACGGCACATGCGTGGATTGGAGTGTTGGAAACTTTGTATCACCATTTTGTTGTAAAGCCTTATTCCAAAAAACTATCCCGGGCTGTTCGCGCCGAGCCGAAATTATTTCTCTACGATATTCTTCAAGTCAAAGATGTCGGCGCGCGCAGGGAAAATCTGATTGCTTTACATTTGCTCAAGGCCTGTCAATTTTGGACTGACGTTGCGTGTGGATTGTTTGAATTAAGATTTATTCGCACCAAAGAAAAAGAGGAAGTTGATTTTTGCGTTCTTCGAGACGGAAAAGTCTGGCTTTTGGTCGAATGTAAATCTGGAGCCACAGCTTTATCAAAGCATTTAGTCAAATTTACCGAGTTGCTACGACCGCAGTGGAGCTTTCAATTGGTTGACAACAGGTCCTATGATCGCTTTTACACTGAACACAAGATTCGAGTGACGTCACTTGAGCGATTCTGTGCGGGTCTGATTTAGAACGAAATCTCATTTTGTTCTAAATCAGACGGCGACGCGGGATTCGAGGCCCCAAAGGCAACCCTTGATCAGTTGCCTGAAAGGCGCTTGCGCAGGATTGCGCCCGGCGCCTCATAACCTGGCTTGCCGAGAAGGGCGAACAGGTTTTTCTTGTAATCCTCAACCCCCGGTTGATCAAAGGGATTGACGCCAAGCAACAGCGCGCTAATGGCACACGCGGTTTCATGAAACGCAAACAATGCGCCAAGGTGATGTTCATCCAGGCGCGGCAATCGGATTTCGTAAACCGGGACATCCCCGTCTGCATGAGCCAACTGGGAAGCCTGGGTCACCGCGACATTTAGGTCTTCCACGTGCCGACCTTCCAAGTAACCAAGTTCATCCGCATTGCCAGATTGGGATGGAATCGCTAAGCGACGCTGAACACTGCCCTGGGCAACAGGCTGGTCAAACACCAAAAATGTTTCCATCATGTTGCGGGGGCCGTCTTGCAGATACTGCCCCATGCTATGCAAATCCGTTGATGAGAGAAAACCTGCCGGATAAAGCCCCAGACCTTTTTTGCCCTCAGACTCACCAAACAACTGCTTCCACCATTCAAGAAATGCACTCAGTTTTGGATCCGAAATATTCGTAACTTCAATCCTTTTACCGGCGTCCCATGCCGCCTTACGGGCGCAGGCATAACTGACAGCCGCGTCGCTTTTTAGGTCTGAAAAAACCGACTCCGCGCCACTCATCATGGCCCGGACATCATAGCCGGCCAACGCAAGAGGCAAAGCCCCCACAGGGGTCAGCACAGAAAAACGCCCACCAATATCATCCGGAATATCAAACGCACGGTAGGATTTATCTCGCGCCAAGGCCCGCAAGGCACCCTTGTTTGCGTCAGTCGTGACGACGATGCGTCGCGAGGCCTCGCGTGCGCCAAACCGTTTTTCCAAATAAGCTCGGAATATTCTGAAAGCCACTCCCGGCTCGGTGGTGGTTCCTGATTTTGAAATAACATTGACCATGGGCTGGCGACGGTCGCACAAGTCCATCAACTCCAACAACCCAGCCTCGCTTAAATTATGACCCGCAAAAACCACTGGAACTTGGGACGATCGTGGCAAGCCGTGAATGTAGCTGTGGGCCAAGGCCTCAGACACCGCGCGGGCACCTGCGTAGGACCCCCCAATACCAACCACAACAACCAGATCGAAAAACGTGTCGTTCTTGCGAACAAAATCCTCGACCGGCTCCAAAGCCGCCCACCCAGCGCGAGCAGGATAATCAAACCAACCGGTCCACTCGCTGCCGGTGCATGTTCCAGCGCGAATCGCTGTCAGCATGGACCGTGCTTGTGAACTTGCTTCCTCGGCTGCGGCCATCAATTCAGTGGAAACGAACTTTGCTTCAAACCTAACGCATGGATGCATGAACTTTCCTCACCACATAAGGCTTTAGCCTAGCAACGGCGCTTTCTTGCCCCCGGACTTGAAACCGGGCCAAGCCCTCAACCTCGTAGTCAGACGACAAGACCATACACGAATTATACATCGTCCGGATGACTTCTGATTCGCACGTCGGAATTTCAAGATCGACACAAATGAAGTTTTCCGCAAAAACACTGTAGACATGATCGCGCAATCGTAAAATATCTTGATCGTTAAGCGCCGAGATCGCAATGCTGCGCTGATGTGCCCCGCGCATGATCCTTGGCAAAAACTTGTCCTCAACCTGATCTATCTTATTGAAAACCGTGATGATCGGCATTTTGTCAGCGCCAATTTCGGCAAGGACCTTCCGGGTTGCATCCATCTGGGCTTGAAAATTGGAATGCGCCAAATCAACCACATGCAATAGCAAATCTGCGTCGATCACTTCTGCGAGAGTCGATTTAAATGACTCAATCAAGCTATGGGGAAGATTGCGTATAAATCCGACGGTATCACTCAACAAAATTTTCGGTCTCGTTGCTGGGTCCAGCACGCGGACATTCGCATCCAGAGTGACAAAAAGCGCATTTTTGGCCTGAAACTTTGCGTGCGTCAAAGCATTCATGACCGTGGTTTTACCGCTGTTTGTGTAACCAACCATGGCGACTTTAAGTTCGTGACGACGGGATTTTCGTTGGGTCGCCTTTTCGCGACCAATGGCTTCGAGCTGGGTCTTCAGTCTGGCGATCCTTTCCCGTGCGCGACGTCGGTCAATTTCAATCTGTTTTTCCCCCATGCCACGGGACGCGACCCCACCACCGCGCTGACGGTGCAAGTGAGTCCATGCCCCAGACAAGCGTGGCAACAGATATTCCAGGCGAGCAATCTCGACTTGAGTTTTGGCCTGATTGGTCCGGGCATGACGCGCAAAAATGTCCAGAATGACCCCCGACCGGTCGGTCACCTGGCAGCAAGTAATTTCTTCGAGGTTGCGGATTTGCGGCGGAGACAATGGACGGTCAACAACAATCAAGCGAGCGCCGGTGGACTTGGCAAGATCGCGCAATTCCTCAACCTTGCCCGTCCCGATCAAACAACTCGGGCTGAGTTTCAGGCGTTTTTGAACAACCCGGCTCAAAACTGGAATGCCCAGAGTTGTCAGCAATGCAACGAGTTCGGACAGGTCATCGGCAACCGTTTGTGGATTGTCTTCGGGAAGTTGAACGCCAACCACGATTGCGGTCATCAACGACTCGCACCGCGTTTGGATGGCGCCGGCGGAGCAATAACTGCGCCGCCCATAGCACCAGCATTAGCACCGCCGACAAGCCGGTCACCCGCGGACTTCAACTCCCGCGATGTTACCAGAAGATTGTAAAGATCTTCCGTCAACTCTTGAAAAGACTCTGGCGTGACCAGCAGTCCAAATTTGGACGGTTGCGTATGATTCTTGAGAATTTCTTCAATGGCAACGCGAGTAACGCTTTCAAACAATCCACGCATGAAAGGATCTCCTGAGTGTCGCACTTCGACGCCTCCGCCTATCCTACCATCTTTGTGCCATTGCTGTTACCCGGAATGGTTCCTGCCGTTGACCCTGGTCCTGACGCTGCCACAGCCTTGGCCGAGCGCTGGCGCATCACAGCCACATAACAACGGGGCAGAACATCCACCGGCAGACGCGCAGCCAACACCTGATGCAGCTCAGCTGGACGCTCCACGGTAAAAAGGTCGTCAAGTGGCTGGGAACCACTGCGCGCATGCCCCGAATGAGGGCTGACCATCTGAACACCGTCCAGTCTGGACGTATCGTAGCTGACGATGAGGACCTGCTGTTCACCAAGATTTGACTCGACATCCCAATAGCGCAACTCCCTGCCGCCGGACAGGGTCATTAGACTTTCGTTTCCCGGAGAAACACGATTGCTGCCATTGATAACAATTGGCCTCGCAAGCCCGAAATGACCGCTCAAAGCTAAGTTCTTCGTGCGGGAAATTATGGAAAAACTCAAATTAACTTGTTCAAGTGATCCAATTGCCCGGTCTGCTAATAAATATTTCGCCAGCTCTGTGCGGATATCATGAGGTTCAATTTCACTGGTCGGTTCCGACATTAAAACTGACCTGACGGCGAACAAGTAATGCCAAAGGTTCGCCCCAAATTTTGCGCGCGCTTCTTCGGGACCAGAACACGACAAATAAAATAGAATGTGCCGATCGTCGCCAAAATTTAGCCCCAAGTACCAACCGGTTTCCCGTTGCGCGCGAAAATTCCCAAAATCCCAAGTCCGCAACCACGGCTGCCGCTCAAGATGAAAGACGCCACTGCGATAACTTATTGAACGAATTCGGCGCTCCATGGCCACGGCCAACTGCGCGCCAATCCTGTCTAGCGCATGCCGAACAGATGTTGTGCTTTCATGGGCAAGGGGCCCACTTTCCTCAATAAACAAAAGTCCGATATTTTCAGCACCCCAGCGCAATGGGACAACGATCCCAAGTCCAGAGGCAGTTCGCTCGACTTCATTGCCAAAACCTAGCTTGGCAGCCGGCGCACCTTGATCGCCCGCAAAAATCCGTACCGGTGCTACCGTAAGAATATCCTCCTCTGGCGCTGAGACTGAGGTATCGCCCGGCACTGATTCACGACTTGCTGCTTGAATCCACGGTGCGTCGTGAAGGGGCAAAAATAGGGTCGACCTGATCTGAACATACGGGGCCAAGTGATCCGCAATCTTTTTCACATCCTGACTATATTTAGCTGGCCCGGCATTCTGCAGTCCCTGTCCCAGTGCGCCGCGCCGAAAACAAAAGACTCGGCTGCCGTTGAAACTCTTGGCGATGAAGGCCAAACACTCCTCTAGTTCTGCCGTCGCATCAAGGCGACGCATTTCACTGCCAGAGATAACCCGCAACATAGCAACCTCCATGGGATGCAACTTGCCCGCAGCCCAGGGTCCCAGGTCATTGCTGCGCGTCGCAGCGGCCATCGCCACAGAATCTCCCAGCGCAGAATTTGCCAGTCCCCCGTCGGGTGTCGACCGGCCCTCACTATTTATCTGGCCAGAGCCTGATTTCATTCCAGCCGCAACGGAGGCGCTGCGAGCGATGATCACGGAGAGGGCCTTGACGCCGCCCTTTGCCGCTAGAACCGAGGCCTTGCGTAAATAATCCATGCGCGGCTTCAAGCCCCGTTCACTGAGGTGCTCACCGAACCAGAAGTAGCCAATCACCTGAACCAGATTGTCACCAGCTAGTTTTGCCTGGCGCAAACTTCGATCGTAAAACACGCGGGCCCGTTCCGGATTTCCGGTCAACTCAGCAATGCGCGCCTGAACAAGTAAAGGCACGGAGCGATTGGGCTCGCGCATGCCGTTGACGACACCGCGCAAATCGCGCAGGGCTTGCCCCATTTCAAGGGCTGGGATGATTTCCGAACCTGCTTCCCGGCTGTAGATCGACGGAAAAAAAATCAGAAAAAGGGACAAACAGTCCTCTTCAAATGGCCAAAGAAATTCACCCTTCTGCGTGGCGGGAAAATCCCGGATGATCCGGGCATAACTCTTTCTTGCCTTGTCCATCTCTCCCCGCGCAAAGGCCACCATCGCAAATACGGCCATGGTGAACAAGTCGTCCATGCGGCCACCATCGTCACGGCGGTGTTTAAGGAAACTTTCCGCAAAATTCACAATCTCATCACGGGAATCGCGCAACAAAAACGCAAAAGTCGAGATCATCACTGAACGCGAGCTGACTGGACTTCGCAAGGCACGGTAGGCAGGAAGTTCAGCGCTTAGGGCCTTTACACGATCAAAATTCAATCGGTGCAGTTCGCGATAGATCTGGAATGAAATGGCAATTCCGTGTGCCAGACGGTCCTGATCGGGTTTCAAGTTGGTCACGACCATGCGCAAATGATCGCTCATTTCATCGTGACGTGAGCACAGGTAGTCTGCACTCAAGACGCGAAGCAGCGATGCATACGCAAACTCAGATCTAGCCCCGCTTGCCTTGGCAATATCCATGACCAGATCAAAGTCCCTGAAGGACGCCTGGTAGTAGCCGTGACACGCCAGCATCGATGCACGCTCGGCGACGAGACGCAATGTCCCGCCAATACTTGGTGGAACGGCTACGGCTAAATTAAAAGCACGATCATGGGCTAGAAAAGCGCTGGTCCGATTCCGGTACATCATCACATGGGAAACACTCTGATAAAGCTCCACACTTGGCCGAGACAACCGCAGCGCCGACTTTCTGCTGAGGGCATGGCGCAGCAGTTTCCAGCTCCGGCTCCAGCGCCGGTCACTGAATGTGCCATCCATCCAAAGCCTGAACCATGCCGTGATGCGGTTCCACAACGTTTGCGGAACCATCCGGGTACCCAGACGATCCAGTGAAGATTCAAGTAATTTCATGGATTCTGAAAAGATACCTAGCGAGACATAGAAGCGAGTCACTTTTGCTGCGAGCGTGATCCACTGCCCATCCGGCATCGCTTTGCTAATTAACGCCCGGTAGCGACGGAATGCGTCAGAAGTACGGCGCTGTGCCGCAGCAAGATCAGCCAAGACCTCAAGGACATGCAATTGTGCGCTGGATTGGACGCCACCTGGTCCGGCACGCTCCATGAGGCGCTCAACGCTTTTGAAGTAGGTCTCCGCCGTTTGCACTGAGTTGGACGCCAGAGCTGTTTCTCCGGCTTGCAGGTTGTACTGGATGGCCTTGAGCAAAAGCCCACGGAAATCATTCTGCTTATCATTTGCCTCAATTTCCGAACCGCCTTCGAGTGCGCGATTATAGTGCTGAGCCAGCGCAAAGACAGTCTTTCCTGTGGGATTTGGCACCGTCGCCTCTAGGCGGCGTGCAGTTGCAAGGTGCAATGCAGCACGACGCACCACAGGCGTCGCCCCATAGATATCTTCGCGGGCCCGTGAATGGACAAACGTGAAAGATTTGCCCAGAGCCTTTAACTCATCATCACTGCCACCCCGTTGGATGATGCCCTCGTCAACGGCCCGCTGCAGAGCTTGGACCAAAGACATGGTCGAATCACCATCGCTATGACCGTCACCAAGAGCATTGCCGTCAGCTGCGGAGCCGCCCGCACCGCGCAGAATTTCAAATTGAAAGGTCATTCCGACAACGGCTGCCGCCTCTAGTGCCCTGCGATCAGATTCCTTAAAGTCGGCGAGACGCCCCAAAACAAGGTCCACCGAGTCAACCTTGGGCGGGTCCATCGCTAGGCGATCATTGTCAATCAACCAGACACCGCTGGACTGCATCCGCAAATGGTCATTGGCTACCAGAACGCGAAGAAGTTCCGTGACGTGCAAAAGGTTGCCGCCCGTCCTTGCATACAGCCAATCAATAAATCTAGATTCAGTCTTAGAATTGCCCAGAAAAGCCACACCCAAGGTGGCCTCGACCAGAGGAGCGAGATTGGCACGGGACACGGGGTTGACTTGGACTTCCGTGAACCGGCGCTTAAGCCGTGAAAATCGGTTCAAAAAGGCCTCGACCTCACTTCCCTGCGCCACACTCGCCGAACGCACCGAGGCAATGAGGAGGAACCTTTGGGAATTGGCATTAGAAAAAAACCGGTCAATGAGTCGGATGCTTTTATCATCGGCCCACTGCAAATCATCAAAAATAAAAATAAACGGCGTCGAGTCAGATGCCAAACACCGCGTGAAATCACTGAACACCTTTGCAAATGCCTTAAATCCTTCTTCGTCGGGCCCGAACATCACCTCGGGCTCGGGAATATCAGCAACAAACGGCAACAATCCGGGAACAACCTGCGCAATCTGGTGGGCCAAAGGTCCAAGAAGTGTTTTCACTTTTTCGTGAAACTCAGCCGCTTCAGCCGACTTAGACCGCGACAACCGCATCAGGTATTCGTTGAAGGCATTAGCTAGGGCATTAAATGGCAGGGCTGATTCATGACTGGAGAAACGCCCTGAGACAAAGCGAATCTGACGTCCGACTAGATTCTCCCTGAATTCGCTGATCAAGCGCGATTTACCCGATCCCGCCGGTCCACGCAGCACCATCATCCGGCTGCGCCCCTGGGCACTGGCAACCGCCTCGTAATTCTGTTGAAGCACCGCCATCTCCGCGCTGCGGCCATTGAATTTCATCGGTCGCGACAAAATCTCAATCTGGTCATAGCGCCCCAGAGGCAGAGCATCAGCAGACAAATTTCCCGATTCATGAAGGGCTTTGGCGCGAGCCAGATCAGCCTGCAAGCCAAATGCTGACTGGTAACGTTGGTCTGGGTGCTTGGCCAGGAGCTTGTGAACAATGGCCTCGACATAAGGAGGCACATCGGGGCAACGGGTGCTCAATGGTTCTGGGGACGCAAAGGCATGAAGTTTTTCGAGCTTCTCCCGAGCGTCCGCAGCAAATGGGGTATGCCCACTAAGGGTTTCGTACAGCACACAACCAAGAGAATATAAATCCACCCGGTGATCCACCGGCGCATCAATCATCCGCGTCAATTCCGGGGCCATATACAATGGCGTGCCGGCAACCTCATCACCAAGATCCCCGGAGCGCCGCCCGAGACCTTGCCCCCCGTGCCCCGTATACAAAACAGCCTCGGATAAACTAGCCACACCAAAATCTAGAACCTTCACCAGCACTTCACGGGAATCACCGAAGGGACGGTCCACGATAATGTTTTGCGGTTTGATGTCACGGTGGATGATGTTTTTTCGGTGAGTGTAATCAAGTGCCTGCGCAACTTGGCTGCCCAATTGAAAAAAGAACCGCAGGCTCTGTCGCCCGTTGCGTCCAATGATCTCCTTGAGGTCCCGCCCATTCGCCCGTTCCATGACGATATAGTAGCCACTTGGAGCCGCGGCACTGTCATCACGGTCGCCAGCTCTTTCATTGGAGTCTGGTTCCACGCGCCCCTGAACAAACCCTGCAGACTCGGCATCCATGAGCCCCAATTCCAGAAACGAGATGATGCACGGATGATGCAACCGACTCATGAGCGCCGCTTCCTTTTGGAAACGCATCAGCACATCCGGTCCCATACGTTTGCTGCGGATCACTTTAATGGCCACCTCGCGCGAGGGATCCTCGAAGGGAATGGCAGACAATACTAGACCCATGCCACCAGAACCGATGGTCCCAGTGACTAAATAACGGTCAGCGATCCGCGCACCGATCATTTTTTTCTGAAATCGATCCAAACTGCCCCCCCAAGACAACCCACTGGTTCTATTTGGTTTTCGGTGGCCTCTTGCAAACCTTGAAAATAAATATCGGTCCCTGCGCCGCAGTCGGCTTCAAGGCACTGAAATTTCATTGTTTTTTAATTTCAGAAAGGCGAACTTATCACAGCATTTCACCTGCAATCTTGGTCCCCGGAGGCAAATGATGGACTCTTTGATGGCGCAGCAGTCACTGCAAACCCAGCAGGCCAGCGCCCTGTCGGAGTTCCGGCACACAACCACTGGAGTGCGGCATACAAAAATTGTTGGCACCCTTGGGCCCTCATCCTCTGACGAAGACACCCTGCGCGAGTTGATCCGTGCAGGCCTCAACGTGGCCCGCCTCAATTTTTCCCACGGTGATCATGAAACCCATCGAAAAAACGTTGATCTCGTCCGCCGCATTGCCCGCGAAGAAGGCCGGACCGTAGCCATTCTTCAAGATCTCCAGGGGCCTAAAATCCGCTGCGGCAAGTTGTTGAACGGTGCGATGACCATCCCGCCCGGAGGCTCCTACACCCTTGCCTTCGGCGTGGAACAAACAGACCCGGCGATCATTCCTATTGACTACCGGGAACTGGTCAAGGACGTCTCGGTTGGCCATCACGTCATGATGGACGACGGCCTGCTGGTTTTCCGCATCGACGAAATTACCGGAGAAAACGTTCGAGTCACCGCAACCGATGGTGGTTTGCTGAAAAGCCGCAAAGGCGTCAATTTTCCAGACTCCCACCTGTCACTTCCGGCCATGACCGAAAAAGATAGCCGAGACTTATTGTTTGGCATCAGCCTCGGCGTTGACTTCATCGCCCTTTCTTTTGTGCAATCTGCAGCCGATATTCACCTGATCAAGAAAATGATCAAGGCCCTCGGGGCAGATATTCCCGTCATTGCCAAGATCGAAAAGTTATCCGCCATCAACGATATAAAGCAGATCGCTCGCGCCGCAGATGGCCTCATGGTGGCCCGGGGCGACCTCGGCGTTGAAGCCAGCGTGGAGCGCGTTCCGGGGTTTCAACGGCAGATCCTTGCCGCCGCCGCCGCCGAGGCGAAGCCCGCAATCATTGCAACTCAGATGCTTGAATCCATGATTGAAAACCCACGCGCAACCTTGGCCGAGATTGCGGACGTGGCCAACGGAGTTCTCGACGGCGCTGATTGTTTGATGCTCTCCGGAGAAGTTGCCAGCGGTAAATTTCCTGTTGAATGTGTTCAGACTATGGCTGCCATCATTGACGAAGTTGAGCAATGGACATTCCGCCGTCCCGTTCGCTACGCGATGGACCTCACTGAAAATGACAAAACCTGGGAAGAGCACGAAGCCATCGCTCGCGCCGCCTGTGAGGCTGCCGATGCCATTGAAGCCAAGTTGATCGTCTGCCTGACGCTGACCGGGTCCATTGCCCGCCTTATGGCCCGTTGGCGCCCTAGAACGCCAATCCTTGCCATCAGCCCCCGGCGCGATGTGATTGAGAAACTAGCGATCGTTTGGGGCGTGTACGGTTTGCAAAGTCCGCTGTTTTACAACACCGACGTGTTGCTTGCGGACCTACCCAACCTTCTTAAAAATCTTGGCTTGGTCAATTCGGGTGAAACGGTCGTCATTACGGCCGGCATTCCAATCAACCAAGTCAGACCGACGAACATGGTCAAGATCAACAGGATTCCCTAGGTCAACCGCCGTGACGCGATTGCGGCCGTCTGCCTTACTCCGATAAAGCATCACATCGGCCGCCTGCAACATCTTGGCGCTGTCGATTTTTTTTCCAGCAGGGCACCGGGAAATCCCGAAGCTGGCGGTCAAATGAACCACCCGTCCATGGGATAAAAAAGCCTGGCTTGCAATGGCCTTGCGCAGACCATCAATCCTCAGGCAGGCTTCCACCGCTGATTCAACCGAGAAACACATCACGAACTCGTCACCGCCATAACGGGAGGCCCGGCTGAAGTTTTCCGTCAAGTCCCCGTTGTTCCATGGACGCAGGACATTTCCCACAGCTTGCAATATATCACTGCCCACCAGGTGATTGTTTCGGTCATTCACCAATTTGAAATAGTCGATGTCCATCATCACCACGGCCAAACCAAATTTTCCGTCACCACAGAGTTGCGACGCAGAAACAAGCTGCGGCTTGAAGGCGCGCATGTTCAACAGGCCAGTCAATTCATCCGTATAACTCAGGTTCGTCAGCTCGCGATTGCTGGTCCTCAGTTGATGGGTCATGGCTCTGAACCGCATGGCCTGGACTAGACGGGCCTGCAATTCCGGAGCATGGTTCTTTGCAACAACAAGGTCATCGATTCCGGAATCAAGGGCACGGACCATCATTTCTGGACACAACAGAGACTTATCACCAGTAATCAATTGCAATAAGATGGCCGGCTGGATTGCGACCGTGTCGATGCGGGCCCGCCATGGTTTGATGACTTCAAGCCAAGGATCCACGTCCAACAAAGAATCCATTTGCAAAATGACAGCCTCGGGATTCCGGGAGATCACGCGTGCCCACAATGCCAAGGCATCACCGCGACGGGCCGCCGAAGATGCATGGATTGTGACGACATCGGACATTTTTGCCTCCGCCGCACCTGAGCCTCTGGGGGCATATACGGCGGCAAGTCTTCGGCTGCCTGCAGGGCAATCTTTATAGCAACCAACCACCAGCAACAAATACGCCAATAAAATCGGGTATTTATATACGGCGCCACCACAAAGACCAGCATCCAAGTTAAGATACTGAATATGAACCCATACGATCACAGGGCTATTTGGTTTCGCCTTCTTGCCGTCATCAGCATCACCGCCACCCTGCTGGGCGTCATTGCTGCAGGTGCAGGCTGGCTATTTTTGAAGCGCGCAGGCGTGTTTGAATCCGATGATCATTTGATCGAAAAAATCACCACCCACCAGACTAGATCCAACACGATTGTTCTGGCCCGTGATGGCAGCAAAATCGGTGAGTTCTATGAGGTTGACCGCGCCTTTGTTCCCTTCGATCAATTGCCACGCGACCTGGTGGATTCCATCGTTGCCATTGAAGATCACAACTTTTGGACGCACCAAGGCTTTGACCCCAAGGGCATCGTCCGCGCCGCAATTGCGAACCTGACCGGAGGACGCACAAAACAAGGGGCCAGCACCCTCAGCCAACAATTGGTCAAAGCGTTTATCTTGGGCAACGAGCGGACAATGACCCGCAAGGCTCGCGAAATATTTCTTGCCATCAAACTTGAACGCATGATCACCAAACAAAGAATTTTTGAACTGTATGCCAATGAAATGTTTCTGGGCAGTGGCTCCTATGGAGTCGCCGCAGCAGCAAAAAGATATTTCAACAAAAGTCTCGACCAACTGGCACCACACGAATGCGCACTGATTGCCGGCCTTTTTCAATCTCCGTCTGCATTCAACCCACTGCGCCACCCGGAACGTGCCCGCACCCGCCAACGCCAAGTTGTCGCAGCGCTGTATCGCAACGGCAATCTGGACCAAAGCCAATATGAATCCATGATCAGTCGGCCACTATCTTACGAGCCCTGGTCCAGGGACATTGGCAATGGAATTGCGCCATGGTTTCTGGATCATGTGCGCGATGAAGCCTCTGGGATCACTGGTCGTGACATTCGTGGCGAGGGGCTCATCATCAAAACCACGCTGGATCCATTTCTGCAGAATGCTGCGACCGATACCGTGACCCGCGCCGCACCAAACTTCAGACGATTTGAACGCAATGGCCGCCTTGAAACCGCACTACTTGCCTTGGATCCAAAAACAGGCGGCATCCTTGCCATGACGGGGGGACGTGACTATCAGATTTCGCAGTTCAATCGCTCCATCTCGGCCAAACGCCATCCGGGGTCTGCCTTCAAGACATTCGTTTACGCCTACGCCCTGAGCAAAGGATGGACTTGGGCGGACCACATGTTCATTGATCCCGTCAAATTTGATGACTACGCCCCAAAAAACCTGACTGACGAATTCTTTACCGAGACCACGATGTTGAAAGCGTTTTACCGGTCCGTGAACACACCTGCCGTGGAAATCGCGCACAAAATAGGCCTCGGCGGTGTTATAGATTTTTCCAGAAAGCTCGGAATCAAATCACCACTCAAACGTGAATTGGGCACTGCCCTCGGTGGTTCCGAAACCACGGTGATGGACATGGCGTCGGCCTATGCCACCATAGCCAACGCCGGACACCTGCAATCACCCCATGCGGTCGCCAGCATTCAATCAGCGTCGGGAGAGATCATTTTCAGTCACGATCAAGCCAACTCCAATACCAATACCAATACCAATGAGGATCCCCTCGACCCGCGCACGGCCTGGCTCGTGACCGAGGGGCTGCGGTCCGTTCTGCAACACGGAACCGCCAGATCGGCGTCCCCCATCGCGCACCTTGCCGTCGGCAAAACTGGAACATCGAATGAAGGAATGGACAGTTGGTTTTGCGGTTATAGTGCCTCTGTGGTCGCTGCTGTTTGGGTGGGAAGAGATGACCATACACCCATTTCCGATGCGACCGGCAGCGGCCTGGCTCTGCCAATCTGGCGTGAATTCATCGAGACTTCCCTGGAAAATCCCGACTGGCGCCGACCATTTCAAAAACCAGATCGCATCGTCGAACTCAAAGTCGACCCAACCTACGGACGACCCGACAGTCATGGCATCCGGATGTCATTTCTTGAGGGCTCAGAACCATCGGGATCATCAGGCTCTGGCACCGTGCGATCAGGCGACCCCGAAGGAACGCAACAGCAACAAGAAGATTTCCCAGATATTTTTGCACGGTGATCCATGACTAAATTTATGACCCTGTTATCCTCGATATCCATAACGTTCATGATGATCATTTCGGGAAGCACCTTGACAGCCCAGGGCTTCAAGGGATCTTCCCCGCGTCGACTGCCCACACCCAATGAAACCCAAGCGGGCAAAGTCCCCGTGAGCGATCGTTGCCGCGACGCGTTTTTTCAATATGCTTTGCCTCTGAAAAAGATCGCGAAATTTATCCCGGCTGCAAAAGACGCCAATAAAGACGCCATTAAAGATGCCACCGACGTACTAGATCTAGATGCCGATGACTGCGTTGATCCAAAACGCCGCGCGGCTCTCGTGAAAATATTGAGCAAGCTGTTGAATGAACATGAGCGCACCGCACTGCTGATCGTTCCGGCTGATGGTGTCAACAACAACAACAACAACAACAACGCCGATAGAAAATTAGCAAGTGACGCGCTGGAACGTGGAATCGTCAGCGCTCTAGGCCCAGATTTGGCAAAGTCGCTGCGAACAATTCATGTCGCCATGACTCCAGGCGGAAAAGCCATTGCCGTTGATGATCTGCTCAAAGCCATTGCCGTGGATTTTTGGATAACCAAACCCTCTTTGATTTTTTCCGCCATGCCGCCTTCGGAGGATCACCTCGCCACCGCACTTGCTAAGGACCTGGCCATCCCGGTGGTCCTCCTTGGCCCAGCATCCATCGAGGGTGATGCCACAAAAAAACTGAAATCACGGCGCATATTCAGGATATTTCCCGACCAGACCCATTTAGCAGTGACTTTGGCCAAGGGCGCATGTGCGCGCGGAATGAAAAAAACTGGAATCCTGCGCCCAGCTACACCGGAGGCAGGCAGTTTTGCAAAACATTTTGAGGCCGCATTCACTGCGTGCGGAGGCCTCGTTGCCAGTGGCGGAAATTATATAACCGCAAATTTCGAAGCCGTTGATAGGGCGATCAAGGAATTATCTTTGGGGCTTCTTACAACGCAGGCAACTACATCGCATCCGGCGGGCCTACTGATCCTGGACGATGCCCGAATTGCGCGCCACGCTGCCAAAGTTGCAAAACTAAACGGCCTGACCAATCTTACGTTGATGGGTCACCACCGCTGGCGCTCCGCTACAATCATTCAGCCGTTTGATTCGGATTTTGAAAAAGCTTTTTTTGTCGACTATTTAGGCCTAAATCAGTCCTCAGCAGGAAGCCTGCCAGAATTTCCCGATCCTCAAGCCACTTGGCAAGCAACTTGGCTTGCAACCGGCCGACGCGCCGGGCAATTAGCAAACGCGACATTCCAGGCAGGGTCCGGTTATCCACGCAAGAACCTGCACCGAATCATGGCAGCACTGCCGGCACCACAAGACGATTTTTTTCAATCTCGAACATTTTTTGCGCCAAATCTAAACGCCTGGTGGCCGGCATTTGTTTTTACAATTTCCCAAGGAACTTTGATTGGCAAACCGTCAATCGCATCCGGAGAACCTGCCATGGACAGCCAGCCGCGAGAGGTCAGGGCAATTCCCGCAACGCGCTAAAACCAAAACGCAGCATTAAAGGTTCAAGCTGGGCGGAAGAAGAATCATGGCGCGTTACCCAGGCAATGGCCGGGGTTTTTTCCAGCAAGGATTTTTCGTTTGCGCTGGCATTAATGTCTTTGATGGTATTGCGAGATTCCCGGACAAGCTGCTGGACGCGCGCCGCAATCGCATCTCCCGAGTCGATCCATTGCACCGGCCAAGGCGCCGCCGCGATAAGATCTTCGCGGAGCAAAGGAAAATGTGTGCATCCCAGGACGACCGTATCCAGGCGACCTGATTGATCGGCCTGAGCAGCCTGAGCACCCTGAGCGGGCCGGCTGGATTCCACAAAAAGTGATTTGATCTCGTCGCGCACGGCGGCGCTGTCCACGGGATTACCGCGGGCTTTAGCCTCGGCCAATTCCACAAGGCGAGAACTGCCGGCACGTAACACCTGGCAGTGGCCAGCAAATTTCATGATCAAATCGTCGACATATGGGCGCTTGATGGTGGCCGGGGTGGCCAGAAGTCCAATCACCCCCGTGCGGGAATTTTCAGCGGCTGGCTTGATCGCAGGCACCACGCCGACAATTGGAATTTGCAGTTTGGAACGCAGTGCTGCCAAGGCGACGGTGCTGGCTGTATTACAGGCGATCACAAGAAAATCAAGGCGAGCCGCGATCACAAATCGCGCGCAAACATCGACCGTCCGCAGGGCCACGGCTTCGTCGGACTTGGTGCCATAGGGATGAAATTCATTGTCAGAACAATAAGCGTACTGACAATCAGGCAGCGCAGATTGAATGGCCTGATAAATCGTCAAACCACCAACGCCTGAATCAAATATACCGATTCTTGATTTTGATAATTTGGCTGACATTGCCCCACACCCTAGCACGCCCCGTATCAGTGTGCGCGGGCTAGATGAACATTGCTTGGCCGTGGCCCTACTGGTCTGGATGGACGAACCGGCGAGGGCGCTTTTTTCTTACGCTGGGCGTGCTCAAGCATGGCTGTGATCCGTTTGCGCACGGCCAGTGAATTTCCTGTTCCCGCAAAAGCTTTGTGCCGCAAAATAGTCACCGGAACTTGGCCACGGGGCAAATCCCCCGCCGACACCACTTCGATGCCACCAGCCGGGCGGCCGGGGATGTATCGCGATGCATGGACATAATCGAGTTTTTTGTTGGGATGACGATTTAAAAAGATGACGACATGGTCAGGCAGCACCACCAGATCGCCGGGCTGGGCCAAGGCCAGATTGCGACCGACAGGAATAAAAACCGGGTCAACTTTTTTGGCCCCTTTGAGATTGCCCCTCTTTGGTCCTGCCGTTGCCGCCTTGATCAGGGACCGGCTCGTGATCCTCTTGGACCCTAGGCCAGCTGCACCCATGACCCGAGAGATAAAACCCGAGCAATCGACGCCGCACTGCTCACAAGCCGGGCACTTGCTAAGGCGCTGGTGCGGATGAACTTTTCGTTTTTCAACACAGCGTTGGCATGCTGAACAGACGACCGGACTGCTCGTCGAACGGCCGCCCCAGACGTAAGCAATCTCATCGCGACGGCTAAGTGCCGAGGCTGCATCCAGGAGGGCGATCAAATTATTATCTGGCGAGTTTGCAAGAACCGCACGGACTGGCCGCGTTTTGCCCGGAGCGCGATTCAGGGCTTTGCCCGGCTTGGTGGAATTCATTGAGCTGGTGGCGTTTGAGGCGTAGGAATTTTGAGGCATAATGAACAGACCGTACAGGCCAGCAAGCAACGCCACGGTCATCAGGGCGATAGAATTGATTTTTAGCGGATTAAAAAGCCGAATAAAAAACAGGAACACCTAGAGCCCCAATGCTTTCAAGGTTCAAATCGCAGTCCGCCCTTGATAGGACAATTTCCTTTTAAAGTCAAATTTGCTGATTAAAAAATAGGCAGAACCATGCCAAAAAATATAATCCGCCAGATCCCGAAAATAACTCTGCCGCCTGGCCCCGTCGTATCGCGTTTTGCCCCCGCGCCAACCGGCTACCTGCATTTAGGCCACGTCGTTTCCTGCCTCTATGTCTATGGCATCACGAGGGCTCTAGGTGGCCAAGTCCTCGTAAGGATTGAGGATCACGATCAAACACGGTCCCGCCCAACCTTTGACGACGCTATCCGTGACGACTTGGTTTGGCTGGGCCTGGTTCCAGACCGCTCGCCGTGGCCAAATTTGGGCCAATACGACCCGAGCCTTCGCCAAAGCCACCGCGCCGGCACCACAGGGATTTACAACGCCCGCCTGGCCGAACTGACTGCCCGGGGGCTGACTTACCGCTGCGATTGCTCCCGCAGTTCAATGGCACTCAATCCTGATGGGGAAATTTTTCACGACGGCCTGTGCAAAACCCGCGACGTCCCCGCAACGGCCCCCCACGGCATTCGCCTTCTGATGCCGGATCGGGAGTTTACTTTTAAAAATCTGACTCAGATCACTACCAAGGCGGCGGACGAGGCCCACAATCAAAACCCACAACTCCAGTCAGGCGACCTGCTAGTGCGGGACCGTAATGGCTGCTTTACCTACCAGTTCTGTTGCGCGGTGGATGACCTGGACCAGGGCGTAAATTTGATTATCCGGGGTGCAGACCTCCTGACCTCGACGGGACGCCAACTGGCCCTACGGCAGATGCTCATCCCGCCGCAAAATCCGCCCGCCCCCCCCATCTTTTTTCATCATCCTCTGCTGACCGACGGGTCGGGACAAAAACTGGGCAAGCGTTTTCTCTCGGAATCCATCCGGCAATTGCGTATGGATGGCCAAACTCCAGAGGCTGTTCTGGGGCTGGCCGCTTTTCTTGCAGAGAAAATCGATCGTCAGGCGAGTCTCGATTTAGCATCGGCCCTGAAAATGTTTGCACAGAATATGTTTGTCCTGAATACACCTGGGGAGTGATGGCCTTTGGCTGAATGGCAATTCATCGATTGGATCAGAAGCAAGACCACTTCTTCGGGAAAATCGGGAGGCCCTGTGGTCCTTGGACCCGGGGACGATGCCGGCATTGTGCGTCTCGCCCCCGAAACCATTGCCGCCGTCGACATGCTTTTGGATGGCGTGCACTTCGACCTGACCCAGATTGATGCGACCCTTGCCGGACGCAAGGCCCTTGCCGTGAACCTGAGCGATATTGCCGCCATGGGGTCAGTCCCAGTCTGCGTTCTGGTCAGCTTGGCCCTGCCCAAAGAAAACGGGCTGGTGACGGGGAAAAAAATCATGGAGGGCATTTTTGCCCTCGCAAAGGAATTTCACATCACGATTTTAGGCGGCGATACTAACTCTTGGTCGGGGCGAACCGCGATTTCCGTCACGGTGCTGGGTGAGCCACTCCCTGGCAGGGCGCCTTTAACCCGCAGCGGTGCGCGACCTGGAGACTGGATATTGGTCACCGGAGCCCTCGGGGGCAGCCTTGGCGACAGCAAAAATCCCGCCAATGCGCGCCACCTGAACTTTACACCCCGGGTCCGGGAGGCGATCCAGCTGAATCAAAAATACGAAATCACGTCGATGATCGATCTAAGTGACGGCCTGGCCACGGATGGGGGGCATCTGGCCCGGGAAAGTGGTTTGACGATGATTTTGAATCAAAATTGGATTCCAGTTTCAGCGGATGTTTCCGAGGGAACGCCGGAAGAGCGCCTGGCACACGCAATGACTGATGGCGAGGATTTTGAACTGCTGTTCACAGCCCCTCCGGAAATGGCCCGAATCCTGCTGGATTCACAGCCACTTACCCGTGTGCCCCTGACTCACATCGGCGAATGCCACGCGGGTGACCCGGTCCTGAAATGGCAGGATGGAACTATTATTTCCCCTGGCGGCTATGAGCACCGCTTTGAAGCCGACTGAACGGACCTCTGGACCTAAACCCAGTTTTCTAATAGCTTAGCCCTCAGAATACAGGAACCTGACTACAGATGAATGAGAACTTCGATCCATCAAGCGGATTTTCGTCGCACCAGGAAAGCGTCAATGGCTTTCTTGCCATGAACCGCGACGACATTCTGATTGAGCCCATTCAAATCGCCGAGGCCTGGGCCGCATGCGACATCATCCGACGCAATCTGCAGGGTTATGAAGAGGCAGGTTCTGTTCTGGCCGCGACTTTCCGGCGGCTGGACGGGTTTCAAAATGTCTACACCACTGCCGGGGCTCGTTTTCTGGTGGCCAAGGATCAAGTCCGTGAAGGCCTCTGCGTCGGTGGAGTCGGAATCGGCCCCCTCCAGGGACTGCCCCCCGAGGAAGGGGTTGGCGAAATCCGCGATCTGGTGTTGGAGGAAATTTATCGCGGCCGGGGCATCGGGTCGCGTTTACTGAAGCGCGCCATCGAAGAAGCCCGCAAATTGGGCTACCGCAGGCTTTACCTGGAAACCACACCGCAAATGCATAATGCGCGGCATCTTTTTATCCGTTTTGGATTCCGTCCAATCACCGGCGGACAAGCAAAGGCAGACCTCATAGAGCGTCTGCCTTGCTATTTTGTTCTTGAAGAGCTCAAAGCCTGAAGTGCCATTCAGAGTCAGATAAACTCACGCAAAAATATATCGGCACCGACAATGCGAATTCCGTCGGCGTTTCTAATATCTATATCGCTGCGAAACACAACCTGCACGGCCTCGACTTTGGGAAACTTAATGACACCATTTGAGTAGGTGGCAAGCGACCAGACACTCAAACCGGAATCCCTCGTTTGCAATCTGTGTCCAATCATAATGGTAATGCTTGGCTTCTTTTTTTACCGCGCGGATCGTCGGCGCTCCAAAGGGGTGAACCCTGAAAATGGAATAAAGCCGCTCAAAAATATCCAGCCACCGCGCAACCGACTGGTGGGCTACCCCAAGATCCTCACGCAGGGCATTGATCGAAAGTGGGCTTCCGACCAAATTCGCGACAGACGCGAAAATGGTCAATGCAGCGTGTTTATTGCCCGTAGTGACCATTTTTTCAAGCAGCGAGTCGGTAATCGATGGCAAGCCCATCAACGGTTCGATTCCCGCAGATCTTTTCAGTGTCAAAGTTGATTTTGGAATCAAATTTTTGCTGTAGGACCCACTAGAGGTCCCGCCGTCCAAAAAAGATTCTGTGATTGCACTTCCCCGGATTTCGCAGAGCCGCTTGTTATGCCGCAAGGGCCTCGCCCCCTCAGTCCGGGAAGTTTCCGCCGCGCCTCGTCGAAATCACAAATGGCAGCCGCGGGTTTTAGATCACCCCTACATTCGCACTTAAGAACGCCCACCTTAAAGACTTGCGCCAACATCTCTGCCCGAGCTTTTTGACGGAGGCGTGAATTCGGAGAAAACACTCCGCCCCATTTAACTAGTTTCTGGCGCTTTCGCGCCAGAAACTATCCCGAACGTAGCGAGGGATCTCGGCGATTACAGCTCCGTTGATCTTGTTGGCAGCAGCTCGTCAAACAGATCTCGACGCTCAGCGTTCAGAGAGGTGACGAGGGCGTCCTTCTTCGCCCGGTTCAAGCCTTTGAGCTGACGCTCGCGTTGGCGTGCTGCATCCATGTCCGGATGTGCCTCGAAGTAGACCAGCCTGTGGACGATGTACGGTGAAGTGGTTGGGCCGAAGGAATCTATGTCGGACTGGTCGCCGACCAAACAACGCTGTGGGTAGCGCATCGAATTAGGTTGGATTGCGGAGAAGCAGGGGCCGTTACACCGTCGCCTTGACTATTTCCTCATTTTAAACAATGATAATGCTGAGAATTGACGTTTTTCAGCATTAGAGATGCTCAAAATGAGGATACCAAGAACACTTAACCTGCAAAAACTATTGGATAAAAAATCTTTTTTTCTATTTGGCCCCCGTTCGACCGGTAAAAGCACTCTAATCAAAGAGCAACTATCAGGCAGCGCGCAGCTGATCGATCTTCTTGATGGTCAAACATTTCTGAGATTGTCCTCAGATCCGAGCTTGCTTGAAGAAATGGCCGCACGCTCGATTCGCGACCACAAAATTATTGCCATCGATGAAATTCAAAAAATCCCGACCCTGTTAGATCAGGTCCACCGGATGATAGAAAACAATCACGCCAGGTTTTTACTCACTGGAAGCAGCGCACGCAAACTTCGGGCCGGAGCGGCGAACTTATTAGCCGGTCGCGCGTGGGAAGCACAGCTGATGCCATTAACATTTTTCGAAATAAATGATTTTGACCTTGATAGATATCTTAGGTACGGAGGGCTGCCCCAGGTTTGGCTCAGCCATGACCAGGAGGAAGAACTTTCGGCCTATGTGCACACGTATCTGCAAGAGGAAATTCAAGCGGAGGGTCTTGTCCGAAAAATTCCGCAGTTTGCCCGTTTCCTGAAAGTCGCGGCGCTTACAAATGCCAAGCTTATGAATTACAGCGAAATAGCCAGTGATACCGGAATTCCGGCATCAACCATACGGGAGTACTATTCGATTCTGTCCGACACACTTGTCGGATTTTTGGTAGAGCCATGGCAAGGATCCAAAAAGCGCAAGGCCATTCAAACCGCTAAATTTTATTTCTTCGATACCGGCGTTACTCATGCTCTATCCGGAACCAAAATCCTTGAACGCAACTCAAATTTATGGGGCGAGAGTTTTGAGCATTTCATAGGCATGGAGTTGCGCGCATTTATCTCCTACCAGCGTATTAAGAGCAAATTGGAATTCTGGCGTTCCGTGAATGGACAAGAAGTTAATTTTGTTGTTGAGGAAATTTTGGCTGTAGAAGTTAAAGAAACCCAGAAGGTAACCAAGGCCGATTTAAAAGGTCTCAAAGCCCTTGCCGAAGAAAATAAATTTAAACACCTCATTTGCGTTTCAAACGATAAATTTGATCGAGAAATTGATGGCATTCAAATTCTAAATTGGCAAACATTTCTCAATCGGTTGTGGCGCGGGGAGTACGTTAAATAGATTTCGAGACGCTCGTTTTATAACGGACCCCGCGCCATGTATTCAATGAACCTTGATAGGCCGTCGCGAGAATGTGTGTTTACCGACGTATTGCAGTGAAGAGAAAAGCATGGGAATCAACAGCATTTCGGCAAAACTTGACACGTTATCGCCCGTTGGATAGTTTTTACGAAGATTTTTGCAAAAAAAATCGGGTCATATTGGGTTTGGTGGAAAAGGTGATTCGTCGTTTGCTTACATTCTTGCTGGCACTATCCTTATTGATCAGCACAGCGATTGGATTGCAGACCAGTGGCGATTTGCTAGCTCACGTTGTTGTGCACCACTCTCACGAAAGCGACTCCGAAGGCCACCATCACGCAACTGACTAGACCGTCCTGCAGGAATTTAATCTTTGTTGGGATCTTCGTTCCTACGAGGGGTAGATATGATTAATGCCATTATACGTTTTGCTCTAACGCACAGACTTGCAGTCGTGCTGGCAACTATTTTTCTAGTTTTATACGGCGCCTGGATAGGCGCGAACCTGCCAATTGATGTGTTTCCCGACTTGAATCGTCCGCGCGTTATTGTGATGAGCGAAGCACACGGTCTTGCCCCTGAAGAGGTTGAATCGATCGTCACGGCTCCGATCGAATCAGCGTTGAACGGCACGCCAGGGGTGACTGAGATTCGTTCCTCAAGCGGGATCGGCATCTCCATAATTTATGTGGATTTTGAATGGGGGACCGAAATCTACCGCGCACGGCAGTTAATTGCCGAGAAGCTGCAACAAGTTCAAGGACGGCTTCCTGACGATGTCGAATCAATTTTGGCTCCCATCACTTCGATCATGGGCGAAATTCAATTTCTAAGCCTCAGCGATCCGACAAATAAGCTATCTCAAATAGATTTGCGCACCCTCGCCGACTGGACAATTCGCCCCGCTATTATGGGGATAAAAGGTGTCAGTCAAGTTGTCGTCATGGGCGGACAGGTAAAGCAATTCCAAATACTTCTTGACCTGCGTAAGCTAAGCCAAAAGCAATTGACCACGAGCGGGGTCAAGGCCGCACTTGAAGGAATCAGTCAAAACACAACGGGGGGCGTCCTAAACGAGGTCGACCGAGAATTGCTGATCCGTCCCCTGGCAAGAGTCTCTGGCATTGGCGAAATTGAAAACACTGTCGTCGGGATGCAGTTTGGGCGTCCGGTCCTACTTAAAGACATCGCAACTGTTCAAGTAGGCGCCCAGGAAAAAAGAGGGACCGCCTCGGTCGACGCAGAACCATCGGTCGTCATGACCATTCAGAAACAGCCATCCGCCGATACCGTCGCTTTAACGAAAGAAATCGAATCAACTGTTGCGAAGCTTCAGAAGGCACTTCCCTCTGGAGCTAAAATACGCACGGACCTATTTAAGCAATCAACATTCATTGAGCACGCGATCAATAACGTTGCCGAGGCACTTCGCGATGGCTCCTTGATGGTTGCTGTCATTCTGTTTTTCTTTCTGCTGAATTTCCGAACCACTTTTATCACTCTGACAGCAATACCAGTTTCGTTCGTCGTTACCTTCCTCATTTTCAAAGCAATTGGTCTCAGCATAAATACAATGACTTTAGGCGGTCTGGCGATAGCAATTGGCGAACTGGTCGATGACGCAATTGTGGATGTTGAAAATGTCTTTAGACGCCTACGAGAAAATAATCTAGCGGGATCACCTAAGCACCCCCTGAGAGTTGTTTTCGACGCCTCAAAGGAAGTTCGTAATTCATTGGTCGTATCCACGGCGGTTGTGATCGCAGTGTTTGTGCCGCTGTTTGCCATGTCCGGTCTAGAAGGACGTTTCTTTACCCCCATGGGTCTGGCCTACATAATCTCGCTGCTGGCATCATTGCTAGTATCCATCACCCTTACGCCCGTTCTTTGCTATCTGCTCCTTCCAAATAGCAAGGCCACAAACAATGTCGAAGAGACATTTGTCATTCGGCAAACAAAGCGTTTGGCCAGCCCAATTGTTCGCAGTTCAATAAATCGGCCGGCAATTCCCTTGATAATTTCGATCGCGTTGATAATTGTGGCTGTTGTTGCGTTGGCAAATCTAGGACGAGACTTCCTGCCGCGGTTCAAGGAGGGGACTGCAACTATTGGGGTGGCTGCCTATCCTGGCATCTCACTGGAAGCATCAGACAAACTCGGGCGTGACATTGAAAAATCTATTATGTCGGTTCCCGAAGTCAAATCGACCGTTCGACGAACAGGTCGCGCTGAAATGGATGAACATGCAGAGGGCGTTCATTGGAGTGAAATTGACGTGGATTTTAAAGAAAACCTGTCTCGACCGCTTGATGACATTCTTTCAGATGTACGAGAAAAAATTCTCGCAACTGGCGATGTGTCTGTAAACATCGGCCAACCGATCAGTCACCGTATTGACCACATGATGTCTGGAATCAGGGCCGAAATTGTGATCAAAATTTTCGGCAATGATTTTGTCGAAATGCGTCGCATAGCGGTAGACATTGAAGCCAAGCTGAAAGGTCTTGCCGGCCTAGTAGATATTCAGATTGAGCCGCTAATCAAGATACCGCAAGTAGCTGTGGCTATCGATCGCGACCTTGCTAGCAAATATGGAATTGTCGCGGGAACCTTGGCCGAAGAGCTTGAATCACTTCTCGCTGGCGAAATCGTTTCAAGTGTTTTTGAGGAGCAACGTAAGCACGACATTGTCCTACGCGTCCCCATTTCAGATCGGGATGATATGAGTAAATTGAAGGAAGTTTTCGTGGGCAAGACCATGTTGGGAGAACCCATCAAGCTGGGTCAAGTTGCCCAGATCTACGAATCTGACGGACCAAACCTAATTAACCGAGATGGTCTTCGCCGTCGTTTAGTCGTCTCAGCAAACACCTCCAACCGCTCCTTGTCAGAGGTTGCAAAAGATATTCAAACAATGCTGGACCGCGACATTAAGTTCCCCGATGGCTACTACTTCACACTCGGGGGCAAATTTGAAGCGGAGCAATCGGCAAGTACAAAAATGGCGTTGCTCGGCTGTCTGTCCATCCTTGCTTCGATTATTATCCTCTACATCAATTTCAAAAGTCTAACTTCGGCGCTCATAGTCTTGGCCAACATTCCCCTGGCTCTGATTGGAAGCGTCGCAGGGATTTTCATGACAGGCCTTAGCCTCTCCCTGGCCACTCTGGTCGCGTTTATTACTCTTTGTGGTATCGCGAGCCGTAACGGACTTCTGATGATCAATCACTATCGGAGTCTGAGGGATTCAGAGCCGGAAGTAGACATCAAAGAGATAATTTTCAAAGGCACTCTTGAACGTCTAATACCTGTGCTTATGACCGCTGGAACTGGAATTCTGGCGCTTTCGCCATTGTTGCTGTCAAAGAACGATCCCGGAAAAGAGATTCTGTACCCCGTTGCGGTAGTGATCGTCAGTGGTCTTTTCACTTCCACAGTTCTCAACACATTTGTTACGCCTGCTCTCGCCTATATCATGCGAAAACGTGTGTTTAGTGCTTCTGAAACAGTTTCGGAAGCTGATCTATTATCGTAAGGAGTTTCTATGTTTAGGAAGATTGCACTTTCAGCTGCTTTGGTTCTGTTTAGCGTCACAGCATTCGGTCACGATGAGGGACACGGTCCAAAGATTAAAAATCAAGGGAAGTACGGCGGACGGATGTCTTCTGTCATTTTTAAAAAGGATGCGTCAAACAAACATGCGAAAGCTCAGTATGCCGCTGAAATGACTTCGAGTGCTGACGGAACTCTCCGCCTTTACTTCTACGACACTAAGCTGCAACCAGCTTCGATATCTGTGAAGCAAGTGACTGGAAATGCGTCGTACAAGAGTAAGGACACTCGCAAATCTACGACCTCAAAAATTGAGTTTAAGCAAAATGGCAGCAGCTTCGATTCAAAATTGCCTGCCGATATCGGGGGCACAGTTAGTCTTGAAGTCGATATTGCAACCAAGGATGGGGAATACATGGCGGCATTCCCTCGAATAAAGTAACTGACGAAATTTGGGGTATCGTATGCTCATCAGACTAAATTTTATTTTTTTGCTTCTAAGTGGGATCTTTTTTTCGATATGGTCCGCCGTCGGCCTCTCCCAAGTGACGATTTCGCTTGATGAGGCAAAAAAACTGGCCGTCAGTCGACACAAAGGAATCGCTATCGGCCGTGAGCAAGTGAATGTAGCTGGTGAGCAGATTGATGCACTTACATATACCTATCTGCCTGACGTGGGGTTTGTGCTTGGCGGCAATGCCCAGACTGCTCAGTCGCAGCGCGAGTCCGGCGGGATGGGATACGCCTATCTAAAATACAAAATCTTTGATCGCGGTGAACGAGAATCTTTGAAAATGACACTCGTGGTGCAAAAGCGTTTTCTTGAATCTTCAGCGCGGTTAACGGAAAGGGACCTTTCGACGGAGGTCGAGCAACTTTATTTTAGCCTCGGGATCTATAAGTCCGCTCTAGTTGAGCTTGATACTTTAAAGAAACGAGGTGCTTCGCTGGCGACCACAGCAAAGCGAATGCTTAAGCTTGGCTCCGCAAATGAGCTTGTTACGACTGGCATCACTATCGCATCGGAGCGAATTGAGCTCACGATCGAGACTGTAGAAGAGGAAATCGCCGATTCGGAAATGCAGCTCGATAAGTATATCGGTAAGGAAAACACGTCCTCGCTTGCCTTTGAATACCCGCAACTTGATCTCATAACTCGACCCAAACCAGTCAACACCCTAGAGACAAAAAATATCGCTACGGCGGTTCGTTCCGCGAGCGAGGCTCAGACTAAGGCAGAAAGTCTAAGTAGTATTTGGATGCCGGAATTGACCTTGGAAGGTCGATACGGAGCTGTGCCTTTGGAGTCACGGTATTTTGACGATGAAGTGCAGGGCTCAATCCTACTAGTAGCAGATTGGAGCCTCACTTCTGGTCTGCAACGAAGCAAGGAAAAATCAGCATTACTTCGGGAAAAAAACTTATTTGAGCGCGAAGTGGACTTCTTTAGAGAATCTTCTGGGGTGGATGCAGATTTTTTACGTGCAAAAATCAAGCGCCACGAGTCTAAGATTGAAAGCCTATTAAAACACTATAGAGGCGTGTCCGACTACTCTCGTCGTATCGAAAAGGAAGCTGAAAGGGGCGCGGTAGCAATTTTTGAAGCCAAATCTGCCCTCGAAGAACTCGTCGACCTAACTGAGGATATTAACGAAGAAAAATTATCTTTGTGGATGGCGGTGGTGCGTTTCAACAGACTTGTTAATTGAGATCAATGTTGGCTTTAATGCCCCCTCTGTCCGGGAAGTTGCTGCCGGGAATTCACGAATCGAATTATTTTTTGGAACGAGGCAGACCTCACGGCGAAGCTTCGCCTATATCAGGAATGGATAAGGGGGGCTATCATACCATTGGCGTTGCGGCAAAATTGCGACAGAACCAAATGCCTACGCCGTCTTTTTGATTTCCAAGTCCATCGACAGCCCTAGTGCCGAGGCAATCCTGATAAGCCTATCCAGCGTAACGCTGGTAACTGAGCCAGAGATGATCCCCGTCACGTTGGTCCGCGCCACACCAGCTAACTTGGCAACGCTATCATGAGACAACTCGCTTTTTTCAATCTCTCGCCGAATGGCAGCAACTAGCTTAGCCTTCATTTTTGATTCAACACTGCGATGTTCGGGAACACCAATGCTCTCAGCAAACATGGATGCCGAGCCGTAAACCACACGATCTTTTATCTGTTTTTTAGTCTTCATACTTGTTGTAGCCTCTCCTTGATCGTTCGTCGAACCTTGAGTTCAATGTGCTGGGTTTTCTTCTTGAATCCGTGCAGCAAATAAATCGCATCCCGCGATGGCAGACAATGACTTAGAAGCCGGCGGCAGAAGCACCTCACCCAGGGTCAATAGCTCCAAATAGTCGGTCAACTGCTCCTTTGCCACCATGGGGAACTCTTCTATTTCTTTTTGGCATTGTTTTAAGACTATTATCTTCATGGCCATGAACGTACCAAATTTAGTACATACGTCAACATAATTTTTGCTCAC
Organism: Oligoflexales bacterium; assembly: GCA_947445775.1. Classification (GTDB taxonomy): domain Bacteria; phylum Bdellovibrionota_B; class Oligoflexia; order Oligoflexales; family RGVZ01; genus RGVZ01. Next base: position 14,483 of record CANFEB010000021.1, on the reverse strand, counting down.
GCCATTTTTGGATAATTGAAGTTCCCCGGGTTTCGTAGAGCCGCTTGTTATGCTGTAAGGGCCTCGCCCCCTCAGTCCGGGAAGTTGCCGCCGGAAATTCACGAACCGAATTATTTTTTGGAACGAGGCAGACCTCATAGAGCGTCTGCCTCGTTATTTTGTTCTTGAAGAAATCAAAGCCTGAAACCAAGTTTAAACTTGTTCACATGCAATAGAGCCTACCACTGCTCATTGCATATAAAATCATACCACTCGGACAATAGTACAATTTCCCCCGGTAACTAAACTTGCGCGAATGATCGTAGACGTAGGCTTGAGGCGAATTAGGCTGGGATCCATTATTGGAATTCTGCTGGTTGCCGCTATTCGAATCCTGCTGGTTGCCACCAGCCAGTTGATCCTGCAGTGGACCGGAAGATCCTTGGTTACCTGCGGAATTTGAATTTTGAGCCAGATAGTCCGCAGCTCCACCAACACCAGCGCCGCTACATTCCTGACCTGAGTTGCCATTGAGGCCACAAATCACCACGCCCGAATTATTAGCCAGTCCCTGGAGAAAACTCTGATTTTCTGCCATCAATAAATTGGTGTGCAGACTGTCTCGGCCATAACCACCGCCAGAGGCAATACCAGCGAGCTTAGATGCTTCAATGAACATGGGGCCCCCGGAGTCTCCGGGTGACACTGCGACCCCATCTGCGCCGCGGCCAGCGTTGGAGGAGATCATGGAATTAGCAGAAACGGAACTTACCTTGTTGGAACCCATACAACGGCGCTTGCCGGTATCTGCTCCATCCCACTCGGTGCAGGATCCGTATCCGACAAAGGCCACATCCTCGCCAACTTGCGGCATGCGAGTCGTAAGGCTGGTGAAATTACTGGCGGTGTTCGCAGGGAAAACCACAACCGCCAGATCAAAGCGGTCAACAGCACCGCCGTGGGATGGGTGCTTATAAACGGCGACACTGGATACGTTGTTATAGCGTGGCACCTTGACCGAACTGTTGGATTTGACGCAGTGGCTGGCGGTCAGCAAGGTGGTCGGACTGACAAAGGTACCGGTGCAAAGCCTTCCACCGTCGATTGCGAGGCGAACAGTCCAAGGATGAATATCTTGTGCGGCATCGACACCGCCAATGATTTTTGTTTGGGCATTGTGGTCAGGACCCTTACAGCCCGTAACCAAAAGGCCAGCTAGAATTGACAATCTGACGGTAGCGAAGCGGGACATAGATTCCCCCCCCAATTGAAAGGCTTGATTCAACAACTAAATTGGCATTAACCCGTGACTTGTTGCAGAAATCAGGCCATTCACAACCGTCTAAAATAATTGATTATTATATAAAGAAACTGCCCATAGATCAGACAAAACCATTGGTTTCGTCTAATCCATGGGCAATATAAAATAAGCGAGCGGCAAAAAACGGATTCTGGTCCGGCTTGAAACCTAAGAAACCTAAGAAACCTAAGAAACCTAGAATTTGATTCGCGGTCCAATGATCAATTGCGGAATGTTGATGCTGGCAACCCGGTTGACCTTGACGGTCGTTTTGGTGCCAGCTTCGGTCTTTTCCGCCGGGGATACGTCGAATTCGAAGTGGCGCAATTCTGCGCCGACATTAAATCCAAAGTGTTTGGTGAAATCAAAGGTCCAATTGTACCCGACCATCGCCACCAGCCCGACGAGGGTGTCGGTCGAATCGATGGTGTCGCCATTGTTTTGCTCGCCGGAATAGCTGCCAAATACCGGACCAAGACCGAACTTCCAGGTTGAGTAAGCGCTGCCAGAGGCCGACCCAAATCCAAACTTCGCCAGCATCCCGAATTTCAGTGGAATTGAAACTTTTTCATCTCCGTCGTTAAGAGACAATGTGTAACCGGCACGCCCAAAAAACATTTCCGCTGAAGCCTCGATCCTGCTGAACCGGCCAATTTGACTGGTATATCCTGGCTCAATCCCGGCCTGGAACGCGATTCCCGGGGTTCCCCCTGACTGGGTCGGGCGGGCTTGCCCCAAACCTAAACCGAGTGACAAAGTCATACCCGAATCGCCGTCGTGATTGACAACATCGGCGTCGTATTTTGCCGACGTCGAGTCACGGTATTCCTCCAAATCTGGATCTTTGGCGACTGGAGCGGACATTCCCAACGTGGATGAGGCGAGGGCTAGGCCCAAAAGACCCGATAACAAAGCATTCGACGGCTTGCGCATGGCGTGACTCCCCGATGAATTGAAGGTGAATTGAAGGTGAATTGAAGGTGAATTGAAGCTGACTTGATTGCTAAAAGATTGTTTACACTGGACTTGGCCGGGCATTTCTAATAATTCCTGCTAGTTCCTGCTAACTCGGGCATTTGTGACATTTTTGGGAGCTTAACAAGCCATGGCATCTAAGACAACGCAACTCGTAAGAATTCGTGAACACAAAGTTTCAACCGCTGGCCGTAAGCGCAAAAACGCCGTCCGCAAAGCCGGTACCACCGCTGCGAACCTGCCGCTGAATAAGCCAAACGCCCATGAGCGCTCGCTGAAAAAGCCCGCTGCCAAATAATGGCTCCCGGGTCAGACCTCGCAGTAAGGCTGATTTCCAACGCACTGACCGGGATCCACCTGGACGTCATCGTCAGCGGCTCCATCGGAGCTGTTGAGTCGATTCGTTTTGTCCGCGCACTCCGCCGCCTCGACGCACATGTCACCCCCTGGCTGACCAAGGGGGGAAGCCAATTCATTACCCCGTTGGCATTGGGATGGGCCGCAGCCCGCGAATGCCGGACCGGCTTTGAGGCGGACGCCTCCCATTTGGCAGAAGGCCATGGTTGCATCGTTGCACCGGCCTCGGCCAGTTTTCTGGCGAAGATCGCCAACGGCATCACCGATTCACCAGCCACAGCCTTGGTGACCTCCTACATGGGCCTTGGGCACCCCGTGATCATCCTGCCCAGCATGCATGACAGCCTTGCCAATGCGCCTCAAGTCCGGGCCAATCTAGAAAAACTACGTAAGTCTGGTGTCAACATCACCATCCTTGGTTCACGCCTGGAAGAAGGCAAACACAAGGTTCCCGAGCCCGGAACCTTAGCCGATCATTGTGCCCATGCTTACAATCGGGCGCTCCTTAAAAACAAAAAAGCTAATACCGCCGTCATGCTCACGATGGGCGGTACCCGTGCTTGGATCGACGATGTTCGCTACATTGGCAACTATTCTTCGGGACGCCTCGGAACATTGATCGCAGAAGAAATGCATCGCTTGGGCCTTGATGTGGATGTCTTGGCTTGCGCCGCCGAGCACCTGCCAAAGGGCTTCCGTTCACTGACGCGCTGCGCCACCAACGAAGATTTGACCAAGGAAGCACTGCGGTTAATGGCCGATGGCGACAAGGCGATTGTCCACGCTGCCGCAGTTTTGGATTTTGTTCCAGCGCAACGCCTGCCGGGAAAAATTCCTTCATCAGATGGAAAACAGTCGGTCGACCTTTTGCCCACACCCAAAATTATTGCTAGCCTGAAAACGAAAATCCCGGCGAAAGTTGCCTTTAAACTTGAATCCGGGGCCGACGAAAAAAGCGCTGCCAATCTAGCCCGGAAATATATTTCGATGCACGGCCTGACGATGCTGGTCGTCAACAATCTTAACGATGTCAGCGCCAATGCGCACCGCGCCTGGATTTTCGAAACGAAAACGGCGGGCCATCTTGAGCACGACCGTCCTCTCGAAGCCCATACCAAAGAAGACGTGGCGAATGCCGTTGCTCGCCATGTTTGGGAAAGGTTGAACTGGGATGTTTAAGCGAATTGTTGCCGGACTGGTATTTTATGTTGGCGCATTATTGTTGACGCTGTTTTGGGCTGGTTTGATCGTCATTTCCGGTATTCTGCCCGACCGCCCAAAAAACTCTGTCACCATCCGTGGCGAAAAAATGGCGGGAATTTGGGCCAGAAGTATTTTTGGTATCGTCCCCGGCTGGCACATTGAAGTCGACGGCCGCGAAAACCTTCCCGGCGAAAATGATCCTGTGGTCATGGTGGCGAATCATGAAAGCCTGGTGGACATCCTCGTTATCTATTTTTTACGGGTCCAATTTCGGTGGCTCTCTAAGGAAAGCGTTATGCGTATTCCGCTGCTGGGCCGAGCAATGCGGGTTTGCGGACATATCCCGATCACACGCGGCGATAAAAATAGCCACCAAGCCGCCATCCTGGCCAGCGCAGAATGGATCCGACGGAGAATCAGCATGTTTTACTTTGCCGAGGGAACTCGTTCGGAAATTCCCGGCCAGATGCGTCCATTCAAGGTCGGAGCATTCAAACTTTCTTCTGAAGGCGGGGTCGATGTTCTTCCCATAGCCCTGTGTGGCGCCGGCAGGCTTTGGCGCAAGGGCAGCAAATTACCAGATTCGGCAACGGTAAAAATCAAAGTGTTGCCACGCACGCGGCGCACGGAAGGTGAAACCTACGAGGCTTATGCCTCGCGGGTCCGTTCGATGATTGAAACCGCCCTGACTACAATGGGCTAAGACTATCTAGCGGACACAAGCCACCTGGTAGTTACCGCCCTTGCCCATGGGATGCTGTCTCGTGGCCCCTTCCGACAGGTACACGCCCCACGTCAATTAATGATGAGCATGAACACAAACAACGGCGAAGCCGTTGAACAAAAGGCTGTATCCCGTGAAACCGTTCGCCAAAAGCACGAACCATTTGTAATCGGGAATGTCCGAGCGAGAGGAAGCCGACCAAAAACTATCTCGCATGTTTACAAGCGACATCCAATTCGCGCTGGCAGCACTGCTTATCCCATGCTCGTAAGCGTTCAATAGCTCCTTCTGCGTGGGCAATCGCCAACTCCCAGCCGTCTGACCGTTATAGGTCGAAGCGTTGCAGTACGTGACCGCGGCCTGCCATGTTACTAAGGTGTTGGCTCCGGCCATCGTACGATTAGACTTGCTCCAGCTCAACCCGCTGATCTTGTCTTTCATAGTGCAGTTGGCGGAAGTCCCCGCGCATGTCGATGCCGTGGTCCCGTTGGTCGTCGTCACATCCTTCCAGACATTGTCGTCGCCCGCCGCTGCCTCGACGCCACCGCAATAGTTTTCGGCAACAAACCATGTTGACGGGAAATCTGTGGATGCAGGAAGGCCGTAGTAATCGTCAATGGTGTCCCAAATATCGCTGCCTGCGGCGGCGGGAGATGTAGAATTATCAAAAGATCCTGTTCCGGTAAGTCTAACCGCATTACGGCAATTGACTTTGAGCTTACCGGTCACACCACTCACTGTGGTCCCAGCACGCAAGTCCTAGGCATCGGGTGGCGTGCCGCTGCTGCCGGAACTGGAAGTATAATTACCGGCGACTCCGGCCACAGTGACGCCAGATTTAATGTTAGAAGCTACCAGGTTGGTGAAGTCCGCAGATTTGTAAGAAGAGTTCGTTACGCAGTCGATAGCTCCGTTTGCCGCACATGCAGGAGTCGATGATGATCCGGAACAAGATTTAGTCCCAGTCTGGCTGTCGCCGTTGATGTCGTAGAAAGCAACGCCCGCGCAAACCTCTGTTGCCGCGACCGTCATGAGTGGAATGTCATTTCTGGGAGTGTATGCCATCGAAGCCGTCGCATCTACCGTGTTGAGCGTCAGTTTTAATTCCGACATGCCGGTAGCGACGCCGGCCGGTACGACCAGGGAGGCAGACGTGGCAGAGGTGACTGTAAGGGACGTCACGGCAATGCCGCCGACGGTGGCCGACATGGCTTTATTGAATCCCGTTCCGGTCAAGGCCACGGTGTCGCCAGATTTAATCACGAGCGGCCGGCGGCTGGTCAGGGTAAGCAACTCCGAACTCTCTGCGGCGCAGGCAGATTCAATCGAATCAGAAGTACAAACTCCACCCTCGGTCGTGGACTTATCCGGAAGAGTCACATTGCAGGCTGTCAGTCCGCAAAGCCCCAAGGCGCCGATAAACATAAAGATCTTTTTTAAATGAGTCATAAGTTCTCCAATTCATTGTTTCATAGAAACAACTTCGGCATTGACCAGCCGAACTGAAGGAAGAGGCGCCTAAACGAATTGACTTTAAAAAAATGATTACCGAAAATCGGTTGAAAATCAGGAAGGTTAGAGTCGTTGCGTCACAATAAAAAATATTTTTTTGGCAGGCTTTTTTTGCCACCCGGCAAGGAGGTTTGGGGCCATGAGCCACGAGTCCAAAAAAGAGCAGCATGCGGGTGCAGTAGTTGGGCCGAAAGAATCTATGTCGGACTGGTCGCCGACCAAACAACGCTATGGGTAGCGCATCGAGATCCCTCGCTACGCTCGGGATAGATTTCGCTGAAAAAGCGCGGCTTTTTCAGCGAAATCTAACTATGGGAAGCCTCAATGGATTAATTCACAACATGCAAACCAAAAATTAACGTTTCAGGTTCAACACTTCCTCAATCATCGTGTCGGTCGTCGTGATCGAGCGCGAGTTGGCCTGGAAGGCCCGTTGCGTCAGAATCATATTCACAAATTCCTGGGCAATGTCGACGTTGGATTCCTCCAAGGTAGAAGACCAGATGGAACCGCGATTACTCGTCTGGGCCATACCGACCTTGGCCGGACCTGAATCCTGAGACTGATAGAACATGTTACGGCCACCCTTGCGCAGGCCGTCCACATTCTCAAACGTTGCCAGGGCGACCGCACCAAGATTGCGGTTCATGCCGTTGGTGTAAATACCGCGCACAACACCCGTAGGATCAACACGCAGGGCCTTGATCATCCCCGACTCATGGCCGTCTTGGGTGTGGTAGTTGGTCCCGCTCTTCGCAGCAAGGCACGTCGTCCCGCCAACTTGCTTTTTGATCTCATCGGTTGATTTTTTTCCGAAATCGAAATTGATAACCTGACCCAGCGCAGCTCCACCGGAAAAATTAGCCTCGGACTTTTCGACCGATTGCTCGATCATCTCGCCCTTGCTATTAAACTTCATTTCACCGTTGGCAATAGGGTGAAGGTCGCCGTCTGGATTGACGATTTCCTTACCATCTGCCATGGCATACCACTTCCACGTTGAGTCTTCATCTGCGCTCGCGCGCTTGAAAAACAGCGAAATCTGATGGGTGCGGCCGAAGCTATCATGGACAGCGACGCTTGTTCCAAAATTAGATGTTGTATCTGGTTTCGTTGGATCGAAATCCCCTTCCACCACTCTGCTGCGGGCATCCAGATTCATGTCTAGGCGAAGGTTTTCTGTCTGGTGTGGCGGCACAGCATTCGTGTTGATCCGGAAGTCGCTGATCCGGCTTGATATCTGGCCGGAGGGAAGAGCCTCGTAGCCCTGCACTCTAGCACCACCAATATCTGCCATGTAGCCTTCGCGATCAAAAATGAATGCGCCGGACCGAGTAAACATACGACTCTCGGTGCTGTCAGCAGCGGCATCGGGATTATTCAGAATGAACATTCCGCCACCCTGGATGGCAAGGTCAGTCAGATTGTCGGTGGTGGTCAGGTTGCCCTGGCTGTGGATCGTCCGGATGTCCTTGATCCTGGCACCGCGACCGACTTTATCCTGCATCCGCCCAACCGACGAATCGCCTTGGATCATGTCTTCAAATTCTGCGCGATCGCGTTTGAAGCCCTTCGCATTTGCGTTGGCAATGTTGTTGGCTACGACTCCCATGCCGTCTGACTGGCTGGAAAGTCCCGATACACCCGTATGCAGAGTTTGTGTTAATCCCATATGCCACGCCTCCGGCTAAAACTTGCATGAACTTGATTGACCTTGCTCGATCTTTGCTCGATCTCTCTTTAAGTCGAAAGATTCTGCCCAAGTTCTAGCCTAGCACCATAGCGGGCCCATGGAAGGCGAGCGGAGAATTGTTGCAGGAATGCTGATTTTCAGGCGCGAATTTTCAGTTCAGGCCGCGTTTTGGCCTTCTCTGCCTGGCCATTTTTGCCGCCCTGCTGATCATCTTGAGTGTGTTCTGCCATATATTTCTTGAATTCGTCGGGCTGCAGTTGCGGAGACGGCACCCCGTCATCCCGAGGATTCTCAATCACGTCCCGCCATGCCGCATGCAAGGTAATTAGCAGCTTTTCCACTGCTTCCAGGCATTCGGGTTTGTTGTGGATGTTGGCTTCGATCAGTTTGTCGATCATGAATACATATAGGTTCTCAAGGTCAACGGCGAGTTGTCCGCCGACCTTGAAGTCTAGGGTGGCCATAAGTTCGCTGAGGATGGCAGTGGCCTTGCTGATGAAGCGGCCTTTTTCTGCGATTTTCTTTTCCAGCATCGCTGCGTGAGCTTGCTTAGTGAACCGGATCGCTCCCTCGTAAAGCATCAGCAGAACTTTTTCACGGCTGGCCGTGGTGACCTGAGTCTTTTGATACTGCTTGTAGGGATTGTGTGTCATAGCCCGCCTTTATCAGCCTGCGCCACCTCCACCTTGGGGTGCGCCACCAAACCTCGCTCCTAGAATACTTCCTTGCGACTGCATGCCCGCCATTTGGTTTTCTAGGACCGAAAACTTTCTCCGAATCTGCTGTTCCTTCGCTTCCATCATTCTCTGGCGCCGCTCAATTTCTTTGTCCTGATTCTTGATCAGGGTTTCAAAAGTGCGCTGCCGCCCCTTCACCAAACCGCTCGCTGGATCCCGGAAGGCTTTAATACTCTCCGCAATCTTGCTCGCAATGCCGGCGTTCTGTGCCGTCTGAGTAAACAAACCAGCGACGCCATTGTAGTCTTCGGCCAAAGCTGTCTTCACTTTAGCCTCGTCCATAGTTAGCTCACCGGTTTTAGGGTTTGTCGTGATGCCGATGTCCGCGAGATTCTGGATTTTTTCACTGTTATCTTTCGGCGTCACAATTCCGGATTGCAGGGTCCGCATCACCTGGCGCAGTGAGCTGTCGGCCCCAAGCCTGCCGGATTTTTTGGTTTCGGGATCAAGGCGAAACTGCTCATGAATAAAATTGGCGATGCCATTGTACTTTTCAACAAAAGTTTTGACGCTCTCCACCGTCGCATCGACATCGTAGGCGATGTTGACCTGGACCCGAGTGCCGGGCTCGGAGCGCTTCACATTGAACGTCACACCGTCGATCAGTTCATTCAGCGTATTTTCATTGTTGGTCACCGGCACATCCTCGAACAAAACGTCCAAGTTGCGTCCTGCCACCTGCTCCTTGAATTCGAGAAAGGTCGTGTCTGGATCGATGTTGATCTGGGATTCATTTCCAGATTTTTCACTCAAAACCAGAAGGCGATAAGAATCTGGATTGTACTTGGTATTGACCACCATGGCGCGCAGGCCAGCATTGAGGTCATTGATCTGCTGCGCAACATCTTTCAGGGTTGCATCTGTTTCAATCGTAACTTCCAGGGGATCGCCGCTTTCACGCTCGATTTGCATAAAACCAAAACCCACTGGCGTCGTGTCTTTGTCGGGAAATCCCATTGCGAGTTCTTTTTCAGATCGGGCCAGAGCACGCACCTCGAATTCATAAGACCCAGGCAGGGCCATCGCTGCCGCCATGCCATCAATGATGTCCGGATTGGATGATTCCACCTTCAGGCGATTGAAATCGCCTCGGGTCTTCAACTTGTTCAACGCGCCATCAAGGTCGTTCATCGCAGTGTTGAGCTTTTCGTATTCTTTTTTATCGTCGACGATCATGTCGCGACGTTTCTTTGCAGCTTCAATCGGCATCTTTTCAACCTGGATAAGCTGCTCGATCATTTTTGGATCGACTCCACCCGACAGCCCTGGCATGCGGACACCCATGGTACAACCTCCCCAGCACGGTTTTTGTGCTATGTTTAATCAGGCAGCCTTTTGATTTTCGCAAAAGGGAATACCTTCTTGACTTCGATTATAGCCGATTACGAGTTTTTTGAGCCACAAACGCCTGGACAGCAATTTGCCCGGGACCGTCTTCTCATTGAGTGCCTTCGCCCCGACAAGCCAGCTCATTACCAAATTGCCGAAGAGTACCCGCTGGTTTTGGGCCCAGAAGGAAGCAGACACAGCATTTGCGTCGCCTTGAAGGGACATGATCCCGGAACTTCCGCCTTCCTTGCCCACGCGAACTTATGGTTTCGCACCATGGCCTGCGGGACTGAATTGGCGGCCGGCAGTTCCACCGTAAAACTGGGTCTGGTCGGCAATGTGGCCACGAACCCCCGCGAACAGGGCAAGGGCTGGATGCGGACCCTGCTGGGGGAAATCGAGCGCCGAGCCTTGAGCCAAGGCGCCGATGCCATTGTCTTATGGAGCGATCTTGAATCGTTTTACCAAAAACTGGGCTTTGAGCCTGCTGGCACAGAAATCAGGATGACACTATCGACAAAAAAACTTCGTCGTTACAGTCAGGCAAATCTGAAAGAAAATCTTGATAAGGCAGTGGGTGTGAAGGTCTGGCTTCCCGACGGATACCGGACAGGGGAATTGCCAGAGGCATTGATCGAAAGGATGTTGCACCTGCGTTCGACTGGCTTCAATCAGCCTTTTTTCCAATTGGAGCGCTCGCCCCAGGAATTCAGCGAGCTTCTTAAAATTCCAGACCTCTCCCTGTTTGTTGGCCATGGGGAGAATTCAGGAGGGTTGCCAACCATCGACTTCTTTTTCATCGTCGGTAAAGGCATGGACATGCAAGGCATCATCCACGAATGGGGCACCACCGACATGAATCTACTGATAGGTGGCGCCGCAATTGTTGCCAAACATGTTGGCCTCGATGAGCTCACAATCCTTGTTCCACCGGCTATCATAAGCGAGCGTCTTACTGAACTGCGCCGGGTCTGCACACGCAGTGAGCATCATCCCATGGCTTGGGTAAAGACGCTGAATCCCAAAACAAAACCCCTTGTCGAGCAAGCTCTGCACAAGGGGTTCATCTGGGGGCTCGATTCAATTTAGCCGCTATGGGAAATAATTTCGAGTTTCTGAGCGCGCGACAACGACTTGATTTGAAACTCACGCTTAAGCGCCGCGCTCTTATTCACAACACCTTCAGAATAGACGACCTTTAAAGGTCGGCGGGCGCGCGTGTACTTGGATGCCGTCCCCAAATTGTGCGCTTTGATTCTTTTGACCAGATCGTTAGTGATTCCGGTGTACAGGCTGCCGTCACCACACATCAGAATGTAAACGACGTAGAGCCCTTCCCGGAAATCCCGGCTAATCAAGCCAACCCTAACCAAGCCAATCAATTATTTTGCAGTAACGACAGCGCCATCTTTGGCACGCTGTTGGCCTGAGCCAACATCGCAGTGCCGGCCTGCATGAGGATATTGCGCTTCGCCATTTCCGAAGTCTCTTCCGCAATATCAACATCCTTGATGCGGGAACGGGCAGCCGAAAGGTTTTCAATTGAGATGCTTGTGTTTTTGATCGTGGATTCGAGGCGATTCTCGATGGCACCAAGCTGACCGCGGACTGACGAAACCTTATCGATTGCAGAGTCGATGCTGGCCAAGCTGCGCTGGGCTTCGGTCTTACTGGTCACGGAAAGTTCTTCGAGGCCTAGCTTGTCAACATTGACGTCGAGCTTGAAGGCATCGAAGGAAATCCGGTCCACACCAAGAATGTTGTCACCGCCCGTATTGACTTGAAAATCAAGGGAACCGCCGGTGCCGTCCAGCAGGTACGTCCCGTTGAATTCGGTGGAGTTGGCGATACGGTCAATCTCTTCCTTGAGCGACTTGTATTCCTGGTCTAGGTAGCCACGCTCCTTGTTGCCAATCGTGTCACTGGCAGATTGCACGCCGAGTTCGCGCAGACGGACCATAATGTTCTGAATTTCGTTCAAGCCGCCTTCAGCAACCTGGATCAACGAAACCCCGTCAGATGCGTTGCGAGAGGCCTGAACGAGGCCCCGCGTCTTAGCGCGCAACTTCTCGGAAATGGCCAGCCCTGCGGCATCATCACCAGAACGATTGATCCGGTAACCGCTGGACAAACGCTCAAGGGAACGGTCGAGCAGGGCTCGCGTGTCCTTCAAGTGCCGCGTTGCGGTCAATGCCATTGTATTGGTCTGAATTCTAAGACCCATTGCTCGACCTCGTCCTTGAGGGAAAAACATGTCAGCGATCTACAACAGTTATAACACGCAATTTTTTAAGATGTGAATAAGCCGGCAATAATTACCGGCCTAATTGAGGGAAAGGAGGAAAATTGGGGCGGTAAATCAGAGTTAGTGGGCAGAATCGACCCGGGAATCCCCGTGAGCACCGCCTTGAGAGTCCACGCTGACAGAGAGTGGCTCGGACAAGTTGTCAGCTTTGTTAGAAGCCTCCTCGGCAAAATCACGAACTGGAATCCGTGCCTTGGGGCCACTAAGCGACTCGATCCACTGGGGGGTCCCCATGCCATGAGATCCATGATCCTTCACACCTCTGAAGGCTGCACCTGGCGTGCCCAACATGGCATTATAGGGACCATGATCAGCTACCCTCTTTTGCTCCATCACAGGTTGCGTTGACGAGGTTTTCAGAGGCCGTACCGACGGTTTCACGAATCGAAGCACCGCCTTGGCGGGCCTTGTTTCAGCGACCTGCACAGGAGAGCTTGCCTGGCTAAACCTCGGACGGATCGGGTCCGCCAAAACCACCGGTGCTTGGATGGAAGTCTGCACTGCGGCAACTTCTGCAACTTCTGCAACTTCAGCAACTTCAGCAGTTGTTGAATCAGCGATTGCCGGCTGCGCCAAACGGCGTGCCAGTGTAATAGACAAGGTTAGGATGAGAATAACGGCGGCAACAACAACTGGCTTGCGCATAAGCAGCCTCCTATAGCAACGGAGGCATATTATCATGATTATATTAAAAATGAAAAGACATTTTAATAAAACTTTAAAACCATGGCGGTTTGCTGCCGGCCTCGGGGCATGCATCCTAGTTGGGTTTTTTGCCCTCAGATTTGCCACAAGTCACTGGAATATGGGGAAAAACACCAACAACAGTTGCCCGCCAGCCACTGAATCAAGCCCCCTTAAAATCGCTTCTACGTCCCTTGCCGGCGACGAAATTTTAGTCCGGATCCTTACCAAAGCAGGCGCAACAGAACGCCTGGTGGCGGTTTCAGCTCAGGCCGACAACCCGACCTACAGCCACGTCGCTCAGGAAGTTTCCAAAATCATCCCCCGCGTGGGTGACAATCTGGAGGCCCTTGCCTCCTTGCAGCCCGACCTCGTGGTGTTCGCCAGCTTCAATCGCCCGGCCGTCAGCAACACTTTAAAAAGCCTTGCCGTGCAAACATGCTGGCTCGACGCCTTTGAATCCCTGGATGACATCCGCACCAACATTATGAAGCTGGGTGCTGCCTTGGGCCTTAAAGATGATGCCAACGCCATCGCCGATACCTTTCAAAGAGAGGGCGGCGCCGCGGCCCGAGCGACTCAGATTTTGGCAGGCGAGATGAAATCTGCGCCGAGAACACGAGTCCTCAGTTTCGACGGATCAGGCACCGTGATGGCTGGCAAAACGACCTTTGACGACCTGGTCCATCTAGCTGGTGGTATCAATGCCGCCTCGGCTGCCGGCCTCACCGGTTGGCCGCGCGTTACCGCAGAATCCTTGACTTCCCTAGCCCCTGACATCATCGTCCTGCTTACCGACACCCAAAATGCCGACTCGCTGAAACAACAGCTCCGGGCCCTACCGGGCTGGCGCGACACCCCAGCGGTGAAAAACCACCGTTATGTCGTCCCGTCTTCGGCCGACTTGCTGGCCCTTTCTCCGGACGTATTGAACACTGTCTCGATTTTGCGCGCCGCTTTTTTCAGGGGGCCATCCCCCAAAAGACAATTGGAATTGCATCAGCAACCCCATGAGAAAGCCCGTCCATGACTCGCCTGCTGCTCCTGATGGCCGCAACATTTGCTCTGAGTCTTGCCATGGGCTATTCCGGCAATATTTTCGCAACCAATTTCGAATCTGGCCTAGACGTCATCCTCACATTTCGTTTGCCCCGGACAACGATGGCCTTGCTGGCAGGCGGTTTTCTGGGCGTTGCCGGCGCCTTGACCCAAAACCTTTTCCGCAACCCGCTGGCATCGCCATCTGTCCTGGGCATCGAAGCCGGCGGAAGCCTGGCTGTAACGGCCCTGCTGGTGGCGGGAATCTCCTCACAGTTGGCCCCCTTGGCGGCACTGGCCGGTTGTTTTCTGGCACTCTTGGTCGTCATTTCCTTTGGTTCAAATTTGATTTTGAGTGGGCTTGCCATCTCGACCGCCGCTGGCTCTGTTGGAAGCCTTCTATTGTCTGTTTCCCTGAATGACCCCGGGCGCGCAATCTCCGTGCTGCAATGGTTGCTCGGCAGCCTTTCTGGAAAAAGCTGGACGGATTTATTGCAGGCCATGCCCTTTGCCATTGCTGGCCTTGCCCTAACCTGGCACTTGGGACCAGCTATCGATACGATGATGCTTGGGCCACAAATTGCCCAGAGCGTCGGCCTCGATGTCGCCAAAAAAAGACGCCTTGCCGCGACAGCCGTAGCGTTGCT
>CANFEB010000020.1 GCA_947445775.1 Oligoflexales bacterium | reverse complement strand
TGTTTTTGCCCCACTGATTTGCCCCTCTTCGGCTTCTCTTTTTGGCTCCAGCGACAAATATGCAGGCGACGTGTTGGGGTTCTGTGCGACCGTTTGCATTTATGGGTTTTCCACCCCTTGCTAACAGTCTATACACAGTTTATCCCCAGGACATTCTATTGTCAAAATGCTGAAATAATTGATGTTTTTAGAGAAGGCTCGGCCATGACCCAGATCAATCCACAGATGGCGGCTCGTTTGGACCAAATGGCCGCATTGACCAAGGCCAAGCGTTTTCTCGCGGGCGAGTTTCTTGTGTGGGTGTGGCACCGTGCTGATGCCGGTGATGATCCCCTTGAATACACCTGCCCAACCAACCGTCAAAAACGCCGTGCCCGTTTTTGGGTCGATGATCGCCTGACCCTCGAAGCCGATTCCGGACGCGTGCATGTGCATCAGATGCGCGGCGGAGCTCCCGCACAAACACCAGAAGCCGCGGCAGGAATTCTTGCCGGCAAAAAAATCCGCGACATGCGCGTTGGATTTGACGTGGATGGCTTGGGGGAATTTTCGTGCACGCTGTCATCGAAAGACCTTAGCCCACGTGGAGTCCAGTTTCCGCAACAGGCCGATACAAAGGATGTGACGTTGCAGACGGCTGCCTTGGCGGAGCCCGTTGGTCTGCGTTTGGACCTGATGACGACTTTTCTTGCTATGATGGACGGGTTGTTCGCGATGTTCATGCAAGAGCGAATGGAAAATTCGTGGGCACAGCAGCTCATCGTCATGCGTGAATGGGCTGAGAAACGCTACGAACAGGCGCGTCGTGACGTTGAGCGTGACGCGTTCCGTCAAGAAGTTCCTGCAGAGAATGGAGTCGGCAAGCCGCTCCATTGATCTCTCTCGGGATAATGGAGTTGGCAAACCACTCCATTGACTTACGGGATAATGGAGGTGTGATGTGAATGCCAAGCTTGAATCAGCCCGCAATAAGGCCACGATCATTTGGTCGGACGTCGGCCGTTGTGATTTGTTGAAGCAGGCTTCGGCCATGGCTTACATCACCTTGTTTTCGCTGGTGCCGTCCTTGGCAGCCGTGTTCACCCTGATCTCCCTCTTCACGCCACTTTTGGGCAACAACAGCCATTTGATGACCTCGGCACGAGGATTCATTCTGGAAAATCTTGCGGCGGGCAGCGGTTCTCAGGTGGTGGATTACCTGCAGCAGTTCCTGGGGCAATTGGATCTTAAAAAAATTGGGATGACGAGCTTTGCCGGCATCGTGGTGACGTTGATTCTGCTGTTGCGCCAGATTGAACAAGCGCTCAATCGGATCTGGCTGGTGCGCCAGGATCGCAATGTGGTGACGCGTTTTGTCTATTTTTGGACATTTCTGACCCTTGGGGCGTTTGTTGGGTCGATTGTGATCGGTCTTGTTTCTGGTTACCGCATTCAGGAGCTGATTGATGTTTCAGCGGTGGTAGGCAAACGCAGTTGGATTGCCTTGATCTTTTCCAGCCTAGTAACGTGGGGCGTTTGGGTTGGGTTTTTCTTTCTGACTTACAAAGTCATTCCCAATTGCCCCGTGGGTCGGCGTGAGGCCACTATCGGAGCCATCGTGGCCGGGACTTTGTTGCATCTAGGGGCGCGCCTCTACGGGTACTACGCCAGCAATTTCACCTCCTATAAAAATATTTATGGTGCCCTGGCAGCGGTGCCGGTGTTTCTTTTATGGATATACATCTGCTGGGCAATCATTCTGTTTGGGGCTTTGATCGCCTGGCGCGTCCAACAGGGATTTCCTGAGTCCGAGGACAAGGATACGGTTGACAAGGTCGTCAAGCCACTAGATCGCATCCGAAACTTGCGCATTCAAGAAATGCTGCCATTGGCGGTCCTCGTTATTGTTCACAGGCATTTCGCGGCGGGCAGTGGGCGCCCGGTGTGTGTCGACGAAATGGTACACAAATCCAAACTCCCCCAAGATTGGATCGTCGACGCCTGTGAGGCCCTGGTGCAATTGGGGTTGATTGTCGAGGCCAGGCTGCCGGGCGAACATGGTGTCGGCTCTTTGCTGGAAGAACTGCGGCTGGGATACCTCCCCGCCAAGCCAGCTGCAATGATTGATCTCGTCGAGCTGAATTCAAGCCTGGCTGCTCCGGCCTTTGAATGGTTGGAAGGCTGGCATCACGAATTTGATTTCGATTTGCCAGCCGTCATGCGGACTATTTCAGGCAAGTCATCCGGTCAAAAAGGTCCGACCAACCTGTCGAGCTGTTTGGTTTAAATCCTGCGCCCGGGCCCGAAAGATTAGGTTGCCGGCAATTGGATGGTAAACGTCGCCCCTTGGCCAAACGTCGACGCCACGTCGATCGTGCCGGAGTGCAGGCCAACCATTGCCTTGGTCAAACTCAGGCCAACTCCAGCACCTCCATTGGCGCGGTTGCGGGCGGTATCAGCGCGATAAAACGGGTCAAAAACATAGGGCAGGCTGGCCTCCGGGATACCCTCTCCCTGGTCCGAAACCTTGATGACCAAGCCCTGATTGGATTGCGCCACGTGCAAGGTTACGGTCGACCCGCCCACAGAGTGTTTGGCGGCATTGAGCAAAAGGTTTTTGACCGCCAAAGACAAATAATTTGCCGAGGCGCGAAACGTTGTGGGTTGCATAAAATCCGTATCCAGATGCGTGACGAGTTCCACGTTGCGCTTGTCGAAGCAAGGCTGAACCGTATCGCGAATGGATTCAATAAAATGACCGGCATCGACATCAGCCCATTGCATGGCAACGGACTTGCTCTCCGCTCGCGCTAGCAGCAAAAGGTCCTCGATGATCTCGGACATGTGCGAGGTTTCCGTGAGGATATTGCGCAGAGCCTCGCGGTACTCCTCGGGTGAGCGCTCGCGGCGCAAGGCAAGTTCAGCCTCGGCCTGCAACACGGCAACCGGCGTCCGGAGTTCGTGGGATACGTCACCGCTGAATCGGCGCAGGCGCTTGAAAGCATCTTCGAGGCGGGCAAGCATGCCATTGAAGGTCTCCGCAAGGGCGCGCAACTCGTCGTGTGCCTGGGGCAAGTCGAGGCGCAGTTCAAGGTCCTTGGCGCCAAGGCCAGCCGCCGCCCTCTGCATGTCATGGACCGGTTTCAAGGCCCGTTTGGCCAAAAAGTATCCCAGCAGGGCAGACAAGAATACGCCCGTGGGCAAGGCAATCCACAAGACCAGGCTGATGGTTGTCAGGGCGTGAACCGTCGAATCAAGGGGGGCACCGACCTGGATCAATTCACCGGTAAATTTACTGTTTTGGAGGACTGGCAGCGTCACCTGTCGGAAAGGATTTCCCGTGCGCTTGCCAACAAAAGATTCAAAGGTTTCGAGGCTGCGTTCGGCACGCCTCCATGCCCGGGCGGTGACCGGCAGGTTGACCCGGATGTTTGGAGTCCGCGCGCTGACCTTTCCCGATAAATCCACAAGCTGTGCGTAAGGTCTGGTATGGCGTTCGCCAAAGTGACGGGATAAAAACTCTTGAATGAGGGGGGGGCTGAGTGCTTTGGAATAACGGGCGTCATTGATGGACTTGGCCGATGCCAACAACGCCGCATCGACCTGCTGGTAAAGGTTGTGTTCGACGATGCGGTGGATTCCGAAACCGATGGCAGCAAAAAACACAGTGAGCCACACGGCGTGGCCCAAGGTCAGGCGCAATCGAACTGGAATCCGGTCAAGAATCATTTTTCAGTGTCTAACATGTAACCGTGGCCACGCATGGTTTTGATCATGGCAAAATCAAACGCCTTGTCCACCTTGTTGCGCAAGTATCCCACATAGACATCGACGACGTTTGAAGTGGGTTCGAAATTCATGTCCCAAACATGTTCCGAAAGTTGCGTGCGGGTCAGGACAGTTCCGGCGTGACGCGCCATGTATTCCAACAACGCAAATTCTTTTGCTGTCAGATCAATTTTCGCGCCTGAACGGGTAACTTCTTTGCGGGCTGGATCGATCTTGAGCGGGCCAACCTCAATGATGGCCCCGGTATCGGACGGCTGGCGACGAAGGAGGGCGCGCACGCGAGCCATGAGTTCATCAAGGCTGAAGGGTTTTTTCAGGTAATCATCCGCACCGGTGTCGAGGCCTGCGACCACGTCTGTGGCGGTGTCTTTGGCGGTAAGAATCAAAACAGGAGTATGGTTGCCGGCTTGGCGCAGGGTTTTGAGGACGCTAAGGCCATCTTTGCGGGGCAGCATCAAATCCAAAATAATCAGGTCATAAGGATTTTCAAAGGCGGACCATTCAGCCTCTTGGCCGTCTTGGGCCAGGTCAACGGCATAGGACTCCTCGCGGAGCGCACGAACCACAACACTTGCCAAGGCAGCATCGTCTTCGACCACTAGTATTCTCATAGGATCCTCTTAAAATTCTTTAAAATTGACAATCCGTTTCTAATCTAATGTACGAAGGATGTGAAGCATCTAAGTATAGGTTGACCAGTTGTCCTGTTATCGGGTTAAAAAGCCCTGAAAATATTGCGAAATCGCCGAAATCTGAGGAGGAAACATCATGGTTCTGGGTACAAAAAGCGGTTTGACGAAGGTTGCAGTGCTCGGTTCCGGCAAGGTTGGACGCCTGGTTTGCCACCTTTTGGCGGATTCCGGCGACTATTTGGTCACTGCCATTGACGCTCATCTTGACCATGCAAAAAAAGCGACTAGGTCCAGCGCCGGGCGAGTTATTGCCAACGTCGAGGCTAAAGCCTGCGATCTTGGCAATACCCGGGAATTGGCCGAGGCCCTCAAGGGTCACGACTACGCCCTGTCATGCGCCCCATTCCATTTAAACCTAGGAATTGCGCAGGTTTGTAAGGAAATCAGCGTCAATTACCTCGACCTGACAGAGGACGTCCAGACCACCAAGGGCGTTCGCGAGATTGCTGAAGGCAGCAAGATGGCCTTCATTCCCCAGTGCGGTTTGGCTCCTGGTTTCATCACCATTGCCGCGCATAATCTGGCCCAAGAATTTGACAAGGTTGACGAGATCAAAATGCGCGTTGGCGCCCTCCCGATGTATCCGCACAACGCCCTGAAGTACAACCTGACGTGGAGCACGGAGGGTCTGATCAACGAGTATGGCAATCCCTGCGAGGCGGTGGTTGACGGAAAATTGACCATGGTGGCGCCTCTAGAAGGCTACGAACGTTTTAGCCTTGATGGCACCGAATACGAGGCATTCAACACCTCCGGTGGTCTCGGCAGTCTGGCGGAGACTTATAACGGCAAAGTCCGGAACCTGAATTATCGCAGCGTCCGATATCCGGGCCACCGCGATATCATGGGTTTGCTCATGAATGACCTGCAACTCAACTACGACCGTGACTTGCTCAAAAAAATCTTCGAGAAATCCTTGCCCCACACTCATCAGGATGTGGTGCTGATTTTGGTGACAGTTTCCGGTTGGAAAAATGGCCTGCTGTCGCAAAAGTCCTACTGCAAAAAAATCTACAACGCTCCCATCCAAGACGAGCATTGGGGCGCGATCCAGATCACGACCGCTGCTGGTATCACGGCGGTGCTTGATATTCACCGCAGTGGGAAGTTGCCGAAAAGCGGCTTTGTCCGCCAAGAAGACGTTTCGTTCAAGGATTTCTTGGCCAACCGGTTCGGGCGCTACTACGCCTAGCCCGTTTTTGCCTTTATTCCGATTCTGAACACGGTGCTTGGGCTGATGTGTTTTGGATCAGGTTTTGAAACAGGTTTTGGATCAGGTTTTGGATCAGGTTTTGAACTGTGTTTGCGACCGTTCAGTGAATGCAGCAGATAAGTCATCCGCTGCAGAGCTGGACGGTCCCCTGCATGGCGGTAATTGTGGCTCCAGACGATCTGGTTGCCGCTGATCACGATAAAACCTGGCATCTGCCAAATGTTACCTGTCGGCCAAGATCCAAAGTTCCCTTTGGCGGCGGCCCGGATTCTGGCGATCGTAACCCCTGGACCGGCGATATCCAACAAGCCAGCGGTCGGAATTCCAAATTCTCCGAATAAAAACAATTTAGGATCGCTGACGGCCTTGGCCCGTGGCCAATGCAGGTTGAAAAATGCCTGACCGGTGTCCGCGTTTTCTTGCATAACAAACAAGACTTCCGGGTATTCAGGGTCGCGATTTTGCGCGGTGCGGATGTCCCGTACTGTTTCCTTGGAAAATTGCGACGCAAGATGACCGAGAAATACCAGAAGCACTGGTTTACTCTGGTGCAGATGACTGCGCAGAGCGCCCGCCTTCAACCCCAAGCCCGTAACCGGGTGGCCCATAATTTCCTTGGTCAACGAACGGTATTTCAGCATCCAGATTTCTCCGTCGAAATTTCCAGGCAATAGTAGATCTGTCCAGTTTACCAGATGGCGACAGTTCAGGTATCGACAACCAGATGAGTTTATTGTCGTGCCTCAGGAACAACAACGGCGAAGCCATTGTTTTTGTAAGTCATAAGTCCCTCTTTTTTAGCGAGGAATCCATTGGATCCCAGCCGTAGTTGATCGTGATTTCG
This sequence comes from Oligoflexales bacterium, assembly GCA_947445775.1. Classification (GTDB taxonomy): domain Bacteria; phylum Bdellovibrionota_B; class Oligoflexia; order Oligoflexales; family RGVZ01; genus RGVZ01. Next base: position 37,938 of record CANFEB010000020.1, on the reverse strand, counting down.
GCCCCGGCCGAGATGCCCCTTTTGGCCTTGATGGTGATGTTGTCACCGACGATAAAAAATTCAGCGTTGGGATCTTCATCGTGGTTCAACATCGACGTCAGCCCCAGTCCAATGACCACATGTTTTCTATTGTCAGAGTTAAACATGTAACTACCCAAGAATGTGTTCGCTAAAATTTCCACCTGTTCGCGAGGGACAAGTAGAACAGGAGCCTTCTCGATGATTTCATCAACAAAAATTCGCTTCGTCGCAAAGACGCCGCGGCCTTTTCCCTTGCTAAAACCAACTGTGATCCGGCTAGGCAAATTTGAGGGTATGAGACGCACCGCCAGTAACTCCTTAACCGAGCACGGTCAAAAAGTTATTAGGCAAATAGCCGCCAGGAGCCCTACCGATGGTATCGGAATCTTGAACTGCGGAAGCGGAAGTTTTCAGGATAGTTTTTTCATTTAAATTATTACAGGCAGCAATCGCTGCAAAAAAAAAGACAACAAAAAATAACCGCATCTTCATCACCTCGTTTCGGTAACATCGGATCGGCCTTCGCCCAGGTTGAGGTGGTTTAAGATTTTAGATATTTTAATTAGCAATATCAGATGGTTTCTGGCCTCTATTTTGTTATCCAAGAGACTGACCAACACCCGGTCGCGGTAATTCATTGAAATTCACCAGCGATATCGTCCCGCAGGAATCAAGCATCCTTAAGTTAGTAGATCTGTCCAGTTTACCAGATGGCGACGGTTCAGGTATGGTGCCCCGGATTGAGTTCAAAGAGGGGGGCGCACTCATGACCTGCAAAACGGCTCTGTCACGGACTTTTATCCTGGCTTTTATGGCTATTATGACTTTTTTAGCGGCGTCTGACCTGCTCTTGGGCGCTGAGGGTTTGCCTAAAATCCGCGTCGGCGTTGTTTTTGACAAGGGGGGCAGGGATGACCGCTCCTTTAACGCTTCTGCCTGGCGGGGCCTTGACGATGCCAAAAAACAGCTCGGGATTGACGGCAAGTTTGTCGAGGCCATGGACGACAATGCCTACGAGCCAGCCATCCGGACATTTGCCCGTAAAAAATTCGATCTAATCATTGCCGTAGGATTTGGGCAGGCAGAGGCGATTTCGCGGGTCGCAGCCGATTTTCCAGACAGGCGCTTTGCTCTGGTGGATGCTGTTTCGCATCTGCCCAATGTCAGATCGCTTGTATTCGGCGATCACGAAGGCGCTTTTTTAGCTGGCGCTGCTGCCGTGATGAAGTCGGCAACCGGCAGAGTCGGGTTCATTGGTGGGATGGATGTTCCCTTGATACGCAGATTTGATATGGGTTTCCGCGCTGGAGCGAGGCATGTCCGCAGGGATGCCACCACCATTTCTAATTTTATCGGTGTCACCGCCGACAGTTGGAACAATCCGCCGAAAGCTAAGGAGCTTGCCCTTGCCCAGTACAATCGTGGGGTCGATGTGATCTATGTTGCGGCAGGAGCGTCCGGTGCCGGTGTTTTTGATGCGGCTGGTGCCAAGGAAAAATTCGCCATTGGGACGGACTCCAATCAGAATGGCATGCGTCCCGGACTAATTCTGACCAGCATCTTGAAGCGTATCGATGTTGCCGTTTTGAAAACGATTACCGACGCGCAGGCCGGTAAGTTTACTGGCGGGAAGGTTGAGTTCGGGGTCGCTAATGGCGGCATCGACTACGCTGTGGATCATCACAACGCTGGTGTCCTGACGGATGATCTAAGGCGCAAATTAGACGAGCTAAAAAGTCAGATCGCTGCGGGCACGCTCAAAGTTCCTGATTATTATGTCGAGGCCGATCGTGCGACCTACAAAAAATAAAATTTTCGAAAAAAATGAAGGCGCCAGTATCCGCGTTGAATTGCGTGACCTCTCCAAGGCGTTTGGAGACGTCGTCGCCAATGACGGCGTTTCATTTCACGTGGAATCTGGCGAAATACTGGGGTTGGTCGGCGAAAATGGCGCTGGCAAATCCACGTGCATGAATATGCTTTTTGGCCACATCGAGCCTGATCGCGGAACGATTCTGCTTAACAATGAGGAGGTCCGTTTTCGCAGTCCAAAGGAGGCTATCTTGGCCGGTATTGGCATGGTGCACCAGCACTTCATGTTGGCGCCGGCCCTGACTGCCATCGAACATCTGAGGCTCGTTGCCAGTTATAAAGCGGGACCTGTCGCTCATCAGGACGTGCGCAGTCGCGCCCTTCAATCCATGAAGTCTCTGGGCTTTGACCTCGAACTCGATGAACCTGTGGAGCGACTCTCCGTCGGTAAACAGCAGCAATTGGAAATTTTAAAAGTCATCTGCCAGGGTGCCAGAGTGATTATCCTAGACGAACCAACCGCGGTGTTAACCCCCGTTGAAGTAGCGCCATTTCTTGAACGATTGCGTCGCCTCCGTGATTCAGGACATGCGGTGATCCTGATCAGCCATAAGTTAGATGAAGTGCTGCAAGTTTGCGGGCGGATTGTTGTCATGCGCTCCGGCAGGATCGCCGGCGAGTTTGATGGCAAATTAAATGGGAATGAAAAAACTTCTCAGATGTCGATCGAAACTTTGGCCAACGCCATGATCGGTGAATCCGGGGAGTCTTTGGTGCGCGACGCAGGTGCTGCGCCAAGTGAATCACGCCAATCGAATCGTTTTAGTGGGGGGATTCCCGCCCTCGAAATTCGTGACTACCACCGTCCCACAGGGCTGAAAGTTCATCTGTCCGTGCATCAAGGTGAGATTGTTGGCATCGCAGGCGTCGAAGGCAACGGTCAGGCGGACCTGTTCAAGGCAATTTTGCGAACAGTTCCAGGGTTACGGGGCGAATCGGGGAGCATTTGCGTTGCAGGACACGAAGTGGTTCACCTTTCGCCGGGGGAAGTTCGCAAGGCGGCGCGCATAGCCGTTTTGCCGTTTGATCGCCGCAGTGAGGGGTTGATGTTGGATGCGGATCCAGCGAGCAATCTATTGCTGAGTGGCGTAACCATGAAAAATCATTTCATGGTTCCTTGGGAGCAATTGCGGCAGCGTGCCGGGAATCTGTTTTTAAAGTATGGGATCCAACCCGCCGGTTGGACCGGTGCCGTTGGGTCATTGTCCGGCGGAAATCAGCAAAAATTTTTGGTGGCCCGTGAATTAGAGCAAGATCCTGCACTGATTTTGGCGGCGCATCCCACGCGCGGTGTTGATTGGCGATCTTCGCAAAAAATTCATCAGGCTCTTGTTGCAGCTCGTGCAGGGGGCGTGGGCGTTCTTCTTGTTTCGAGCGACCTCGATGAGCTCTGCGCCTTAAGCGACCGAATTTTGGTCATGCTTCGCGGCCGAGTCGTCCGCGAATTTTCCAAATATCCTGAATCTGGATTTGATGTTGCTGCCATTGGGCTTGCGATGGCCGGTGGGGGCGCATCATGAAGGCAATGCTATTTCGGTGGCCGTGGTTGACGGCAATTTTATTGGGGCTTTTGGTTGGCCTTGGTGCGGCCGCCGTTGCCGGGGAGAACCCCGCGCACGTTTTGCTGGTGTTGCTAAAGGCGGCCGGTGGAACCCCCTATGACCTGGGTATGACCATGGTTTATACGACGCCGTTGATCTTTACTGGATTGTCGGTTGCGGTGGCCTACCGGGCGGGACTTTTCAATATTGGCGCCGAAGGACAACTGGTCTTGGGCGGCTTGGCGGCAACGGCAGTGGCATTGCGGTTGGGGGATTTGTGGCCGGCGTTTGCTGGTTCGTCAGGGGTTATGGGACGAATTGTCGCAATGTTGATTTGTGGTCTGGTGGCCGCGGCCGTGGGCGGCTCAACTGGCTTTGTGACCGGATACTTGCGGGCGCGTCGCGGCAGTCACGAAGTGGTCACTTCAATCATGATGAACTTCTTGGCCATGGCGTTAGCAAGTTGGTTGGTCATTGAAAAGTTGCACAGCGTCGATACCCAAAATCCGGAGACACGCACTGTTGGAAACGTGTTCAAGGCCGTTGAATTTTCTGCCTTCGACGGTGCGCCGGTGACGATCTGGTTTCTTGCCGGCATTGCTGCTGCTGGACTCGTTGCCTTTCTTTTTGACCGGACGATGATTGGCTTTCGGATCCGGGCTGCGGGTGAAAATCCAGTGGCGGCGACCGTTGCCGGAATTGATACCGGTCGTCAAATGATCATTGCTTTGACCTTGGCGGGAGCCCTCGCAGGATTGTCGGGCTTGGGCGATATCTTGGGCGGCGCTGGTCGGTTTCGCCTGGGTTTTTCGTCGGACTACGGATTCACTGGAATCGCCGTGGCACTTTTAGCCGGAGGGCGGCCGATGGCAGTCGTGGCCTCTGCCTTGCTTTTTGGCGCCTTGCATAAGGGGGCGCTGGACTTGGATTTTGAGACGGATCATGTAACCAGAGATTTGGCGATGATCATTCAGGGGTGCGTCATACTGTTTGCAACAGCTCGCTGGTTTCACGGAAAAAAGAAATCATGAACTCTATTTTTGATTTTGAATGGCTGATGTCTAGTTTGCGCCTTGCGTTGCCAATTCTGTTGGCCGCAATGGGCGGGTTGATTTGCGAGAAATCGGGCGTGGTGAACATCGCCCTTGAAGGCCTCATGGTGATTGGTGCCCTGGCCGGGGCAGTTGCCGTGGTGGCGACGGGATCTCAGCCTTTGGGGCTTTGCGCGGCGGTCATCGCCGGGTCTATTGGGGCAGGGATCTACGGAATTTTTGTGCTGCACGGACGGGCTCAGCAGGTCGTGGCGGGAGCAGCCTTTAACATGTTGGCGATTGGTGTGGCCCCATACGTTACCAAGGCGCTTTATGGAATTTCCGGCGGGACGCCAAACTTGGATTTTGGAGTTCATAATGCGCAATCGGCCCAGTTGCTGCTGAATATAGTGATGGCGTTTGCGCTGACTTGCCCCATTTTGATTTGGTGGATTTTGGGGCAATCAAAGTATGGCTTGCTGGTGCGCTTCGCCGGAGAAGAACCCGGAGCCTTGGAGAGCGCCGGGGTGTCAACCGCTTTGGTGAGGACTGGTGCCGTCATTGCCAGTGGCGCTCTGGCGGGACTTGGCGGGGCTACGTTGTCCGTGTTGCTCTCGTCTTCTTTTGCCCGGGGGATGACGGGTGGTCGCGGATTCATGGCGCTGGCAGCCGTTATTTTTGCTGGCTGGCGTCCCGTAACCGCAGCGATTGTATGTCTGGTTTTTGCCGGTGTCGATGCGGCGCAAATTCGCCTGCAGGGCACGGGCTATGCCGTCATGGGCGTTGAAGTTCCCGCGCAGCTATTACAGGCCATGCCCTACCTATTGACGTTGATTGCCGTGGCCATTCGATCGGGGCGCACGGGCGTTCCCAAATATCTGGGCCGAGAAGGCGGATTTTAGCGATTTTTTTTCGGCGGAAGTTTTGGCGGGTTTTGTTTGTTGCGGAATTCCAGTTGTGCCGCAGCAACCCAATTGAGGTTGATGCCGCTGCGATTGTGGCAACGGGCGTATGCAGATTTTGTTGAGTCGCTTCTGATCCACGCTAAAATTTTTTGCGTTTCCGGCGTTCTTGTCGCTTCTGGTTGGCGGGCGTTGATGAAAAAATCAGGACGCAGAAGGATGCCGGCTGAATTCCACACGTCTGTCAGGCACGTGCAATAGTCAGTGAAATTTGTCGTGAGTTGCTCCTTGCGTTGATTGAAGGAAGCGACGTGGTCAATTGCGGCGCATGATTCCTGAATGCGTGTGAGGCTATAATTGGAACAAGCCTGAACAAATTCCTTTTTAAGGGGATTCCGGCGGTCGATGATTTGTGCTGCGATCAAGATGGCAAATCCTGTAATGGCCGTGGTGAGATAAATGGTGGCGTTTTTCATTGGGTACATACCCTCGGGCCAGTATAGCCCGATTCGCAGGTGACCGGATCAGTTGAGCCGCACATGGCGACGGAGTTGATTACGTCGTCGCAGCAGTAACAGGTAGTGGCAGGTGGCGCACAATTGCAGACGCTTGAAACGGAGCTGCCGGTTGAACTACTAGACGACGAAGTACTAGAGGACGAACTGCTGCTACTTGAGGAACTGCCGGTCGACGAGCTACTAGACGACGACGAGCTACCACTAGTCGACGAACTACTAGACGACGACGACGAACTACTAGACGACGACGACGAACTACTAGACGACGACGACGAACTACTAGACGACGACGACGAACTACTAGACGACGACGACGAGCTACTAGACGACGACGACGAGCTACTAGACGAAGACGACGAGCTACTAGACGACGACGAGCTACTAGACGAAGACGACGAACTACTAGACGACGACGAACTCGAAGACGTCGGCGACGGGGTTGGAGTCGGCGGTGGCGGGGTTGGCGGCGGTGACGGAGTCGGAACCGGTGGGGGAGTCGGATCCAGGGTCACAACATCTGCGGTTACCGTGCATCCTGTTAACGAATAGGCTGCCGGAGCCGACGCCAAGCAACCAGCGGTCACTATGTCGCGGACTTTGGTCGTTACCTTTGCACCTGACAAGGTAATCCCCATCCAGATAATATCGGAGGGCTCGAATTTACAACCGATCCTCCGGCTTTCTGCGACGGCCACAATCACGAAATCAGTGGTTACGCCCCCGGTCGTGCAGCTGACTTTGCCGTGGTTCATCCAATATTTGTAGCGCGGCATCTGCGTAAGGCCGAAACCAAGGAAGTTCTGTTGGTTGAAGTTGGAGGTGTAGGATGGCGCAGTCCCCGGATCCACCAGCGTGGTTATGGCGGTTGTTTGTGGAATGCTGGCGGCATCACTGCCCAGTTCTGCGACGTAGGATCCCGTAATCACATCCAAGTTTTTTAAGGCTTCCGACTGGCGGGCTTTGTAGAGGTATTGCTGGACTGCAATCACAGCCAGAGTGGTCAGGACTCCGGCAATCGAGATGGCAACCAGCATGTCCACAAGGGTGAATGCTCTGCGACCCAATAGAGCCCAATGGCTAAATGAGTTCCATAGCCATAGCTTTAATGGCCCCACTTTCCACCAGGGAGCAGGGTGCGGCGGTTGGTTTTTTTGGTCATCACCCACTAGGGCAGTCCTAACGCTAACGATGGTTTCGACCGATCTACTAGTTATATATGATCGGAAACTGGAGCGAAAAATCTATGAAATCCAAGTTTCGAATATTTTTACTAATTTCTCTAGGGATTTCGGCAATTTCCTGCAAGCAACGTAGCCAGGGTGCGGATCCCTCTGCACGACCAACCGAGCGCAAAATCCTTGGGCCCGGCGTGGACTACGATCCGGTGGGGGCTCCCGGCGATGCAGCTGAATTGGCGCTGGCCGAAAAATTGGCCACTTCTTTTGAAGCTCGGCGCACCCACGGCTGGGGGGTTTTTCGCCGGGTGATCCGTCCGGTGCTGGTATCAGGTTCTCGTGGTTCTGGTGGTTCTGGTGGTTCTGGTGGCGCAATAGTCCCGGTTTTCCAGACTTGGTACGACGCCGGCGAGGTGCAGGAGTTGTTCAGGACCTATTACGCAATGGTTCGCGAGGATAGAGGGCGTGGGGCTGGGCAAAGGTCGCTAGAGGCCATTTTTACTGCCGCATGGGTCGCGTATCACGAACAGAAGTCCATCAGCCCAGACCGCAACCGTGTTCTTTATGACCGTTTTCAGGGGCTTTTGGAGCAAATCCAGGTGGATCCTGGCAGGGCCGGTGGGCTGAACGGCTTCGGTGCCACGGCTGGCGTCAATGGCCGGGGCGTGGTGTTGCTCAGTCCCCAGTTGGTTAAGGCTTTTATGCTCAATTACGAGGCCGTGGTCAGGTGTCAGGAACAGGCGGCAGATACAGCAAATCCAGTTCAAATACGCCTCGAAACAGGTGACCTCGCGGCGGCGTTCAGCAAGGCGCTGCAACGTTTTTCTGATGACAAATTTGGCGCGTGCTTTGGGCAACCGTTGCCTCGCGGTGCCGTTGCCGTGAAGCTGACTTGGTCCAGGGTTGGTGGCCCGGCCTCCGTCGCCAAGGTTACTTCGTTGGCTAATTTCGACACGACAGAAACCGGGGTTGCAGCCATGAAAGGGAAATCCGGTACATGGCGCATCGCAGATCAGGAAAATTCTCAACGCCCTCGGACAGTTTCCGTGCCGGATGCTAACAGGATCTACCGCGTCCGGACTGATAATGGGCACGAGTGGGCGTTGACCGGAATTCATGTAACCACTCGGGAGACGCGGGAGTGGGTCTGGATCACGTTGTGGTGGGGCGGCGACCAGCCGGATGGGGATTTTGGGGGCGACCGGCCTGATCTGTGTGAGGCGGGCGCATCGGGGGACTGTGCTGATCTGGGGGATTATTTTGCGTCGTGGAACTCGTACAAGATGTGCGTGGTTTCGGCCTGGCGCGAAGGGGATCCCCTTATGAACTCTGCGACGGCGGCGCAATTTGAGCGCGGTGTGGGCTTTGGCGGTGCCCGTTGGTCGGACGGACTTATTGCAGCGGCGCGGTCAACTAGAGCGGCTTATACGGCTGAAAGACGGGCTGCAGATGGGCGCTTTTTTACCTGGTGCAGCAATCCCTACATTGAATTCGAAGCCGGAATGGGAGATTCCAATTGTATTGGCTGCCACCAGTTTGCATCTCCAGGCTCGACCTTTGACCAGGCAGAGCACAACCGATTAGACAAAATCGTTAAGGATTTTCCGGCAGATTTTCTTTGGTCATTTGATTCTGGTTCTAACCACACGGCAGATCGTATTTTGGGAGAGGTTCGAACTGAAGAGTCTCGTTCCGGATCTGGCGCTACTCGCGACTAGACAAATCATAAACCTTCCCTGACAGAGGGGGAGGGGCGACCAAACGGTGGAATTCTTTAGGCGAAGTTTCTCGGCTCCCTTGGTCAGCACTTTTTTTGTTGGACTTTGATCGCCATTCCCCGGAGAAGGCGCACTTTCAGTGCGTCCTTTCGCCCGTTCGGCTTTCCTTAGTGTGTAAAAGACACGCGATTATGTACCTTCAACTAACTCTAAAAAACACCGCAATAGATGGAAATGGCACCGCGATAACCACCGATAATTTTTGACAAAACTGTTTTTTTTATAAAAATCGCAAAAAATCACTAAAGTTTTCTGAGAATTTACCGATAAGGGCGATAACTTTAGAGCGCCTTGCTTTGAAGGATTGAAGGTCAAATTGCTGTTGTTGTTGATGATGTTTGAAGCTGTTGCGGAGGTTGAAGTTAATTATGAAGAACTCTAGTTCCTTTTTTCTGAAATGCGCGGTCGTTGCCCTTGCCGGCGTCATGTTCCAATCATGCGGATCGGCCAGTTTTAATGGCAGCGGCGACGGAACCCACACAAACCGGACCCAGACCTTGCAGCAGACACCGGCACCGGTGGCACCGCTTACTCCAAGAGCGCCAGTGGCTCCGACAGTCCCTACTGTCCAAGTTCCTCAAAACACGACAACTGATACGGTCCAGACCATTGGCGGCATCGTTAACACAATCCGCAATAATATCGACGTATCGCGCACCGATCGAGAAGTGATTTTCGGTGGTGACAAAGTGTTTCACATTGGTGATGGCCGGTTTCCGGCATCCAGTTGTCAGAGTCAGTTGAAAGCTTATGCGCTGAGCGGAACTAAATACTCGTTTAATTTCAGTGTTCTTGAAGACGGCACGCGTGTTGAGCTGGACTTATTGACTGTGTGTGGCGTGGATTACAGTAATTCCAATTACCTCACCTTAATTCAGACCAGCGGTGCGAGCCTCGAAAGAGAACTAATTCGCGCTGGCGCGTCACGTGCTGATCTCAATACGATCACCCTCAATAAAGGCCAGTATGCGATCACCGTTGAATCCACCATGAATAACACGGTGGGTGTTGAAGGTGGCGACAATGACGACTTCATCGTCGGTGGTGTGCGAATCCGTGCCTCAAAAAATATCACCGCGGGTGATGTTCGGGTTCAGTAGACCTTCCGGAGTTAAGAAAAAAGGCCCTTGGCACTGCCAGGGGCCTTTTTTTTAGTACCAGCCATCTTTCCACGTCATTTCAGAAAGAAAATCCTGACCACTCACGTTGGGGTGGAAACAATCCAGACTTGAGAGGTGGCCAAAATTGAAAATTGGTTTAGAAATCGAGGCCGCAAACCGGACGTGCTGAGGAAAGTCTGCGCTCACGCGTTCCAGAATTTCATTGGCGTCCTCCCAGCGATCAGCGAAGCCTGCTCGGTCAGCCTCTGTCCGGTCAGCACCTAAGAGAGCCGGACAAATATTGAGAAGGCTCCAACGGGACTGGCACCCGTTGGCAGCCCCAATATCGCGCAACAAGGGCATGTTGGGAATCGCACTCACCAGTATTTTGATCTCGTCATTGCTTGCTACCAGGGTATTGATGATGGTGCGCATGTTTGACTCGTAGTCTGACATTTGGTCCCGATGATTTTCATTCCATGAGCAAACATCGTTGGCGCCGACCAGCACGGTCACATAGTCGGGGCGCAACTTAGCCATTTTTTCAGCCTGCTCCACCACATCTGGAGCCCTACTGCCAGAAATCGCCATATTTTTAGTGCCAACAGATTTGTCGGGCATCATGGCTCTGAGGCGGAGAGCATGGCTGTTTACCATGATGGCATTGCGCGTCCCGGTGGACCAATTGAGGCCGCGGTTTGCTAGAGGAAGTCGCGCATCCATGGCCGCCGTTATGGAATCTCCGATGGATCCAGAGAGAAAATCAAATTTCTTTTCCGTGGAAAATTCGCCGGGTTCAATGGCCTCACTGATATCCTGACTGATATCCTGCGCAAAGCCCGTACCGACCCACGTGGATGTAGCAATGGCAAAAGATACCAAGAACATCTTTGGACGAATCAAAAAAAAGCTACCGAGCATTGTAATCTCCGTGACATTTGCATGTACACGGATTGCTCGGAGCGCAGTGATTTGACTTAAGAAGTTTCTTGGATCAATCGGTAATCATTGGTATAAATTCTATGGCTACCAATTTTTTACGAATCTTGGTTGGCGACTCTACAAATCCTGTTTGGGATTTTTGCCATCAGAACGCTCGACCATGAATAGGCAAAAGAGGATGCCCGTAAAATATTGAAACGAGTGGGCTGCAATGTCGTGGTTTCCTGCTAGGCGTCCGCCATATCCAAGCATGACAAAGAAAAATAGGCTGGTGAGCAGCGCTGAACGCAGCACGATTTGGTCCCGACGAACGAGAAATTCCCCCCGTGCCATCGACACAAGAGCGGCAACTGCAATCACACTTTCTATGATCGTGATCAAATACCAGGAAAAGTCGAGACCGCCCGGAAGGTCAACTAGCCAGGTTTGGCTGAAATACTTGGTGAACCACTCTGGTATTCCGCCCTCCAACCATTTTTGGCGAGCTTCGATGGCGAATGTTCCGAGCAGCAATAGTTGAACGGCAAGGGTTTTACCGCGAAGTTTTAATTTCATTTGGGGGCTCCTAAAAAATGGTCGGGGTAGAGGGATTCGAACCCACGACCTCACGCACCCCAAGCGTGCGCGCTACCAGTCTGCGCTATACCCCGATTTTTGTTTTGGCTGCCGCGGTTGCGGTGTCAAAAACTTGGCATGCTAATTGATAAATTAGCAACATTAAGGTGGTTAACACGCGATATCATGTCGGTCAATGGAAACCCAAGAGCGTCATGGACACCCCCTCAGTTGCCCCGCTTTTCAATGACTTGGTAGACTAAAAGAGTCCAAAAATCGCTTTGAGTTTTGCCATTGGGAGGACCTCTCAGGAAAATGCTGGGCATGCCCTTAAATTGTTTTGCTTTTCTGGCGCCATATGCACTGCGCGCAGTGTTTATTGCGGCGATGGCATTTGCGCCTAATGCGACGGCTATCGTTCCTGTCGGAATCGGCGAGCCGACGGACACAGTTTCCGATGATGCTGACGATTCCGAGGATCCCGAGCTCAATTACTTTGTCGAGGAACTAGAGCGTGAAAACGCCAGCACAGAAAGTCAGGGAAAGGCGGAGAGTCGGGGAAACGCAGAGAGTCGGGCCAATGTTGTGCGGGCCCCGCTGGATCCGTTCCCAGCAAATGGCCTTGTGCAAAGGCAAGTTAAGTTCTGGGAGATGGTTTTCCAAAATTACCCCAGCACCACAATCATCATTCACGATATCGATGAACCTGACCGGATTATTGACCTGATTGATTTTAAAGAGGCCGTCCGTGGCCGCGCATCTGAGCCCGAACGCGGTCGGGGTGAACGGCAACGGGTGGCGCAGCGTTATGTTGATCGCTACATCCTTGCGGTGGATCGTTTTCGCCAACTCGGCGAATCGGCACTGCAATACGGCGCGATCGAACGTCGCGTTTGGAGCACTTACGGGGCGGACGAACGCCAGCGGGAAAAACTATTGGCTGGCGACATCCGGATTCGTTCCCAGTCAGGACTTTCCGATACATTTTTGAGCGCTGCAAAATCCGCTCAGCAATACCTGCCTTATATGGAAAAAGTTTTTTCTGAAAATAATTTGCCAGTAAAACTAACGCGCCTGCCGTTTGTTGAATCAATGTTTAATCTTGAAGCCAGATCGAAAGTCGGTGCTTCTGGTATATGGCAATTCATGCCTCAGACGGCTCGCCTCTACATGCACGTCGATGGCCGAATGATGGACGAGCGTAATTCTCCCTGGAAGGCGACTCGCGGTGCAGCGCGTTTGATGCTCGATAATTTCAGTGCGCTGCGTAGTTGGCCGCTAGCCATTACGGCATACAATCACGGAGCCGCCGGGTTGGAACGTGCGACGCGCGAGGTTGCCTCCAAGGACCTGAACGACATTTTGGCTGGCTATCGTTCAAAGAGTTTTGGATTTGCCAGCCGCAATTTTTATGCCGAATTTTTGGCTGCAGCCAACTCATATGATGCGCTGATTAAGCGCCAGAAATTACCGAAAATTGGCCGAGATAGTCCGGTGGAGTTAGTCGCGCTGCCGCGCAAGGCGTCAGTGGCAGACATCCTCCATGCGTCAAAGCTAGGGCCGGCGCGTCTGGCTGACCTCAATCCCTGTTTGCTGCCCCAGGCATTTGGTAAGCACAAACGGCGTGCCTTGCCCCAGGGCTATGAGTTGCGATTGCCGGCGGAACATGCACGAAAACTCCTCTATTCGCTGGGCGGCGTGAGACCGCGTTCGACGATATCGAGAAAGTGAATTCGATCCTGGAACTGGAACTGGAACTGGAACTGGAACTGGAGCAAGAAATGAATCGGTGCAAACTTGTCACGGTAACAGTCGCGCTTGCCTTCTCTGGTGGCTATCCCTGCTTGTTCGCAAAGGACAGCAACACCGTCGAGGTGGAGTCCATCCTGGACCGCCTCGAAAAAAAGCTGACGGACAATGAGGGCGGCGCGCTGACCTTTGGCGAAAAGCTGGAGCCAGCAACTCGTGACGGCGGAATCCCAAAACCGGCAACCTCATACAAGTATTCCCGCGATGCTGGTGCCTCGGGTGACCCATCAAAAAATCCAGGGGATGAATCGGCCGGTGTCATCAAGAGTCTGTCTGAGGCCGTGGCTGGCCTTGAGGTGCAAGTAGAGCGCCTGCATTCTGATGTGCAAAAAGCTCGATTGAAAGTGATTGAGGATGCCCGCGTCGATAATTTTATTCAAATGGATGCTGAATTCCGCGGAGGAGACAAGGCGACGCTTAAGGCAATCGTCGTGAAGATTGACGGCATAGAGGTCTACCGTGCAGCAGATGCTGGTGGGCTTTGGCTGCCCTCCGCGAAGTTGCCACTTTTTGCCGGCCCTGTGCCCCCGGGTGCGCACAAGTTGGTGGTGGAGGCTGGCGTTATAGTTCGTGAGGGTGGCAGTGCGCCAGTCTCCGGGGACATCACCCGCTCCATGGAAAAAGAGTTTGAGTTTGCCATTCCCGATGGAAAAGAGCGTCGCGCCATCAATATAGTGATCGATGCGCCCACACGCCCAGATGCGAAAGGGACGATCTCTATGAGTAACGGGCCGGCATCTGACATTGGCGGGGTGAAGCTGTGAATTTACGCCCATGGAAACTGACGTATGCGGCCGCGTTGGTGGCCGCTGCCCAGTTCATGGCTATTGCGTCTCTGGCTTCAGGCGCAGTTGAAGTGCTCGTGCCAGATGACGTCATCAGACTTGATTCACCGGAATCTGAAATTCGCAAAATCCACGCGCAATTGGAACAAACAGGCCAAGCAATTCGCAGCCTACCCCAAGTCTCTGAGCAACCAGTGATCGGGCCGCGTAAGATTGCAGCCGAACGGGCATGGCGGGCCTCCCAGGCGTTTCAAGAGAATGGCGACCATCTTTCGAATATTCGTGAGTTGACCCGCTACTTGAATCTTGTGCAAACGGGCGAATCGCAGCGTTATCTAGTTGCCCAGAGGCAACTCGCCTTTAGTTATGAGAAGGCTGCTGTCCCCGAAAAATCAATGCGGGCCGCGCTTCGTTATGTCGGATCATTCATTTCGCAGAACGAGGCTACGGCCAATCACGAAGATCTCGTCGAAGTCCTGCGTTTGGTTTCGCGTCTGATGAAGGCCACCGGAAATTCATCCAGAGTTGAATTGCGCAGGCTTTTTGCGGCAATTACAGGTGTTTCAATGCCGCGCTTGGCAAAGATGCATGTTCTGGTATTGGCCGCCCGGGCAGCCGGTTCGACAGGTGAACTGGATCTCGCGCAGAAATTTCTTGCCGATCCGGCATTGGATGGTGCGCCGGGGCCTCTGGACGGCGATGTTTTGTACCTGCGCGGGATCCTTCATGCGACATCAGGACGCCTTGATTTATCGCTGTCGTCCTTTAAGGCGGCCGTGGCGGTCTACGGTGGAAAATACAGCGAGAAGCGCGACCGCGCACGGCTTTCTCTGGCACGGGTTCAAGTCCGCAAGGGGCAAAAGGATCTGGCCGCCGCCACCTATTCGGCAATCGATGAGTTTTCGCCGTCCTATCGGGACGCCTTATTTGAGAGCGTCTATGTCATGATTGATTTGGACCGTGTGGCTGATGCCCGGAACCAAGTTGCCATTTTCAAAAAACAGTACGGATCTGATGACGCCGATGCCCGGATGAAGTTGTCCCGGATGGACGCCTGGCTTGCCCTGAAGGCCCGCGACTGGGATGGCGCCCAAAAGGCCATCGCCTCTCAGCGGGAAGTCTACAAAGAAATTCTTGCATTTGCTTCGCAGGAACTGGCCGGAGCCATGCCGGTCGATGCACGAGGCGTCGAGCGGATTTACATGAAGCATGTTGGTTTGATGGATCCCCCTGGGGAGATCGACCGGGCTTGGCGAATGGAGCATGCCCTCGAAGGCCAAGCAGCCAGCCTGGGGGATGATCGCGGAGATATCAGGCAACTATTTTCAACCCTTGGGCGGGCCAACATGGCCCAGATCAATCCATCGTGGATCAATACAACGCGGGCCTTGGACATCCTCGTCAAGCGCCACCTTGGAGCCGGACATCGCCTCGTCGGACTAGAGCGTCAGATGCTGTTGCAACGCCTCAAACCCGCAGAGCGGCAAGAATTGTCCGCCTCAGAAAACCGTAGAAATGCTCTGCTGGGGAAATACCCGCAGACACTGGCGCGCAGCGAAGGATGGCGCCGCACGGCTGATTTGTTTGATGACACAATACGCCTTGCTACTGTCAACGGCCGGTTGCTGGCGGCGGATGCCGGTCTTTCTGGAATTCGATTTCATGAGCACATCCAAGTCACGGACTCAGCAAAAGAAAAAAGAAAAACGGATTCTTCAGCGGCAGGAAAATATGTAGCCGCAGATTTTGTCGCTCAGGTTTCAGTTTTGCGAAATAAAATCTACCGGACGATGGAACTTGTTCGCGCACAACAAATCGAAAACCTCGCAGAAGCTGGGTCCCACCGTGAATTGCGCCGGTTAATGGCGTTTTATTCAATGGCACTCTTTGATGAGGAGTCGGTGTTGCGGCGCTCACGCAATGAGGTGTCGGATACTGCGGAACGGCTGTTGTTTGAGGATTTTGAACGCAGCTGGCGGCTTTGGCAGCAAGTGGCCAAGGACACATACCAGCAGTTGGTTCAGTTGGACAAAAATATGAAATCAGAATTAGGCCAGACCGTCGGAGAACTTTGGCAGCGTGATGATGAGGCGGCAAAGGCCCAAGATCAAGTTCAGTCGGTGCGAAATCGTCTGGCACTTTGGGTTGGAACGCAGCGGCACGCCATTATCGGAACGGTCCGCGAGCGAACCACAGACCGTTTGGAAACCCTGGATCAATGGAGTGCTGACATTGATGCGATGCGCTCAGAAACAGTTCGGGATGACGCAGGCAAGGAACAGCTTAGTTTTGACGCTGCCCGGCAGTCAGTGCGGGATGAAGTCTTGAACCATCAAGTCGGAGGGGCCGCCACATGGCTCGAATGAACTTCAATGGCCTGAGGGTCTTGATGACGTTAATGATGACGTTTTTTGTGGCTTTATTGCTGCAGCCTCTCTTTTGCGGGTCAGCATTGGCTGCTGAATTGGCTGCGGATGTCCCTGACCCAGCCTCCGTTCGCGCATATCGGGATTACTGGTCGGCACTTGAGGAATACGAGGCGCGGGCAGCCGCTGATGGACAATCGCGACTCAGGTCTCTTTACGACCGTCTGGACCGTGAGGAAAATTCAAAGCGTGTCGAGCGCACGCGCCAGCAACTGGATCTGTTGAAGTCGGCTGCTGTTAAATACAAGCGCCACATGGAAGAATTTCCCCAGGCTCGAAATCGTCAATATGTCATCATGAACTATGTGCATATTGTCGATAAAATTGCCTCGATCGAACAAGAAACAAACGTCGAAGAAGCCGACCGAATTCGCCGAGACGCATTGAGTCAGCTACGGGATTTTGAAGAAAATTTCCCGGATGCTGCCCTTCGAGACGACGCCTCGTCACTCCGCGCAGTCATGCTGGAAAAAATCGGCCGCGATAGTGATGCCATCAGAGTCTGGGAGACACTCGCTGCACGTCCTCGCGAAAATCAGGCAGTCCTGGCAGCCAACATTGCGGCCGGTGACCATGCCTTTGATAACAGCGATGCCCGGGGTGCTCTGAAGTACTATCAACGCGCCCGTGACATCGCAGATGCATTGATCCGCAATCCGGCCTTTCGCCGCACGGCGATACGGGCGCGCGTAAAAGTCCTCTACCGGATTGGCTGGGCCGCATATAAAGGCGCCGAACTGGACCAGACCGTGGCGGCGGCTGAAGAACTTTTGCAACCTCACATCGATGTATTCGGCGAGCAAGAACGGCGAGGCATCCAAAAGGATGCTTCGGAACTTCTTGGTGACGCACTCTACGAGACAGGGAACTGGAAAAAAGCTGAAAAAGTTCTTGCCAAACCCACGCTGCGGCTCGTGGGATCCCAGGCCGGTTTGCGTGTGATGCAGCGTCTTGGAGCCGGCAAGCGCTATGAGGCCATGGGGAATATCGGCGAATTTCTAATTGGGAAGTTTCCCAATTGCGCGGAGTTGCCGTGGATTGCTGATTATACGGCGATTGGCTTTGAGCAGACTGGAAAAGTGGCAAAGAGCATGGCGGTTCGATCCCAGTTGTCCAATATGCTGCCAAGGCGCAGCCTGTGGCGGGCCATCAACCGCGAGAACATCGAGGCCATTGCTGCGTTAAATAAAGTTGGTATGGATGCGGCCCGCAAGGCAGCCGCCTGGTACTACGAAGATGGGATCCAAAGTGGCAGTCAGATCTCATTCAAGACAGCGACCTCTGTCTATGAAACCCTTCTTGAAGAGTCCAGTAACGATCATGATTCCAATGAGTGGCGCTTGCGTGTCGCCAACTCCTACTATTTTCAAAACAACTTGCCTGAAGCACGGCGCCGATATGCCGAATTGAAATCCGAATATGCGTTGGACCGGCGGCTGCTCGAAATCACTTCTTACCAGGACGTTCTTGCGGCTGAGCGAGTCTGGAAAGGAGCATCTGAGAAGGCTGCGGTCGCCGGACGCAAGCCCGCTGATGATCAAGACAGCATGGCAGCACTGAAGCAACTATCCCAAAGCATTGATGATTTCAGCAGTCGTTTTCCGGGGCAGAATCGCAGCGTTGAATTGATGCTCGTGGGCGCCAGTGCCTGCCGCGACCAGGGGCTCGTGGCCGAAGCGCAGAAGTATTGGCAGCGGGTTCTGGTGTCGAGTCCAACGCCAGCGCAGCGGGCTTTGTCGATTCGGGGCCTTGTTTTTGCTGAACTGGCCCTGTCGCCAACTAGCGAAGTCGTTTCCGTGGTCTCAAAATTCCTGCGCCTTGAAGACTGGAAAGAACTTGGGCCGATCTTGCGCAATGAGATGGAAGGCGTTCTGTCGTCGGCCACTGTTAATGAGGGAACAAAATTGAACCGGGATGGCAAGGTGCTTGAGGCCGGGACGCTGCTTGTTCAGTCAGCCACCGAGAATCCCAATGTTCCCAATCGTGAAAAATTACTCCGTGACGGCGCCTATTTGCTGGCACTTGGAGGCGGGTGGTCGGAGGCCTACCGTGTGGCCGAAAACTATCAGAAGCAAGGAATGAAGGAGTTTGCGGGAGACATGGCTTATCTGCTGGCCCGTGCCGAGGAATTTCAGTTGAAGCTAGCAGGAGCGGCAAAAAGCTACCTTGAATTTGCCAAATCATTTCCTGCACACACCCGCAGCAAGGCTGCCCTTGAGCGTGCCGAAAAACTGGCCAGTGCCGGTGGAGATTTACGTAATGCAACTGACGCTGCGGAAACTCTTGCTGTTCGCGAGGCGCGCCGGGAAGACCAACTCAAAGCCTACTCACGAGCGATCAAGTATGCGATGGAAGCAGGCGCGATCAATGCAGCACATAAATTGGCAGCTTCCCGCCTAAAAATTTCTCGCGATCTGCACGAGCGTTATGAAAGCCAGCTAGACCTCGGGCGCATCGATCTTGAGCGCGGCGACGAACAACAGGGAATCGATAACCTAGAAATCCTCGCGAAGCGAATCGAACAGGACAAAGATCAGCTGGGAGATTCTTTTGCCACGCTTTCGGGAACCACAAACTTGTATCTCGCCCAGCATTTTCAGCGGAAACTCGAAGGCATCAGAATCGACGCGAGTGATTCATCGGCTGGAAATGTAGTCGCCCGGAAACTAAAACTCTTTGATGAAGTCCTGATGCGGTTTGACCGGGCTGCGGCCTCGGGAGATCGCCAGTCTGCCCCTATGGCCCGTTACATGGCCGGACTCGTTGCCGAGGGTATGGCAGATGACCTTGAGAAGGTCGCCAAATCAAGTTCTACGGATGCTCAGAAATTCCGGGAAAGCAGTGCGCGGCTGAAAACTTTGGCACGGAACTATTTCAGTGCAAATCTAGTCGCTCAAAGAAAAAATCCAGCGATTTTCAAAGGCAACGAATGGATGGCGAGGGCTGCTTTGCGGCTTGATCCCCACGACAAATCCGCAGTCAGCGGGACCATATCCGATCAAGTGCCCCTAAGCACTTTGCCGGATATGCCCGCCCAGTGGCAGATGTGATGGAGGCTCTGATGACTTACATGAATCCTTTGAAAAACCTGAACTGCATGAAGCTTTTGCTGATCGGTCTCGTTTTCAATCAGAGTTGCGTCACCGCTAATATTAGCCCAGCGGGAGATACTGCAGCGATTTCTGGCCAGGCATCGAGTTTGGCGCTAAAGCCTTCAGCAGTGAGGGATGTTGATTCTACGGCGCTGCCCCTTCTGACGACATCTGACAAATCCACAGCAATCGACTGGCAGGCCCTTTTCAAAAAGCCACCTCTTCCCGAAGAACGCAGTGAACTGGAAAAACGAGTTGAACGGTGGACGGACAGTCATTCCGCAGCGGATCTCTTGCTCAAGGGACGCACGCAGTTGGCGTTGGGAAAAGTCCGCGATGGCGAGGGATCGCTGCGCGAGTCGTTGCGCTTGCAGCCGAACAATCAGGAAGCCTGGCTCGAGCTGGCAGGGGTCTACGCACGGACACGTGAGGCTGGGAAATTGTTCGAGGTCTTGGGGCAGATCAACGAGCTTGTCACGGGTAAGTCTGAGGTTAATCCGGCAGTGATGCTGCGATACCGTTTTCTCATGGCTCACGGCTATTTTATGACTGGTCGCGCTGACGATGGGCGAAATATTTTGTCGGAAATGATTGCGCGCCACAGCGACTTCACTCCGGCTTATGTTGCCTTAGCCGATAGTTTTCTTCGCGAGGGCAAGGATGCCATTGCTGAATTTGTCGTTAAGCGGGCCATTGACCGCGGCAAGGATGACCCAGCCCTGGAGAACCTCTTGGGCGCGATCGCAATTGGTCGCAAGGATTCAAAGGCGGCTTCGGCACATTTTAGTCGGGCCATTGAGATGGCTCCGACTTTTTGCCAGGCTCTTGTCAATCGCGCAAATCTGGCTATCAGAGAAAATGATTTGTCAGCTGCCGAAGAAGACTTGAACCGTGCCATCGCCATTGACCCAGCAAACACGGATGCCTTGGTTGGGCGTGGGGTGGTCATGCGCCGAACGGGCCGGGCGGATTTGGCGCGGGCTTCTTTTGAACGGGTTTTGGAGACGGATCCGGTCAATGCCCCAGCGCGATTTAATTTAGGTGTGTTGAATGCGCTGGATTTTAATCGTCCCGATGTGGCATTGCGGTTGTTTGAGGAAGTGGTGAGCATGAGTCAGGCGTCGCCTGCGATCCGTGCGAGTGCTGAGAGCTATATAGCTGACCTGCGGTCGATCTTATAAAGGAACACTGATATGCGCTTGAAGACAACTAGGATTTCCAAACCGCAGCCCCGTCGTCCCTACGATCGCCTTAGTTTTGTGCTCGTCGTTGATGATGATGACTCGCTGCTCAAGTTTTTCAAGATCCATCTAAATAAATTCTTTTCTAGGGTCATCGTGGTGGATTCTGCAAAGGATGCCATCGCCCAGCTAAAGACGAAAGATATTGATTTGGTCATGACCGACGTGCGGATGCCAAAGGTCGATGGCTTAGAGTTGATGGCAAAAATTCGCCGTCTGAACCCCACAATTCCGGTGCTTTTGGTTAGCGGGGCCATGTTGGATGAAGAGCAGACCAAGGCCTGCATGGAAGAAGCCGATGGTTTTCTCCGCAAGCCATTTGCGTTTGATGATTTACAGGACTTTCTCGATCGCGGGATGAAATTGCGCGAAGCTTTTAAGGAAATGGCCGGGATCATGCGGGATCGCAAAAATTTTCGGGCACTGCTGGGTGGCAAGATTTCGCCGCGTCGGGCCGCTAAGACATCGATGGGCAAGGATCTTGAAGACAAACTTAATCAGCATCTGGCAATGCGGGTCGGATGATTTCTGGCGCTGTGGTTGCGGCGCCCTGGATCCAGAGTTGCAATGATCTTGCGGTTCTTTGTGTTTCAGCGCCGTGCCACGATAGGGCCTTGCCATCTATCTTGAAAAGTGTTGGCATTCTGCTACCTGTAACCAAGCGCCATTGAGCAGCAAAAGCCTGGTAATCCCGTTTTCGGAATGGCCATGGTTCGCTGCTAAAAAAAATTATCTCTGGATTTAGTTCCACCATCGCATCCATTGCGAGCTCTGGGTAGCGAAGAGACTTCAGAGCATTGCGAAAACCGGCCATCTCTAGGAAATCGCTAATGTAGGTATCCCTGCCCGCAGCCATGTATGGGGCGCGCCAAATCAAATAGAGAAAAGTGCTCTTCCGTGGTTTGACGATGCCTGCATTTTTCAGCGATTGAAGTGCCCGCGCAGTATTTTCCGCAATATGGGCTGCAGCTGCGTCAGCACCGGTGAACTCTCCGATGGCGCGAATCATGCCGGGAACATCATCAGGAGAACGGGGGAACGATTCGTGGACGGGGGCAAGTCCCCTGCAAGCGTTGATGTCTGAGGCCAGGTTTTCCTCTGTGTTAACGAGAATTCGGTCAGGCATGAGAAGCGAAATTTTTGAGATGTCTGGATCTTTGGTGCCCCCGACAACAGTGATGCGGCGGGCCAGTCCGGGTGGATCCACGCAAAAAGATGTACAACCGACAAGGCTGGATTCGAGGCCGAGTTCAGCGAGGGTGGCCGTCAAACTGGGTACGAGGGAAACAATCCTCATCTATTCACGCCTTGCGAATGCCTGCCAGAGGCCGGCGGTATGTGCGGCGAGGGCGGCGAGGGCAAAGGACAAACAAATTCCAATCAGGATGCCATTGAATTCAAGGTGGCGTGCAGGTGGCAGGAAGCTGCGCCAGATCATAAATGGGCCCATGGCCAAAGCACCGAGGGTCAATCCACCGGTGATCCCTATTCTCAGGCGGTGGGATTGCCGAGCGTAGGGCATGGTCAATCCCAGGGCAATATGGATCATGCCAAACAGGTTGGTATGGCCGTGGGCGCTTGATTGCAAGGTCAACGTCCAATCCTGTGTGAGGTTGCGTCCAGTTTCATGGGCATCCAGGAAGGCATTCGATAAATCATTGGCAAGAATAGCGCCGGAAGCCGCAGCAAAACAGATAAGGGCAAAACCAAAAAATAGATTCCAAAGGGCTATTCTAGGCATTTAATCGCGTTCCCCTAAAGTGACTTTTTTTTCGAAAATTAAATGGTTTCGTTTTTGTCGGTTCATTTGGTTGGAATTCCAATTGACTTGAAGCCCTGCTCATAGCAGTCGCGCTTCCAGTCGATTATTCCGTCCAAGGCCACGGCCGGCAGTTCCCAGCGGAAGGCGCTGAACTCACGATCTGAGTGGGCTAAATCTGGACCAGCATTCAGGTCGAATTGCAGCAAAAACCATGTTTGCTCCTGGCCCCGGTATTTTTTTGCAACGTTTCCTGGGAGGTCTGCTGGAAACTCGTAGCGGCATTGGTGTTCGCCCCATCTGATGATCTGAAATGCGGTGGTGCCAATTTCCTCCCGCATCTCGCGGCGTAGTCCTGCCTCGGGATTTTCCCCAGCCTCAACTCCCCCTTGGGGCATTTGCCAGGAACCTGGAGCGTCTGACCGTTCGCCCAAAAGGACCTTTCCCTCGATGTTTACGAAAACACCAACAACGGATTGGCGATATTTTTTTTCTAGCATGAATTTTCCCTTGCGCAACTAAAGCTACACAGCAATTCGACCGATTCCAATGTTATACTACTTGAAACAGGAGGCTCAAATCATGCTTAAAAGTCGACGTGCACTGAGGTCAGGTGTATTCGTTGCAGCATTGCTTGCCAATCTTGCGGTCGTACCATCGGCACTGGGTATGATTCACTTTACGCTTGGTGGGTCGATGTCACGCAATAATATTCCTTACCAGACATATCTTTCCCGTGCCGGAAGTGCTTCCGTGGCTATGGACCTTGGAGAATATTTTCGCGTCAGTTACTCGCATCGGCAAGAGTTTAGCAACACTGCCGGCTACAGGGCGCTTGAAAGTCAGCCGGGGTATTATGGTGAATACTTGTCAGCAACTCGGGTGATTTCGAACTCAGTCGATTTCAATGTCATCTTGTTTGCTGGTGATTTGTTCATTCCATATTTGTCGGCAGGCGCTGTGGTGAAAGCTTATTACAGTGATATTTCGTCTGTTGAGGGTAGTGAGACCAGTTCATTTACCTTGCCGGCATCGCCAAACCTTGGTGGTGGGATTGGTATCCGCCTGGACCGTAACTTTTCACTCAAGCTGTCGTATACGGTATCGCCCGGCCTGAAACAGGAGCCAGGTGGAACTAGAAAGGAAATTCTCGATAGCTATGCCCAAATGGGCGTTACCTACCAGATGTGATGTAAGGATGTAGACCGATGCTTGTTGATATCGCCATCATCATTGCCTTCGCCTGCATTGTGATCGGCCTTTCCGGATTTCTTTGGAACCTGGTGGTTGCTTTGAAAGCCAGCCGGCGGAAATTGGGGGCCGAGGTCAGTCCTGTTGCGCCCTCCGTTGATCGGCAGTTGTATGAGCGGGCGGTGACTTTGGTGCGCGAGAATCGCTTTGCCGATGGCGCGAAGATCCTCGAAGGTCTAGGATTGGCCCGTGAGGCGTCCTCGATCTTGGAGCGCGGAGGCCTGGTTCACGAGGCGGCCGCCGTGTTTTTGCGCAGAAATCGCTATCATAGAGCGGGCGAGGTTTATGCCCGCCACAAGATGTGGGAACAGGCCGGCCAAAGTTATCTTCTTCAAGCGGAGCTGCCGCGTGATTGATTTTTTCCCGGTGACGTTGATTCAGGGTTTTACTCTTCCTTCCCCACAAACATTATTTACCATTTTTGTCATCGCGACCGCGGTCCAGTATCTTGTTGAGAGTTGGCTGGGCCAACTCAACCGGACAACATGGCACGATCTGCGCCGCCAGTCTGAAGCCCGTGAATCACTGGGCGTAACCCCCGCAGACATGACCAAATCGTTGGCCTACGCAGAAGATCGCTTCCGGTTTGACCGTTTTGAGTCCGCTTTTGACCTGTGGATTTTTATTGGGTTCCTTAGTTTTGGTGGATTTGGCTGGTTGGATGGGGTCGCCGCCCGGGTGGTTGGATCTGCATCCCTTCAAGGGGTCACAGCGACGATCGTTCATGCACTAGCATTTTTTGCGTTGCTGGGTATTTTGCGCATGGTCGTTGGCTTGCCGTGGTCGTGGTACCGCGTGTTTCATATCGAAGAAAAGCATGGTTTCAACCGCCAAACGGTTGCCGGATTTTTTTCTGATCTTGCAAAGGGTGTGGTTCTCGGTGGATTGCTTGGCGGCCCGATTTTGGCCCTTCTAGTCTGGTTCATTGCCAGCGCCGGATCTCTTTGGTGGTTTTATGCATTTTTGGCGGTAACGGCCTTTAGTTTGGTCGTGTCATGGGCCTATCCGGTTTTGATTGCGCCGCTTTTCAACAAGTTTAATGCCTTGCAGCCAGGGCCATTGCAAGATGGGATCGACCGTCTCGCGGCAAAAATCGGTTTTGCCACGAATGGCATTTTTGTGATGGATGCTTCCCGCCGTAGTTCCCACGGCAACGCCTATTTTACTGGGCTTTTTGGCAAGAAGCGCATTGTTCTGTTTGATACCCTTGTGAAGGATTTATCGCCCGCGCAGGTGATTGCGGTTCTGGCTCATGAACTTGGGCATTTCAAATTGCATCATGTACGCAAGGGTCTGATTCGTTCCATTGCGTTTTCATTGGTGACCTTTTATTTTCTTGGTTTGTTGTTGCCCTACACTCAGTTTTACGAGGCATTTCGCTTTACTGCCGTGAGCCCCCATGCCGCTTTGATTGTTTTCTCCATGTGGTCTGGACTGCTGTCGTTTTGGATGCAGCCCCTGCAGTGTTGGATTTCCCGCAAGCACGAGTTCGAGGCCGACGAATTTGCCCGCGCTGCCCTTGGAACTGGCGCTGATCTGGCTGGTGGTCTGAAGGTCTTGCGTGAAAAAAGTAGTTCGATGCCCTTTGCTCATCCGCTATATTCCTCCTGGTATTATTCTCATCCGCCGATGATCGAGAGGATCAGGGCTCTCAAGGTGGAAGGATTAAATCCATGATCAAATATGTGACCTTTTTGGTGATGCTGATCATCGCAGCGTTTATGTACCGTTTTGCTGATGGTTATTACACCGAGCGGCGATTGCGTTTTGCTGTTTGGGATGCGATTGATCCGGCTGAAAAAGACAATGAACCCTTGCGCAAGACAATCATGGTGCGGGCGCAGGAAATGCGTGTGAAGGTGGTGTCGTCTGAAATTTCTTTTTCCAAGGAAGAGAAAGACGGAGCCATGGATCCATCCGGCATGATTCAAGTCGTGCGCACGATCAAGTCGGTGACTTTTCCCTGGTCGTACCGCAGATTTGGCGCAGAAAAAACTGGCATCATCTCGGTCCGCCGCGAGGTTTCTTCGAAGGGCACAGTTGCCACCGAAGGTAGTGTGCCTGGTCCCACGGCTGAGCCATAATTTGCCTCTGATTTTGATGGTTATGTGAGGGCGTGGCTTGCGCCGTTCGGCGGCAGGCGTTACAACAGTTGTTGGGGGTGATGATGGAAAAGCTCACAGCAACGCAGAGCAAGGCCCTCTCTTTTATCAGGGCCGCTTCACATACGAATGGTGTTCCGCCAAGCCTGCGCGAGCTTTGCGAGCATATGGGCTATTCAGCGATTGGGTCAGCTCAAGACCTGGTGAACGCGTTGCGCCGGAAGGGCTACCTCGAAAATCCCGACAAGCAGTTGGCGCGAAGTTTGACGGTAACTCGGGAAGCCTTGCGCGATCCTGCCTTGGAATCAACCGCCGAAACGCTGGTGGTCCCTTGCCTTGGCTCTGTGCCTGCCGGCAATCCCCTTGAGGCTCTCGAGGAACGCATTGGCACTCTGCGCATGTCGACCTCCATGTTTGGCAAGAATATCCCTTCGCCCCGCGAGGTGTTTGCATTGCGGGCTGCCGGCAACAGCATGATCGAGGCCGGAATTCTCGATGGTGACTGGCTGGTGGTGCGCAGTTGCACGGAGGCTCCGGCGGGAACGATTGTGGTGGCACGCATTGAGTCTGGCGATGCCACAGTTAAGCGGCTGATGTGCGACAAAGCGCGCGGTTGGTTTTTGAAGCCGGAGAATTCCGCGTTCAAGCCGATATATGCCGGGGAGAAGTCCTTTGAGGTTATCGGCCAGGTGCTGGCGTTGCAGCGCCAGATGTAACTAAATTTAAACTGCTCTACATGACTGCACCTGCTCGCCCACTCGTCAAAAACAAAACAGGGGGAGGGAGACAGCTGTGCTTTCATCAATTTTTCTGATCATCAAGGCTGAGTCACAACAACGTGGGCACGGCATGAGGCACCTCCTTAAGAAGGATCATCATTCTTTAAGGGGATAGAAAGGCTTTGAGTGCCATTTTATCTCAGGTGCAGCCATGTGGAGCAGTTTAAGGTACCATACTTATATATGGTCACTAGATTTACATCACAAATACCTGAAAATATGGCGGATATTCTCGATCAGCACGGCGTGCGCCCGGCTTCGTCTCTTGGCGGCGTTGCCCCGGACGCAATCCAGTTTGGCAGTGGCAATGTTGCCCTTGATGAATTTCTTGAAGGCGGGCTCGCCACCGGTGCGGTGAGTGAGTGGGGGATGCCAGCGGGGCAGAGTTTGCGTGAAATCGCCTTGGCTGTTGTTGGTGGCGCCACCAGACGTGAAATGATGGTGTTGTGGGTCAACGGGCAGGATGGCCTCGATGTTTATCCTCCGGCATGGAGCGCTCGCGGGGTTGATTTGCGATTCATTCGTTTTGTGACGGCCAACAAACCGCTGGAAGTATTGAAGCCAGTTTTTCTGGAGCCGGTGTTTCGTTTGATGGTGCTGGACAGTCCAAAACACTTGGGCAGTGAAGAATGGGCCTTTATCGCGCGCCAGGCACGTGCCATGGATATTCATGTGATGGTGCTTCATAATTTCTTGCTCAGTGGCAGCCGTGGAAATATCTGGGCCCGACTGCGAATCAACGGCAAACAGCGTGCCAATGGTTGGCGCTTAGAAGCCATGCGTGGCAAGGCTCACAAGTGTTTGGAGTTAACGTCGGACATACTTTTTGGTTTGCCATCTCTTGACATGTGATCACCACCTGTTACCATACAAATGTATGGCAAGCAGGAGGCACCATGTTTTATCTAGCCATTTCTTCCAGTCAGCCTGATTTCAAACCTGAATCGCTCACGCCGCGCTTCATGCTTTGGCGGCCGGGCATTTGGCTGCTCGATCTGGGTCCGGTATGGGCTTACTGGTGCCATCAGGCTGGCAGTCATGACCTCCATGACCTCCATGACCTCCATGACCTCAATGGCCTTCATGGCTTTCTGCGGCAGGCCATTTCTGCCCTCGCTGGTCAGGGTGTGGTGGCCGTGCTGGATGCAAATCCGTGGCGGGCCCTGCTCGGCATGGAGGTGATGTGCGAGCGTGGGTTGAACGGTTTTGTGTCCGCCCAAAACGCCCTTGGTCGCAACCTTGTTAATGAGGCATCGTGGGACATTTGGTTCCGCTTGGCGGATGAAGTGGCAGCGCATTGGTTTGGAACCCGTCGCGAACGTTTTAACTTGCAGGTGTTCCGGCGTCAGGCCCGGCAAATGGCCCTGGGAATGGAGCGCTTGGGTATCCGAAAGCCAGCTGACCTGGGGGGAATTCCGGCGTTGGCGATTCGGCGGCGTTATGGGGCTCCACTCCATGATTTGTGGCTTTGGAGCCATGAGGCTCCAAGCGCTCCAGGGGCTCTAGGGGCTCCAAGGATTGATGACGGCAGTCCGGCTGGATTTCCGTGGGTCTTGTGGCGGCAGGAGCAGGCCATTCAGGTGAAACGTCATCTGGACTCGCCGCTGCTGGAGTGGGAGCACATGGAAATCGTGCTCCGGGAAGACGTGGATCGTTTGTGCGCTTTGCTCAATAAGCAGGGCGCTGGACGTATTTTGAGCTTGGAGTGGCGTGTGGTCTTCCTCGATTTGTCCTGCCTTGTGATCCCCATCCGTTTTCGCCACCCCCACGATCTTCCGGCCGAGTTCCCGCATTATCGGACCGCGCTGCTCCAAGCTTGCTATGCATTTGAAGACGCCATTCCCGCTGCCATGGGTGCAGCGGTTGATCTGGGTGTTTATGAAAAAGCGATTGGATCATGGGATCTGATGGTTACAGAAAAAATTAATTTGCCTCCAGTGATGCGCGACCTGTTTGGTTCTGTGCGCGCGGCCAATGAAGCTGAAGCTACTGATGATGCCGAGGGTGTCGCAAAATATCGTCTGCAGCAACTCGAGAACCGCCTGTCTGTTCCACTGAGCGCCTATGAAGTCACTGCCAACTGGATTCCAGAGGAAGGCTATAAAAATGTCCAAAAAAACATGCAGCCTAATGTAGAGCCCTACACACGCCCATCTCTGCGGGCGCTGGGGCTACGACGCCCGCTTTTTGTTTATCCAAAACCACGATCCTCTCCCCAGCCGACGAACCAGTCGCGGGCCTGGGTTTTTTGTGAACGGATCATGGACAAATGGTGGAGGTCAGGAAGTGCCTCGGGGCAAGAATCGACGCAGCGGGACTACTACATGATGCGAGATCAAGAACAGCGCGCTGTTTGGGTTTTCAAGGATGGAGCGGGGAAATGGTATGTCCACGGCATGTATAATTGAATCCCTCGGATGGACCGAGTGGCTGGCTCATACAAATTTTAGTTTTCTGAGCGGTGCGTCGCATCCTCATGAAATGTTGCAGCGGGCTGCGGAACTCAAATACCGGGGCATTGCGATCACGGATTTTGATGGTGCCTACGGCCTTGCGAGATCCCACCGGGCACTTAAGGGCATGGAAAAAAGCGCCGGGGACAATAGCCTCAGCAGTATCGGCGGCGCGCCCCCCCTGCGTTTGTTCCACGGGGCGGAGATTCATTTCGCCAAAGATCACCATTTGCCCATCGTCTTGCAAGACACGCTGGCGTTGGTGGCGCGCAGCCGACTTGGCTATGCCCAACTTTGCCGATTGCTGACCATGAGTCATCGTGAGGGCAAATCACACGCCAATATTTCATGGGGAGATTTCGTCGCCCACGGAAATATGGATCATCTTGCGGCAATCCTGCCCATGCGTGGCCTGATCCGGTGCGGTGAGGAGGCCAAACTGCGCCAGCGTATGGAGGCTTTCAAGGGTATCTTTGGA
Source organism: Oligoflexales bacterium (assembly GCA_947445775.1). GTDB lineage: Bacteria > Bdellovibrionota_B > Oligoflexia > Oligoflexales > RGVZ01 > RGVZ01. The sequence goes on along the minus strand of CANFEB010000020.1, from coordinate 8,328 downwards.
AAGCGCTTTTACCTGGCAATAAGCCGGCATCTGCATCCGAGTGAGGATGTTTGGATTCCTCAGGTTTTAGAGATTTCCCGGGAATACGGAATTCCGTGCTTGCTCGCGCAGGACGCGTTTTTTCACCACGGCACTCAGAAACCAGTTAGTGATGTTTTGCACGCGATTCGTACCAATCTGGAAATGAATAATTGCATCGACCACATGTTTGTCAATGCCGAACGCAGTCTGCATGACCTTGATAATCTCACTCGACGTTTCGAGGGACTGCCAATTTTTCGCAGCGCTTTGGAGGCCTCGGCTGAATTGGCGGATGAGTGCAAGTTCAGCATGGATGAACTGCGCTATCAGTACCCGAAGGAGATGATCCCCGACGGCCACACGGCCCAAAGTTTTCTGGAAAGTATCGTCTGGCAGGCCGCCCGAGAGCGCTACGGAAATCCGCTGCCATCGCGTATTTCAGATTTGATTGCGCACGAATTTCGTTTGATCCTGGAACTGCAGTTTGCTGATTATTTTTTGACCGTCTGGGATATTGTTCGCTGGGCGCGGGAGCGCGGCATTCTTTGTCAGGGGCGTGGCTCGGCAGCCAACTCCGCCGTGTGTTTTGTTTTGGGTATCACCTCCGTGGACCCATCCCTTTTTGATCTCCTCTTTGAACGGTTTGTCAGTGTCGAGCGCGGCGACCCGCCAGACATTGATGTTGACTTTGAACATGAGCGCCGCGAGGAGGTAATCCAGTACATCTATTCGCGGTATGGGCGGGCCCGTGCCGCCATGGTCGCCAATGTCATCACCTTTCAAATGCGGGGAGCAGCGCGTGCAGTCGGCAAGGCGCTTGGAGTTCCCGAGGTTTTGCTGGAGGACTCCCGGGAGCATGTGACTAATCATCATGGCACGCCAACTCATCCCCTGTGGGCCGCGATGACCGCCAGAATCCACGGCTTTCCCCGCCATCTCGGAGTTCACTCCGGCGGGTTCATGATTTCGAATGAACCCCTCGACAATATTGTTCCGCTGGAACCGGCCACCATGGAGGGGCGCACAGTCGTACAATGGTCTAAAGAGGACATTGAAGCCCTTGGATTTTTCAAGATCGACATCCTCGCATTGGGGATGCTGACGGCCGTACAAAAATGTTTTGGCCTTTTAAAAAGTCATTATGGCCGCGAGATGACTTTGGATCGCGTGCCGCCAGAGGATGGGGCGACCTATGCCATGATCCAGCGTGCTGACACGGTGGGGACATTTCAAATTGAATCGCGTGCCCAGATGTCGATGTTGCCCCGACTGCGCCCGCGAACTTTTTACGATCTCGTGATCGAGATTGCCATCATCCGCCCCGGGCCAATTCAAGGTGGCATGGTCCATCCCTATTTGCGCCGGCGCAGTGGCGAGGAACCCGTCGTGTTTCCTGATGAACGCTTACGACCGATATTGGCGCGGACTCTTGGCATACCAATTTTTCAAGAGCAGGTGATGCGCATAGCCATTGCCGTCGGGGATTTTACCCCAGGCGAAGCCGATCAGTTGCGCCGTCACATGGGGGCGTGGGCCATCAAAGGCAATATTGATCCGTGGCTCAAGCGCCTTGCCGACGGCATGGCCAAAAATGGCATCAGCGAGAAGTTTATCCAGGTGATCTTGGCGCAGATGCGTGGATTTGCGGAATATGGATTTCCCGAATCTCACGCAGCTTCTTTTGCCATCATTGCCTATGCCTCCTCGTGGCTCAAGTGCCATTACCCGGCTGCGTTTTTCATGTCTGTTTTGAATTCGCAGCCCATGGGTTTTTACAGTCCACTTGCTCTGGTGCAGGCGGCGCGTCGTTGCGGCGTGCAGGTGTATCCAGTCTGCGCCCAGAGTTCACAGTGGGAACATCATTTGGAATTGATTGAAGAACCAAGCCAGTCAGATGAGCCAAACCAGCCGGTCTATGCCATCCGCCTTGGGCTTAATCTGGTTCGGGGGCTTCGTGAGGTCGCGGGGCGAAATTTTTTGCGCGCCCGTAATGATCGCGTCCGTTCTGATCATCTGCAGTCTGCTCACGCCGGCAAAGGCTGGGCGTCTGTTGATGAAATTTTCAGGGATGCCCCAGCGGCTAGAGTTTTCCGCAGTGATCTCGTCAGCCTGGCCGCCGCAAATGCATTCGCTGCTTTTGGTATTACCAGAAAAGATGCTTTTTGGATGGCCGAGGCCGCGCCCCATGTTGGCCTGATGTCGGATGTCGAGTCCCGTTATGAATTTCCGTCTGAGGCCAGAATGGAACGCGTGCAGCACGACCTAGAGGCAACCTCAGTGGCCCTCGGCGATCATCCGGCGGCCATTGCACGGTCCGAGTCCTGGTGTTTCGATGTCCCCGTCAGCAAACTCACGGCGTCTAATCGTCTGGCAGAAAAATCAATGACATCAATGACATCAACGACAGCATCTAGGCCCCCGACATCAAGTAATCCGCGCAACACCAAGGTTTATGTTTTTGGCATGGTGCTCGTGCGACAGTCGCCACCCTCGGCCAAGGGAATGGTGTTTTATACGCTTGAAGATGAGCATGGTTTCTTCAATTTAGCCTTCACTCCACAGACATATGAGCGGTTTGAAGCCGTTCTCGACCGTCAGGCGTTCATTTGTGTTTCTGGTAAATTGCAGGAAGAAAAACAGGGAAATTCAATCCTTGTGGAACAGGTTCATGAACCGCGCCCCCGCACCGGAGATCTTATTGCACTGCCACACACAGAAGCGCGGGAGATGCGGTATAATCGGTGTAACCAACCCGAATCGCGAGTCAAACCATGGATATCGGTTTCATCATAGGCCCACTGTTGTCCTTGGGAATGATCCTTGCCGGGGTTGTTGCCAAAGGTGCCGCCAACCTCATTCCGCAGTTTGTCAGTCTACCGTCATTCTTGATCGTAATCGGTGGAACATTGGGCGCCCTTATGGTGGCCTATCCCATGCCCGATTACATCAATGCGCTCAAGTCAGTCCCGACTATTCTCCTGAAAAATTCAACGGCCAACGCCCAACAGATTGGCGCAGAAATTATCGACCTGGCCCAAACGGCGCGCAAGGAATCCATCCTAGCCCTCGAGAAAAAACGCGAGGGACTTTCCTACGGCCCATTAAAAGCAGCCGTAAAACTTGCCGTCGACGGCACGGACCCAAACGTTATTCGGGACACCCTAGAAAACGAGGCGTTTGTTCAATTTGAAGAGACCGAAGTTTTCGTGAAATTCTGGGAAGACTTTGGCGCCATTTCGCCAACAATCGGTATTCTCGGAGCCGTGATTGGTCTTATGAAGGTTATGACCGTGCTTGACCAGCCCGAGAAGATCGGCCCAGGTATTGCTGTGGCATTCGTCGCGACGCTTTACGGTGTGGGCATTGCCAACATTATGTGCATTCCTATGGGCAAGCGCATCAAACGCAAAGCAATGCTCGAGAATCATTTGAAGGCCATGGTGGTCATCGGAATTGACGGAATCTTGTCCGGGCAAAATCCCAAGATCATTGAAGAAAGACTCAAGGTCTACACGAGCCACGGTGGCGGGGATCACGAAGAGTAAAAGGGTTCTCGCGTGGCTAAAAAAGTTAAATGCCCTGAATTTGAAAACCACGAGCGTTGGCTGGTCAGTTTTGCCGACATGATGACGCTGCTCTTTGCCGTATTTGTCGTGCTTTTCGCCCTCAAAAAAGAGGGTGCTGGCGCAACGGTGGAGCAAGCAGCCAGTGCCATCAATGAGGAATTCAATACGGTGATGGAAGAGGTTCCCATCGAACGTCGGGTTGGCCCTCAGGATGCCGGCATCGGCATTTTTGATAATTTTAAAGGCAATCAAGCCCGTCCACCCTTAATTAAAAAATATCCAGGCGAGACAGAAAATATCAAAGTCATTGACTCAGATGCGAAGCGCATCAATGCGCAGCTTGAAGACCGCCTTTATGGACCCGAAAAAAACATCCAAGCCGGCAAGGATGGCGCCGACCGCATTGTGTCGGTCCACCGATCCCCTGACGGTGTCCGTTTGCGCCTTCTGGCATCGCATTTTTACGAGCCGGGCGAGTGGAAACTTAAGCGCACGGCCTCCAAGGAATTGGAAACCGTGTCCAAAATTCTGAAGGATCTTGGTCGGAACATTACGATCGAAGGCCACTCCGATAATTCGGCGATGAAATCCCCATCGGGCGACATGACCAACTGGGAGCTGTCCACCATGCGCGCGACTTCCGTCCTGCGTTACATGATCGAAAAGGAAAACTTTTCTCCGACCTCAATCCAGGCAGCCGGATACGCATCCACGCGTCCAATCGCCGACAATCGTACACCCAGCGGACGCTCTCTGAACCGTCGCATCGAAATCCGGATCAACTATGACAATTAAAATGCATCTCTTCATGGCATTCATTTCATTTATTGCGCTGTTTGCTGCCGGATGTGACCTGAACCATCAGGAGCGTTGCGAATGGTACCTCATGCCTAACCCCGACCCGGAGTGGATCGCCAAAGTGGACGAAGGTTTCATTCCGGTGTGTGCCCGCAATCTGGTGATCTATCGCGAAAATTGTGATTTGCAGGCGACTCTAGAATTTGCCGAGGGCAACTACGGAAAAAAATTCCGCTATGCTGACATTGAACTCGACACGTCGGGAAAATTTCCCCGCAAGGTGACCGGGCTTTCTGAATGTGCGGCAGACGAGTCTATTCCGTTCTGGAAGCAGTGGATCAGAAAGTTGGATGACTTGATCGTCGATAAATTTCCGCACAACATGAAGTAGGTGCAATATTGAAGCGCTTGGTGACTGCTCTGGAAGCCGCAGGCCGTAGCCTATTGATCTATGTTGCGTTGAGTTCCGGTCTGCTTGCGTTGGGAATGTTGCGATCTTCCCGTGAAATGGTCCATGCCTTTGATACGGGTATTTACCTTCAAATTCTGGCAGCCTTGAAGGAGGCTTGGGCTTCGTCTGGTTGGCATGGCCTACTCGTTTGGCCCAGCAGCGTTACTGGTGAAGCCAATTTTCTTGCCCATCATTTCCAGCCGATTGTTGCGCTTTTGTTGCCGATTTATTCAATCGTGCCATCGACGGAGGCGCTGTTTTTTGTTTCTTGGCTGTCCCTTGGCTTGACGGCAGTGATCTTGGGGATGCGAACGGATGCTCTTCGCGGATCCGTGGCCCATGGGCAAATTCACGGCGGATTCTGGGCTGGATCGGTCGGCCCAGTTTTTATTTGCCTCTTTCCGGCATTTGCTGCGCGCCTCTACTTTGGTTTCGCCCCAGATATTCTTGCGGTTCCAGCTTTTGCCATGCAGGCCATCATCATCAATTCATTGTCTGACCAGGGCTCCGGAGCGATCCTTACGCCGCCTCGCCACGACCGTATTTGGGCGGGGGGCGGGGTTCACCTAGGATTTGGCGCAATTCTGATATTTTTCCTTGCGCAAATTTGGGCCGGAGCCTGCAAGGAAGTTTTTTGGATCATCAACGCCTGGTCAGCTTTGATCCTCGCTGCCCGCCTCAATTGGTTGGTTCAGCGCCGCAAGGGGCTAATCATGGCGATCTGGGCTGCGATGCAATTGGGGATTTTCTTCTGGTTGTTTAGCTCGTGGATGCCCCAGCATTCGTTGCACAAGGGTTACTATGGGCTCAGTTATTTAGATTTCAAGTTGACTGCTCTGCTTCAGGCCAACTGGTCGGGAATCCTTGAATTGCTGTTTGCCGCTGGTTTCCTTGCCGTGCTGCTGCGTCCCACCTGGAGTTTCTTGTTGATCTTGCCGGGATTGGCGATTGTCGTCCTGGCCCGATATTCCCAGATCCAATCTCCCACCGCCATTTACCCCTTGGCCTTTGTGCCGTTTCTGGCGGTGATCATCACGGATAACATGGCAATTTTGACGGGGTGGCGGCTGCGCCTGACGCGCCTATTGGTCATTGCGGCCATCGCTGCCGGCGTTATCCTGCAGGCCCCTTTATTGATTCGCAGCGTTACCCCGGCCTTTTCCAAGACGGCCAAGGCCCTGGCGATCGATCTTGCTGTGGTCCGCAAAAGCCTGGCCCCCAATGCTTTTCTCTTGGTGGACGGTAATCTGGAGCCGGCATTGCACACCTGGCGGGATGTCCGGGTCATTTTGGGGTTTATCGGTAATCCTGCTCCCCTTGGCCCTCCAGACTTCAAGGCCGCCACGGACGTGTTGACCATGTTTGATGTGGATCAACTCCAGTCCTGCGCCGAGGTCCGACCTGACGCCACGGATGACTGGGCGGCACGGGGAGTCCCATTCCATGATTACGAGGGGTTCCAACGTTTTTGTGAATGGTTGCGGCAGGTTCCTCGTCAAAAGCAGGTCCACGCCGACTCGGGCTTAGTCCATTACCATTTGAATTGACACTTGATCGCTCGGCAGACTAAAACCGCCAAGCTCAAGTAGCCGCATGTGGGGGCATAGCTCAGCTGGTTAGAGCGCCTGCCTTACAAGCAGGATGTCCGCGGTTCGAATCCGTGTGTCCCCACCACTCCGGCTCAGGGGATATAGCTCAGTTGGTTAGAGCGCTGCATTCACATTGCAGAGGTCCACAGTTCGAGTCTGTGTATCCCCACCATCCCGTTTACTGCACGAACTCCGGACCTTTCATTGAAACCGCTGATGAAGTCCCTGATGTGAGTTAGGGCAATTCCCCGATGCGGTGGTTTACCAGCTTGTCCTCGCCAGTTCGTCTCTATATTCTGAGCACTTGGTCGGCCCATAGACGCTGCAAAAATGTTTTCCAATTTAAACAATGGACGCCGTCTCTTACGATATCGACCGGATCGCTACTGACGATAAAAAACGCCTTAAAGAAACCCTCTTCTCGTAAGGCGTTAATTCCCAAGAAATCGTCTCTATTGATTTTCTTAGTTGATTTGACTTCGATGGCAAGCTCGTCCCCAATGGTAAAGTCAACCTCGTGGCGATCCAGAGACCTCCAGAACCGAAGTTTCTCTTTACGATTACGATAAGATAGATAAGCGGAAAGCTCCATAAAGATCCACTGCTCAAAACTTTGTCTGTAGAGATCCGAGTTGCGGTCTAAAGTTTTAGTTTCCGCTAACGTGTGTGCAACTCCCGTGTCAAAAAAATAGAATTTCGCAGTGGCAACTGCTTTTCGTTTGGTGGACTTCGCCCAGGGCTGCACCAACCTACCGATCAAAGTATCTTCTAAGATGCCATAGTATTCTTTGATCGTTGTCGCACTAACACCAGTGTCGGAAGCTATGGTCGAGAAATTTAGGAGTTGAGTGTTAGTCAGCGCTGCAAGCCGAAGAAATTCTAGAAAGGCAGGAATTTTTCGGACCAAGCCTTCCATCTTAATTTCTTCGTTAAGATAGGTTGTCACATATGCTTCCAGCTCATCTTGAGGAAACGAGCTGGTGTAGACATGAGGTAGGCCGCCATATCGCAGAAAGTGCTCAAGCTTAAAATTTTCTTTAAGTTCTTCTGTAGTTAAAGGGAACATATTTGAAATCCACGCACGTCCACCTAAGAGATTGACACCTGAGGCCTTCAATTTTCGAGCGCTACTCCCTGAGAGTAAGAATCTAAAGTTGCGTTCTTCGATCAACCGATGAACCTCATCAAGCAATGCGGGCACTTTTTGTATTTCGTCTATCACTACCATTGAGGTGTTGGAATCAATGGCCGCTTCAATGATGCCCTCGAGTTCTTCTGGGTTTTTAAGAAGTGTTGATTGCACAGCCGAGCGCAGCAAATTAACAATTACGGCCTTTTTGCCTAACTGTTGACCGATGGCTGTCGATTTGCCAGTGGATCTAGGGCCAAATAAAAAGTGTGACTTTTTACTCAGTAATTCTTGTAGGTTAATTGTCCTGGGGACATTTCTTTTTTGCGGCGCTACTTGGGACTTTTCCATAAAATCTCCAGTTGTACTGTGGATTTTATGGCATTGTTTTATGAAGACTTCAAGGCATTAACCCCCTCTGTCAGGGAAGTTGCCGCGCACTTTGTCAGCAATCATATATCGCAGCTCATCTTTGTCATTGCGTTAAGCGCAAGCGCACAGCCTTGGAACTACAGGATGTTACAGGTATAATTTAAATTCTATGGTGTCATTGTTTGATAGCTATAGCGTCGATAGCTAGGGCACGTTCGCCGCTTTTTTCTGAAATTTTGACGACTTTTTGAGCACACCATTGGCCTACGCCATTTTCTGGATTCGCTTTCCTCTTCTCGGCAGCTTACTCGCTGTTCCGCTGATGCTTCGCATCACGCCGGCGCCATCGCAGTGGCTAGAACTACCATTTTTCTCATGTTGAATCCCAAAATCGCACGATGC
>CANFEB010000019.1 GCA_947445775.1 Oligoflexales bacterium | reverse complement strand
TTTATCGGCGGCGCGAGGTGGATTCTTGAAGGGATTCTCTGGAATCGCTTTTTTTTTAAAAAAATCACATTAAAACAGATAGTTGCAATTTTCGATTTAGGCCTTTAACGCCTCTTATCGCTTGGGGCTATTCAGCCGCTCTTCAGCCGCCGCAAGGCGCCTGAGTTCAAACACAGGAATTATCAGAGGCCCGCCGCCAATCCGGGCAAGGCTGATTCGCTTTCATCCTGAAGCGCGAAAGCACGCGCAGAAAACTCCCCTTCCTCAGATGACGTCGCGTTGACTTACCGACGTTTTTCCTGGATAATTGACGGCGAGGTTATCTATCTGATTTATAAGAGAATTTTAAAGCCCATTGAACGATCCTGCTTCCTTTTTGGGCCACGCGGCGTGGGGAAAAGCACGTGGTTAAAACAGCAGCTTCCCGAAGCAACCTATATTGATCTTTTAGACGAAGCACGATTTCAGAGGTGGCTTGTCGACCCCGGCGAAGCCTCAATGGTCCTGAATGCCTTGCCGGATGGCTCAACCGTAATCTTCGACGAGATACAAAGGCTCCCGGGATTGCTAAATGACGTTCACCGTTTTATTGAAAATCGAAAATTTAGATTTGTGATGTCAGGGTCAAGTGCTCGCAAACTTAAGAAGGTTGGCACAAACCTTCTGGCAGGCCGCGCCATAAAGCGAGAAATGTTTCCCCTGACGCCCGAGGAGCTAGGGCGGGATTTTAATTTGGAAAGTACCCTGCAATTCGGAACTCTCCCCATCGTCTGGGCCTCGGGTGGCAATCGTGAAGTCCTTGAAAGCTATGTTCAGACCTACCTCAAAGAAGAGATCCAGGCCGAGGCGTTGGTCAGAAATCTTGGGGGATTTGCGCGATTTTTACAAATTGCCGCGCTGTTCCACGGACAGGTTTTAAATGCCTCGAGTCTGGCCCGCGATGCTGGCGTGGCACGCACCACAGTGTTGGGATATTTAGAGATCCTCGAAGATACGTTGTTGGCATTTAGGCTTCCAGCCTGGGAGGGTCATTTTCGCGTCAAAGAAAAAACCCACCCTAAACTCTATTGGATAGACGCCGGTATTGTCAGGACAGCAAAAAGACGATTTGGAGAAGTGGTGCAAGAAGAGCAAGGAGCCCTCTTTGAAGGGTGGATTGCAAGTCTTCTAAAAACGTATCAGTCATACCGCAACACATTTGATGACTGGAACTATTGGGCACCAACAGAATCGTCGTCGAAAGAAGTGGATTTTCTACTTTGGAAGAATGATGAGTGCCTGGCCCTTGAGGTCAAGTCCTCAAACAGGTGGCGAAAGGAATACACTCAGGGTCTTTCGGCACTGGCGGAAAACTGGAAAAGTAAGGTTAAATTAAAACGAAAAATCGTCTACCTGGGCGACGAGTCTCTGCAAACAGATGACGGCATAGATGTTTTGCCCTTAAAAAAATTTCTGGACCAGCTTGAAGGCAACACTCTTTTCGCCTAAACGTTTGCCAGACTGATGGCTTAGAAAGAGCATAGATGGTTATATTTAGGGCTCAGGCCTTTAAAGCCTCGTTTACATCGTTGGCGTCGCAGTATTTTAGGCGGACAGCCTTGCTCCCCACCTTAGAATTGATGATGGCGGCGATTTGATTGGCATCAAATCCGTCTTCAAGTAGGCCGGCACATACCCGGTCAAAAATGGCCTCGGCAACATCGGCTGCCCCGTCATCACCTGACAAGGGGGCGTTGTCATGATGATCATCGGAATCACCAGATTCGCCAGATGCCGCTGCCTCATTGGCAGCCATGAGGTCATTGAGGGCCCGCGTGCGCCAACCGTCACTGGTGGTATCGCCGACTTCTTGGATGTTTCCCAATTTGACTTCAATTCGCTGCAACTTTTCCAGTAAGTCGGCGGCCCACTTTGGACACTCGGGCGAGGAGGAATTGTTGGTCATGGGGGCTCTCCATACGGGTTATGGCTGTGGGGTCACGGTACGGGGTCTGGTAAAATGGCGCGCATCACGTCCACTAACAGATTCGTAGCGGCCAGAAAATAGTCATTTGACGAGACTAGCGGGGGAGGTGGGGCTAGGTGCAGAAAGCCGGCTTGCTGGATTCCGGCCTCCGTGAGGGGCATCAATTCTATATGGGGCAGCGATTTTAGCGCGGGCTTTTCCGGCGCGGGACTTTCTGCCCCGGGACTTTCCGCCCCGGACCAGTCCGTCGACGTGACCCAGGGCAAGGGTTGAGGCTCACCTTTGCTTGGTTGCATGAGCCGCGCAAACAGCCAGGCCGTGGCATTGCAAAGGTAGTCATTTTCCCTGCGAGCCGTCCCGGCAACGGTGGTGACACGGCGCAGGCGGGCGAGGGTGGCAGGCGTCCAGGGCAATGGCAATTCGTAGTCTTGAGGCAAGGCTTCGTCCAGCAGCGTCCCTATTGGAAAGAGCCTCGCAATAACAACGCCGTCATGGTCATAGGACAGGCGTGCGGGGTTGACTTGATTCAATGCTGCAGACTCGATGCTGGTCTGGGCGCCAAGGCCCAGATTTAAAACAGCCCTTGGCCTGACAAAACGCGCCAACTCGACAAAGGCAGGCGGGGTTGCATAGTCGACATTGCCAATGGCCGTCAGGCACCGATAGCCAGCGAGGGTTATGATCCCAACGGCAAACTGCGACGCCTCGCGTGCCGGCTCGGGTTCGGACCGCGCCAGGATTTTCAGGCGCTCTAGAATTTGCCCACTGGGATTGGGGAGGGGGCGGCCTGAGGCATCTTGGGTGAAGCTTCGAAAGCCGGTCAAAAGAAAATCCACGCCGTTGGCTTTGCGATCAAAGCCCATGGCGCGAAGTGGTCGCATTTGGCGGATATATTCATGGTACCGATCCGCCAAGGCGGCCGCCGATTCACGGGAGAAGAGCACGGCCTAAACGGCTCCAGCAACGGCCTCGGCCTCGCCAACGGCTTCGTCGCCAAGATCTTTGGAGGCGGCGTGGTCACGGATGGACTTCATCTTGGTCACCAGACCTAGACTGTTCAGCAGGCGAACGACCCCCATCGTGATATCGAATTCCCACCACTTGTGGCCGGCTTCGACGCATCCTGGATGGGCATGGTGGTTGTTGTGCCACCCCTCACCAAAGCCGAAAAGGGCCACCCACCAAGTGTTACGCGACATGTCATCGACCGCGTAGTTTTTGTAGCCAAAGAAATGCGTGGCGCTATTGACCAACCAGGTGGCGTGGTAAACAAGGGTCATCCGGAGGCAAACGCCCCACAAGATAAGGCCCAGGCCCGCCATGCCGCCGCCGGCAACCAAAAATAGAATCCCAGCGAGGATGGCCTGGGGAATCAACATTCCCGGGGTCGTGTCCAGCCAGCGGTAATAGGGATCGTTGTAGATGTCGCGGGCGAATTTGCGTTGGCGCTCGGGATCGTCAAAGGCCGGCTTGTAGAGGAACGTCCAGCCGACGTGGCAATAAAAGAAACCGCGCCGCGAATCATGGGGGTCCAAATCCGTGTCGGCGTGGGCGTGGTGCATCCGGTGGTGGCCAATCCACTTGATCGGGCCGCCCTCCATGGCCAAAGCCGCGAAGGTCGCTAAAATGCGTTCCAGCCATTTTGGCACAGCAAAGGTTCTGTGGGCCAGCATGCGGTGATAGGTCAAAGTGATGCCAAGACAACCCGTGACGAAATAAAGTAGAGCTGCAACGGCAAGGTTGCGCGTTGAGAAAAAAGGAATCGCCGCCAAGGCGCCCACGTGCATGAGGGGGATCCAAAGAACGGATCCATAGTTCAGGCCAGTGGTATGGGTTGGGTTATTGGTCGCCGTGGGGATGGTTGACGGCGGCGGTGACGGCGACTGTGATGGCGGCTGTGATGGCGGCTGTGATGGTGTCTGGATGTGGAGCGATGCCATGTGATTGTCTCCCAGTATGTTTTTGACTTTTATAGTCTCGGGCATTTTTAGATAGTTGCCGAGTCACAGTTCTGTAAAAGCGAGGGGCAATTTATGCCAGTCATCAAGGTATGGTTTCACCCAGAGTCCCCCTACGCACGGCGTGTCCTCTGTTTTCTCGACTGGACCGGCATTTCTGCAACGCGCATCCAAGTCGCTTTGGAAAATCGCGAACATCTTGAGAAAACCTATTTGGACATCACTCCTTTCGGTCGAGTCCCTGCCATTGTGGACAACGGCTTTGCGCTGTCAGAATCTCTGGCGATCTTGCGTTATCTTGTAGCCCGCGACGGATTGTTTGAATGGTATCCGGAAGATTTGCAGCGGCGTGCGGTGGCCGACCAATGGCTTGAGTATGTCAGCCAGCATGGGGCCCCTCCCTTCATTGAACTTGCCTGGAACTTGAATATGGCCGCGCGCTACGGGTTGAAACCGAGGGTGGGTGCCGCAGAGGCTGCCGCCAAGAAAATCAAGCGTGAACTGCCCGTTTTAGAGGCGCGATTGACCCAGTGCTCGTTTTTGAGCGGCGAGGGCCGCCCGGGATTGGCCGATGTGGCGCTGTATCCGTTTGCTGCATTAGCCGTGGAGGCGCAAATTGATTTGCCCCGTGTGGCGCCACATTTGGCAGCGTGGATGATCCGGATGGCTGATCTTCCTGTTCCTGCAATAACGACGTAATCTTGTATGATCTGATATTTTATTTTTCCGGGAAGATTTCATGAAAAAATTAGTGGTTTTACGGGAAGTTTTTCCGGGCGAGCGTCGCGTGGCCATTACGCCGGGTAATGTCGAGAAATTCAAAAAACTTGGATTTGACGTTGCCGTGCAAAGTGAAGCCGGCCTGGAGGCGGGCTTTGATGATGCTCAATACGCGGCGGCTGGCGCCCTGATTGCGGCCGATGCCAAATCACTGTTGGCCACGGCGGACGTGATTTTGAAGGTTCGTGCCCCGTCCCCTGGTGAAATTGCCATGTGCAAACCCGGGGTGTTTTTGGCAAGTTTGATCGCGCCCGCGCAGAATCCAGAAATTCTGAAAAGCCTTGCTGCGGCGAAAATTTCGACGCTGGCTTTGGACTCGATCCCGCGAACGACCCGCGCCCAAAAAATGGACGTCCTTAGTTCCATGGCAAACCTTGCCGGTTACCGCGCAGTGATTGAAGCCGCTGCGGCCTTTAGCCGGCCCTTTACGGGACAGATCACGGCAGCCGGCAAAATGCCTCCGGCCAAAATCATGATCATTGGTGCCGGGGTCGCGGGCCTGGCGGCGATTGGGGCGGGGAGGGCACTTGGCGCCATTGTCCGGGCCTTTGACACGCGCCCTGAAGTCAAGGAGCAGATCACCAGCATGGGCGCTGAGTTTTTGGAACTTAACTTCCACGAAGACGGCACGGGCGAGGGCGGTTACGCCAAGGTCATGTCGCCGGAGTTCATCAAGGCTGAAATGGAACTCTTTGCTCAACAGGCAAAAGAGGTCGACATCATCATCACAACGGCTTTGATTCCGGGAATTAAGGCTCCGGTCCTGATCACGGCGGAGATGGTGGAATCCATGCGTCGTGGCAGTGTGATCGTTGATTTGGCGGCAGAGCAGGGGGGCAACTGTGCCCTGACGCGTCCCGGTCAGCTGGCCGTGGTTCACGGTGTGTCGATCATCGGTTTTAGCGACCTGCCATCGCGTATGGCGTCCCAGGCCAGTCAGCTGTTGGGCAATAATATGCTCAATCTTGTTGAATCCATGTGCGGCAAAGAAAAAACATCTTTTCGCATCGACCTAGAAGACGACATCGTCCGTCCTGCCTTGGTCACACATGGCGGAGAAGTCACCTGGCCGCCTCCGAAAAAACCGGTGCCGGCTGCGACAGGCGCAGCCACTGCCAAAATCAATGTCAAAACCGCAACAACGATACCAAGCGCAAACTTAAGCGCAAACACAAGCCCGTCACCAAGAAAATCAAAATCGGGGCATGGAGCTGCAAAACAGCCTGCAAAAGCCGGTAAAGCGGCTATTTTTTGGCTGTCTCTGGCTGGACTTCTCGGGGGCCTTGGCCTGGTGGTTCCTGCGGAATTTCTTAATCATCTGACGGTATTTATTCTGGCCTGCTTCATTGGCTGGCAGGTGGTTTGGAATGTCAGCCCAGCCTTGCACACGCCCCTCATGAGTGTGACCAATGCCATCAGCGGCATCATTGTCATTGGGGCAATGCTGCAAATTTCAGGGCCGATGGAGCACACCAGCACATGGTTGGCGGCGGTAGCAGTGCTGCTTGCGACGATCAATATTGCCGGCGGATTTTTGGTCACTCAACGTATGCTTAAAATGTTCAGAAAGTAATGTTCAGAAAATAAAGGAGCACCACACCCGTGCCTCAAACCATTTTAACTGTCAGTTATCTTCTTGCCAGCATGCTGTTCATTCTGAGCCTAGGCGGGCTTTCGGCGCAAGAAACAGCGCGTCGCGGAAATTTTTACGGTTTCGCCGGAATTTTCATTGCCGTGGCAGTGACGGCCCTCAGCGCCACCGTGACGGAATTTTCCCTGCTCATGCCGGCAATCATTGCTGGATCGCTGATCGGTGCGGTTTTAGCGTCGCGGGTGGCCATGACCTCGATGCCAGAACTGGTTGCGGTGCTGCACAGTTTTGTTGGTCTGGCAGCCGTTCTGGTTGGCGTTGGTAACTTTTTGCAGGCGCCGCACACCGGCGGGCACACAGGCGGGAATGGACTCGGTGCCGAATCGTTGTCGCAAGCAGCTGCACATTCGTTGATGATGATTCACGACATCGAAATTTTTATCGGGGTGTTCATTGGGGCCGTGACTTTCACGGGGTCGATCATCGCCTTTTTTAAATTGCGTGGTTCTTTGTCGGGTAGTCCTCTGACGTTGCCAGGCCGGCATTGGTTGAATTTAGCGATGGTCGTTGCATCTTTGTGGTTGGGAATTTCGTTTGTCCAGTCGGCCACCGCCGGGATCGACCCGTTCATGGATGGCGTGGCGCCGGGTCTTGTACCGCTCTTGTTGATGACGGCGATTGCCTGTGTGATTGGCGTGCATATGGTGATGGCCATTGGTGGTGCGGATATGCCCGTCGTGGTGTCGATGCTGAACAGCTATTCGGGGTGGGCGGCTGCGGCGGCTGGCTTTATGCTGGCCAATGACTTGCTCATTGTTACGGGCGCTCTGGTCGGCAGCAGTGGCGCGATCCTCAGTTTCATCATGTGTCGGGCAATGAATCGTAGTTTTGTCAGCGTGATCCTCGGCGGCTTTGGTACGGGCGGGGGCAAACTAGCGGCGTCGTCATCCAGCACCGGTAAGGCCCCTGTGGGAGAAGTTATTGCGGTGGAGGCGGCGGAGGTTGCAGATCTTTTGACGGCAGCCAAGAGCGTTGTCATCGTTCCTGGATACGGCATGGCCGTGGCTCAGGCACAGCATCCCATTCGGGAAATTACCGACATTTTGCGTAAACGTGGCGTCAACGTCCGTTTTGGAATCCATCCGGTCGCCGGCCGATTGCCGGGCCATATGAACGTGCTCTTGGCCGAGGCCAATGTGCCCTATGACATCGTCCTGGAGATGGACGAGATCAACGATGACCTGCCGACAACGGATGTCGTGATCGTGGTCGGGGCGAATGACGTTGTGAACCCGGCGGCCCAGACCGATGAGTCCAGTCCAATCTACGGCATGCCGGTACTTGAAGTCTGGAAGGCCAAAACCTGCGTGGTCCTAAAGCGGGGTATGGCTTCCGGCTATGCGGGTGTCGACAATCCACTTTTTTATAACAGCAATAGCCGCATGCTTTTTGGCGATGCCAAAAAGAGCATAGACGCGGTGCTGGCGGCGCTGCGCAGTTGACACTGGCTAATTCTTGGGCGTTTTTCTTTGGGTTTTGTTAATAAAAAACAAGTAATTACAGAGTGTTGTCTCGATCCCTTCGTTGGCGTCATCCTTGCAGATTGCCAGGATTCAACCAGGAATAAAGGACGGCAACCATGCGCCACTCCCTCAAATTGAACACGAACCATGCTCGCCTCAGCTTTGCCCAGACTTATGCCCGGATTTATGCCCGGATGTATTTTCGCATGTCTGCCCCTTTGATGGCCGTGGCCCTGACTTCTGGTATCACGGCCGCCTGTGGACGAGTGAATTCCCCGGCGGAGACCTCGGCCATTGGCGATGCAGCGGTTTCCTTTGCCGAGTTTATGCCCGAATATATCAAAGACGATGGCGCGGATGAAACCCCGGTGCGCATTCCCCCGTCAGTCGATGAGGCGCCGCCTGCTGGCGTTCCAGGAATTTCACCACCGGCATCTCCTCCACCTCCCCCGGCAGACCCGGAGCTGGCCAGCACACCCCTTGCGCCGAATCCTGAAGGCGTTGCCATAAAAGATTTTGAACGCAAGGTGATTGAATTGACCAATGCCGAGCGTCAAAAATTCGGTCTGGCGATATTAAAGGTAAGCCCTCACCTGTTGAACAATTGCCGTCAGTGGGCGGGAAACATGGCTTCGCGCCGAAGCATGTATCATAGCAACATGGATTTTGGTGGCGAAAACGTCGCTTGGAATCAGGCTGATGCAAAGGAAGTGGTCACGGCTTGGATGAATTCACCTGGGCACCGGGCTAATATTTTGCGTCAGGGTTTTAAGTCGATTGGTGTCGGCATGGTCAAGTCAAATGGTCCATATTGGTGCCAGCAGTTCGGCTGGTAACCCGGAAAGGAATTTCCTTTGCAGCATCAGGAGCAGCATCATCATCTTGCCACTTGCCCCCTGTGCCGCGATGTTGCAGGTGGCGCAGGTCCCCGCCTGATTGCCGTCAACGAACATACGATCACTGTCGTGGGCGAACACCAATTTTTCCGCGGCTATTGTATGGTGATTGCCAGGCAGCATGCCCGCGAGATGCATGATTTGCCAATCGACGTGCAGCAGGCGGTCATGGCAGATGTCTTTCGCGCCGGACGCGCCATTGCCCAAGTTTATAAGCCACTAAAAATTAATTACGCTTCCCTTGGAAATGTTGTCGAGCATTTGCACTGGCACGTGATCCCGCGCTACCGCGAGGAAGCCGACCCGACGTCCCATCCTTGGGCCGAGGCGTCACGTTTCAAAAATCATGTGACCACGCCCAATGAAGCACTTGATGCAGCGCGGGGGCTGGCCGATGCTTTGATCTGTGAATTTTGACGAAGATCTCCTGAAAATCGAGAAGGAGGGGGCTGCGATGATTTTACGGCGTTATATTTTTTGGCTGATCTTAGTGTGGCCTTGGACTTCCGTGTTGGCTCACCCTGTCAGCTACCAGGATGGTATCGGGATCATGTCCTACAACTCTCAAAAGATGAATGAGCTTCTGCTGACATACTCCTTTACACCGCGATTTGCCTTGGCTCACACATACTTGCGAGACTCTGGGTCTGAGTTTTATATTCCACGGGCAAATTTACTGCTCCGTCGGTGGAATGAGCCTGATTCCCAGGCAAACATTTATACCAGTTTTGGGTCCGGATCGGAGAAGTTCGGAACGAAGGTATCAAGCACTCATTTGGGTGAGGTCGTTCTCGATTGGGAGAGCAGGAAGTACTACACCTACCTTGAGCATCTTTATCTCAGGCGCAACAATGCGGCCAACGCGGCACTGCCACAGCAAGACTACAACCACACAAAACTTCGCCTTGGTTTTGCGCCGTTTTTAGCCGACTACGGGGATCTCAATGTCTGGTACATTGCTCAGTTTGATAAACACCTCGACGAAACAAAAATTGAGACAACACAATTTTTGCGTTTTTACATGAAGAATGTTCTTTGGGAGGTTGGCGCGAGTTTTGATGGATCGATCGCATTTAACTTTATGATTCACATTTGATGGAGGTCCGAAATATGAAGAAACTAATACTGGCACTGGCAATCACTCTTACCGCTCCCGTATTTGCCGCAGACAACGCCGAGGTTAAAGTGAGCGTTAAGGGAATGGTCTGCGCTTTCTGTGCTCAAGGAATTGAGAAGAAATTTATGGCACAAAAAGAAGTCGAAAGTATCCAGATCAGTCTTGAAAAAAAGTATGTAAAGTTGAAGTTTAAAAAGGGCGAGAGTTTGTCCAATGAGAAAATCATCGAGATCCTTAAAGAGTCAGGTTATGACGCCGACATTGGCAAGTAGAATGACGCGCTTCAGAGAGGCACTTCTCAGTAGCTTCGCACTGTTTGGTTCGATGGGCACACTGATCTGCTGTGCCTTGCCAACTCTCTTGGTCAGTCTTGGGCTTGGCTCGGTGATGGCGGGATTGGCCAGTAGTATTCCTGGTCTTATATGGGCATCGGAGCATAAAGCTGGAATATTCATTTTTGCTGGATCGATGCTCGCTCTGAATAGTTTTGTGATTTGGCGTGGTCGCAATGCCCCCTGTCCCGTGGATCCGAGGCTGCGGGATGCGTGCATCAGGGGGCGGTATACCAGTAAAATCGTGCTCTTTGTCAGCCTTGGGGCGTTTGCAACCGGAGCTTTTTTCGCCTACATTGCGCCAAAACTGCTGTTTTAGATGGTCGTGAATTTGATTGGCGCTGGCGCTTCCGTTCCGGTAGCAAAATAGGGCGGCGCGCAAACAAAAATCCGCCACACTTCGTCAGTGTGGCGGATTTTTTTGGTTATTGCCCAGCGTATCAGGAAACTTATTTTCTTCCTGCAATCGTTAACTTTTTGAAGGTCGCGGCGTCGACATTTTTTTCCATGTCATCCAGAACCAAATTCATCGGGATTGACATGTTATAGCTGTCTTCACCACCCCAATGCAGGCCAACAGCGAAGCCGGTTTTGCGGTCGAGTACCGGGGACCCGCTGGAACCACCTTCAGTGTCGCAAGTATGACGGATCGTCATGCGGCCGCCCATTTCTTCAGGCTCTATCGTGCTCACCAGGCAGTCTTTGGAACGATCGATTTCCTTGGTGCGACCTTGGGGGTGGCCAGCGACGATCAGGGGTTGTCCAACCGAAATTTCGCCGCCCCACATGGTGATGACGCCGCCTTCATCAGCTAGCATTTCAAGGCGTGATTTAGTTTTGCGGCTCTCGTCGCTCACACGTTTTACCTTATAAATCGCGTAATCATAGAGTTCGTTCTGGGCCAGGGCTGCCTCGCAACGGAATTTTGCATGTTTGTCGCTGGCGCGGTCGGTTTCGTAGTCCAGCTCAAAGACGACATTACAAGCGGCGAATTCCCAGCAGTGAAAATTCGTCACAAATAAGTCCTCGGCAACGCGCCAGCCCGTGCAAAAGCCTTGGTCGCTGGAGTCCTTAAGGATCGCAATGGGGCGCGTCATGGCGTAGTACTTCGACGATTTTGCGGCTTCGATTTTTTCTAGATTGTTGTCGCCGATGATGCGGCGCTCAAAGAACCAAGACGGCATGTTGGCCGGTGGTTCGATGATGTCAGATTCGATGTTAAATTCGATGTCAGATTCCGTCACGGCCAGAGCCACAGGCTCCAAACCGGTAAAGCCGACCAAAGCGGCAATAGCAATTGCCTTAGAAACAGTAATACTTACTGGTCCGCTGAATAAAACCTTCGTCCTTGAAAATATGCCAGCCATGGCGATTCCTTTGCGTCCGAAAACGGAATTAATCCGGCTCGGCTGTTGCGGGACGACTTTCGGCGATCCTTGCCAAAAGCGGGTCCAACATGTGGAAAAAATTAACGGAAACTTTATTAATTGAGAGATCACCATAAAACTGGCCGGGCGGTCAACATCTTTTTGACAGGTGATTTTTCTGAGTGAAGAAGATAGTTCCTTAAGGCGTTTCAGGCAAGCCGCATCAGTTCCTCTGGAGGCCCTAATGGTCGGGGATTCGAAAGCAAAATCTACGCATCGCATTGGACGGTTGATCGACCGTTTTTCAAATTTGCCGCCGGGACTCCACACGCCCAAGGGCGCCGCTCAAACCGGCTCAAATACCCCAGCGGCCTGCCAGATGAAATTCCCTCAATCTTGTTGTGGCGGTCGTGGTTATATTTTGGAGGCCGAGGGCCCCGTCATCGCCGCCCGCATGTGCAATTGTGTTCTCAAGTGTGAAATCTGTCAGGGCCAGTCGAGGATGGTGATCGACGGCGTGGCCCGCTCCTGCGTTGAGCCTTCGCCCCGTAAGATTTCCGGCATCTTGTCCAGCGCCCAATTGCCGGCCCGGTATCTAAATTCCAGCTTTGATTCGTTTGCCAACAGCAGCGGCAACGGCCGTCAGGTGGCTGCCCGGTTGCAAAAATGGGCTCAAACCTTTTCGCCGTCGGTTTCCTCGGGATTATTGATCGGCGGCAGCGTCGGTGTTGGCAAAACGTTTTTGCTGGTGGCCTTGGCCAAGTGTCTCGCCGCCCGCGGGTACTCAGTATGTTTTGCCGATTTTTTTCAACTTTTAAGCGAACTGAAGGCCGGCTACAGCGATGGCAAGGCCGACCCCCACATGATGGCCCCCCTCATGTCGTGCGATGTCTTGATCATTGATGAATTGGGTAAAGGCCGTAACACGGAATGGGAACGGACCATTGCCGATACCCTGATTGCCGGACGCTACAATCAGAAGCGTTCCGTTGTCGCCTCCACCAACTATTCATTGACGGCGGATTCCGGCCCCGCGATGAGTTTTAACATTGACCTTGAAAGAACCATGGGCTCTCCGCGCAGCGATTTCAGTCCAGAGGTTTTTGGATCCCTTGAATCCCGACTGGGCAGCCGGGTCTTTTCGCGCCTACGTGAAACCATGGAATTCACCGAATTGACGGGCGATGATTTCCGGCGTCGTGGAACCCGCGGGTGACGCGTCACGAAATGAAATCAGGAAATCAGCCTCCGAATGATTTGCGCACGGCTGCCAAGCCCCTTGGTCATTGCGTTGCCAGCGATCCGAATATCTTGCAGCACGTTTTTTCTTCATTAACTGCCACCATTGAACACGACGACCGGGGATCGCAAATCCGTTTGTCCATGCCGCCTCAGTCGTGCTCCTTGTGCGCCGGGGCGTGGGTCATTGAGAACCGCGCGGCAAGGGCCATGGCTCCGTGTCCCGTGTCCACGCGGGTGGCGCGCGTCAAGGAACTCCTGAGCGCCTTGGCTCCCGATGATCCAGATTCGATTTTACGTCAGGCGGCATCCGTTTCTATGTCGCCAGCCCTTGTTGACCGCTTGCACACGTCGGTCGTTCACCGGATAGGGGCCTCCTTTTCGGTTAATCTGCCACCGGTGGCCCTGGCAGCCCGTGCAGCCTGGATTTTCGGAGCTAGAACCGGTGTTTTTTCGGCAAGCGACGCCGCCGCCGCGGCGCGCCCGCCGGGATCCCCCGAATTGGTCTTTGTGCATCTAGACAACAAACCCTGGGAACAGGGCACGTCGGAGATCATGGAGCAGTGGATCAGTTGGTGCCAGCGGGCTGGATCCGCGTTGTGGGTGTCTGCCCCTCCCATGCCCGCCCAGGAAAAAGATGGCTCCGCCGCCTCCGTCGGCTGGGGGCGGGTGTCCCGTCAGATTTCGGCTCGGGTGGCCAAGGCCCGGGAACGCCACTGGAGTGGTTGGCTGTCGTCTCAGGCTAGGTCACGGCTCATGGAGGTTTGCGAAGCCAATGCAATGTTTGACAAATAGGTGGCTCGTCGCAAAGATGATTCGCGTTGAGCTTTTAGTTTTGATCAGGTGCAGATTTTCCAGTCGAATTAAGGAAAAAAATCATGGCAGACACCCGGACCTTCCCTTCCCAGATCACACTTGAATCATCGCCTCATTGGGCGGATCACGCCGCCAAACGGGTCATTTCATTTTGGGGGGTGCGAGATTCCTACACGGTGGCCAGTGGCATCACGCCCAGTGGCACCGTTCATATCGGCAATTTCCGCGAGGTGATTACCGTTGACCTTGTGGCGCGGGCTCTGCGGGGACTGGGCTGTAAAGTCCGCTTTATTTACAGCTGGGACGACTTCGATACTTTCAGAAAAGTTCCAAAAAACTTGCCTGAGCAAGAGATGCTCACCTCTCATTTGCGCCAGCCTATTAGCCGCGTGCCAGATCCGCGCGGAGTTGCGAAGAGCTACTCAGGATTTGGCATCATGGCTTTTGAAAAAGAATTGGCAGCCGTTGGTGTCCAACCTGATTTTATTTACCAGCATGATCGTTACTCCAGCGGGGCTTATGCGGAGCCAATAAAATTTGCGTTGGAAAACCGCGAAAAAATCGCTGCCATTTTAAACGAACACCGCAGCGAGCCACTGCCGTCCACATGGTTGCCGACGGCCATCTACTGCGAAAAGTGTGACCGCGATACGATGGAATATGAGCGTTATCCAGGGGGCTGGGAATATGCCTACAAGTGCTCGACCTGCTCCCACGAGGCCGTCACGGACATTCGCACGACGCGAAATTTAAAGCTCAATTGGCGGACGGATTGGCCGATGCGTTGGGCCTTTGAAAAAGTTGATTTCGAGCCGGGTGGTAAAGATCATTCCAGCGAGGGTGGTTCCTACGATACAGGCAAAAAAATTGTTAAAGAGGTTTGGGGGCGCGAGCCACCGGTTTATCAGCAATATGATTTTGTTATGATCAAGGGCGGCACGGGTAAGATGTCTTCGTCGAGCGGCGAGTTGTTCACCGTAGCCCAGGCCCTTGAAGTTTATCCACCACAGATTTTGCGTTGGATTTTTGCCGGGCACCGTCCCAATCATGATTTCTCGCTGGCCTTTGATGCCGATGTCATCAAGACCTACGATGAGTTTGACCGGGCGGAGGCCGTGGCCTTAAATCCAGCCCTGGCGGCGACGGACAAGAAGTGGGCGATGACGCGCCGCGTTTACGAGCTGTCGATGGTAGATGGTCATGGAGATGGTCATGGAGATGGCTTGGCCCATCAGCCCTACCGCGCGCCGTTTCGCGAGCTGTGCAACCGCCTCCAGATTTTCGACGGCGACGCGCAAAGAACTTTGGATCGTCATTACTTAGGTCTTGTGAAGAACGAGGCGGACCGTGGGTTGTTTTTCGACCGGGCCAAGCGGGCTTGGAACTGGCTGCAAAATTTTGCGCCGGAGGAGTTTCGCTATTCGCTGGAAGCCGGGCGCCGCAATCAAACAGATTTCACCGACCTTCAACACGCAGCCTTGAAGGCACTTGGTAACCTCGTGAATGAGGTTGATCTCGATGCGGTGGACCCCAAGGAATTGAATCAGTTGGTCTATGACCAAGTGGTCCACGGCAGTGGCTGCGATCCGAAAGAGGCCTTTAAGGGTATTTATCAAAAGCTGATTGGTCGTGACCAAGGCCCGCGCTTGCCGGGATTCATGAAAGAGCTTGGGCGCGAACGCCTGAATGAACTTCTTGGGGCTTGGAACTGATAGGGTCGATACCTTGTGTTACACGGGGCAGGAGATAAAATATCAATAGCCAATTAGTGAGCAAGGGCCGTTGCGTCATGACCAAGCAAGAATTTAAAAAACTCTACGATTTTTTTCTTGCGTCAGCCAAACGCGATATGGAGACATTTGTTGGCCTTAAGAAAATGAAGCGATTTGATGCCGCATTGTTTTTTCTATATTTGTCCATAGAGAAGCACATCCACCCATGTCGCACGACCTTGTGTTTTTGATTGGTCGATGCGCGGTCGATGCTAGCGAACAGAGTATGCATCATATTTGCGGATAAAGTAAAATTGGCTCCCGACATGACCGCTCTGCTGAGGTATAAGTTGGGCCGTTTAAATTTAAATATCGATCTGTCGTCATTGTACTTATCCGAAATTCGTCACAATAAACTTTCGTGTTTTGTTAACGAGATTAAGAAATCAAGCATGAGCTCCGATGAATTTCTGAGTCATTCGCCCAAAAATTTAGGCGGCGCCTAGATTATATAGATCATAATGAAACTGACGAGACCAGTCGTAGATCTTTCGTTACGATCTATAGGGAGTAGGTGCCCGTCGCCATGAGGTAGACCAAGGACCCTTCGTCTTGAAGTTTGGCGAAAAAGATTGGCTTGCGAATCTCGGCGCCAAGTTGAAACCGCCCGGTGTTATAAATGAACGATCCGCCGAAGGTCGCAGCGAATGCCGTGACTGTGCTGCTGTGGCTCTCGGCTTGGCCGATGATGACATCTTGGGTCGCCGCTGAAGCGAGACCCATCCCGAGGCGCGCAGCGCCTTTAAGAGTAATATTTTCAACGATGGGAACGCGGTACTCCACGCCACCGTCCAAGGTCGTCATCGCAAAATCGATGCTGTAATTTGAATCGCTGTAGACATTGCTCCAACGCAATACTCCTGCCGTAACATCCAGATTTGGCCGGATGGTCCGGACATAGTCGCCGCCAAAAACAAAAACGGCCGAGCTGACATGCCCCAGCCCCGAGACAAATCCGAGCAAACCGCGGATGTGATTGCTTTGATTGTTTTGAGATTCTGCCGAAGGCTCTGATGACGGCGAGGGACGATCTTTTTTGGATTTTGGCGCGGCATTGGCCGTGCCTTCCCAGAGGCCTGAGACTCCAAGGCAGCCTGCCATCATGATCATGATCAGCATTTTCATCTCAGGTCACCTTGAGAGCATCTAGTTAGATTTCGCTGAAAAAGCTTCGCTTTTTGCAGCGAAATCGTATCCTGAGCGCAGCGAAGGATCTCGGCGAAGACCCACCAGTGTCACTTTTTAGTCAAAACTTCAAAGCCCGTGTCCGTATCGGAAGTTTTCAGGACAGTTGCCGCATAGAGTTACTCCGCCATCATGTTACATGATGGCATTTTTTCTTTCAAGAAATTCAGCAAAACTTCACCGATATAACTCCAGTTGCGAGTGTTGCCACTCCATCGTTCTGGCTTTTTCTTTTTCGCTTCTTGGTGGCCTCTCGTCAGTACATCGTCCCAGTGCCACGCACGTCTTGACGACCATTCAATATTTCTCCCTCAAAACGCACATGGATGTTCGTCGAGATCCCTCGCTACGCTCGGGATAGATTTCGCTGAAAAAGCGAAGCTTTTTCAGCGAAATCTAGTTAGAAACGCATGCCGACTTCGCCACACATCAGAAACGAAATATCGCCAACGGTCTCAATTTTTTCCATTAGTATGGGCTTGCGAATGTCGGCGGCAATAAAGAAATTACCAAAGGACATTTCCAGGCCACCGCCTAGATTGATGGCTAAAATATTTTTGGATTGAGAAGTTAAACCACTGGATCTGGAGCCTTCCCCGGCTATTTTGGCAGAGAAGATGTGCATTCCTGCACCGCCGCGCCCGCGCAAATGGATGTTTGGCGTCAGGGGGATGCGATAGATGCCATCAGCGTTGATGGCCATATCGGTAATTTCGACAGTCGTTGTTACAGCCGCATAATCCAGAATGTAACCAAAGGATGTCAGCGAGGCTTCGGCTTCAATGCTGCGCAAAATTCGGTAAGCAAATCCGCCGCCAAAGCCAAAAACCGCAGATGGAGCATCCGTCATTCCGCTTGCAATAAAACCACCTGCGCTGACCCGTATTTTGGGGGCGGCAGATTTTTTTTTCGTTTTTTTCGGGGAAGCCGCAGTTGGAGCTGCAACTCCGGATTCGCCCGATTCGCCTAGTACCCTTGGTTCTTTGGGTTCTTTGGGTTCGGCAGCCGCACAGGTTTCTGAAACGCCAGAAATGGCAAACATCGCAAGCAATACAGCAATACCAAAGGCATCAGTGAGCCTCATTGTACCAGCCCTCCGCAACTCTACGGTCGTGAATCAATGCCCACGCGGCCCCAGCGAAGAGCTTGCCAATGCTGGACAATTCTACGTCATCCATGGGTGACTCGGATCGGATGACAATGTTCAATTGGTCATAACCCCGTGCCACATCCTGGAGGCGCGCCAAATCATTTTTTGCAGCCGCCAGTGTTTCAAAGAAAATGATCCCGTAACGACGCGGAGGAAGTTTTTTGCTCTCCTGAACCGGAACGTTGCCTTTGCCGGGTACCGTCCGGATAGGGATTTCAATCAGCGAACTACGGGCGGGGGCGTTGTCTGCATGGCCAGATTTTTGTCCACGGCCTGATGAGCCAGATGATGAACCTGACGAACGTCCTGATGAATTGGGCTGCTGGCGATTTTGTGGCTGGCCTTGTCCACGCTGGCCTTGTCCGCCTTGCCCACTCTGGCCATCACGCCTGCCGGAAGTCCGGTTGTCGCCCCCGCCGCCGCTATTGCCTCGATTAGAGCGGTTTTTGGAGCCAGATTGAGAGCCGGATTGGGACCCGTCGTTAGACCCGCTACTAGACCCGCTACTAGACCCGCTATTAGACCCACTACTAGACCCGCGTGGGTTGCCAGAACTGCCGCCTGATTTTCTACCATTTCGCATCAAACAATTTTCCTTTAATTCCACTTGCGGAGTCAGGCCAATGATTTTCGGCACTGATTTCAGGCGCTAAATATAGCTTACTGCACCGAGAGGCTAACGGGAATACGATCCACCAGTCCGGCGGGTCCAAAGTATTGGATCGGACCAGCGAATTGATAGTGCTCATCCCAAGCCCATGCCTCGCGGGAGTTCATGAATAATTGAAATGCTGGGCCTTCCAAATCGACAAGGGTCTTGCGGATGACGGCCTTGTCCTTGCCATGACGGCGCTCAATGGTCAGCATCGATACCAGGGGAACCCCCCAAGCCTGCCACCGGTCTGGGGTCATCGTCAGGCCGTGAACGGCTGCCAAATACCCCGAATGTCCACTGGCTGCCAATCCAGCCGCCGTGAGCCCTAGGCTCCAGGCATAATTGGCGTCAAAATTTGTTGGCGCGGCGCAGCGGCCTTCATAACCTAAAAAGTGTGTCTGGCAGGAAAATTTGCCGTGAAAATGCCCCTCAGATTTGAGTTCCCCGAGGCGGCTCGTCAGAAGTTCGGTCAGGAGCTTTTCGGTTTCAACCTGAGACAAGGCCACATTGCCGTGGGGGTCGCGGTCCATGATCATCTGGCGCTGGATATCTAGAGGTAGAGTCGCCAGGGTGGCTGCGGATTCTTTGGACAGGCGCCCTGCGAGGTATTCGATTTGCGCCGTAAACCCCCTCAGGGAATCCATGTAGTCTTGGTGCCCTGAAATGACTTCATTCAAATTGGCAATGAGCGCGCGCATCTCGGGCACAAATTCAATCAGCCCTTCCGGCACTAAAACCACGCCAAAGTTTTTGCCGGCGTTGCCACGTCGGATCACGACATCTGCCAAAAGGTCGATAATTCCACTCATGGTCATACCGTCGCGGGCGATTTCTTCGGAGATCAAAGCCACATTTGGGCGGGTTTGCAGGGCGGCCTCCATGGTGATGTGGCTCGCGCTGCGGCCCATGAGGCGGATGAAATGGTAGTATTTTTTTCCGCTCTGGGAATCCTTAGCGATGTTGGCGATCAGCTCTGCATAGACACGAACCGCCGTATCGAAGCCAAATGAAGTTTCTGTGAAGGGGCCGCGCAAATCGCTGTCGATTGTTTTGGGAACACCGACAATGCGGGTTTTGTGGCCGGTTTCAAGCAGGTATTCAGCCAGAAACGCCGCATTGGTGTTGGAGTCATCGCCGCCAATGACGACAAAGGCATCGAGATCATGTTGGGTAAAGATTCGGGCACAAGTCGCGAAATCCTCTGGGGTTTCGAGTTTTGTCCGCCCCGTTCCAAACAGGTCAAACCCCCCCGTGTTGCGAAACGTAGCTATGAGTTCCGGGGTAACCGGGATGGCCTTGTTTTTGAGGATTCCCGCAGGCCCCCCGGCAAACCCCGTCAGGGTCGAATCCGGGTGTAGTTTCCGAATTCCTTCGTATAGGCCGGCCACGACATTGTGACCGCCCGGGGCCTGGCCTCCAGAAAAGACGGCGCCAACGCGGAGCGAGGTTTTTTTTGTCAGTGGTTCCAATCCGCTCGCGGCGGCGTCGTTTTGAGAAATCTTGAGCAGAGGGTGTCGCGCCATTTGCGGAAAAAGCGCGGCAATGGCCGGGTCCGTTGCGTCCAGTCCAATCGCCGGTTCAGACACGCTGCTGGCCTCAAGAGCGGTCAAACTGACGGGGCTCTGGGGGGCATACTGGCGCCGGGCAATCAGAAATTCAGACATTTTCAATCCTTTCACGGACGATTTCTACTGCGCGCGCAGTGGGCACGCGAACTTGCGTGGCCGAGTCACGGTCACGAATCGTTACGGAATCAGATGTGATTGACTCATTGTCGATCGTTATGCAAAAGGGCGTCCCGATTTCGTCATGTTTGGCATAGCGCTTGCCGATGGATTGTTGCTCCTCATAACTGACGTTGATGCCGAGGCGGCGGAATTCAGCAACGATCAAACGGGCTTTTTCCGGCTGTCCATCTTTTTTGACCAGAGGCAAAACGGCAGCTTTGACCGGCGCCAAACGCGGATGAAGTTTCAGGACAACCCGGATTTTTTCCTTGCCCTCGTGATCAAGGCCTTTTTCTTCCGAGTAGGCGTCCAAGAGAAAACAGAGGACCGTTCGGGTCAGGCCCGCAGCCGGCTCGATGACATAGGGCGTATAGCGCCAACCTGGTTTGCCAGTGTTGGGGTCAACTTTTTGTTGGTCAAAGTAACTGAGTTTTACGCCGGAAGCCTCGGCATGGCGCGACAGGTCATAGTCGGTCCGGGAGGCGACGCCTTCGAGTTCCCCCCAGCCCCACGGATAACGGTATTCAATATCGTAGCAATCGTCGGAATAGTGAGCCAACTCGTCGCCCTCGTGGCGGCGCAGTTGAAAGTCACCTTTCTTGTTGGCAAATCCTGCGTACCAGTTCATGCGTTCGTTGCACCAGTATTTCAGCCACTCGTTTTGGGTGCCTGGCTCGATGAAGAATTCCATCTCCATTTGTTCAAATTCGCATGACCGGAAAATATAGTGTTCGGTGACGATTTCGTTGCGGAATGACTTGCCGGTCTGGGCAATACCGAACGGGATTTTCATCGATTGGCTTTGTTGGACATTGAGAAACTGCACGAACATGGCCTGGGCCGTTTCCGGCCTCAGGTATACGGCGGTGCTGCGGACCGCTTCGTCGAGCCTCGTGCGGAATTCCTCCCGGGTCAGATCCTTGCCGTGGGCATCCCGGACAAATTCGCTGAGGGGGTCAACCGGGCCCATGTTGGTCCGAAACATCAGGTTGAATTGGCGTTCGTCGCTAAGTTGAGGTGATCCACACACAGGGCAGATGTAGCCATGGGCCGGGACCAATCCCGTGAGGGCTTCGCCGTTGGCCTTGCCACCTTTTTTGAATGTCACTTCAGAGCCGGCGGCGACTTTGGGGGCCTTATCGGCGCGAAACCGTTCTTTGCAATTCAGGCAGTCGACCAGGGGGTCCGAAAATCCCGACAGGTGGCCGGAGGTCTGCCAGACCTTAGGATGCATCATGATCGAGGCGTCAATGCCGACGACGTCCTCGCGCTTGTAAACCATGCTACGCCACCATTCGGCGGCGATATTGCGTTTCAGTTCAACGCCGAGTGGTCCGTAGTCGTAGCAAGACTTTAGGCCGCCATAGATTTCGCTGCTTTGAAAAATAAAGCCCCGGCGTTTGCACAGGGAGACGATTTTCGTCATCAAATCGAGTGTTTCCAACCGCAGCCCACCAGGTTTAGGGTTTGACCAAAACGTTCCGCATGGTATGCCAGAGGTCTCTAATCCTCAATGGGAATAGACAAGGCGATTGCGACAACTTTGACGGTAACTGACTATAACGGAGAACCCATGAGCACGAAAACTGGCACGAGCGACTTCAAGGTTAAAGACATGAGTTTGGCCGATTGGGGCCGCAAGGAAATCCAGATCGCCGAGAAGGAAATGCCGGGTCTGATGGCCCTGCGTGCTGAATTTGGCCCCCAAAAGCCCCTCAAAGGCGCCCGCATTGCCGGTTGCCTTCACATGACCATCCAGACGGCCGTTCTGATTGAGACTTTGCTGGAACTTGGCGCAGAAGTCCGCTGGTCCAGCTGCAACATTTTCTCGACCCAGGATCACGCAGCGGCGGCCATTGCCGCGGCTGGAATTCCTGTGTTTGCCTGGAAGGGCGAGACGGAAGCCGAATACGAATGGTGCATCCGCGAGACCGTCATGTTCGGTGACCAGCCGCTCAATATGATCCTCGATGACGGCGGCGATTTGACTAACTTGGTTCATGACCACTATCCGCAGCATCTCAAAGGCATCAAAGGCATCTCCGAAGAAACAACCACTGGGGTTCACCGCCTGGTCCAAATGTTTGAAGCCGGGACGCTGAAAATCCCCACCATCAACGTCAACGACTCGGTCACCAAATCGAAGTTTGACAACCTGTACGGCTGCCGCGAATCCCTGGCGGACGGTATCAAGCGCGCCACCGACGTCATGATTGCCGGTAAAGTGGTTGTGGTTGCTGGTTTCGGTGACGTTGGCAAGGGCTCGGCCCACAGCCTGCGCAGCCTTGGCGCCCGGGTTTTGATCACGGAGATCGACCCGATTTGCGCGCTTCAAGCGGCAATGGAAGGCTATGAAGTGACCACCATGGAACTGGCGGCTCCCGTTGCAGATATTTTCGTCACGGCGACCGGCTGCATGGATGTCATCACCGAAAAGCACTTTGTCCAGATGAAGGACGAGGCGATCTTGTGCAACATCGGCCACTTTGACAGCGAAATCAAAATCGCTTGGTTGGAAAAATCTCCTGGCGTTCAAGAAATTAATATCAAGCCCCAAGTCGATAAGTTTGTGCTGCCCAACGGTCGGGCTCTGGTCATTTTGGCACGCGGGCGCCTCGTAAACCTTGGTTGTGCCACGGGTCATCCGAGCTTTGTGATGTCGACCTCATTCACCAATCAGGTGTTGGCCCAGTTGGCACTGTGGACAGATGCTTCCAAGGACGGTGTTAAAAAGTATCCTCCTGGTGTGCACGTTTTGCCGAAACTGCTGGACGAGAAAGTGGCCCGTTTGCACCTGGATAAACTCGGCGTGAAACTGAGCAAGCTTTCCAGCGCGCAGTCGGAATACCTCCGCATCAAGGTCGATGGTCCATACAAGCCGAATCACTACCGTTACTGAGTGTCATTCGGAGCGCACCGTCGTCATCCTGAGGCGAAGCCGAAGGAATGTCCGAAGAACAAAAAAAAACCGTCTCTCACGCGAGGGGCGGTTTTTTTTATGAGCTGGTGAGCGAAGTCATTCAGCCAATGATTCAAATCTCTACACCGTAGGTGCGGATTTCGTGAAGGATCGGTGACAGGCGGTTTTTTTGGTAATCACGTTCGTAACAAACAAGAACATCTGCGGCAATGTGCCGATGAAAATTCAGTTCGATAGAAATTTTATTGCCAATCGCCTGGATGTCTTCGACCCGATTGGGAAAAATCAAACACAAATCAAGATCGCTGTCTTTGTGGGCCAGACCCTTGGCGTGGGAGCCAAATAAAACAAGCCGACTTTTAGGCTCATCCGCCTGAACGTCAGCCAGCAACTTCTTCCGGATACCTGCCCTCAATATTGAATTTGGTGATTTTTTGCAAATCCAAGACCAAGTTTTCACTGGCAGATATTCCCGAGCGCCCCAAAAGGAGAACCAGATTATGCGAAAAAGGCGCCGGTCATTGAGTGATGAATCCCGCCAATGTTCGGCTAGCTTTCTAATGTCTGTTTTGGTCAAACGCCCAACCCCCCGCTCCCGTTCGCTCTTAAAATAATACCTGCCTGTGAGTGGGTATTCCGATGACGGGAAGTTTAAACTGGAAAACCGCAAGCGAAGTCTAGCAAAGACAATGGGGGGAAGATCTACTGACCATAACCAACGCTAATAACATCTCGATAAACAGCCAAATTGCCTTCGACCATGGAGGCGACGGAAAACTCTTGCCGGACTTTAATTTGCCCGGCGCGGGCCAGCCGATCCCGCAATGCTGAGTCGCGGGCGAGGCGCGTCATAGCCGCGGCAATGGCGGCGGGGTCGCGGATTGGAACTAGCAGGCCAGAGTTTTCGTGGCTGACGATTTCCGGTAGCCCGCCAACATCCGACACGATCATCGCGCAGCCGGCGTGGCAGGCATCGAGGGCCGCAGTGCCCAGGCCCTCATCGATGGACGTCATGACAAAAATGTCGAGACCTGCAAGAAACTCGGGGACTTCTTTGATGAAGCCAAGGAAGCTAACGTGGTTGTCCAGTTGCAAGTCGATGCGCTGGGCTTCTAGTTGATCGCGCTGGGGGCCGTCGCCGGCAATGACGCAATGAAAGTCGATTTGGTTGTCCTTAAGAAGTGCACTCGCCGCCATCAAGTAACCATAACCCTTTTGCTCGGATAAAGCTGAAGCGTTGCCAAACAAAAGCGAGTTGGATGATAGGCCAAGAAGGGTGCGCAGGGATCTTCTGGCCTCGTCACGGTTGATGTTCTCGTGGGGACCTGACTCGACTGCGCTGCGGACCGTGGCGATTCTTTCCGGTGCGATTCCGCCTGCCTCCAAAACTTTGGCAATAGCCCTTGAAATTGCGACATATCGGGCAACTTTTTTGGTCCGATATTTGATGGCGGTGGCGGGAGCGGCGGACAAAAAGCCGCCGCCAACGGGATAGTCGACCCGGCGATGGACGACCAATTTGCGCCGTTGGTCCAAGAACACGAGCCCCAAGCCCAAATCATGGGCCTTGGAACTATGGGCATCGATCAAAAAAATGCCGTGGCGCTGACAGAAACGGTGCAGCCTCAAAACCGTCAATCCCCAGGAAAGCCGAGCCATCGACACCGCCACCGAGGGAAATGTCTGGCCCAGGCGTGACAAGATTGCGCTGGCTGGGTCAGCTGCCAGAAATGGCTCGTGGCCCCGGGATTTCATCCCTTCCATGAGCAGGCGGATTTGGTTTTCGCCGCCCCGCCAAGTCTTTTCCGAGGCAATGTGCAGGACTCGCAGCGATTTTTGAGGAGCGACTTCAGACAATGCAGGGCACTCCTAGGGTTCGGGGAATGAAGGCAGTTAATGATGATGAAACCGAGATGACGAAACAGAGGCGACGGCCCAGCATAGCCCTTCATTAATATTTGTCAAAAAACCTCAGGAAGGCGACAATAACGGAAACAAGAATTTCGGGGTGATCATGCGTTTAAGCGTCATAGCATTGGCTGCCTTCATTGTCAGCCCCACGGCCTGCCGCACGACTGCTAAAGTTGGGGATGGACCGCGCAGCATCCTTGCCTCGATTGATGGTGTCGACCCGGCCGATCTGAATTTGCCAGAAATTTCCTATAAGTTGCTTTGCGATCGCGGAAACACCGTCATTGGACGTGCATCGTCAACGCCGTCAACGCCGCCTAATTCCAGCGCAGCCGGCCGCGTGGCGTTTCCCGGCGAGGCCATCACCGAGGGCGACGTCTGCGCGCTGGAAATCCGCGCCAAGGTTCCGCCAGAGGCCGCGGCCTCATTCAAATGGCTTTCAAAACCTGCGGAACAAGCCGAAGGGCTGCTCTATGGATCCACCAAAGGGCGTGTAAAAGACCGTAAACTCGCCCTGACCATCTACAAACTCTATGCGCGAATCGGCGGGGATACCTTTGCCGCTGTGGTGGACGTGGTGTTCAAGCCCAATGAAGGAAGTAATCAGGGCAGTTTTTCGGGGTTGGCCCCCAGCGCTCCGATGCTGCCGGATCCGAGCCGAATGACGGCTTCGATGCATTGTCTGGTGGGAGACTTTGCCACCGATCAATACCGCCAGGGCGGCACGGCAGATGTCGGCACCTTTCAATTCAACATGGAAACCACACGGGCCATGGGCACGAGTTGCGACCGATTGACGGTGCTGCAAGACAATGTCGCCGTTTTTGATGGCGGCTTAGATCCTAGCATCGTCAACTTCTCTGCACCAGTTCGTGCAGAGGTTGTCCGGTTTCCCCGTCAGTTTGATCTTTTTCCGGTCGTGTTGGACGAATCGAGAGGCACAAATCCAATGGCAGGTCCGGCGGAATGCTTGAATTACGATGGTGCCCGCCAGCGTTGTTTGGACCGCCGCAATTTCGATCTGCCCAATTCAAAAAATTATTGGGTGGCCAAGGCCCAAGGACGGCGGGCCGATGGCACCATCGAGACCCTGTTTGTCACCGCGGGCAATTATGGCTTCAACCTTGATGAGGGATCTCGCACCAAGACCGTTGCCGATATGTCGGCGAGCCTTTCTGGATCTGCCACGAACGCCCAACGCCAGAAGTATAACTGGTATGGTTCGGCCCTTGAGGGGGTCCTTTTTGATTTCGAGTTCGACCAGGCCTTTACTGGTGGGGCATATCATTCGAGTTTTTCGGTCAATCGCAATGTGATTGCTGATTTGAAAATTTTGCATGTTGAGCGTGTCTGGACCCACGGCTTTCATGAGGTGGTCGAATCCGAACTGGAAAGCCAGTTTATGGCGCGTTGGGCGGGGTTGGTTTCTCTGGCCAACGGCAGTTCCCGCGTTGAATTTGTGGTGGCGGGTCCGCGGGATTATTTCCAGTCTCAATCGAAAGCGGCCGGAACAACTGTGCTTCCCCGTTATTTCACATGGGATGCTTTTAAATCCGACCGCAACCGGACGGAAACCGTTGGTAACCAGGCGGACTATGGGGCATTTGCCTTGTCTACAACGGGATTTGCGCCAACGGGCTGTGCTGTGACTTTGCCTGAAATGCTGGAACGGGCGAGTGCCATGACGACGCCTGTGATCAATGGATCAGGTGGGGTCCGTGACGCGGCCTTTGAATCTTGCCGCCTTCAAAAGCCCAGTTTTCCGCGTTCTTATGACAATTGGACCCCATCAGTCCGGTTTTTTCTGTGGGGCTGGAAGGCAATCCTTTGAGGATTCTGGTACGAATCTGGTAGGCTAAAGGCAAACTTGGAGTCAGAGCATGTCCAAAGATATGTCAGATGATGAAAAAAACGCAAAGCGCCGTCAAGATCACAACCGTTCGCTGTTGGACCGTATGAACACGGGGGAGCCTTTGTGGGCATTCGACAGCAAATCTAGCTGGTTTCCACCGCGTCCCAAAATCGAAAAAGATTCCAAGGCCATTGAAGTTCTTTATGGGGCTGGTGTAAGTGGACAAAAATCCTTTGAATCAAAAGAAAAATCCGGCCCAGGCCAGCAACTCAAATCCGTCAAAAAATCCGGCAAGCGACCAACTCGCCGGGACGCCTCCGCCGACAGCCCAACCGCGGATTGATCCGCGCAAGTTAAAGGGTTTTAGGGACTACCTGCCTGGGCCGATGCGCTTGCGCCAACTGGTCCTTGGTGAAATCCGGACGGTGGCGCGCCGGGCGGCATTTCAAGAAATTTCCACGCCCGCCCTTGAATACGAAGAAACTCTGCTGGGTCAAGGCGGCGAAGAAACCGACAAACAAGTTTACCGGTTTGAGGATCATGGCGGGCGCCGTGTGGCGCTGCGTTTCGACCTGACGATTCCTTTTGCGCGCTTTATTGCCGAGCATCAGGGGGAGTTGGTTTTTCCCTTCAAGAAATTGCAAATCGGAGAAGTCTGGCGCGGGGAGAACACCCAAAAGGGGCGTTACCGCGAGTTTGGCCAATGCGATTTTGACATCATCGGAGTTGATTCGGTGGCGGCCGACGTTGAAGTGATGCTGGCTTTGGCCACGGTATTGAGCCGCGTGCCTTGCGGCGGTGTCACGATGCACATCAACCACCGGGGAGTTTTGTCGGGTATTTTGACGGCGGCTTACGGCAGCCAAATTTCGCCGGCCAATGAAACCAAAGCTCTAATCGCTATCGACAAACTCGCCAAGGCGGGGGAGGGGGAAGTCCGCCGGCTGCTGGCGGCGATTCCTGCTCATGGCAGGCCTTCCGAAGAGGCTGCAAATTTGGTCGTTCGCGCCATCACGGCAAAGTCTGCGGATGGCCAGGCTGATTTGAATCGCCTGCGCAGTATTGTCACCACGGAGAATCCCGTTGCCTTGGCGGCCTTGGAGCCGCATTTGGAGCGCGTCACGGCGATCTTGGATTTGCTTAATCGCGCCGGTGACCTGAAAGGCGTTAAGTTTAATCTCGACCTGAGTATTGCCCGGGGCCTTGGTTATTATACAGGGGTTGTTTTTGAGACGACTCTTGACCAGTTGCCTGGGTTTGGGTCGGTCAGCTCCGGGGGGCGCTACAATGATCTGGCCTCGCGCTTCACCAATCGAGAGTTGCCTGGAGTCGGCGGGTCGATTGGCCTTGACCGTCTTGTTGCGGGAATTGAAGAACTCGGGACTGCCCCAGGCTCGTCGCCTTCGACCATGCCTGGGGGCGTGATGGTGGCTGTGGCCTCTCACGACGCGCTGCCTTATGCCTTTGAAGTGGTTTCCCTGCTGCGCAATGCGGGCGTCAGCGCAGATATCGGCTTGACCGAGGGCAAGGTGGGCAACCAGTTCAAGTATGCCAGCCGCCTTGGTTATACCCACGTGGTTACCGTTGGTGGTTCGGAAATGGCGGCGCGCACCGCCAATTTCAAGGATATGACCTCAGGGGAGGAAACCCGGGGCATGCCGATTGCGGACGTGATCTCGGCGGCCCAGGCCGCAACACGATAGTTTCGTTTTATTCGACACCTCGTTTGAGGTCAATCGGCCTGATTCGTGATCCCTTGAGGCTAATCTTATGGCAGTCTTTTATGCGTTTAAAACATTATGTTTATAAAGCATAATGTTTTATAAGCATATTATGTCTGCGCAAGGCAGATCGAGGGGTGCCCGTGAAGGTATTTGTAAACCGAAAAGATGAAATGTCTAGTTTGGACCAATGCGAAAAAGCGGGTGGCGGTCTCGTCATTTTGTTCGGAAGGCGGCGCGTGGGAAAGACCGCATTGCTACGGCACTGGCTTGCACAGCGTCAGTTCTCGTACAGTCAGGCTATTGAAGGGCATCAATTGCTACAGGTCGAGCAAATTGTAAATGACATTGCGGATTCCATTGGTTTTCCCCTGCGCCCAAAGAATTGGACTGATTTTTTCAATCTATTGAAATCAGTGAAAGGGCCTTGGCTATTGTGTATCGATGAATTTCAATACCTGGTGGAAGCATCGCCCGAACTCCCGTCTATCATCCAGAAATTTGTCGACCACTCCCTCCCAAAGGGTTCTATGCTGATTCTAGCGGGGTCTTCTCAATCACTCATGCACGGCCTTGTCACCGATAGCAATGAACCCCTGTACGGCCGCAGCGAACTTACTTTGAAAATCGCGCCTATGGGGTACAAACATTTTTGTCATGCACTCGATTTTGACGGCAAAAATCAAAACTCTCTCATGTTATATACGTTGACCGGCGGCTTGCCGCGCTATTGGAGGTCCCTTGATAAACTAAAAACAGTGGACCCTTTACGAATAGCGGATGCGCTGTACTTTGAATCGGGATCTATCATGGAGGACGAACCAGGGCGCATCCTGAAGGATGAAGGAGCTATTGGAAATATGGCGAGATCGATCCTTGAATGCATCGGTCGCGGTAGCCATAAAATTTCGGAAATAGCAGGCCGTCTTGGCCAGCCCGCAACCAATCTTACGCGCCCACTTAAACTTCTTGTGGATCTCGGATTTGTCCACAGGGACACACCCTTTGGCGCAAATGAGCGTGATTCGAAACTTAGTTTTTATCGGTTGGGTGATCCCGCCCTGTTATTTTGGTTCGGCACCTACTCACCGCTGAGGAGTCGGTGGCACATTTTAAGCGCAATTGAAAAATCAGAAATGATTAAGATTCATGCTGGACATGTTTTAGAGAAGCTGGTCAGGGATCGGTTTAAGAACGCAAAAAGATACTGGGAGAAAAATATAGAGTGGGACATTGTCCGCGAAATACCCAATAAAAAGATTATAATCTCTGAGATCAAGCTTGGGCGCGTATCCCAACGCGACCGCCTGCGGATCGCACGAAAATTAGAGCAGCAATTTGCTGTTTCTTCCCTGAGTAAAAAATATAAACTTCATGCGGTTGAGGTGATTGATGGTTTTGACTCCATCGAGTTGCTCATGCTCGCATAGGGGCTAATTCAATAGCCAAATGACGACGAAAACCACGTTTTGTGATTGGGTTTTTTGATTTTCTTTTTCTTTACTGGCCCATTGCCATCCAGTGAATAGTCTCCCACGTCATCCATCTGGGCCACCATGCGCATGCTCTCAATGCTATGGTTCTCTTCGCCCGTGCCAATATACTCGGCGCCCTTAGGTGCTACGAGGGCAGCTTTTTTTTGTGTCGATGCGCAGCCGCCGACAATGATGGTCAATACAGCCACGAGGGTGGCAGCCCACAAAAGTTTCATGATGCGATCTCCTCTAAATACCGCCTGGTCCTACGTGGCCAGACTGGCATGAGGGTCTTCGGACGAAGCAATCGGGACTTTAGGTGGAAATCAATAAAAACTGAAAAATATCCGTCGCAACATCATGTTACGGCATAATAAATTACGTCCGTGATTTGATAATTTTTTGGCCTTGCATGTACGGCACGAGAACCTCGGGTATTTGAACGCTGCCATCGGCCCGCTGAAAGCATTCGAGGAGTGGAATCATGACGCGCGGCGTTGCAATCGCCGTGTTGTTCAGGGTGTAACAGGTTTTTACTTCGCCTGATTTTGTTCGGTAACGCATCTGCAAACGGCGCGCCTGGAAGTCGTGAAAGGTGGAGCAACTATGAGTCTCGCTGTAGGCCTTGCGCGAAGGCATCCAGGTTTCAATGTCGTGCTTGCGGAGTTGCCCCTGGCCCAGATCGCCCGTGCAAACATAAACGACGCGGTAGGCGAGGCCTAATTCCTGCAAAACGTCTTCGGCATTTTTCAACAGTTCGTCGTGGAGTTTTTCCGAAAGTTCCGCATCGGCCGGTGCAATGATCACTTGCTCAATTTTCTGAAACTGATGAACGCGGTAAAGACCCTTGGTGTCCTTGCCGTAGGTGCCGGCCTCGCGCCGGAAACACGAACTCCATGCCATGATACGGCACGGAAGGTCTGCTTCGAGCAAAATTTCGCCACTGTAATAACTGGTCAGACTGACTTCGGCCGTGCCAACCAGAGCGCGTTCGTCCTTTTCAACGTAGTAGGCCTGGTCGCGTCCCGTCGGAAAGTAGCCGGTGCCGATCATAGCTTCTTCTTTGACCAGCACGGGAACAGTCATCGGAGTGTAGCCGCGCCCGCACAATTTATCGAAAGTAAAACGCAGGACAGCTTGCTCAAGGCGCGCGCCGTCGCCTTTTAAAATATAGGATCTGCTGCCGGCCAATTTCACGCCGCGCGCAAAATCCACGATACCTAAATTTTCCCCAACGATCGCGTGGTCAAGGGGTTCGAAATCAAATTTTGGAA
Source organism: Oligoflexales bacterium (assembly GCA_947445775.1). Taxonomy (GTDB): domain Bacteria; phylum Bdellovibrionota_B; class Oligoflexia; order Oligoflexales; family RGVZ01; genus RGVZ01. Next base: position 14,883 of record CANFEB010000019.1, on the reverse strand, counting down.
TCGTGCCCCAGCGCTTCACTTCAACATTTTCCGTGTCGTCGCGGCCCACGGGAACATCGGCACGGGCGGGAGCCGGAACGAGCAGCATCAGGGCATCAAAAGCAGCCTTGGCGGCCACGAGAGGCCCCGCCATTTCATCCATGCGGCGTTTGATGCCTTGGACTTGAGCCTTTAAGGCATCGCGATCGGCGGCAGCGGCCTGGGCAATGGTTTTTGAAAGGCGATTGCGCTCGGCTTGCAACGCCTCGGTTTCGGTTTGAAGGGTGCGCAGGGTTCCATCCAGTGTCAGGAGTTGCGCCAGATCCACCTTCAAATTTTTTTCTTTGGCGCCTTTAGCAACCAGTTCTGTGTTGTCACGGATGAATTTGATGTCGAGCAAGGCAACTCTCCCCGGAGTTTAGTGGCATTTAGCGCGTTTAACGGCATTCACCGGTTTGAAATAAATACTGAAGGTAACCGCCGGAATGCGCTAGTGTATCGGCAAATTGCTTTGACGCAAACTGGAGAGCTTACGTGATCAAAACCATCATGTCTTTATTCATGGCTTTGTTGACAATCGTGGCCATCACCCGCGCTGGCCCCGTCCGCGCCGAGGCCAAAAGCGACATCCTGGCACCGGCTTTGAGCCTTTTTCTGCCTGGGCTTGACCAGTGGTGGGAGGGGGAATACCGGGCCGCTGCCGCCTATACCGGTATCTGGGTGGGAGGCAGCTCCCTTGCGGCCACCGCCATTGATTCTCTCAAACGCCGTGAGGTAGAGTCAGGATCCGAAATCGGAACTGACGAGGGCCTCGCCTCGCGGGATGGCGATGTTCGGCGGGCGATGCTGGGTGGTCAGATGGCCTTTGCGGCTGGCAGCTACAGCACGCTTCACGCCTTTCAAAACGCCGCCGATTCCCGTCGGGAATCCGGCCAATATTCTTTTATGGGCGAGCAAGTCACGGGTAAAGCCGCGGTTTTAGATACCGTGGCGGCGCCGTTTCGCGTTAGTTATTTGTCGAGGTCCAGTACCTATATTCCTCTTGGAGTTATTGGGGCGTTGGCCGCTTATTCTGTCAAAAGTAAAACGCCGGGCTATGTGAACGTGGCCCTGCGCGACACGGACTATGCCTTTGGAGCGGGCTACTCGTATCTGGCGGGAACCCACGAAGAGGCGCTGTTTCGCGGCTGGATGATGCCCCTGATCCGGGAATATGTCGCCGGCGACACGACCAGTAACATCCTGCAATCATTGATTTTTGCGCTGGCCCACCGGGGCTCGGTCGATCTGCCGATTCCCCAGTTGCTTTTGGGTTACCACCTGGGCTATGTGACGCAACGAAATGGTTGGACGCTCGGTGAAGCGGCTTTCATCCATACCTGGTGGGATGTGATTGCCTTTATGGCGGCCTACTCGAAGCGCGAGTCCCCGGCTGTACTGAACTTGCCGCCGCTGTCGTTGGTTTTTTAAAGCGTTTTTTAAGAGAGACTTTTTCATGCCTCGCTGCCCAGCCTTTGAAAAACTTGGACTCCCGGAATTTCCGATCATTCTCGCGCCCTTGGCGGGGGTGTCGGACCATCCGTTCCGGCGAGTCTGTGCAGGGCAGGGGGCGTCCCTCACCTATGTAGAGATGCTCTCCGCCAAGGCGATTCTTTACAAAAGCCAACGCACGTTTGACATGATGGCCCGCCACGCTGAAGAAAGCGTCCTCGGCGTCCAGGTGACGGGCGGCTCGGCTGACGACGTGGCCCGGGCCATTGAGATTTTGGACAAGCAGCCCTTTGACACGATCGACATCAATATGGGCTGCCCAGTCACCAAAGTGGTGAAAACCGGCAGCGGCAGCGCAATTCTGAAGGAACCTGAGCGGGTTTACGAGACGGTTCGTCGGGGGCGGCAGGCCACGGACAAACCGTTTTCCGTTAAAGTCCGCCTAGGGTGGGACCGCTCCCAGGTCAGTATTTTTGAGGTTGCCGATGCTGCGGAGAAGGGCGGGGCCGATTGGATCACCATCCACGGACGCCTGCGCAGCGAGGATTACAGCTTTCCCGTTGACCTGGCGACCATTGCCGCCGTGCGTCGCCGTCTTGCCATTCCGGTGATCGGCAACGGCAACATTTTCAGCCAGGGCGATGCCCTCCAGATGCGCGAACGAAGTCGAGTTGATGGGGTCATGGTCAGCCGCGGGGCGTTAGGAAATCCGTGGATTTTCCGCGAAATTATGACCGGAAATTCCGAGGTCAGTGCCGACGAATGGCTCCAGACGGTCACCGAGCACTTGACTTGGCAGCAGCAGGCTTACGGTCCTGGGGGGATGGGGGCGGTTTGCATGCGCAAGCACCTTCTTTGGTATGCCAAGGGCTGGCCCGGGGCTAAAAATTTGCGGGAGCGGATCAACACTGCCGATTCCATCGAAAGCTGCCTGACAATGGTCCAGGAGTTCCACAGAGATCTCCTGGCGGCTGGGGTGACCCGGCGGTTGCAAGTGGCGGCCGAGCAGGGCTTTATTTGGGATCCAAAGTACGAAATGGACCGAAAACTTGACCGGGGGGTCGGCGATGATGGACTGGGTCTAGAGCCCGGTCTGGAGCCAGTGCCTCGCTAGTTTTTTCAATCTGCGCTGCTTTGAACTTCCAAAACAATAACGCTATTATAAATTATGCGGCTGTTTTTATAATAGTGTTGTTAAATTTGCGTTCAATCCAGCCAATGCAACCGGATTTTTCAAAGTCATGCTAGAAGCTGCAAGACGCTTTTATGCCGTTTTTTATAAATCCACGCTCGGTTACCCAGCCCGACGCTTGTGACTTTCGGACAGTCGGCGCCAAAGTGCGCCCAAATTGGCATCGCTTAAAATATGTTGTTGATCATTTTTAGAAAGGTCTTCAGGTTTTAGACCTTCCCGTTCCTTCAAAACTTTTTCTTGAAGCTGTCGCTTGAGTTCAATGCAATCGAGATTCGTTTTATTCTCCGCCACTACCAACAACCTCCTGAGGTGAGTGAATTGCGACTAGGCCGTAACCATGTACTAAATTTACGGCGTGGTAACCGCGAATCGTATCAAAATGAACGATATGTTTGAAATTCCAACTTACAATATCCGAGAAACATGCGCGGAAGACGAATTCCCTCAGCAGCAATCTCACATTGCGGAGTACTCAGGGACTTCCCACTCGGAATTGCGGCCTTCGATACGCACATGATGGCGAACTTGAAGTCGTGTAACGAAAATGGCATTCCTTTGACAAAATGCCTATCTTGTATCACTATAATTCATCGGAATCACTTTTCTATTGGATGGGTAATGGCTGCCACGGGTGCACAAACATCGAAAACGAGCGCGCGGCAGCGCATCCCCGCCGGAATATTCACCGTCGCGGATGCGGTCGCCGCAGGCATCAGTCGCCCAACAATCTACAGACTCGTTAGTGGCGGAAGTGTCATTCAGCTCGACCGTGGAATCTTTCAGAATCCCGCTACCGACATTGATCCCGCGGATTTCGATTTTGCGATTGCTTGCGCTCATTTCGGACCACAATCGACGATCGGCGGCCTGACCGCTCTATTTCGCTATGGCTTGATCGAACAGGTTCCCAGCAAGACTTGGATCCTCGTGCCGCAACACATCAAGAGGCGCGGAGCGCGGTACCGCGTCATTCGTACCAAGCTCGATCCTTCGATCGGAATCTCGCGGCATCGCTACTATCGGATCGCGAACATCAACCGCGCGATCGTGGAAGCGCTTCGCTACTCCACGAAGCTTGGTCTCAGCACCGCGATTCACGCTGCGCGGACCGCCATCAAATCCCGCCAAACAAGCGAGGCAAAGATCCTGAAGGCGGCTAGGAATCTGGGCCTTGAGCGCTTCGTTTTACGTCAGTGGGACGCGATTATCGTGGAGTAAGTAGAAGGTGAAGAATCAGGCCGCACAGGGAAAATCGATCGGCGCAAGGCTCAGTCGCCTCGCGAGGGAGAAGGGATTCGCATACGAAAAAGTCCTGGGGACCAATCTCGTTTCTCTTACTGCACGGCAAGAAGGACCTGATACTCCAAGGCAAAGGCAATCCTACAGTGGACTGCTGGCGCAAGCATCACTGCCCACGGGATGTCGAGTAGCGAGGGATCTCGATGCGCTACCCATAGCGTTGTTTGGTCGGGGACCAGTCCGACATAGATTCTTTCGGCCCAACCACTTCACCCGCATGCTGCCCGCATGGCGCACCCCTTCAATCCCTAACCCATTGATTTGATATCGCTGGTGAATGACAGGCCTAGTTTTAGCCCCCACGACTTTCAATCATTATTAAAAATCATAAAAAAATTACCAAAACTTTAAAAGTCATGGTAGAAGCGCCTTACAGTGTATTTTGCTCATAGTGAGTCAAGGTTTTGCCGGCATTTTCCGGCATTATTTGGAGGGGGGTAGCCCATGCGTTTCTTTGTCATGTCGCTTGCTGTTTCCACAACCGTACTAGTTTCATCGCTAGTTTCACCAAGATCCCTCGCCCAAAGCGTCCCGCCTGCTCCAGATGTTGCGGCTGAAAAACGCGCATCCGCCCAAGACATCATGACCAACGCCTATTCCAAGGTAGAGATCCGTCATGGCCTGAACCTCAAAATGAATGGCGAGTCCCTTACCAATGTAACCCCGCGGATGGAAGTGCGCCCGATCATCGGAACGCGTCTTATCAACGGGCGTTTGGACCTTTCAGCGACGTTTGGTGTGATCAAGGATGCTGAAAGTGCTGAATTTAAACAGCGTAATCCCGAACTCATTGCTGAATTCAGCGCCTATAGCGGCAACCACCTCTCGGTCACGCCCTACTTGGACCTGATGACGCCGTTTGCTGGCAAAGGCACCACGGGCCAGTTGGCTCTGAACACGGCCCTCAAGTCGCGGGATTTCACCTCGCGCGCAGGCACCCTGAGCTTTACCGGAAGCATTGAGCCAGGCATCGAAACTGCTAGCCGCCCGGGTTTTGCCCCGGTGGATAATCAGGTGGGCCGTCCGGGAAGTGAGATCGGTTTGGTCTACAACGAAGAAACCAAACTCGACGAGACCGTCAAGCGCGAGCCGAAGTTGACCAATGAGAGTGTTGCTGCAGTTTCATTCAAGCCTTCGCGCTTCAATGGCGTTACGGCATCGCTGAGTGCGTTTGTGGATACGGAATGGATGCCCAAGTACAAGGCCGTCGCTGTGGCAGACGCTGAATCCGGAGTGGAAGTTCGTGAAGATGGCTACAGTGTAACCAACTCAACTTTTAACCGGTTGCGCCTGACCTGGGCCGTCAATGACCGCGTGTTGTTTATCAATGACACGCTGCAGTATATCGATGGCGTCTACGCAAAACGCGTTAATGACAAGCGTTGGGAAAACGTGGCGCGCCTTAGCTATACGATGTTCTAGGCTGGCCAGTTTAATCGTTTTTCAGAGCGGGACATCCACCGTTTGAAGAAGCCGGGTGTAGAAAATGCACCCGGCTATTTTTGCGCCTGGAAAAGCCTGCTTCATGGTTGCCGTGTAGGAACGCACTTGGTCAAAGTAACCGTGGTCGCGGGCATGCTCGGTGGGATCGCCCGCAACCTGGGACGTTTTAAAATCCACCACCATAATGTCTGACGATGTTGCATTGTCGAGAAGTAGATCAATCGTCCCGGAATGCAGGTTGCGCTTGTGATCGAGCATGATCACCGGAACTTCGGCGCGGTGCCGCTGGTAACGACCCAAGAGATCCTTCCAGACAGCAGATTCCAGGACGCTTGTCAGCTGCGCCATGGCTTCGCGGAGTCCATTGCGTATGTCAGAGTCGCCATCATTGAGCAGGCTTTTGTCACAAATGGCGACCCAAATGGCCTCATGGGGAAAAGAAATCTTACGGACGGCGTGTTCCAGGCCCGCGTGAACCATGGTGCCGATGGCAGCCGCGAGGCGCGCCGGCATGGCGACGGAGTTTGCGGCATTGACTGCGGGCGTTACTTCAAAGGCTTTTATTTTCTCTTTTTTTTCTGAAAACCGACTGGCGACGAGTATTTTGACGCCAAAAGGCAGTGGCAGTGGCTTTTGGCCGGAATATGCGTGCAAAGGAGAATTCGCGGCCTGACATAAAAGTTCCGCCGCCGGCGCAGGCAATGGCGCGGGTGCCATCATAGGCATTTTTACAGGCGTATTGATGGATTGCAGGGCTTGGGAGCAGATCTCATGGGAAATCAGCGGAGCTCCGCCAACGCGCGCGAGAGCATCCAAGAGGGGCTGGCGGCCTGTGCGGCGCGTGCCACTCAAGACCAGATATTGCCGTGCCCGGGTCAAGGCGACGTACCAGATACGGTTGGCCTCGGAAATTTCATGCAACAGGGCCAAATCCAGAAATCGATTCATTTCTGCGTCGCCTTCGGGGCGGGCCGTCTTAGAGCCCAGGTAGACCAGCCCCGCATTAGTGGACTGGGAAGCGTCCCCCGAAGCAAAGATCTTTAACCAGCCGGAGGGCTCCGCGAGCCACGGGTTTGCCGTGTCGACAATAGCCACCAAAGGAAATTCGAGTCCCTTTGATTTGTGGACGGTCATGAGGCGCACGGCATTCACATCGGCCGTCGATGTGCTGATAGAAATTGGCAATTTTTCGATCGCCGCCATGCGCCGCAAGGTTGCCCCAACGGCGTGCAGGTTGTCATCGCAGTTACCTTCTAGGCTGCGGACTAGATCCAAAAACGCGGCGATATTATTTCCCAGGACTTCTGCCTCAACCCCCGGCCGCGAGGCGCTGGACTTTTCAAAATAATCACTGGCCCGCAAACAGGACTCAAGTTGCCGCGAGGGCTGTAAAAATTCAGCCTGGGTCAACTCGCGCGACAGCCAAGATTTTTCTTGTCCCGTCTTGATGGCCTGTTCACTTTCGAGGTTTTGTAAAACTCGAGCAGCCCGCAGCGGCGAATGACGCAAACTGTCGTTGGAGGCACCTAAAGCGGCGGCGATCATTTCGTCGGAGCACGCCAAAAACGGGCTCTTCGCAACCCCAAGCAACGCGTTCAAATCTCCGGGGCGGGCCAAAAAACGGAGAAGTTCCATGCAGTCACGCACCTCTTGGTGCTCGAAGATATTTCCTGATTCTTCGCGAATGGTGGGAATCCCGGCCTTTTGCAGGGCGCGTTCGACGGCCCAAATTCGATCTTTTGCCCGGAACAAAATCGCGCAGTCCCGAGGCTCGAGGGGTCTCGGCGGTGACTTCCCAGGATCATCATTTGATCCCGAATTTTTATCAAAAACAGGGTGGGAGCCGCTGCCACTCAGAGCTTTCTCAAACCAATTGGCCAGGCCGCTGGCCTCTAGAGCTTCCAAGCCATCCACATCCAACTTTTCATCGGGTGGGACATCTGCAGCGTTTTCTGCAACTGGTAAGATCGTTACACTGCCGACATCCACGTTGACCGGGCGGCCGTCGGCGCGCAATGCGGGTTCATGACGCGGAAAATCAGGCATTTGCCCGCAGGCGGCATTCACAAAATCGAGGATGGTCTTGCAGGTGCGAAAGCTGTGGTTCAGGGGCGACTCCAATACGCCCAAATCCCCCAGGCTGGCGGCGGCTTCGGACATGATTTCCGGGTCGCTGTTGCGAAACCCGTAAATGCTTTGCTTCTCATCGCCGACCAAAAACACAGTCCCTGGAATGGACTCTTCGGTCCCCGTCAGCACTTCGCTGGCGATCTCCTGGAAGATGTTCCATTGGGGCCAGCTGGTGTCTTGAAATTCATCCAACATCAAATGGCGGATGCGCCGTTGTAGCAAAAATCGAGCTCCGGCGGCGTTTGGTTCGGAAAATATTTTCGAACTCCCAGCCAACAAGTCATCGAAGGAAACAACGCTAGCCTTTTGTTTCGCTGTTGCTAGAGCCCGTCGGTAGAGGTTGAACAGGGTGCAGGCCGCCTCTGATTTTTTGCGAAGGGTTTTGATTTTAAGGGCGTTAGTCCAGACCATGAGGGCTTCTGAGATGGCCGATTTTTCTTGGGCAACGGAGGCCGTTATTTTTTCGCTGAGGGTGACTTTGTTGAAGAGTAATTTGCCGGTCAAATATTTCCCGGCAATTAAACCTTCGATGTCGGAATTTGCGACGAGGCTGCGCAAGTCGTCGCCGCGATTATTTTTCAGAACACCGGCCAACGCATTCCACTGGGGACGCAACCCCTCAAAAAGGTGCTGCTTTAGGGCTTCGGGATCTCCCCCCGTGGGGTTCATCAACCAATCAACGTGTCCGGCGCTCTCCAAATGCCACAGAAAACTGCTGTATTTTGATAATTCTTTCGCGAGATTTAAAACTGAATTCGGATTCTCAGCGCTTGAGCCGTCAAGTTCCGCATCGTCGCTGTTGTCGCTGTAGTCTGGGGCGCTGGAAGATTTCGTCAAGGCTTCACGGTTGGCGACTTCCCAGGCAGCCTGGTCCATGGCGAGCAGGTCAAGGTCGTCGGCAAGCGTTAAGGGGGTGCCAGAGCTTGAGCCAGATTCAGAGGGCGGCACCAGGCCAGTTTCAACTGGAAACTTGGCGACCCAGTCTTTGAACACGCTATCGATAGTCGTGATGCGCAGTGATTGGCTTTGATTTATGATCAGGCGGCCAGTTTCCCGCGCGCTGCGTGGCGGGGGCAGTTCCATGCCGCGTTCGTCACGAATCAGGCGTTTAGAGGTGGCAAGAAATCCGGCCATCTCGCGGTCAAAGGACTCGGCCTCGGGGCCGCCGGCCAGTAATTTTCCGGAATCCGCTAAAATCCGCTCGCGCATCTCGGCGGCGGCCTTGCGCGTAAACGTCACGGTCATGATGGTGGCAGGATCGGCGCCAGCGGCAACCAGGGCCAGAAACCGTTGGGACAATTGAAATGTTTTGCCGCAGCCAGCCGAGGCTTTCACGACGTGGCTCTGGTAGGGGTTGCGCGGATTTGAGGTCGCGTTATTTATTTGTTTTTTATTTGCCATTAGGTATTTGCCATTAAGAGACTGCCTTGCGGCGGGCGCGCAATTTTTTGGATTGCGTATGATTATCGAAATATATTTCTGCGGCGGCATCATCGCGGCGGCAAATATTGTTGTGAGGGCACCATCCGCAATTGCTGTGATCGGGCAGATACTGCGGGGTCTCGCCGGTGACTTCTTGGGTCCGCCACTGCAACATCTCTGCGGCGGCGGCAATGGCTGGTTCGGCCCCCAAGATTTTTTGCCGGGGACGAATCAAGCCCAGGGCCAGGGCATCGTCTCTGGCGGATTCACCGACAAATCCTGGGACCCAGTTGCCTTTGATGATTTCAAAATGTCCGGCAATGCAACGACTCAAATCTAGGCCCCGCGTTTCAGTCAGAGCGTGGGCGTAAATGGCCAGCTGCGGTTGAATGCCCCCCATGATGTCTGGGCGTTTGGGAGAACCGGAGGTTTTGTAATCCACCAGCAGCCAAACTGAGCCGAGGTTTTCATAGCGGTCGATCTCGCCGCGAAATTGGCGGCCAGCAAATTCAACATTAAATTTCAGATCGCTGAAGGCCTCAATTGGAGTCGGCACCAACCCCCAGTTGTGCACAGTAAATGCGGCCAGGCGTGGCCAGGACCAATGCTCCAAATGGGCTTGAATGTCGGTGGCGCGGAGTTCAGACGGAATGTGTTTCGCGCTGGCTTCGATCAACCGGACTTTAAGCTGCGCCAGCGTGGTGGGGGCGCCGGGCGTGAGATCCTTGAGGGCCTGGCTGATCGCCATGTGAAGCCAGGTGCCTTGGCGCATCTTGACGCTGGACTCATAATCAAGGGGCTGGCCCGCCGCCTGACGGTCGAGGGCATATTTGTAAGGGCAGGTGATGAGGGAGGCGAGGCTAGAGGCTGAAAGCTTCGCGGTCTGATCAACGGCATGGATTGCGGGCGTCATGATGTGGCCCGAGGTTGGCATGGCAGCAGGACTGGTGGGCGTTTGGGGCGTTTGGGGCGATGTGGCCGAGCCTCTACCATTACCCTGTTGGGGTTTGACCCCATGCAAGTTTTTCATCAATTCAATGTAGCGCGACGGAACCAAGGGCTTCGCGCTATCCCGCCGCGCACACGTCATGATGATTTTCGACAGGCGCGCGCGGAGCAAATAAAAAGTCGTGTCCTCAATGGCTTCGAGGTCTTCCCAGGTGGGCAGGCCAAGGCGGCGCAACAAAAACTGATCGAGCAATCGGTCTTGGGGCAAGGCCCGTGGAAAGACTCCCTCGTTGCAGCCGAGGATGATGGCCGATTCAAAGGGCACGTGTCTGGCTTCGGCGAGGGTCAGGATTTGCAGGCCCGTCAAGGGCTCGCCCCGTTCACGGACCGAGGCTGAATTAAGTCGCTGCACAAAAAGGTCTAGAAGGGTCGCCGGGGAAGTTGGCGTCAGATGGGTCACGAAGGCAAGGTCGTGAAGGATTCTGGCGATGGCGGCACAGGATTCTTGGGCGTTACTTATGTCGTCCGACTCACTTATTTGATCCAGCTCACTTATTTGATCTAGCTCAATGCCCAACGTCGTCAGCACAGCTTTGGTCCGCATCTTCTTGGCCAAATCCAGACCGCGATCGAGGACGGCGGCCGCCGCTGCAATGATTTCCGGGTCTGTGGCGGGCAAACCATGCAGGCCCTTGCCAAAGGATTTGATGTCGGAACTGGCGGCAATGGCCTGGGCTAGGCAGGCGGTGATGGCGGCCCGTCCGCCGTGTTCCGGCGCATACCTGTGGAGCGGATGGGTCAGAAAGGCGGCTGCGGTCTGCCGGGCGTCTTCATTGCATTCATGCTGAGGCTGCCGGGCAAATTGGGCCATGTGCAGAAACCACGAGCCAACGATGGTTTTCGTTAATGGAATGGGGGCGGCGAGATTGAAACTTTTAAATCCAGATTTGCCGGTGCCTTCAGCCCGGTCGTTAAGGGCCTTGCGGATCAGAGGCTCATAGGTTTTTTCATCCGGTATCAAGATGGCCACCGAGGCCGCCGGGGGAAGTCCCGGGGCTTCAACGCGACGGCCTTCAAGAAGCTCAAGGGCCAGGTCCAGGGCCAGGTTGACCTCATCTTCACGGGTGTCCGCAATCCAGCTTTGAATATGATGGGTGTCGTCGTGAATTGGAGGATGGGACGAATTTGTTCCTGTTGTTGTTCCTGTTGTTGTTGTCGTGACGTCTGCCGGTGTCAGCCAGTTGGCAAGGCGGGCCATGGGGGTCCCTTGCGTATCTGGTGGCGGCGTGGTCAGAACCACGGTGACTCCGGGCTGCCGGGCCAGCGCCCGCAGCATTTCAATGTGAGCCGGCACCATGCTGGTAAAACCGGCGATGATGAGGCGCCTCCACGGTGGATTCGCCGCGGATTCATCTGGATTTGGCGTCAGAGAGGAATTGGCCGTGATGCTTTTGGCCAGGCGCGCCCGCCGCATTTCCATGGTTTCGAGGCTGTTTTTTTTGAGCAGCTCCACAAAGGAGTCGATGGCCCCTTGGATGCTTTGAACGCGGTCCATTAGGGCACAGACCTGTTCGTCAGAGCGGTAAATTTCCTCGCGCAAAACTTTTACCGCGCCCGGGCCGATGGCCTTCAGGGGCAGCTCGTTGTCCACCGCCGTGCTGATCAAATGGGCCAGTTCGTGGGCGTGGCTTTGATTTAGTTTTGACGAGGAATCAGGCGAATCAGGCGAATCAGGCGAATCTGCTGACAAATGGGCGACGATCAAGGCCTCTGCAGTTTCTGGCGAGATGACCCGCAAGTTAACAGCGTTAGCGTTAGCATTAACGTTAGCGTTAGCGTTAGAGTTAACTTGAGCGGCAGCAAGGAAGCCGTCGAGGTTGAAAATTCTGGGCGTTATTAATGATGAGCCTGAAAATGATGAGCCTGAAAATGATGAGCCCGCGCCCAAAACATCTCGGCTGGCGGCAAGGCTGGCCGTCAGGTTTCCGGCCAGGCGGCGGGTCGGTAAAACAATCCACGTCGACTCAAGGTCGGAATGATGCAAGGGGTCGAGCTGGTCACGCAGCCACGTCACCAGACAATCATCCGCACTTAGAAAATGGATTCCAGAAGGCGCTGCAATATTCATCACATCAATTTAGAACGCAGATAGCAGCCAGGCGTCAATAGCCCATGTAAAATTCGCGTTATTTCCTTCTGTCCCCGCCGTGACCACACCGACCACGCGCCCTTGCAGATCTAAAAGGGGCGAGCCACTGCTGCCATGATCCGTGTCGTTGGTCGTCGAGAAGTCAAATTTGCCCCGCAAGCACCCGTTTGTGGAATTATTGCACTCCCCGATGCTGCTGGCGTTCACCGATCCCAAGTGGGTGTAAAGGTCGGTGAAGCCCAAAGGAAAACTCATGCTGAGGACGTTGGCCAGGGTTTTAATGGTCTCCGAAAATGGCGCAGTAGCCCAAGGCAATACGGGCATGGCTGAAACCTTGGGGTCATCCGAGGTCAATTTAAGTTTAGCCAGGTCGCGGGAAGGGTGATGGGTGATTTGGTTCAGGACTGCGGCCGAGGCGTTGTTCAGGTCGAGTGAATAAAATGGCGGCGGCATATCCGCATTATCGAGACCGGCGATGCTGTCGCCGCTACCAATAATTCTGTGCAAATTGATGCCACCAAGCTCTGAGTCTTTGGGACATTTTAAAACGTGGTGGGCCGTGCAGATGACGCCCGGCGCGCAATGAAACCCGCTGCCCAGGGACGTCATTCGCAAGCCGTTGGCGTCTTTGCATTGGATGGCGATCCTGACCACGCCATTATGAAATTTTTGGTAAAGCTTGAAAGCCGACTGCCAGGAATCTTCGCTGCCGACGGCGGCGACGCGCCATTGCCATGACTGTCCTGATTGTCCTGGCTGTCCTGATTGTCCTGACGCAGAATTTTCGGGGCTATTTTGCAAAGCGTCGTTGTTGCAGATGCGAAACCCCGTTTCCGTAACGACGTAGACAATTCTGCCGGCCAGAGACGCCTCACAAGGTGGTAGGGCATCGGCAGAAGTGACGCTCATTCCGACAAAGACGCGGCCGTCCTCGGTGTTGGTTTCCGCGGCCTGTGAATTTTTATGAGCCTTGGCACACCCAGTCACGGCAACAAGGCAAACTAGCGCGACCAAGTCGAGGCGGCGGAGTGAAAATTTTTCTGATTTAAGCATTGCATGTTGATTCGGACGTAATGTGCCGTCACTTGAGCTAATCTTGCGTTATTTAACAAAATAAACTTATTCACCCCTCGGTCACCCCTGACAGAGGTGGAGGGTGCCCCAGAGAAAATTCAAGCCGGGCGGCAAATTCTGGCTTCCATAAAATAATTTTTACTAGGACGCGACGAGTGCAACCGCCCGAATTTACTTGATATTTTGATTCTGTTTTTTTTGTCAATTCGGGGATCCTAAACCTCCTAAAGGTTTTTCTGCATTGCTCCGAATGTAGCCAAGTTAAAAGTTAAACGGAAAAATTTTCACAGAATCGGGGACCAGTGATGCACACACACACACACACCGCGTCGGTCATTTAGGGCAGGGTTACTATTAGCAGCCATCTCGTGCTGCCTTACATATTTCGCCGGCACCGCGCAGGGCCAGGGTTTACCGGTACCTTCGACCCAAGCTTCTTGCTCAGTTCCTCCGGGGCCAGCGCCTTGCCAGGCGCTTATTAACGAGTCTTGTTCCGAATTTAGGAAATGGAAAGAACTAGAACGGGAGATCGCCACAAATTCGGGGTGGGGAATCTAGTTGGGGCGCTTCAGGTGCTCCCCGCATTGTTAGGTTTTGTGTCCTCGTTTAGCGGATGGGCAGCCCAAGTACTGGCAGTATTGAACGAATATCTGCAAGGCGCTAATCCTAATTATACTAGTCTTAAACCTGGTAAAACTTTTGCAGAATTAAAAACAGCGTTATCCAATGTGTTTACCAAGGCCGTCGACGCGGCCAGGGCGGAACAAAAGAAAATTAATGACAAGCGGAAAGGGATCCAGGCGAATTTTGATGCAAAGTGCATCGGTACTGCGGGATGCGGGGGGCTTGGTTGCCGTAGAAATTGCGGTACATATGCTCACGAAATTTTAAATGCCTGTAATCCGTTTAATTTTTGATCCGACCTGAATTTGTGGGGCCTCGGAAAATTGGTGTCTGGGTCTCCCCCTGTCAGGGGAGTTGCCCCATAGAATATCAGAATATTCATGAAGGCTGGGGGCTTTAGTAAGCGCAACTTAATCACAGCGCCGATAATTTTTTACCATCCGATTTCATTGACATTTTAAAGCTAAATCAGAACACTCCGGAAAAGACGAGAATTTCCGGAGCGTTGTATGAAAGAATTTCAAAGGACATGTAAACCGCTACAATCAAGCACAGGAATTATCAGAGGCCGTCGCCAATCGCATCGACGACGGCAAACGTAATCAAATGCTGAAACTGGCTCGGCGCCAGCGATTAATCGTCGAGATGTCGCTTGACACGATTTTTGACCTTCAGGCTTCGCCATTAGTGCGTTCTTCGATGCATGTTTTAAGTTTTTCGAAAAATTTGCGCCACACCAATCCGTGTCAATATTGACTGCCATGGCGAGAATATTTTTGACGGCATGGCCAACACGAAAAATTATCCGTATCAAAACCGATGTTATGTTTACTCCAAGAAACAAAGGGGTGAAACATGTATGATGTCCGCGAAGAGCTTCTGGAAATTGTCGAAGAAACAAAACAACTGCATACCCGCGAGCGCAGCATAACCTTGGAGTCCGTGTCGCTCATTGGGGAACTTGAACGGCGCAATGCTGCCGTTAACTTATCGATGACCTCGGCACAATTTGCGGTTCACATCGGACTGACGCCGAATCAATATTGGAAACGTGCCCAAGCGGCACGGCTGATTCGGTTTCATCCTGAAGCGCAAAAGCTGCTGGAATCCGGCGAGACGCAGGTATCTC
>CANFEB010000018.1 GCA_947445775.1 Oligoflexales bacterium | reverse complement strand
CCGCAGGGACCGTCCAGTAAGCCGCTCCAACGTCGTTAAGATGCCAATCAAATGCCCATCGTCGAATGCCCGCCGAACAAACGTCTGATTTTCTTCTAGGTTGATTTCCACTAATTCAATATTAGTACGACGCGCGAATTCGCGGACTAATGTTGATTTGCCTGTTTGCTGAGCGCCCCGGACGATGAGGGGCTTGCGATTTGCACCCTTCAACCAAGCCTACAAATCGACCTCTGGCTGACGTTCAACATAGCGAAGAGACATAGGCAAATACCCCTTCACTTTATTTCAAACCATTCGGTACAAAAATGCGCCCTTTTCACAACCAATCAGATGATATTGCTTAACATGCTGTTATCAAACGAGATTATGAACTAGCCCTTTTTAACCCAAGATTCTTTCGTCCCACTTCAATCTCATGAGCGGGAGTTTTTTGAGTCTTCTTACCGGGAATTACTGGAGCAACTTCCGGCCACAGCCTCGACCTCGATGGTCGGCAGGATGTGGTCCCCGGCGGAATGGACAATGGCTTTGACCTGAGTCTTGATGGCCTCCACGGCAACCAGATCGGCGGCATCCACCACGAGGTGCATTGTCAAGATGTGCTGGGATCCGTCCAACGACCACAGGTGCAAGTCATGAACCCCCGCCACTCCAGAAATTGCCTCGATCGAACTTTTGAGGGCATCAATGCGTAAATGCTCCGGGACGCCTTGAAGAAATAAAACGAGTGTCGAGCGCAGGTTTTTCAAGACGTTAAAAAGAATAAACCCGACAAAGAACAGCGACAAAATCGGGTCGATGATGGGCATGTTGACATACATCATGACGATGCTGGAAATCCCAACCACCACCCAGCCGAGCAAATCTTCGACCATGTGCCACGAAAGCACCTTCTCATTCAAGGTCGAGCCGACCCGCAGACGCCAAGCAGCTGTGGCGTTGATGGCGATGCCACCGATGGCAATGAGCAGCATCCATCCGGTTTTGGGTTGGACAGGATTGAAGAGGCGCGGAACGGCCTGAACGATCACAAAAATTGAAGTCGCAATGAGAAAGGCGGAGGTGATCAGGGCGGAAAGCAACGACACGCGGCGGTATCCGTAAGAAAAGCGGTAATCCCGCCCCTTGTCTGCGACACCTTCCATGATCCAAGCCATGAACAAGGCGAGCCCGTCACCGAAATCATGGACTGCGTCTGCCACCACAGCAACCGACCCCGCGTAGATTCCCCCAAAGAATTCCACGACCGAAAAACCAAGGTTCAACACCATCGCTAAAAAAATATTTTTGCGACTGGTCCCAGCGTGATGATGGTGATGATGATGGTGATGATGTCCGTGGTGATGCTGATGATTCAAAGCTCAGTCCCACCCGAAACTTGCAGAGCAATTTTTGGAAAATCCAGTTTAAAAAACTCGATGCCGACAGCCTTAAATACGGTCAGAGATTCCTGGGAGCGGTATTCATGGCAATAATAAACGCGTTTGACAGTGCCCAAATTGATCAGGCGCTTGGCACACATGACACAGGGCAAATGCGTAACGAAAGCAAATTTTTCCATGTGACGGGGACTATCACAGTTGATCACGGCGTTTTCTTCGGAATGCAGGCAGCCGCAGCGCCCCGCCTCATCCCGGTCGCAAGCATTCGGCAGACCAGAGGCATTGCCGTTGTATCCAACCGCCAGAACCTTGCGGTAATCCGTTGACGTGATGACGGTGCCGACCTTGAGGCGTTTGCAGGTTGATCTTTCCGCCAAGGAAAAAGCCAGCGACAGATAAATCTCCGGGAATCCTGGACGGCCAGCATTGGGTTGCGCCCGGTTTGTTTCCATCGTTTCCAGCATGCCGTTCTGCGCCCCCACAATTTTACCGGTCACGTTTGAGTTTCTACGGGAATTTCAAACCCCCAATCACCGTCCAATTGAAACAGTTGAATGCGGTCTTGTCGAATGACATGTTGCGGGGACGTGGCCGCAGTCCAGCGCAGGGCCTTGGCCCCGGATGGCGAGCGGTCACCAAGAATCTGGGGCGACTGAAAAAGGTGAATCTTATTCAAGGCTGGACGAGTTCTGACGTCGCCCTCGCCCAAGGCTGACGCATACAAGCCAGGGCCGCCCTCCAAGAGCAAACTGCGCACGCCTAGGGTTTGCAGGGCCCCATCCACCTCGCTCCACATGAAGCGACCAGAAATGGGCTCCACCGGGATGGCCACAACCTTAATGCCGCGGGCCTCCCCACGCCCAATCAAGTCTGGCGTTACGGCCGATTTACCGTCCGCTTTGGTGCCAGCTTTGCCGTTGCGCCCGGCCACCAGCCAGATTGTCGTTGCTGGCTCTTCTGTGACAAGGGGCACGCCAGCGCCACCCAAGGCAAATTCAAGGGCCCGCCCGCCCGGGTCAAACACCACGCGACGCGGTGTCCGGGTCATGGCTGAATCTGTTAAAAAGGGATGGCGGACATTGAGGCGCGGATGATCCGCTAAAACCGTCCCGGCACCAACGCCAATGGCGTCGTAGGCCATCCGTAAATAATGTCCGTAGGCCCGGGCCCGCTCCCCCGTGATCCAAACGCGGCGGTCGCCCTCAAAAGCAACGACCCCGTCCAAGCTGGCGGCGATTTTCAAGCCGGTAAACATGCGCCCTGTGGATATGTTGTGCAAAAAAATCCCGGCGAGATCCTGGCAGGCTGCAGACCAGAGCTTAAAATCGCTGTGAGATGAGGCATCTACGGCATTTATTCCGGCCCCACGCAGAATTTCCGAGCCCTTGCCACTGACCAGCGGATTTGGATCGGTAACACCATAAATAACCTCCCTGATCCCGCTTGCAGCAAGTGCCTTGGCACATGACGGCGTTCGCCCCTCGTGGGCACAGGGTTCAAGGGTTACATAGAGTCGGGCACCGGCGAGCTTTGCCTTGAAACCAGCCTCAGGCAACTCATGCAGCAATTGACTGAGAAGGTGCCCCTCGGCATGAAGGCCGCCCAAGCGTTCATGGGCTGCGGCGCCTACAAAACGATGCCCGCTATCGACCATCACGGCGCCAACCAGGGGATTCGGCGAAACTGCACCAAGGCCACGCAGGGCCACGGCCAGGGCCAGATTTTGGGCAGCCTCGGGGGTCAGGGGAGTGCCCGGATCGGGCAGCAGCAGACCCCGCAACAAGTCGTCTTTTGGCAGATTGAACCAGCGAATCATCCAAATCCAATCATGAGTTTCAAAAGTTGAGGTACAATTTTCAGCATGAATAAAGACCTCTCACACTTTGCCCAACTCGACCAGCAACTCGTCGAATGCGCAAAAGAAATCAAAATTCTGAGCAACCTGGCCTGGCCAGAGGAGCTCGGCCACAATTTTATCGCGTCATGGAAATCTGGCAAACCAGAAATCCCGCTGCCCACCTATAAAAAACACAGCTACCCGGAACAACTGAAGCGCCTGGAAGGCATCATGGCCGCCGCCGGAACCAGTCATCCGGTCGGCCGCTACATTTCCCAAACCGCCATGAGTTATATCCGTGCGGGACGCATGCTGGAATGCATCGGACAGCCCGAGTTTACCAGGCTTTCCATTGAACTTTACGGGCGCCCAGGGGATGCCATTGGCAAAACAGAAGTCACCAATGTCGCAGCCGCCGAGCATTTCATCAAATCCATCGATGAATATAGCCACATCCTAAATTCGCCGGAGCCGGCAGCAGACGTAACCTCCGAGGAGTTGGCCGAGGCCCTGAAAGCGCGGTTCGCCCAGATTTTCAAAGATCACCCGTTGGAAATCGTGATCGATCCGGACTTGGCATCCAAGGCCGCCGCCAGTGCTCGGCGCATTCGGATTCGCGGCAACACGAAATTCACAAAACTCGACATCAAGCAACTTGCAGAACACGAGGGCCTGGTTCATTCCGCGACGATGCTAAATGGACGGGAGCAGCCGCATTTAAAAAGCCTCGGTCTTGGCTCGCCCAGGACCACGGTGACCCAAGAAGGCATTGCGACCTTTGCCGAGTTCATCACCGATACCATGGACCTCTGGCGCTTAAAACGCATTGCCTTGCGCATCAAGGCCATTGAATTGGCCCTTCAAGGTGGCGATTTCATCGATGTCTTCAAATTTTTTCTCAGCGAAGGCCAGTCCGAAAAAGAAAGCTTTGCCTCGACGGCGCGGGTTTTTCGCGGCGGCGATCCCCGCGGCAAGGTCGCCTTCACCAAAGATGTCGTCTATCTCGAAGGTTTGATTTATGTGCATACGTTTTTGCGTAAGGCCATCCAAGCAAACAAGGTCCACTATCCAGCCTACATGTTTGTTGGGCGGCTGACCCTTGGGGATGTCGTGGCCTTAGAACCGTTCATTGATTCCGGCTGGATCACGCGCCCGCTCTATCAGCCCGAGTGGCTGGCCAACCGCGAGTGCCTGGCGGCCTATCTGGCCTATGCCTCGTTTGCCAACCGCATCAACCTTAGCAAGGTGACCCTCGACGATTTCTCGGCGATGGAGCGCAATTAGAGCGCATCGATGCCACGAATGGAGTGTGGCGCGACCGTGAATGCTGCCGAAGGATTTACGAGAACTTATGTAACCGCGGTGTGACCGCAATGTGGTAGCATTTTGGGCAGGAGGTCCTAAAAATGCTGTCCACCGAATCGCTTCCCATCGAAGAATTTGTCGCACTGGAGCTGGCGACCCCGCAAGCCCGGACGATCATGAACACTTGGCCTTTGCCCCCCGAAAAAGTTGAGGTCGTTGTCACCAACTATTTTCAAAGCCTTGGCATCTACTCAGTCGCGCCCTTTGCCCAAAAAAAGGTTTTAAAGGGTCAGCTTCTTCGTTATTTAGAGTCATCCACCGAACTGGCTGACATGATTGAAAAGGCCAAGCGGGCATCCCTTAAAGAAGAACGACGCAAAGGCGACCGATGACCCAATATATTTACAACATGGTGAATCTCCGGAAGGTCTATCCCCCCAACCGCGAGGTTCTCAAAGGCATTTACCTCAGCTTCATCCCGGGCGCAAAAATTGGCGTCCTCGGCCTGAACGGATCCGGAAAAAGCACGCTGCTCAAAATTATGGCCGGCGTCGAAAAGAATTTCCAGGGCGAGGCCTTTCCCGCTGAAGGCATCAACATCGGTTATTTGGCCCAAGAACCGCAACTCGACTCCACGTTGGACGTCCGCGGCAACGTGGAGCTTGGAGTTGCCAGGCAGCGCGGACTCCTCGTTAAATTCGAGGAACTTTCCATGAAGTTGGGCGAGCCCATGGACGGCGACGAGATGATGAAGGTCATCGATGAACAGTCGCGCGTTCAGTCTGAGATTGACGCCTGCAATGCTTGGGAGTTGGACCGCATGCTGGACATCGCTATGGATGCCCTGCGTCTGCCGCCCGGCGACGCGGCCGTGGCGAATCTTTCAGGCGGAGAAAAGCGCCGCGTGGCCTTGTGCCGCCTGCTGATTGAAAAACCTGACATGTTGATCCTTGACGAACCGACCAACCATCTGGATGCCGAAAGCGTCGCCTGGTTGGAACGTTTCCTTCATGACTATCCGGGCACCGTGGTGGCCGTGACCCACGACCGCTACTTCTTAGATAACGTCGCCGGATGGATTTTGGAACTTGATCGCGGCGAAGGAATTCCTTGGCAAGGAAATTACTCCAGCTGGCTCGAGCAAAAGCAGATGCGCTTGGCCCAAGAAGAAAAAACCGAATCGGCCCGCAGGCGCGCCTTGACCAAAGAACTTGAATGGGTTCGCATGTCGGCCCGTGCCCGTCAGGCCAAAAGCAAAGCCCGTATCTCTGCCTACGAAGAAATGGCCAACCAATCTCACGAGGCCCAGACCACGGTTCAGGAAATAAAAATTCCGCCAGCGCCGCGCTTGGGTGATCTCGTGATTGAGGCCAAGGGCATCAAAAAGGCCTTCGGCGAAAAACTGTTGTTTGACGATTTGACGTTTAATCTGCCCCGCGGCGGAATTGTCGGAATCATCGGCCCCAACGGCGCCGGCAAGACAACCCTGTTTCGCATGATGGCTGGCCTGGAAAAACCAGATTCCGGGTCGCTTCGCCTGGGGGAAACCCTGCAAATGGCCTACGTCGATCAAAACCGCGATACCCTCGACGGCAGCAAAACCGTCTGGGCTGAAATCTCGGGCGGCCTAGAAGATCTGGAATTTGGTCGGATCAAAATGGCTTCGCGGGCTTACGTTGCAAGCTTTAACTTCAAGGGATCTGATCAACAGAAAAAAGTGAAGGATCTGTCTGGCGGCGAGCGCAACCGGGTCAACCTGGCCAAGCTGCTCAAGAGCGGCTCTAACGTGTTGCTCCTTGACGAGCCCACCAATGATCTTGATGTCGATACGCTGCGCGCCCTTGAAGAAGCTCTGCTCAACTATTCCGGCTGCGCCGTGGTTATTAGTCATGATCGCTGGTTCCTTGACCGCATCGCGACGCATATTCTGGCGTTCGAGGGTGACAGCAAGGTCGTGTGGTTTGAGGGCAACTATCAAGACTACGAAGTGGACCGCAAACGGCGCCTGGGCCACGAGGCGGACACGCCGCACAGGATTCGCTACAAAAAATTAACGCACGATTAACGCACGATTAGCCCATGATTAACGGATAATTGCGGCATAATTTGTGCAGTTGACATCCCCGGGCTGACATCAAAAGTCGTTTCACGACACGGGGCAAATTCGGTTAGGAACTTTGCAACCCTGATTGACCGGGGATTTGCGGAGAACCCACCCATGGCTGGAAATTCCCTATTCTGGCTGCAGAGCGTTGCAAGTGTCCTCTCTTTTACCCCACCTGGACTCCTGCTTATTGCGACCCATCTGCACCTCCAGCAAATCCCGGTCGTCCGGACATCGGGCCTCCTGAACCTGCACCGCCTGAGAATTTCGCGTGCGACGGGATCCACCAGGGTTGTTGTCGAGGATCCGGCTGGCAATGCCAGCCCTTCAAAATTCCTGCGGCGCCTCAACGAAGCGATTGAACGGTCGTGCCGGCGCGGCGAAAACCCTCTGCCCTCCATTGTCGTCTTGGAACAGTTGACCAGAAGCACTGGCGAGCCTCTGGCGCGAATTCAGCAGGTTTTAAGCGGCCTGCTTGCCAGGACCGCCATGGCGGTCGTTTTTGCAGAGATTCTGTGCGGCGTTTTGAGGTGGCTGCAAGCTGAACCTCAACTTGCTCAACGTGCGCATCAAGACCCGCGAACCGTGTGGCTAGCTGCGGCGGCGGCAGGATGTATCACGACCTGCGGCTGTCTTTGGCCGCTGGCGCAAATCCGAAGGGCTGCGGATTTACTCAACTTCAGCGAAGGCAAGACCGCCGAACACTGGATTGACAGCATGCGGACCATGATCACAGGAAGGGCGATGCAGCGCCACGGGATTGCCTTTGATGATGAGGTTGAACGCAGCCTCCGCGATGAGTTTCAAGACCGCATGAATCCGGTTTTGATTTTAGTGATGAAGGCCGAGAGGTGGACGGTGGTTTACGAGATGGTGGCACTCATGCCCGCTACGGCACTGCTCACCTTAGGGCGCATCGGGTTTTGAGCACAACTACGAGTCAAAGGCCCTGGTAATCATGTCATTGAAGGCCGAGTCCGACAGGGCCGGCTCACCCGCCGTCTGGCTGGCTGTGCCTTGCTTTGGACCCATGACGATTGCCGCCCGGTTGGCGGGCGCAAACAATTCCGCCGCACATTCCCGGACTTGATCAGGCGTGACGGCCAAAATACGGCCGGCATATTCCGCAAGGCTGCGACCTTTGCCATGGATTTCGTTCCAAGCCAGACGGTAAGCAAGGGATGCCGGTTCGGACATCCCCATCTCAAGGTCAACCATGGCACGCCGCTGGTAGCGTTCAAACTCGATGGCCGAGGGCGGCGTTTTAGTCAGTTCCTTCAGAAGGGACCCAAGCTCTGAGATAAATTTTTCCATGTTTTCATGATCAACGGCTGCAGTGATGTTTAAAGTCCCAGTGTCAGACAGCAAATTTGCATCGGCACCAATGTCGTAGACAAGGCCAAGCTCTTCGCGAATTCGCCGACACAAACGGGCACTGAATCCGTCTGAGAGCAAACGAACGAGAATTTCGTAAACCGCGCCCGATTCGTGCCACTGCCCGTGAGACTTGAACGACATTTGGAACTGGTATTCGTTATCGGAATTTTCCACAACCACGGCCGATGGCAAGCTGCGCGATGTGAGCAGTGATGACGAAGATGAAACGAACGGATTTTTTGTATCTGCGGTGGGCAGACGATAATTCTCGAATTTCTTCGCGGTGAAATCAGCCAACTCTGGCTGGCCGCCGACCACACAAAGAACCATGTTTTCTGGCTGATACCAGCGGGAGCGAAAACCACGCAAAGCGCTCACATCAATACTGGCCAACGTTTCTGGCGTGCCGATGATCGGAGTCGCCAGCGGATCATTGGGCCAAACAAGTCCGCCGATGTGCTGGGTGACATCAGTTGAAATTCCGAACTCATTCAATTCGCCGTGAAGCTCGCGCAAAATAATCTGACGCTCGACTTCAATGTCACGAAATACCGGTTCCGACAAAAATTCAATGAACAAGTCGATGGCCTCCGCCGCGTGGCGTTGGACACCCGAGTACACATATTCTGTATATTCCTGGCCGGTCGCCGCATTCCATTCGCCACCAAGCCATTCAAAGGCTTCGGAAAGCCCACCGAACGACGGAAAACGTTTGGAACCGCGAAACATCATGTGTTCCAAAAAATGCGCGATACCCAATTGGGAGGGATGCTCTGAACGCGAACCGGCCCTGATAATGCTGCTGAGAAAAAAACGGTCGTCCTTTGCGGACGCAGGGACGTGAATCAACAAGAGTCCGTTGGCCAAGCGACGCGTCGAAACCTTCGCATCGAATTCTTTGAATGAATTGGGAATCAATAGAGTGCTTTCTTAATTGAAGCGACGAACCAACTTCATCGCCAGGGATTCCAAATCATCTCGTTCTGGAGAATCCGGAAAAATTGCAAGACACTGAACAGCCTCGATCGTGTACGACGTCGCCAACTCAATTGTCTTGAGCGCCGTGCCGTGTTTTTCAACGAGACCCGCAATCCAATTCAAGTCATCCACCGAAAGGCGGCCATCCACCGTTTCATGGTCAAGCATGCCAGCAATGCGCTCCTGATCCGAACCAGCGCAAAGGTCGCGCAGCAGAATCACCGGCATGGTGATCTTGCCTTCCTTCAAATCCGCCAGAGTCGGTTTTCCAAAGCGTTCCGAAGAACTCAAATAATCCAGCGCATCGTCGATCAGTTGAAAGGCAACCCCAGTCAATTCACCGAAGCGCGACAACGCAGCGCGCTGATCTTCCGTCGCGCCACCAAGAACTCCCGCCGAACGGCACGCGGCTGCAATCAAAACGGCGGTCTTGCAATTCAAAATTTTCAGGTAGGTGTCCGTGCTAAGGCGGGCATTGAAAACGTTTTCAAGCTGCAGCAGCTCACCCTCACTCATGAGGCGAATTGCACGGGCAAAGAGCTTCACGATTTCCAGGCTGCCGGTATCTGCCATCATTTCGCTGGCGCGGGCATAGATTAGATCGCCGGTTAAAACCGCCGCTTCGTCACCCCAAATGGTATTTGGAGTCGGCTTGTTGCGACGCAAGGTGGAATCGTCCACGACATCATCATGAAGAAGGCTGGCAGCATGAACGAATTCCGTGACGGCAGCGATGGGCAGCAGGTGTTCTCCGCGATAGCCAAGCATGCGACAGACGAAAAAATAGAGCGCTGGCCGGATTCGCTTGCCGCCGGAGTCCATAACGTGATCAATCACCTGGCGGGAAGTCGCTGATTCTGAGGCCAAATATCCGGAAATCTCGCTATTCAAGGCCGCGAGGTTTGGGGCTACCGGGGCCAGCGCCCGGTCTAGGCTGAAATCACGGGCAGAAGCGACCAGTTCTCTGGCAGCCTTATTCGAAATTTCCTTAATGGTTGCGAGAAGTTCCAAGAAAACTGTCCCTTGGTGCAGCAGAAGCCATCGAGCATAACTTGCTCATTTTTTGAGCAAATGATAAGACGTGGCCGGCCCGAAAGCCAAGCCCAGAGAGTCATACCGGGAGGTCCCCCACATGGCAAGCCGATTGTCCAACGAATCCCTAATGTCAGCCTTTGATCGCGGCCTCGCTAACTTTAACTGGCAGGTGGCCAATTTACCGTCCCCAATAGATGAAGAACGCGGCGCCCGCGCATTCCTAAATGGACTGCTCGAGACAGAAGACGCCGAAAGTTTAGTCCAGGCCGTTGAGCCGTCGCTGATTCGCCATGTGTTGCTCACCGCCGGCATCGAAGATCACCTGGAAATTCTGCCGTTACTGTCCACAGATCAAATGACCCACATCATGGACTTTGAAGGCTGGAACTCCAATCAAATTAGCGCGTCCGGAGCTGCCCGCTGGTTGCAACTCCACAAGGAGGCCAACCCCAAGGAATTATTCCGCCGCTTTCGCGATTTAGAAGAAGAATTTCAGATGGGACTTCTCGGCCCCCTCGTGGAAACCTTTGACTTAGATGCCTATGAAAAAATGAACGACGTAGATCAGGACGATCTGCAACGCCTGCCCTGCGGCGAGGTCTTTTATAAAATCAAAAGTGAAGATCCGGAAGTCCGCGTGTTTATCGAGGAGCTGATTGCCCAAGCCCTCGGCAGGGACATTGAATACACCTATTCGATGCTGGCTCATGCCTCCTACCTGCCACCCAACGAACAAGAAGCGCTCGCCCTAAGATTTCGCGACGCTCGCCTGGAAGAAGAAGGCTTCGTCAAGGCGGAGGATGCCGCCCGTCTGTTTCTCGTCTCGCCAGGCGAAGACGCCATCCATCGCTGGACCGGTTCAAACGTCGCTCAATTTGTTGAGCGCCTGATGGGCGAAAGCATCAATCTCCTCGCAGCAAAAGAAGTTGCAATTGCCGAGGCAGGAACTGCGCCCAACACAGCCATGACCATTGAAAGTGCCTTGGCTTCCTGCGGCCAAGATGCCGCAGGGCCCCTTGCCGTCAGCCTTTCGCACCTGGCCAACACCCTGGCTGTGATCACCGGCGTTGAATCGACCAATCGCGAGGGGCAACGCCTCGTTTTGGCCCACACTAAGGGCTATTGCAACCTGGGTCTGGAACTTCTCGGCATTGCATCTGCTGTTCAAATTTTGTCGGCGGAACATCCGGCAACTTTGTTTAAAACGAGCATCGCCGTGATGGATGAAATCCGGCGCAGGACCTTGGACACGTTGGAAATGGCCCGGCTGATGACACCGGAAACCGCGCAACATATCCGGCGCCTGCTGTTCTCACGCAAATACGGCATCATCATGACCACACTTGACCTCGAGGCACTTCCGCTTATCGGATTTGAAGCCACGGAAATCCTGAAGGGTCTATTCAACCGTTTCCCGCTTTGCCCGGTGATCAACGCTACCGGCGAACGCATGACCTTCAAGCCGGCATACGACGTTCGCACCTTGGCAGAACTCCTGAGATGGATCGATCAAGTCAAAAAAATTTCTCCGACTGTCCACTAACGAGGCCCCGAATACGATGCCATTTCAAGAAAACCAGATTGTTGAAATTGAGTCCTCCCTGCAACGCAAGTACGCCGCCTTCATTAAAGGCCGCCGTTTCACACTCGAAACCGTGGCGGATGCGCAATCCGTAACTCTGGGCTTGATTTTGAAGAGCGACGACGAATCATTCTATTATCCGGTCCAAGGTCGCATCGCCTGGCGCGAGGAAGGCCTGAGCCTGGAAAAAGGCGCCGACTTGTTGCTCGACTTGATGGACAGTTATTTTCAGGAATATCTTGTCAGTGGCGGCGAAACTTTATTGCCCCTCGACTGGCAAGATTTCGAAGTGAATGACCACAAGATGCAGCTTCGCGGCCAAATTCAGAATTTAATGTTGGAAAAGTTGGGCGACAAAATCCTGGCCAGCACACAAGAGTAGCGGTGAAGAAAAGGTTCCTTCGGCTTCCCCTCAAGATGACGGCGGTTAAACCTCAGGCAGCTGCCGCTTTTGGCGGGAGTTCCCATAAATACGGCTTCAGCTGCACTCCATCGTGGAGGCTGACGCGATTTCGGCCGTTTTGTTTTGAGAAATAAAGCGCAGCATCGGCCCGCGTGATATCAGCATGCGGATCCGCACTGGATATATCCAGGCTGGCGGCTCCGATACTGATCGCCACCGGGATATGCGTCCCCTCAAATTCGAAACGGTGGTTTTGAATGGCGTTGCGAACCTTTTCGGCGGCAATAAGCGCGCCCTCAACAGGCGTCGAATTGAACACCACGACAAATTCTTCGCCACCAATCCGGAATGCCGTATCGCTCTGACGGCAGTGCGACTTGACCAATTGAGCAACAGTCTTAATGACGAAATCACCGGCCGGATGGCCATAGGTGTCATTGACCTTTTTGAAAAAGTCGATGTCCATCATGACGACGGAATGCGTCCGCGCCTGATCGCCTGCAGGCAGGGGTTCGATGGCCTGCTTGCGTTCCTTGAGGAATTCTTCGAGTCCATTTCGGTTGAAAAGTCCCGACAGCATGTCGGTCTTTGCCTTCGTGGTTGATGCGGTAAGTTTGGTCCCCTGGGAAGTCTCGCCAGTGATCTCACGCAAGACCAGAAATGTCCCGATCACGCTCCCAGATTCGTGAAATGGATAGGCCAGCATGACGAACTTGTTTTCGCCTTGAGGAGAAACACCGTTGATCAAATCTTCGCGCCGAAAGGACTGCAGACTGAGCAGATCCTTCAAGGGCAGCGCCGCCCCATCAATATCGAATTTGAGCATAGACTCTAACGAGGCTGCCTTCATCATTTGCTTGGTGCCGACCTTGAGCATGGCAGACGCCTGCTGATTGGCCTTGACTACGCGGCCGTCCACATCCAGCAAAAAATACGCATCCAGGACCGTACCTTTGGCAAAGTCCTCAAATATTTTGAAATACTCCAGAAGGCCTGAGTTGTCTCTCTGGATGGTTGTTGAATCATTAGCCATGCAAGCTATCCCCTAAAATGGCAGACTCAGGCTGCAATCCACGCAAAAAATTCATCCTCGATTTCGTCCATCTCCATCGCTCCACCGCACTTCTCGCACTTGACAGGCTCTAGCTGGCTGCCGAGGGACTTGGGAAGGTTGCGACCTTCTTGATAAAGCTCATTGCGCTGGTTATTGCACTGACCACAGGTGTAGCTGGCGTAAACAGAGAGCACCCGGGAGTTACCGCGGAAATTTGGGATCATATTGATTTGCGAGACTATCTCTGGCGTGCATTCCTCGAATGCCACTTCACGCCCGCCGGCAGCCTGACGGATGAAACCGATCCAAGCACGAACCCCGCAGGAATTGATGGAATCAACCCGGCGAAAGTTGAAGACAACCTTTGGCGGCAACTGAGCCACGAGACTGGTCAGAGTCACCTCGGAATCTTCATTGATGATTCCCGCCAGGTAGCACCGCTGCCACTCACCTGCTGCTTCAAATTGGAAAACCAGTGCCATAAATCCCCCAAGGGTTCTGCGGAGAAACTTTCTTGGCTAAGGATTCGGAATATTTGGGGAGGGCTTTAGCCGGGGGCCCGCAAGCCCCCGGATTTACAGAACTTCAATGCCCATGAGGGCTCAGATTTGGCCCTTGAGGTAGGGGTAACCCTTCGAAAACTTGATCAAATGTTTCAAGATCTGCTCAGACTCGTCGGCATCGATGCGCCCACAATCAACGGACCGGGCCAGCTGGGCCTGATACTTCTCATAGATCTCGTTCATGCTGTAGTTGCGGCTTTCCAGCAATTCGTCAATCGGGTCGCCACTAGTCAACTTGATGATTTCCCAATTGCCATTGTCGTCAAGACGAACTTCTGCCTCGTGGATCGCACCAAAGAGGTTGTGCTCGTTGGCCAAACTTTCCTGGTAGGCACCCGTCAAAAAGAACCCGATGTAATAAGGTTGGTCGCTCGGGGCATGCAAGTCCAAGGTGGCCTTGACGTCTGAACGGTCAATAAAAGTATTCAAACAACCGTCAGAGTCGCAGGTGATGTCCACAATCGTCGCCTTGTGGGTCGGCTTCTCTTCATGACGTGAAAGCGGCATCACCGGGAACAACTGATCAATAGCCCACGAATCCGGGATCGATTGGAAGATCGAGAAATTCGCCAGATATTTACTGACCATCAGTTTCTGGAGGTTATCAAACTCCTCTGACTGGTGTTTGTGAAAGGACGCAAAGTATAGAGCCTTGCGGCAGATCCGGTAAAACAACTCTTCCGACATCGCACGCTCGCCCAGTTGCAAGTAGCCAAGGTTGAACAGCGTGAACAGTTCTTCCTGGTACTCAATGGCGTCGTGGTAATACTCGTTGTAGTTTTTGCGATTCATATTATCGAGGATATAGCGCAGCTCCTTCAGACCTTTGTGGGTCAGCTTTTCTGCCGGCTCGAACTGGCCCTCATTGAGCGGCTCCAGGCTGTCTGCGCCCTGAACCTCGCGAATGTCGGTGACGACAACCGAATGATAGGCGGCAATCACGCGCCCGGATTCGGTGACGATGGTCGGATGGGGAACATTCTCGTTGGTGCAGACTTCACCTAGGACATAAACCGCGTCGTTGGCAAATTCTTGCAGCGAGTAATTGGCACTGGAATGAAAGGAAGTCTTGCTGCCGTCATAGTCCACCCCAACACCGCCACCGATGTTCAGATACTTGGGGGTAAAGCCAGTCTTTACGACCTTTGCATAGACGCGCGAGGCCTCTTTCAAGGCATTTTTAAAACGTTTGATTTCGGTGATCTGCGAACCAATATGAAAGTGCAGCATAGACAGGCGCGAGCCTAGTTTGGCATCCTGAAGCATCTGCAGGCAACGAATCACTTCGGTCGTGGTCAGGCCGAACTTGGATGATTCGCCCGAGGATTTTTCCCACTTGCCAGAGCCCTTGCTGTACAGGCGGACCCGCAAGCCGATTTCCGGACAATGACGGTTTTTCTCGGCCAGATCTAGGATCAGTTGAAGCTCGTCAGGGCCTTCCACCACGACAACAACATTTTTACCCATGGCAGAAGCCGCAAAGCCAAGTTCAATGAACTCTTTGTCCTTGAACCCGTTACAGATCATGAGCGCCTTTTCAGGCAGTGTGTAACTAAGGGCTGCGATAAATTCCGTCTTGCTGCCAACTTCCAGGCCATAGTCCATGGCCTGCCCGGCGGAAACAATGGCGTCGATGAATTCGCGGCGTTGGTTGACCTTGAATGGGAATACGCCCATATGATGACCCTTGAAGCCAGAGTCGGCAATGGCTGTCCGAAAGGACTTGTGCATGCGCTCGAGCTGGCCTTCAATCACTTGGGGAAAACGAATGATCAGCGGAGCGTCATGGCCGCGCGCCCTGCAATCGGCAACCACCTCATGAAGGGCAATCGACTGATGCTCCTCGCCGGTAGGGTGGCAGACAACGAGACCTTGGTCGTCGATGCTGAAGTATCCAGCGCCCCATTCCTCGATACCGTAAAGTTCGCGGGCTTCTTGAATTTGACGAATATTCATGGCGTTTTCTCCCCGGGATATCTGTAAACTGAGCGGCTATAACTAGGACATTCACTCAAAATTACAATAGTAAATGATAGTAAATGAATGGCTAAAACCAAGTATCCAGAAGCAGGGGCAGCGCCGGTAATTTCCAGCGGTATTTTCAGGGGGATGAAGCTCGCAACCCCATCTGGCCAAGCCACGCGTCCGACCGGGGGCAAGGCTCGGGCAGCTGCCCTGAATTCCCTTCATGGGCGCCTTGAAGGGGCGGTTTTTTGCGACCTTTTTGCTGGCTCGGGCGCCATTGGGATCGAGGCGTTAAGCCGTGGGGCTGCATCTTGCGCATTTGTTGAGTCGACCCCGTCGGCCATCGGTGCCCTGCGCCGCAATCTGGCCGAATGTGAACGAAGATCCCTTGCCCAGGGGCAGCCTCCCTCCGTGGTCCAGGTGGTGGCGAGGGACGTTCGCAAAATCATGGCGGAATCAAATAGCGGACCTAACTTGTCCGCAAGCCAATGGAATAACAGTAAATTTGACATAATCTGGGCAGATCCTCCCTATGCCCTTGCGGCCGACTTGCTTCCAGAACTTCTGGGATTTGCCGATGCCATTCTCGAAAACGGCGGCATCCTCATGATTGAAACCGGGGCCGCAGTCGACCATGAAATCATGGCTGGCAAAGTCTCCCTGACGTTCAAATCGGAAAAAAAATATGGCGGCACGTTCATCACAAGCTGGCAAAAAAAAGCCCACGGCTCCTAAAGCGACTCCTAAGGTGGCTCCACGCCCAACCGTCAAACTTGACGGCCAGCGCACAGGAATCTACGCCGGCAGCTTTGATCCCGTTACTTACGGCCACTTGGATATCATTTCCAGGGCCGCAAAAATTTTTGACCGGATGATCGTAGCGATCGGCGTCAACCAAACCAAACCAGCGATGTTTTCGGTTGAATCCAGGATTGAAATGATCCGAGAGCTCTGCCGAGACCAGCCCAATGTCGAAGTCTCGAGCTTCTCTGGTTTGGCCGTTGCCTTTGCGGTGGAGTGCGGCGGGACGGCACTCATTCGGGGCCTAAGGACCGAAATGGACTTTATTTATGAAATGCAAATGGCATTGATGAACCGCAGTCTTTCCGGCGACCTGGAGACCATCTTTATTCCTACATCCCAAACCTATGGGCACGTATCGTCCACCTTGGTCAAAGAGGTCGCCACGTATGGTGGCGACGTCTCGAGCCTCGTACCTCCTTTAGTCGCGCGAAAAATTGCCGAAAAAACCCGCAAGGGTTAACGCCCCGATTTCTTGGGTCATATAGATTCTTCCGATCAGCGGTGGTGCAATGATTTGGTGTTTGACCGCATTGCGTGGATGTAGCCTGCGCATATTTTTCTACCTGGCCATTTTTTGGCTAGGTGGGCATTGCATTGCGACTGCACAAACGATGCCCCAAAAACCCGCGATCACCGCTGGCCCGCCAAACCTGATCACGGCCTCGCGTGGTGACGTATTGAAGTTGAAGATCGAATACAAGGCCGACAAAAATCTCGTCCAACAAGTCAAATGGCTGCTCAAATCTCAGTCGATGATTTGCCGCGACACCACCTGCACGCTAAGTACTTCGGCGATTGCTCCGGGCGAACACGCCATCTACGTCGTCGTCTTTGATGATTCTGGATCGGACAGCCTGAAATTCGACATCAAGATCAATAACCCCGTCCGGGGCAAGTCGCCCCGAGAAATTGTGGTTCCTGCGGGACCTGTCTCAGCAGATCAAAAAGCGCCTCAAGACGGAGTTTCCGCAGCCAGATTTTTCGCCGGCCATTCCGTGACCATCCTCCAAGGGCGCACTTATGTTAACAATCGCTCCTTGGTAACGGTCATTGGACAGCAGACGGAAGTCATCGGATCAGCCGACTCCGTGCGCACGGGTAGCCCGGGTCTAGCCAGGATTTATTTGACGGGATCTGATGAAACCTGGTTGCTGGACGGAAGCATGGCCCGGCTCGGGGGAAAACGTGGTGGACGCGGGGTGATTCGTCTGGAACGCGGCACTGTGCGCTCGCGTACTTTGAACAATGTTGATGCGCCCTGGGATCTCGCTGCGGGCGGCTATGTCTTTCGCGGCGAGGGCAAGCGAGATCTTGTGGTCCAACGATTGCCCGGCGATGAAATACTGGTAACGGCTCTGCGCGGAACGCTTCGCATCCATAACGAGGCGTCGTTCAAGGGCAAGGCCGATGAAGATGCCTTTTTCAAGTTGACCGCCGGCACCTCGGTCCGCCTCAAAGTCTCAAGTAGCGCGACCGGCGCGGACCCGGCGCGTCCGATATTGGGCGATTCCCCCGCAGAACAGGAGGCCGTTGCCGCAATCATTCGGATCACGACACCACATTATCTTATCCAACGCAACGCGGTGGATCCGACCAACCCGCCGTTCATCAAAAACAGACTTCCAGTCTCCCTGGGCGAGGGCATCAAGTCCGCGAAAATGGCGCTCAATGAGGGCGACCCATGGCTTGCCATTGAACCCTTGCTTTACCGTCTTGATGAAGCTTCAAAAAATCAAGAGGCCTGTTATCTGATCGGGCGAAGCTACGTCGAAATGTTGCTGTTTCCTGAGGGCGAGGAATGGCTTCAAAAAGCACTGGTAGAACCGCAACCATCCAAACTCACCACGACCGCCGCCCAAAGCGCACTGGACGACACCAAAATCATGCTTGGCATTTTGAACTTCAAAAGAAAATCTTGGGCCGAGGCCGCGCGGCATTTCAACTCTGCTGATCTGGCGCGGTGGCTGAAAGACAAAGACCGCGGAGGCGAACGCTCCTTCATGGTTGGCAAGTCATGCGCCCTCGGAGAAAACCGGCATTGTGCAAAGACGCACTTGCCACGCGCCAGCAAGGAAGGGTCAGCAACGGAATTAAAAGAGGAAGCCAAACTCCTTCTAAGGAAACTCGATTTGCTGCCCGGTTCAACCTGGCACGCAAAAATCAAATCTGGTTACAACTCCAACATCTTCGGCTTGGAAAAACCTGGCGATAAAACCGCACTTCCTGAAGGAGTTTCCCATAATCAGAGCGGCACTTGGATGGTCGCCGCGGGCCTCGATACGAGAGGCAGTGCCAGCGACGAACTTCAGCAAGACGACCAAAATCAATTCGGCGTTGAATTTAAGCTCAACATTGAAAAAGCTGGATTTACCAGCGCAGATCTTGGCGATTATGGAATCAGCACCTATTCCGGTCAGGCGGGAGTTTTTTATACGCGAGCCTCCCGAAGTGGGATTGAAAAAAAATCAAGCCGATATGCTCCGATCATGGATCTTGGGGTCCATGCTTACTTGTTGATGGGCGGGGTCGGCAGTCAAAGAATTCATGATGAGGGTGGAGGCGGCCTCCAATTGACCTTTCCGGGCTTCCTAGGGTTTGAACTCGGAGTTCGCGCAGGAAGGATTGTCGATCCGCAACCAAACTTTGATCATGGGATCGATTATTTGACTGGGGAACCGTCTGCATCTGCCGATGACACCGCGCAAATTTCCCGGATCGCGCTTAAACTGATTCCCTATGGACCAAGCTCCTTGGCTGGTCAACCCAAAGGCACAACTCACGCCTCTTTTGCTGTTGAAAACATCAACACGACGCGGGAGGAATTTCCAAATGGAACAGGGCCAGTCCAGATGCTTAATTCGAAAATTGCTGTCGCAACAAAAGTTCTTGAACCGGCGATCTTAGCGTTTCATACTGGCGCTGATATCATCACAAGAAATATCAGCTCCAGTGACGCCGAAACATTAAAGGTTCCGCTCAAACAAACTAAAATAAAAATCGGTTTGGACTACGAACACGACCTGAACCCTTTTATCACTGTTGACCTCAGCACCAGCCTCGCCATCGCGACCAGCGCACCGTCATCTTTGGCGTCATCAATCCCCTTCAATCGGTCCCTTTTCAGCCTCGGTGTCAGGGTTGACTTCTGACAACGCCTGCACCCATACGGTCATGGTTCCTTCACCGTCTTCGTTATCCCGCCTGGAAAATAGGGGCCCCAAGATGGGAATATTTTCGAGCCAATAGGATCCCTGGCTGGACCGGGCACCAGAGGCAAATTCAACAGCCCCACCAAAAGCTCTGCCACCAGGCGTGACAGAGCGTTTTCCTGAAATCCTCCCTGCGAGCAGATGCTGTTCGCTACCAGATATTCTCTGGGTGACAGAGACCTCGTAATCGATGACTGCACGTTCCCGAATGCAACCCGTCCATTTGGCGCGCAGTGACAGTCCATATTCTTTCCAGATGTCCAATCGACCGGGAAAAATTCCGTTGGGATTGCCTCCGCTGCCCTGGCTTTGATGGAGCACCGGAGCCTCAATCCGAAATTCGCCGCCACTTCTGGCCAGAGATTCTGTCCCAGGAAATAAGACGAGGCGTGGCTTGGCAACAACCTTGGAATCCATGCGCCCGGAATTATCTGCCACGGCAATTCCGACGAGGCCACTGCCAACCGTACGGGGATTGGTCCCGGTGAGGGCCTTCACTTGGGCGGCCAAGTCAATCCTGGCGGGCAAACCGTACTCGTTGGCCTGACGATGAGAAACCATGGAAATAAGAAATTCAAAGGCACCAAAATTTGGCAACGCCCCATTGCAGTCAAGTGACTCCACTGATTCTGAGGACCCGTGAGGTCCGGTGGTGTTACGTGCAGCAGATGTTGAACCGCTGCGAGGTTGGGGCACAAACACTTCGATCACAAACTCCGGCGCCTCGGGGGTGAGCGAGCTTGATGATGATGATGATGATGAGGATGACGGCGCATCCATATCCGGATGCAATAACACAACCCCGCGGGCTGTCCCCGTCAACAGCCAATCATTGCCCGAACCATGCCGGGCATAAACAATACCCTCACGGCTAAGACGCACCCTTTTAACACCAGGCAGGGCAAGACGCATGGTTTCACCCAAAATCAGGCGCTTTTTGTTTGGAATCTGTGCCGCAGCAAGGGTGTTGGAGGCTGCGAAAATTCCGGTGGCCAGAAAAATCATCACTCCTGCGATCAATTTGGCCAGCAGAAGATTTACCATGTTCGGCACGCTCGCCGTTATCGCCACCCTTGCCACCCTTGCCACCTTCATTCCCCATGCCTCTCGATGATGACATCCATGCGCCCCGCGTCCCGGCATTTCGGGACTTTTACTTTGGTCAGGGAGATGCGCAATCCAGAGGCCGAAAGGCCTTCCACCAATGTCCGAAACTCATCGACCCGAAAATCTTCCAGGCTTTGCACTGCCAACAGCACCGGCTCTGCGGCAAGCAACCGCATTGGCCTGCTCTGAAATGCGCACGGCTCCGGGCCGGATAGGACCAATTGCATGTTGTCACCAACATTGATTCCAGAACTGTCAACCTTCTCCGGAGGAATGGCCAGAAGCATCGACGGCTTTTCCAATCGCAAGGCGGCCGCCGGCCAGGCCTCGCCCTCCAAAACCGTGGCGGAGGAGATGCCAAGAAGAGCCGCTGTGAAATGGGTGGCAAGCGAGACCAGCATCACCTCGCCTTGGAGCCCAAGAATCCTCTGCCAAAGGCGTCCCATCACGGCTGGGATTCACTTATAAAATCGTTTTCCCCAGAAGCCGTGGCCTCCGCCGACACCTCATTCATCGACGAGGCTAGACGCGAGGTCACAACGGCCCAGTCGATAAACCAGATTTTAAAAATAAAGACCGCCACCATGGACGCGCAAAACATTTCCATTCGATTATCCTCCCGCCGGTTTTTCACGAAATATGATTTCCACACCACTGCGCCGGGAGATTGTCCGGGCAGCAGCAAATTTTCCCTGATCGCATTGACTGGCATTTTTGGCAGATTGGGTTTGCCCTTTGATGCAATTAACGTAGGCAGACTCAGATTGCGCAGCACGATCAAGAGCTGTTGCAAGGTCCCTGGCAACAGACTGGTGCCTCATGGCCGCATAAAACATTAGAAGCATCGCCCCTGACCAAAACTTCAAATCAAACATCACCATTGTAGCGACCTCCATAGCGACCTCAATCGCGGCTTAAACGTCTCGATCTGCACAGAGGTTGCCGTCAAACTAGCGGAGTCGTGAAGCGGCATTTGATGTCTTGGCCGTGACATCTAGAGGCAACTTGTCGGCGAAATGGGGGCGGCGGTCGCATACCGTCGCTGCCCTAGATTCTGGTTAAAGCCCTCGAAGATTTGCTGGATAAACGTGACCCACTAAGGAAAGCCGAACGGGCGAAGGCACACGCAGAAAACTCTCCTTCCTCAGAGAAGGAAGCCTCTGCCGAAGTAGAGACTGAGGCCGAGGGAGAAGCGGTCTCCGACCTCGCTTCCCCGGGGAATGGCGATCAAAGTCCAACCAAAAAATCCCCATCTCGTCCGGCAATTCCATCAGCGATTCGACACGCAGTATGGCTTCGCGACCGTGGCCAATGCATGTGGAAGCATCCCGGCGGCAGCCGCTGCCCTGAGCAATCGATGCTAGAATGATCCCTCCCAAGCAACTGACCACATTAAAGCGTGGTGTCGCGGCGGCGATCATAGCGAAGATAATTTGACCTTGCGGTGTCGTCGCCACAATCAAGCTGCTGCCGAACAGGAACTTAAATCTCAGACACGTCGGAGCGCCTTAAAAATTCCCTTGATTGCATCTGTCCTATAAAATACCAACTCGTCATAGCCGTCTGGATCGTGTTTTCCGACTTTCAAAAACGCCAGAATTTGCGGCAGCATCCACAGGAGTCCGTATGATATTTTTGCGCTTTGCATTTGTCGCAGCCACCCTTTGCCTTTCCAATTCGCTCATAGCCGCTGATTTTGACATGATTCTCAAGGGGGGCCGTGTCATTGATACGGCGAACTACATTGACGGAAAACGCGATGTCGCCATCAAAGACGGAAAAGTCGCCAAAATAGCCGCTTCGATTCCTGCAACGGCAGCCACTGCCGTTGTCGATGTCCGCGGACTCTTAGTGGTTCCTGGTTTAATCGACGCACACGTTCATGTTTTTCACGGGAGCGATCCCAAGGGCGGCCTTCGGAACGGATTTGCAGCCTTGCCCCCTGACGCTTTCTCGTTTCGCACCGGGGTCACCACCATGGTGGATGCCGGTAGCTCGGGATGGCGCAATTTCGACGTTTTCAAACGCCAGACTATTTCTCAGTCAAGAACGCGTATTTTAGCTTTCCTGAATATCATCGGGGAAGGCATGCACGGCAGCGAAACCGATCAGCAGGAATTGGACGACATGTCGGCTGCCAAGACCGCTGAAGTGGCCAACAACAATCGCGATCTGATCGTCGGAATTAAATTAGCCCATTTTGCCACAGGCAACTGGGAACCTACTTTGCGCTCAGTCGAGGCGGCGAGGCTGGCAAAAATTAAAGTCATGGTCGACTTTGGCCACGCCACGCCACCGCTCCCCCTGGAAAAACTGATGCTGGAATATATGCGTCCCGGCGACATTTTTACGCACATGTATGGCAATACTCCTGGGCGCATGACGATTGTTGGCGAGGATGGCAAGGTGCGCGACGCAGTGCGCAAGGCCCGTGAACGCGGAATTTTGTTCGACCTAGGCCATGGCGGCGGCAGCTTTGCTTTCAATCAGGCTGTCCCTGCGGTGCGTCAGGGATTTTATCCAGACGCCATCAGTTCTGACCTTCATACCGGCAGCATGAACAGCGCGATGCGTGATTTGCCCAACGTGATGGGCAAGATGATCAGCATTGGTTTGACTGTTAATCAGGTGATTGCGATGACAACCAGCCAAGCAGCACGGGAAATCGGCCGCCCAGAGTTGGGCCACATGGGGATCGGCAGCGCCGCAGATATCGCAGTTTTACGTGTACGTAATGAGCAATCAGGATTTCTTGACGTTGCTGGCAAACGCCGGTTTGGCAAACAAGCGCTGGAATGCGAAATGACGTTACTCGCTGGCAAAGTCGTTTTTGATCGCGGAGCCCGGGCCGGACAGGATTTTTAACGAAGCAGAGCCCGTTATGGACCACCAGAAAAAGAGGGCGGCGCCAAGAACCACGAATCCGATTGATGCGAAAACCAGAACATTAAAGCCCCGGCCATTTACAACGCCAGTACCGGCCGCATACACCCCAATCGTTGCTAGGCTTGTCAACGATTGGGCGAATCCATTCACTCGCCCTTTGGATTCAGCTGGAATTAAAATCTGACGGATCTCAGTCTCTCCGAGAGAAAATCCGTAGAGGCCAATTCGAGACATAAGTATCAGCGCGGCAAACAACATGACCGCCTCCTGCCCCAGAGCAAAAGCACAACCTGCACCGGCAAGGCAAAACGCTTCCCATAAAATGAAAAGTCTAGTTGCTGACACCAGAGAAAAATATCGAATGGCCACAGGAAATAAAACGGTTGCCAACAGACCAAAAATCGCGCCCATCCCCCTGAATATTCCCACCGCTAATTCAGAAACATTCCAGTTGGCGGTCAACCAACCCGTCAGCAATACTCCGTGTGGACTCAAGATGGTCAACCAAAGCAATGAATAGGAAATCATGGACCCAGCGGCGGGCTGACGCAAAAATTCCAGCCAACCTTTCCTGATACCATCCAAAAAATTCTGCCGGGGCACCGGACTCGGCGGGCGAAAGGCATCACCGCCATGGCGCTTCTCACGGTCATACACCGACTTCAAAAGTCGGTACTCTGGGACGAATGAAAAAAAATTCCATGCCGCAATGATATAGATGCCAGGCAGGGCGTCGGTGGATCTGAATGTCGTCAGCAGCAGACCCGCAACCACCGGAGCGATTAGTTCGGTAAAGAGATCAATCTGTTTGAGGCGGCTGTTCACCTTGCCAAGACCCTGCTTGCCAACCACCATCGGAATCCAATCCTGAGACACGGTAACTTCCATTAACGTCCCGCCTAGGGCTGCAGCAATTCCACCAATGGTGATCAGAACAAAGGGCCCAATGACCTGAATTGGGGCCTCGGACCATAAAAATACGCCTGTATGAAATTTTGGAAATAAATGAAGTGCGATGATTGATAGCATCACTCCAAATGTTTGCGCGCCAATTCCGATCCTTGCAGTAACAAGGCGGTCCCACCGATCCATGAGTCCACACACACGAGTAATAAGCAGCATATGGACGACACGAACGATCAAATAAAAAAGGGCAACGGATCCAATCCCACCCGGAACAGTATTTACCAGCGCCAATGGAAGCCCAAAGCTCCAAGACTGATCCCCTCCATGGGTCAGAAACCTGCTCCATAGAATCCGGTTTTGGGAGGCGCTAAAATTCATTCATCACCAGAGGTCAGAGATATTGCTACGATCTATAGCTGCGCCAAACCGAGGCCCGCCGAAACGGAACCACTCGGTCAATGGCAGCATCGCCGCAAAGAAGTGCCAACAAACGATCAAAGCCCATCGCGTTGCCGGCACATTGGGGAATGTCCACCGACATGGCCTCAAGAAAATCAGTGTCCTGCGGTACGGCTGGCAGGCCGGCTTCCGCGCGCTTGGCGAAGCTTTGCAGGATGCGCGCCTCATTCGCAGCCCGACCCGGCAATTCCAAAAAAGCATTGCTCAACTCAATGCCATGCACAAAAAATTCGAACCGCTTGGCAACGCCATCTGACACCACGGCCAGTGCAGCCTGAGAGGCGGGATAATCACATAGGATCGCAACCGGGAATTTTGCCAAGGCAGGCTCAATTTTTTCCAATAAAATTTTGAAAAAGGCCGTATCGAAATCCTCGTCGCCACGCATGGACACCACGCCAGCTGTTTTGGCCTGCGCTGCGAGGCCCGTGTCCATGTCAAGTAACTCAACCCCAGCAAACTCGCTGAAGGCCGAGGCCAGGGTAAATTTGGGAATTGTCGCCGGAATCACTGGCCCAGCATTTTCAGCAACCCCTGCCCGCTTCATCGCCGACACGCAATGGCGCAAAAGATCAGCCGTCTCTGCCATCAAATCTTCATAGGTGGCGCCGCAACGGTACCACTCCAGCATCGAGAATTCTGGATGATGCCAGGGACCTATTTCGCCGCGATTGCGAAAACACGGACCGATCTGATAAATCTTGCGAGCACCGCTGGCCAGGATTTGCTTCATGTGCAACTCAGGGCTCGACCGCAAATAGAGATCTTCGTGTTCTCCGGCGAGGGATTCCCAGGCCGTCTGAAAGTAATTTAGATAGACCTCGGTTCCGGGGGTGCGGACAAGGCATGGTGTCTCGACTTCAAGGTAGGCACCGGCATCGAAAAAATCACGGATCGCTCGCCGCAATACGGCTCGTAAGTGGAATTCTGCGATCATGACTTGTTGCGTTTGCTGCGCTCTGGGGCACGATCCTTCAACCGCTCGCGATGCAATTTCTCAAGGCGCTCTTGGGCCAACTTCAGGGCTGAACCGTGCGCAAATTCGACTTCGCGAAGCAACTTGATATCTGCAACACCCAACGGAATCCCCGTCGCAATTTCAAAGGACTCGACAATGTTGCCAACGGGAATGATCTTTAACCGCCCAGCCTCGACAGCAGCGCGGGCTTCACGAGCCAAAACTAGATTGGAAATATTTTGCTTTGGAATCATACAAGTGAAGACGCCCTTTTCAGGACCCAGGATCTTGCAGGTTCTCCAAAAACCCTCAATCTTTTCATTCACGCCACCAATGGGTTGAACCTCGCCAAACTGATTCAAACTTCCGGTCATGGCGACACTCTGGCGCACGGCGACCCCAGACAGGGCACTAAGAATGGCTACAAATTCAGCCATCGTGGCACTGTCGCCATCGATCATTCCATAAGATTGCTCAAAGCAAATGCTGGCCGCCAGTCCAATGGGACGATGCTTGCCAAGCATGGAATTTAATAAGCCCGACAAGATGAAAACACCCTTGTCGTGAATTTTCCCCGAGAGCTTGCTTGCGCGCTCAATGTTGATGACCCCTTCGTGACTGATGGTCGTCGTGCAGGTGATCCTGCCAAGTTTTCCGAACTGGTAGTCACCCATGTCATAGACGGCCAGACCATTGACCTGCCCCACTTGCTCGCCCGTGACGGTCAGCAGGATGTCCTCGTTACGAACCATGTTGAACAGGTTTTCTTCGACCAGGTTGACCCTGAAGTATTTTTCATCCAGAGCCTGCTCAACATGCTTGCGCCCGACCATTTTGGCCCCGAACTCCCGAGCGATAAAGTCGGCTTCAATGGTCAAGTCCTTCAACTCGCCAAACTGCGTCGACAGAAAGCGCTGATCCTCCACCAGGCGGGATCCGTATTCGACGATACTTGCGATTGCTGACCGGTCAAACGGCACAAGATTTTCAATCTTGGCGCGTGTTGCGATAAACGACGCGTAAGAATTGATATTATTTTCGTTACGTTCCATCTTGTGGTCGAAGTCGGCCTTGATCTTGAAAATCTTGTGAAAGTCTTCATCGGCATCAAAAAGGACATGGTAGATGTCATCGTTGCCGATCAAGATGACTTTCAAATCCAAAGGAATTGGCTCGGGCCGAAGCCCAGAAGTTGGCAACAAGGAATACTGCTCGCCCATGTCCTCGATGTAACCTAGGCGATTTTTGAGAACCCGCTTTAAGGTTTCCCAGATTGAACCTTGCTTGAATATATCGAGGGCATTGAGCACCAGGTAGCCACCATTGGCCTTGTGGACGGCACCGGCCTTGATCATCGTAAAATCTGTCAGGTACATGCCGTGTTCGACGTTTTTTTCGATCCGCCCAAACAGGTTGTAATAGGTTGGATTGGATTCAATGATAACGGGGGCACCCTTGGCGGATGTGTTGTCCACGAAAACATTGATACGGTATCGACGAAACCGATCGCGTTCCTCTGGTGGCAAAAACATTTCATGAGCAGGTTCTGGTTGAGGCTCATCTGTTTCGACAAAATCGAGCAGGTTTTCGAGGATGTCGGTCTCGACATTCTTCAGAAACTCCATCACTGCCCCATTATCGGAAAACTCTTGGCGCACAGGATCAAGCTGCCCCGACACCACTTGGGAACCGATTTCGTTGCGCAGGCGTTCGACGTAGTCCTTGGTTTCTTGCTCGATGGCCCGGACTTTGCGGGCGAAATCTAAAACCTCTGGCTCCAACTGCGATCTGCGGTCTTCGACAGCATCACGCTGCGGCTCGTTCAGTTTAGAGTATTCTTTTTCGGTAAGGGGACGCCCCTCAAAAATCGGAATGGTTTCAATTCCCATCCGTGTCGACTTGATGGCGAAATCCAACGACTTCGCCCGCTTTTCAAGGTCACTGAAAAGCTTTGATTTGCGTTCATTCGACGCCGACAAATATGAATTGACTGCATTTTCGTAGTCTTCGCTTTGCAACGCCGAAGTGATTTCGGAACGCAAAGTCTTGACGAGATGCTCCATCGCTTTTTTCAGGCGGCGCCCCTCGCCAGGTCCCATGGTGATGGCTCTCGGCTGTTCCGTCTGGGCAAAATCAAAAACGTAGATCCAGTCCTTGGGACGCGCTGCATCGGCGGACCATTTTTCCAGGAAAGTCTTGATGACGCTGGTTTTGCCCGTGCCTTGAATGCCCGCAACATAAATGTTGTAGCCAGGCTTCCTGATCCCGAGCCCCATGTGAATCGCCCGCACGGCGCGGTTTTGCGCAATAAATTCGTGGTTTGATTCAACCGTCTTGGTGCTGTTGAACTTGAACGATGCCTCGGAACAGGTCACATAGACCTGATCGGTGGACAGGGCGACGGGCAAAAGCTTCTTGCCCGTCGGCCGTTTCTTGGGAATGCGAATTGCCATGTCAGCTCAGCGCCACCGTTCCAACATTAAAACCGACGGCAACCGTGCGCCACTCCTCGGCCAGCTCGAATTCAGTTGCCGGCATGGCCAACGACTGAAGGGCTGTGCTAACCAGCCTCTGCCCAGAGTTGCTGTTGGTCAGGGAGGCTGCCGCGCCGCTTTGCACCAGCATGTCTCCATAGGCATCAATGAAATCAATGGCTTCTGCGATACTCTCCCGGGATAGATTGGTCACCGAAAGGTCCAATCCCTTTTTGAACCAATGCCCCAGCTCCTGAAGATTGACGCCGGCGCGGACGCCAAGGCGAATGCAATCGCCGCAAATCGTTAGCAGGATTTCCCCTGGAAGGTCCGCCTCAAAGCGGCCCGCAAAATAGCCAAGGGTCTTGTAGGCATTACGCCAATTCTTGTCCATTTGCAGGACGCGAACCTTTTCCATGGTCGAATCATAGGCATTCACGGCCTGGTCACGCCTTTGGTCAGCGCGCTTGCGGCGGGCGGCCAACTGGACCTGCATCCGGTCTTCCAGGTCGACTAGTGCCTTTTTGGCATCATCAAGGGTGATGACATCCTGCACATCGAGTTCCCGGTTCAGGGCCACCGCGAGGGCGTCCACCGAGACTGCGATCTGCGTTTTAGTCAGTTCAGCGATCTGATAAATCGTGAACTGCGTGGCCGCTGGCCACTTTTGAATGAAACGCTCCAACGCAAAAATAAAATCCAGCATCGCACAAACCTCCCTGTGCAGACCGATTCAAATTGGTCCTACCGTCCTTGGTAGTGCCCTCACTGGGCGAATTGACTGGCAATTTTGAACAAGCTTACTAAGCCCGCGGAAGGATTGCAAAACATTTGTAAAAAATAAAAAGAACCCCGGCCGGACCAAGGGTTTGAAGCCTGGCCGGGGGGTTCTTTTGCATTCAAAAAGTCAGAAAGCGATAGGTCGGTTAGACCGTCCGTAGTGCGCGACGCTTCTTCATCATGCGGCGCTTCTTACGACCAACTTTACGACGACCTTTGGGGTGTTTGCGGCGATGCCTTGATCCGTGCACAAAATTCTCCAATAACCTTCAGAATCTTGAAAATTTACTGCCCCCGTTGGTTACTTGGGCTACGCGGAAATTTCAAGCCGGAAATGATTCTGCCGATAAGTATTCATCGAATCAAGGAGGCTCGAATGTCCGAATCCCGCCCAAGGCGCAAAAAAAAGTCCGTGCTCATTGAGCCCTTCAAGCAAATAAAATTCGGGCTTTACGTCTTTGCTGTGTCCGTTGCATTCATCCTGGCGTCCGGGTTTTTGTTCGTAATGGCGTTTCGGGAGCAATACGAGCACGTCATGGGCCTGTTCAATATTGTCGATGAAAATATGAAGTGGGCCCTGGTCACAAATGACGTCTTCACCACCAACGCCATCCGGATTGGAGCCGTTTTTGCCGCTTATTTGATCATCTTGTTCACAGTAGTCTTTCGGTTGACCCACCGGTACTACGGACCGCTTGTTTCCATTGAGCGTTTTGTCGAGGAAATCAAGCGCGGAAACTACGGCCAAAGGGTGAAAATCCGGGAACGCGACGAACTCCACCAACTCGTCGACCGGCTAAATTCCATGGCAGACGTCTTGGAGCGGCGCCAC
This sequence comes from Oligoflexales bacterium, assembly GCA_947445775.1. Taxonomy (GTDB): domain Bacteria; phylum Bdellovibrionota_B; class Oligoflexia; order Oligoflexales; family RGVZ01; genus RGVZ01. Next base: position 16,737 of record CANFEB010000018.1, on the reverse strand, counting down.
GGCCGACATGCCAAGGAAACCATCAAGGAACACATCAAAGAAACAATCAAAGCAACCCCCAAGGAAACGCGGGGCAAATGAGCCTAGCCTAGCGAATGTGTATGGGCTGACCGGTCGTCTCCAGGACGTTTTGCCATAGCTCACCGTCGGGGTTTATCCGCTGTTTTTCATCGCCGAGAGCCCGCAAAGGCACATGAGTCATCCTGCCGTGCCAATAACCAATCAAGAGCCCGGTCTTGCCAGCCATGGCCGCATGCACTGCATATTGGGCCATCCGGTTGCAAAAAACTTGATCGGCCGGGTTCGCCGCCGCAGCCCGAATGATGTAGCTAGGGTCGATATATTTGACGGACACGCCCAGGGACTCTTTCTTGAACATCGCCGGAAGGCGTTCCTTGAGCAAATTTCCGACATCGCCAAGCTTTACGTTTCCCGATGCATCCCGGGGGCGCTCGGAACCAGTAAAATAATTTTGACCTGCGCCTTCAGCCGCGACGATCAAAGCGTGTTTTTTGCGTTTCAAGCGGGCCTTGAGGAGCTCAAATAGCCCGTTTTGCCCCTCAATGGTGAACCCGACTTCGGGGACCAGACAAAAATTGACCTGACCAGAGGCCAAGGCCGCACTGGCTGCAATGTAACCGCTTTCACGGCCCATCAACTTCACCACTCCGATCCCGTTCTCGACCCCAATTGCCTCGGTGTGCGCTGCATGCACGGCAACGCAGGCGATGTCGACGGCCGTTTCAAAACCAAAAGATCGGCGCACAAAGGGTATGTCGTTATCAATCGTCTTGGGGATGCCGACGATGGCGATAGAAAGCCCGCGCTTCTTGACCTCCTCGTGGATCGCCAGGGCACCCCGCATCGTTCCGTCGCCACCAATGACGAACAGCACGTCGGCCCCCATGCCAACGAGGCTATCCAGCATGTCCGATGGTGAAGGCGCGCCTCGCGATGATCCAAGTATGGACCCACCGCGCATATGGATCTCGTCAACCATCTCAGGGGTCAGCGGCATCGGAGCCTCGTGGGGAGCCTTGGCCAGCCCCTGATACCCGTACCGGATGCCTAAAATTTTGCGGACCCCGTAGCGATTGTTGAGTTGAAGCACCAGGGACCTGATCACGGCATTCAGGCCCGGACACAGACCGCCGCAGGTCACAATGGCAGCCGTCACCTTGGATGGCTCAAAAAACACTGGGTTGCGCGGACCGGCGACTTCAAAACTTTCCAAAATCAAGTCAGCTTTATGGCAGCGATCAATTTCAGCGGCCCTGGGGTCCATGACGATTCGCTCACTGTCACCCAAAAAATGCCCAGGATCCAGCGCCGCAATTGGGCTTAGAACCATTGGTACGCCTAGATTTTCGATTGTAAACCGTTGGTTCATACACTATTCCCACTCGAACGGGCCGCTGCCACCATGGAGCCGCCATGGATGTCCAATTATATCAGTGACCATGCAAAACTCTAATTTCCAAAACTTTTATTCCATTCCCCGCGAAAATCTAGTCCATCGGTGCCGGGAAGCCGGCCTACCGGAAGTCCACGCGACAACCCTGTTCCGGGCTGCCTATAAATCACTCATGGCGGAGCCTTGGAAAGCCGAAAATCTGCCCAAAGTGGCCCGCGCAAAATTGGCCTATGACCTGGACGTGCGCCTGCCGGGGGCGACCAAGATTTTGGTGTCCCGTTACGACCGGTCGGTCAAATTCCTTTTTGAATTGCAGGACGGTTCGCTGGTGGAGACGGTGCTGATGCCAGAACGCCAGCGCATCACCTTGTGCGTTTCCAGCCAGGTCGGCTGCGGTCAGGCTTGCACTTTTTGCCACACCGGCCGCATGGGATTGCTGCGCAATCTTGACGCCGGCGAGATCGTTGGCCAACTAGTTTCCGCCAACATGTGGATCGCCAATAATTCTGACTGGCTGGGCGCGCTGGGCCTGCCCCAAAAGCAGCGCGTGACCAACATTGTGTTCATGGGAATGGGTGAGCCCCTCGACAACGTCAACGCGGTGGCCGATGCCATAACCATCATGACGGACCCCTTCGGACCTGGGCTTGCGTTGCGCCGAATCTCGGTTTCGACGGCGGGCCATTTGGACGGATTGACGCAACTATTGAATCTTCATCCAGACGTGCGAATCGCTCTAAGCCTGCATTCTCCGATTGAATCTGAGCGGTCGAAAATCATGCCAATCAATCGCAGGTGGCCGCTGGGAATGGTTTTGGAGGCGCTGCGCGAGGCGCCTACTCAAAAAAATCATGGAATTCTGATTCAATACACTCTGATCAACGGGGTTAATGATTCCCTGCGTCACGCAGAGGAATTAGTCAGGGTTACGTCAGGTCTGAAAGTTAAAATTAATTTGATCCCCCTGAATGAAATCGACCCCTCACGCTTCACCAGTCCAGCTGCGACGGCTGTCGAGGAATTCAGGGATTTTCTGCACAAGTCGGGTTTGCGCGTCATGGTCCGCTACAGCAAGGGGCAGGACATCGCTGCCGCCTGCGGACAATTGGTGATCGCCGAAACTGATTTGGCGCTTCGCAAAACACTTCAATAAAATCACGATCTATCGCCAAGTTACGAAACAATTCCCGGGCGAATCTTCAGGAGTTTTTGTAATGAACGTCGGCACTTGCCTGCGTACTGCCTAAATATTTGCCAAATTGCGCCGATCAGAGCCATGGGAAAACATTTGTTGTGAATTGCAGTTCAGTGAATCCACCGCCTAGAGTTGGGCACGACCTAAGGAAACTACGCCTTGCAGTTCTGGCCATGGAACAAATCGCCAAAGCTCGTATACGAGCAAGCCACCCACCAGGTAGAGGCGCGGCTTACCCGCAAGTGGGCGCTTTCCGAAAATAAATTTCCAACATCATTGATCAAAAAAACCACAGCGCTTCTTGAGGCCCATAAACTTTCTGGCGATATTAAATCCTATACTGTCCACGAAGGCCGCTTGCGCGGCGCCTGGCAGGCACTTCGCAATAAGGTAGACGAAGAAGAAGGCTTTACGATCACCTGCATAACGGGAATCGGAATTCCGGTCCTGGAAGGCCTCACAGTTACCGGCGTCAAAGGCGAGCACGGCCCCCTCAAAACTATAGCCTATCTAACCATCCTCGCCCCGCGCACCGTGATCGCCAATTGGCGGATAGAGTGGGTGGAGGCATTTATCACCGAAAAACTCCGTTCCGTTGAAATCATGGACGCGCCCCATCCAGGTCAGCTGGAATCAATCATCCTGCGGGCCGCGGCGGGCGAGAGCGCCGAAAGGGTGCCCCTAATGCGCCGGCCAGCTGGGGAAATAATGACCGAAGAACAAGTCAACCCATCGAACTTTTCAATCGTCGCAAATCACACGCGCAAGGAAGTTTACGTCACCCTGCAAAACCCTTGGTTCCTGCGAAAGGCTCATGCCGACCAGCAAATCCTTGCGGCACTTGAAATTGCCTTGGATAAATTCGCGCGGGCGCGTGGAACCGATTACAAAATTCGCCGCAAAAGCGTCACGATGTCGATACAAAGGGCGCGGACGCAGGTCGAAGCCCTCGGACTGGAATTGCCCTTGGTTTTCTTGGCTGCCGGAACATTTAAACTCGGGGAATTGACGCGTCCATCGGTGTATCCAGGCCAGGGACGGCTGTTTATCGTTGTGACGGACGACAAAATGCACGCCAAGTTCGCCAGATTCAGCCTCGACATGTACGCCGACGATTCCTTCACACCGGATCGCGACTGGCTCAAACGGGAATGCGCCCGACTGGGCATTGCCACAACAATCAGCAACGAACAAATGACCAATACCATGGACATCCTCGGCAAGAAGGAAACGCTAGAAGGAATTGAGATCGCCACGGGCAGTGCGCCGTCTGGCGGCAAAGAGCCCTTCCTGTTTTTAACTTACAAGGAAAGTCCACTAGCATTGGGCGCTGACGATGACGGCCGCAAGGTAGACATGCGCGAAATTCAACAGCGGACCATCGTCCAAACCGGAACCTTGATTGCGGAAGTCCGCTTCAAGCAGCCAAGATCGACCGGAAAAAATGTTTTCGGCGAGACGATCCCCGCGCCTCAGGATGACCCATTCGAGGTTAAAATAGGAGAAGGAATTGAAGTCGTCGAGGGTGGAATATTTAAGGCCCAGTTTGATGGAGTTCCGGCGATTGACGGGAATAGCCTGACCCTAGCGAAAGCGTATGTTGTCAATGGCGACGTCAACATGCGTGTCGGCAATATCCGTTTTGACGGACCGGTGGAAATCAAGGGATCGATCGACTCCAACGCTATCGTGGAATGCACGGGGCCCCTCGTCGTTGAACAGTCTATTTTGGGCGCTTTTGTCCGCTGCAAAACCAGCATCGAAGTCAAGGGCAGCATCAGCATGGGTGGGCGAGGGTACGTAATCGCAAAAGATAGCATCCAGGCGGAGTTTATTGAGAATGCGCGAGTCCAGTGTTCGGGAGATATCAAAGCAAAGAAGGCGATCCTGAATTCAGAAGTGTTGGCAGGAAAATCCATTGAAACCATTGAGGGCACTGCTATCGTCGCTGGCGGTTCGCTGACGTGTCGTGATTTTCTAAAAACTGGAAACCTTGGCTTTAAAAATGGGGCCACCACCGAGGTGTTCTGCGGCGGTGACTTCAAAGCAGAGCTCGCAGTCCGGATTCGCAAAAGGCGTGTCGACCAACTCCTTGCACACCAGGAGCGAACTAAAAATGACCTTAATGAAATCAACAGCAAGTCCCAGTCTCAGATGACCGAACGCCTCGAAGGAATGCGCAAAAAGTTGCTCGGCCAGCAAACCCACATGAAAACTCTGATCGAAAAGGCTCAGGCGCACTTTCGCCTGGCTCAGACAAAGGTTACCTATGACAAAAAGGCCAAGGTGCTTGTCTCCAATTTGCTTTCAACAAATTGCCGCATCAACATGGCGGGCCATTTTGTCCCAATTGAGACCGACGTGATCGGTGTGGCTATCCAGGCGAAACCACGCAGGGGAAGTTACATCGTTGCGATTAATGAGTCAGAAGGGGAAAGCACCGGCGGCGCGGACGAACAAAAAGCCAGCTGACTTCGAACTCGAGGCGGGTGCCCAATATTCACCCTAAAGGTAGTAACGCATTGGGGAACCGCTCTCGGCATTCAATGCCACGAATTTTTCCAGACGCTTTTGGCTGTCGCCAGAAAACGACTCAATGCGGAAACCAAAGCCTTTGATAGAGTTTGGATCCTTGAAGTTACCTTTAACCTTGCGCACCACGTGACCACTTACGTCTACGGGCTTTTTCACGCCGGGCAAAATCAACTGAACTTTCAGATGTGTGCCTACTGGCAGTTCGACGTCGCTTTGCAAAAGAACTCCACCGGAAGAAACATCGCCAAGAGGGCAACTTACCTGCTCGCCGTCAAAGGCAAAGACAGCCTCTCCGCCGGTGCCTATGCGCGCATTACCGCGGGTACTATGGGATAAAAGAGTCTTTAGTTTTTCAATGAAGAATTGCCGCGGAACGGGCTGCTCAACAAATAAATCTGCCCCGGCCTGTATGGCGCCAGAACGCCCGCGGGCGCTGGCCTGAACACTGGTTACGACCACTGCAATCTTCGCAAACTTCTCTGTATTCCTGACATGCCGAATGATCTGCACGCCGTCTACCTTGTGGTAGTCGAGGTTGATCACAAGCACGTCAATTGAGCCGGTAAGAAGTAATTTTTCCGCCTCGTCCCACGAAGAGGCAGGGCGAACGACGACGCCCATTTTTTTATAGCCAGCAGAATCGAGGTCTGCGGTTACAGATCTGTCGTCGATGGACAGCATAATGATCGGCTGAACTTTACCCATGGATCCCCTCCAGTCACTGTTACTTGGTGCTTCGGATCAAAAAGGATACGCTTGAAGAAAATTTGAGGAATTTTCGGGATGGCGACTGGAATAAAGTCAAAAAAAGGCAAAATGCGGGCTGATCTTGCCTTGTTGGAGCGCGGGTTGGCTGCAACCCTAGAAGAAGCAAAAGCAATCATTATGGCCGGAGAAGTCTTGGCCGCTGACCAACGCGTCAGCAAACCCTCTGACCTGGTGACACCCGAGACTCCATTACGGATCAAAAGCGACGACCGGTCCCACTATGTCAGCCGGGGTGGTGACAAGATAGCCGCCGCATCTGCAGAACTTGGAATCGAAGGTATATTTCGCGGCGCAACTGTCATTGATGTGGGCTCATCAACCGGTGGCTTTACCGATTATTGCTTGAAGTCCGGCGCAGAACACGTGATCGCCGTTGATGTGGGACACAATCAACTGGCTTGGGAACTGCGCAAAGACCCGCGCGTCACGCTTTTCGAGTCCACACACATCAAATACCTTGTTGAAGAATCCAATTCGGCTCGAAAATCTGACCTGGTTGCCCGTGCAGGAATTATGGTTGCTGATATCAGCTTTAATTCTATATGCCGGCTACTTCCCGAGATGCTTGGTGCGGGAGCGGGAGTACGCCACTACCTAATTTTGGTTAAACCACAATTCGAGCTGGAGGCCGCCATGATTCCGAAAGGCGGCGTCGTCACTAATGCCACACATCGAAAACTCGCAGTCGAAAATGTGGATGCGGCATTTAAACTAGCGGGATTTCCTGGCGGCAGATGGGTCGATTCATCTGTCCCAGGAAAAAGCGGAAATATCGAAATTTTCTACTACAATCACAGTCAAAATTAGCCAAAAAATAAGCTCACGAAATCAACAGGACAAAGCCAAGGCCCGAGCTGAAGACAGGCAATAATAGAAATGCGCGGCGTCCAAGGCATCGACCCAGATTGTGTCGTTTTGATAGTCATAATGCGCGGCAATATCCTTATTGCGAATCGCTGAAATCACTACATCTTCTTCAACGGTATACAGATCGATCATACCCGCAAGGCTGAGCCGCTTTCCGTCGTAATGTGCCGGATCGTGCCCCAATTCCCGTAGTGCTTCCGAAAATGCATGTTTGGATACCTGGAGAGACATGACCACCCCCTGGAAGTATTTTTTTGGCTTGTTCTCATTCTAATTTGGAACAGCAGGGCGCCTCAACGGGCAAAAGTTACCCAACAAGCGACGAGTCCATCCATGACTGGGCTGGGGCTCTGTCTTGGTTCAAACGACCACGGTGGCAGCGGCAGTATCTGACAGAGTTTTATGGGGATTGAACAATAAACGTGGAATTTCGACAAACACGACGTTTGAAATCGCACTGCTGCCGATAATTTCAAACAGGAAACTCTCGTGATAGAAGACGTCTTCGCCCTCAAAACGTTTTTGTACGCACGACCAATAAGGATGGTCCACGTCATAGGCGGAAAAATCATCGACCAATTCTGAAGCAACAAACACGGGATTGAAATGAGTGGCGATCTCTGGATTCTTCAAAACCGACTCTACCTGCTCTGAATTTACATGTACGACCTCGATACACAGCTTCTCTAAAACGCCGTCAGTCCGCCTGACAAAAACTGGGGTTCCACCAACATCTTTGCCTGAATTCCCCACCTGGCCTAAAACATTGACGGGCCGCGAATATTGCTGCGAGAGCTGGGAAATCACCTCGCCACGATTCGCCTTTTCAGAGGACCACGAAATCGCGGCGGAATGAAACAAAGTCTCTTGAATGGCAGCCAACAACCTCAGTAAGTCGAAGGGCTCAGGCCGACTATGGCCTGCCAGACCCCCAAGGTACGAGGCGGCGTCAAGCATTCCTGGGGCCTCGACCTGCCCCATCGCGAGTCCAGCCCTGATGACGCGCACCGCCTTGATAATCGCCGAGGCAAAGTCACAAAATCGCAGAACCTCGATACTCGTCTCAGCGCTTGTTCCGCAAACATTGTCAATGTTTCGAATCAGTAGATAATCGCCTTCAGGAAAACGTTTTCGGACACGCCCAAAAAGCCCCGTCAAGGCGCCATGGCCCGCAGGCACCAGGGCAGGTCGGCCATCTGAGCCAACAACAAAAGATCCGTCGCGACGAAATCGCAAGGTGCTCAAAGAGGCATCCTGTTCAATAACCTCGTAGGGAATTTCTGCTGCTGGCTTACTAAATTGATCTTTCCGCCCAACGGGAACGACATAAACCTCGCCGCAAAAATTCACGCCTGCCATTTTGTAAGCAAGGTGTTCACGAATTTTCGCATCTAGAAAAGACACGCCATTTCGGTTGCATGGAAACAACGCCTTAGGCCAAGACATCATCTCCAAATAAAAACTCGAGGTTTCCTCACTTGAGAATTCGTGACCCTGGGAATCAAGCCACTTTCGAAGAAGTGGAGGCAATGGCCAATCGCAAGAAGCGCTGCTAGCATCCGGATTGTTCGCCATGGCCTTCAACGGCTCCAGAAACCGGCTGGCTGCTCCCGCCGCTGGCACAAAGGCCACGACACGAAGTTGATGTTCAGTGGAGCCGAGCAAAGATTTTTGCCCAGCAGACGCTGGGCTGAAAACGCCACCGTTGTCGCGCCTGCAGGTGTTTTCAATGGCAAACGTTGGCACGGATTCTCCTGCCAACGCCATGCGGATCCGTTCAGCGTGAACCTTGATTGCAGCCGGAGGGAGACCCGATTTTCGGCAGGCATTTTCAAGATCAATTTGACCCGATTTCTTGGTCAAAGCAGGGCCTCCAACGCGGCCGCACGGAGCATAATGGAATCATGGGTCTCGGCAAGCGCTTGCAGGCGCGAGCGCACGCCGGGGCGGGACTTCAGCAATAACCCAGAACGAAAGATTGACGGCGCCGAGGGTGGCGGACTCTCTTGACGCGACCAGCTCAAGAAAATCTCCTCAGCCACCTCGCTCATATTCAATCGAACCAAAGCCTCAATCATGGATTCGGCTAACACAGGATCGTCGAACCGAATCGGCATCTTCTCCAACGCCTTAATCAATTGGTCCTGCGGAGACTGGGCAATTGCCTGCTGCAAGTAGCCCCTTCGCCACTGGGATGGAGAGTCAAACCATGCGGACATTTTCTTTCCGTCAGATTGAGTCTCTCGAGTTGATACATAAGCCTCTGCCGTCAATGCCTCAGCGGCTGGAGTCAAGTCCCACAAGACTTCCTGACGCTTGCCGCGGCGCCGGACATCAGTACGAAAAATCAAGCCTGCAGCCTCAAGGAGCAAAATAATGCTTTCACCCGAGAGCGCCTGATCCTCGTGGCATCCAGCCCAAAGCTTGACCAAGGTCTCCTGGTCCAACGCCTTGTGGTTTGTGCGGCCGGTAGCGCAAAGAAATGCATAGACTGCTGGAACATGGGGAGCAAGAACCGCAAAACGTTGGCGGTCAAGCTGTTCGAGTAGTGTGTATTTAAGTCGGTAAACATCGAGAACCCACGGACAATCACGAACGGCTTCCGTCAGCTTTATCATGATCCGCGCAAACACGGTGTCGACATCCGGCAGAAAAAGTTTTGGTGCACCTACGGTTCCGCCATGATCTTGATCTCTGGCAGCCAATGAATTTGCCGCTGACTTCAATGAACGCAGCAACCCGGCACCTAATCCAAGCTGCTCTCGCACTGCGGATTCATGAGTGGACGAGGCCGCCGCAACAAAAATGTAAGTCAGAAACTCTTCATCGACCTTGCCCTGCAATAATTCAGATGCCGTAAAATTTGGATCATCTCCAAGCAATGCTTCGCAAGACTCAAGCACCTCGTTGACCATGGACTCTGAAAGGGAACGGGGAATTTCGTGTTCCGACACCAAAAAATCCACCAGAACATCTTTGAACAATGGCACTTTGACCCACCGAGCATGACGCGCCAGTGCGTAAAGAATATCCAATTGAAGCGCTTCAGAGTGAGGCCGTGAAATCGAAAATTTTGTCCGGCGCTCATCGAACGCACGGCCAATTTGCCGTTCAACACTTAAGCGTTGTGGTTTATTAAAAACCGACTGGATCAAGTTTAATTTGTTGGTAAAACGCAGAAAGCTCACAAAAAATCCCCGCATTCCAGTGACTAGCATTAATCCACAAAATCTAGCGCGCCGTCCGTTTGCGTCCCCAGAACCTAAATCCAGTATAACCAGATCCTACGGGACTAAAACTCCCAAAATCATTGCCGATTATCTATCCGGAGGATAGCCCCCATGGGTGCACCGGACCTTAAGTCGCTCGCTTCATCGAAAGAACAACCAGACCGGCACCGGCGTTCTGGCGATTCCTTCGAATCATGGGCGCGCGCCTTGGAGGCCTCGGGATTGAATTTTGACCCCAGGACCCGCCGCTGGCACTTGCTGGCCGACCCCGCCCAACAGGAAAAACCCTTGCAGCTCGAGGCCCTCACGCTTTTCTTCCGACGTTCTAGGGTACTCCCCGAACACCTGCGTTACAAAATCGACCTCAAGCGCTGGGGAAAAACCGCTCAGAATGCGGCCCGGGAAACCTTCGGCTCAAAAACCCGTGCTGAACTCCACACCTGTTATCGAGACGGACACCCCGATGGTCTATGGCTAGCCCTCGAATTCACCCGCCCCGACAGCCGCGAAACGGCCTTGGGATATACCAACCTCTTCGAACACCGCGGATTTCAATCAGGATTTTTGGCATTAAAACTTGATTGTCATGCAACTCCAGCAGAAATAAAATTTTGCATCACGCACGTCGCTGGACTGGGCTATTTGCCTTCAGATATTTGGCAGAAAATCACCAGGTTCATTCGCAGATCCCTTGGTCTGAGCGGCGTCTCCAAGCTTAACGCTTCAACGAGCAACGCTGAATCTTCAAACCACAAGGACTCAACAAATTCTTCCGATTTCCTCGAAGTCCGGATTCCCATCGCCGAGTTTCTGCGGCCATCCGTGATCATGGGTCAGGCGACGGCAACATCTTCCCTGGAATTTGGACCAGACTTTGAAAAAATCAGGCTCGTTCACGACAACACCGGCGATCTTGTTTGGGAATACAGAAACTCCGGACAGCGTCATTCCCAGGATGATGACCCTTTTCAGAGCCAGGCCCCGACCACATCGCATCATTCGGCGATGATGACAGAACTGGCCCGCATGTTGCTCAAAAGCGAAAGTGAAATCCCAATTGAAATAAGCGACGAATCGGACAAGTCAGAAAATGATTCTGGCATCCAGATCCTAAAACTATCCTTGAAAACCCGAGTCTTGCTGGAACGTGGAGAGACCGCTGCAGCGCTGGAAGTGTTGTCCAGTATGATTAGGTCACTGCACTTGGAATGGCCATCCTTTGAATCATCAAGTATCGCAGGCACCATACTCTCGGAACTGCTCGGTGACTGCTGGGCAGCCCAGAAGACGACCGATAACACGGACGGAACCGCTCCCTTCATTATGGCAAAGTCAGCCTGGCAACGTGCCGCTGCATTGCGGGCTAACGGTATGCGAATTCTGCGCAAAATAGCCGTTGCAGCAAGGGCCCATGGGCAAGTCCGTGCGGAGAAAAATGCTCTCTTAGAAATTATCCGGCAGGAAAAGCGCCGCAAGGATCTCGCCCGAGCCATGGTCCGCCTCGCCCAGATCAGCAGCGGCCCCGCCGAGACAGGCAGCTCAGACGATTCCAAAAACACAATGACCTCGAACCAGCTCGTGCTGGATGCCGCAAAATTGACTACAGATGACGAGCCACTAAACTTGGCATGCTTCCAGCAAATGGTCGAAAACGGGAACTTCAGCGAGGCATGGCAGTTTGGGCAAAACCTACTTAATAATGCGACGAGCCTCAAGTCCCCGATGACCCGCGCAGAGGTGGCGAACACTTTGGGGCACATTGCGGCGTCCGAAAATCGCGATGACGGTGCAGCCATTCATTGGTTCAGAGTGTCCCTGGCCGATAATCCTTCGCAAATTCATGCGCTCACCGGAATTGCAGCCATCGGCGCACGAAGGGGTGATGTTCGAATCGAAACTGACGCGCTGTACGAGTTGGTTCAAATTCTATGGAATGACCCCTCGCAAAAGAATCATGCGTCACATGATCATGAAATTGAAATCACTAACCATGCCCTCAGAATGTTTCAAATTAACATTAATTTTGATTCTCCAAATGGACTCGATACCCCACGAGCGTTGAACCTGTTGGAAAACTGCTTTAGTGATCGACGCCACCAAAAGGCGCCACAAAAAGACACCCTCGGATGGTTACGCACCCTAGAGCTAATTTCCAATCGCCGCGATTTTTTCGAGCTGCGCCCGATTACTGTTAAGGCGTTTTTGACCCTTGTGCCTGGAAACAAGAAATCTGATGAACATGCCTGGTCCGACCAGTCTTCGCGACTCATTGCTCGAATGGCCTCTATACTACTGAGCCCACTGAACGTCGAAGAATCCAAGAAAATCCTTAGTGCCGCATTGGCGTCTCTTGACCAGCGACACAACCATGGCATTGAAGCCAGCCCTTATGCCGGATTGCTACCTGAGAGCGACGCAATGATTCAGTTGCTGGAGGTCCTATCGATCAACAGGGAACACAATGATTGGATGTCTCAGCACGGGCCGGCACTTTTTCGTTTCCTTGCACCGGAAAGATCCGCTCGGATCCTCATTGGCGCGCTAAAATACGGCCGCGCAACAGATGCTAACTGGCTGGAAATGGCCGTTGAACAAACCTTGTCGAACTTTCCACCCTTGGATTTCTCAGCAGACTCGACGGAACAGCCGGGGATGGTGGGGATGGTGGGGATGGGCGAATTTGCGCGCCTAGTGATGGCTGCCGTTGAGGATAAATTTCAACGCAATTCATTAAGCGGGACAACTCAATTGCTTTTTGCATCCATCAGCGGCCATCCGGATATCGTTCCGGTGCTTCTTGACGGCTTTGAGGCGGAAGGGTCAATGATTCGCCGTGAATTCATGCTCCATGCGCTCGGTGACGCCATCGGAAAAACAATCTTGGGGAGTCCCGAGACCCTTACATTAAACTCAGCCCTACGGACTCTGATTCTAAATTTTGGTTCTGAGTTCGTAAGTAAGGTTAGGGATTTTAGCAAACTAATTGTCATCCGCGTACTTGAAAGTGCCTGCCTGGAAGGACAGGCGCAGCCCATCAATGATATTGAAATCGAATTGATTGAGCAGTCAGGATTTCTGAATGTCAACGAGACCGCCTTGCGCTGTCTTTTGCATCAGGCAACCATTCACAAAAACACGGCACGGGCCAGCGAGCTCTTCAAGGTCTGCCTCGACCACGCAGTCCTCCGAATCAACGACGAGAAACTGGCCATACGAGTCATCTCCTGTTGGCTGGAGCGGTTGAAACCGGCGAGATCTGCAAAATCAGGAACGCTGCTCGGTGAATCAAATGTTGCGACAACAATCGATCAACTTTCCAGCGAACTGATCACATTGTTACGGGAATTTGCTCCCAATCACGCCGAAGTCATTGCTGATCAACTTGGGTCGGCTGGATTTGCGCAACCGGCCGATATCGTCGTCGCCATCGCAGGCGCCTGCCGGAATGGAAAAATCGACGTCGCAAAAACTCACCTAAGGCGGGCTTTGAAAGCGGCACCTGAATCAGCCTCTGATTTGGCGAACCGCCTATTTTTCGCAATTGAACCGTCCCTCGCTCAGATGAAATCTGCCAGTACAAATAGGCCCATTGGAAAAAATGGGGTCACCGAGCTATTACTCGACTGGTTTAACGATCCAGAGGCAGGCGGCAAAGTGCCCTCCACGCTGGCTCGGTTGGCGGGAATACATTTGGAAGATCGCCTGCGCGCGCGCAGGATCATCGAGAAAGTCCAGTTAGACCGCCAGTCCAGTAATCTTGGCGACGACAGGCATCTTTGGATGCCGCTTTATATGTTGTTGGTCGAGACTGGAACCAAGCACGAAGTCGATCAGCACCTTGACGCCATCATTCCTGGCCTACATGGCGACCCGAGGCTTCTAGCCGATTATCCCTTTACGGTTGAATCGCTTGAGGCCGAGCGAAATATACAGCCTACGGCGAATTTGATTTCGGATATGAGTAGGGAAATACCTGTGGATTTGGCCGATAATTCAATACCGGATCTAGTGCTGGACCAGGCCATAGACCCGACCGTGGAACCGACATTATTTTCTATGCCTTGGGATATTCCATCATCGACGCCCTCCTTTGAATTAGAGTCGGAGATCGATGCGGATGCGGATTCGGATTCGGATGTGGATTCGGATGTGGACGCGGAAATGGCATTTGATGTTGACCCCATTCAACTGGCCCCCCTAGAACTTGCGTCAGAATTAGCGACGGAACTTCCTGTGGAACTCGCAACCGATTTGGAGCCTATTCCATTTGAATTGCCAGTGGTTGAATCGGTCATTGAGGAAATCCCGCCGCCAGAGCCGATGCCAGAGCCGATGCCAGAGCCGATTCAGGAACCAATCGTTGAACAAAAAACCGACCTTGATCCGAATCCAGATTTCACATCGACTACGCCTGCTGCTCCCGAAATAGCAGCCACTCCAGCCAATCCAACCACTCCGCCCAATCCAATGTTGGGTGACGAATGGGATTGGCGTTCTGCTGTGCGGAATCGCAAACTCGGTCAAGGGTCCACCATAAAAATCCTTAATGCTGCCATGCCCAATAAACTTGAAAAGCACCTTGCCCTCCAAGCGGTGGCCGTCATGGGTGGCGAAGTCCAACTCTTGGACAAGTGGGATTGGCGGGTGTGGCGCAAACCACACGAATATGCCTACAGCAGGCTCGGAAAAGACCGTTTTCCGGCAGGACTCTCGCCGCGGGTCATGAAAACGCCCGCATTCAAGCTATTGTTGCGTGCGTCTCCATTCCTTGCACTGTCTTTCCCAGAGCGATTCACCATGAAGGGTCTGGCAAAGTCCATGGGTCTATCCCCCCGCCAACTGGAAGCCAAACGTCAGCGCTTAGATTGGGCGACTGGTTTCCCTGGATTTGCTGGGTTCAGCTATCACGCAAAAATTTTCTCACAACGCGGCTTGAAGCTTTTTTCCTTGCAGGGGCTTGGCCCCCAAATCTTTTATGACGCCGCCGGTTCATGCATCTACCTGGACGACAGTTATTTTGTCCGAAAGCCCCCAACCCACTTGTACCATCGGGTCATGTTCCTGCTCTATTCCTTGAGGACTCAATTTCATCCCCTGCTCAACCTGAATCCTCAAAACCAGATTTTACCTGAACTGAACAAAGTCCGAGCCGTCATCGAACGGGGCCCCTTGGCGATCTTTGCGGCACAAGCAAAACTCTCTGACAGCAAAATGGCGAAAGTCATGAAGCCTCAAGACTTTGAGGAATTCAAACTGCTGTTCAATCGTGCCGGCTCATTCGACGCAGATGACATAAGCGACGCATGCAAGTCGATGCAGCAATACGTCTGGCGCCTTCTGCTGGCCGATAGCCTTGATCTGACAGGAATCATCGAGGCCATGCTTGATGTAGACTTGATGCTGCCGGGCACTGTAAAACCAGGTGAGGTGCTGTTGATGTCTCCCCAGGTTGACCCGTTGATAAACTTTGCGCTGGCGCTCAACCTCGAGACAACAGCACCTTGAGCAAGGCTTTAAATACCAGCCAGGTGTGGGCAATCATATTCAGTAGCCCCGACCTGTGCCCATCCTCTTATCGCAATTGCCCAGTTTACTATTGGCCTCATTTGTCATGGCTTTTATTTTTACATTGCTCCTGTCCTTGTGCGCCGTCTTGGGTCTTCGCGCATGGATTGAGATGCTCTGCCTCGCCGCCCTCGCCCCCGGCGCCTTGATGCAACTTAGGCAGCTCTTCATAGCTCTAAAATCTTCTAAAACGGTCACAGCGCTGGCGGCCCTGGCCGGACTGGTCGTTCTATTGGACCTCTTATATGCCAGCCTGCCCCTATACCGGAATGACCAATGGACTTATCATCTCGTCGTTGCCAAATCGCGTGTCTTTTACAGTTTCCTGCCAAGGAGCCCACTCACCAAAAATCTACAATAAACCGTAATTATTGATTATTATAATGAGAACTCAAGGTCCTCGCAAAACTACCGAATGCCCCTCAGGGGGTAAATCAAATTGAGAACAAATCTCTTACTTATGATGATCGCGCTTCAAACCGCGTCTGGCTGCAGCGAAGCGAATTTACCGAATTCTAAAAGCACTGCTTCGAAGAGAAATCAACTACCACCCAACCACGGATCCGAATTCGGGCAAGCATCACGAGACCGTGGTTTCAACCTACATTCACCGTTTGAAAACGTCTTGGAGTTGCGCCAGTTCAAAGTTCGCCTGGCCTACACCGGGACTGATTTCATCGGATCATGTGGCGCCGCTGAGCCAACTTTTCTTCCGGAGATTTATTCTCAGAAATTCATCCTGGACCCCTACTCGCACGGAAAAGACCTGTTCGCACAGCTGATTTCAAGCTGGGAAAAAACAGATCCAGAGCGGGTTACAGCACCGGCCACCCCCGCTCATCCGATGATCGGAAGACGGCTTGGCAACGGAACGAACCCCAAAAATTGGATGCTGAATTTGATCCGGTTCCGGTCTGACCACATAAAGATGAATTATGAACTTCCTTTACTTGCTGCCGGAGCCGACGGAACTTTGGAGTTTGCAGCACTCATTCACGCTTTCAAGATCCCGGCGCATCGGATCAAGGAATATCAGGAAGACGTATCGAAACTGACCGGTCCAACCTCGGCAACTGCTTGTCTTCTCCGCAAAACACTGGATAAGTGGCTCCCGGTAGCAGAGTACTTCTTCGTGCACAGTAATTTCTTCGATCTGATTGCTG
>CANFEB010000017.1 GCA_947445775.1 Oligoflexales bacterium | reverse complement strand
TGAGGGTAACAGACTTTTTTGCATGGGTCCCACGCGCACCCGCCTATTGGCTCGCAGACCTCTTTCGCTTTTGATGCGCATCCACCTCCAGTCTCGCTGTCTTGATATACGCAGGCACAGCAAACCTCAGTGGGTTCAGTGCTTGGCACAGGTAAAATAGTTCCGTTCGGGGTAGGCGAAACGCTTCCGGCCGGTGCTGCGTCGCTGGCCGCACATAGCCCTGCGGCGGTGCAAACTACTGTCATAGCGGACGGCATCAATTGAAGAGATTTATTTTGGACGCCGCCGCTAAGGCCTAAGTTGTTTGCCTCCACGGGGTCAAAAATAGCGACGATTACGAATTGGGGAAGGGCGTTGACAGGCATGGCTAGAAAGACTTCCCTTCCCGCGATGACAACCTGGACGGTAGAGCCTGGCTTCGGATCGACATTTTAGTGGCCCCGCGAAACTTTGATGTGGGCGGGAAGCCAGGAAATAGAGCTAGGTAGTTTTTGGTTTCTTCGGCACTCAAGGTCAATAGTTTCTGGTCTGATGCCGAGGCCTGTGTTGCGATAGTTGGTGCTGTGCCTGGCGGTTTGATTTGACCGGATCCTAGTTCAATCTAATTTCCCTTTCGACTGGGTGATTCCAGTTCCTTAATTGCCAGGCGCTGTTGTCGTTGGCCGCGGTGTTGCAGTCGGAGTCGGTGTCGCAGTAGGCCGCGGTGTTGCAGTCGGAGTCGGTGTCGCAGTACGCCGCGGTGTTGCAGTCGGGGTCGGTGTCGCAGTAGGCCGCGGTGTTGCAGTCGGAGTCACGCAGGGCGACGTGGATGTGCTGTGGGGTTTGATCTGTACTGTTTTGGTGCGTGGAGGAACGGAAACTACACTCGCGACAACCTGAAGAGAATCAAATGGTGCCGGAAATCCTGCAAGGCCTCCCGTTTTGCGAGTTTCAGTCGGAGTCAACATGAATCCTTTTAAATCAGTTTGATCTCTTTGGCCCACCATATCGAACTTCTCTACGTACCCCCTTGCATTCGTATTCAAGCCGCTATTTTTATCGATATACGAGACATGAGAGGGGAAGTGCGATCCCCTGAATGAATAAGTTACGTTCGCTTTTCCTTTTCCGGCACAGCATATCTTCGTCGTAAGTTCCCCGCTTATCCAAGGAACCTGCAGTGCAAAGGATGTTTGGGGTACCCATGACATCGGCATTGTGAGTCGGCCGACGCCAATCACGACTTGCTCATAGCACGCATCGTTTGGTTTGTGCCCGTAGTAAATGGCAGAGCCCTCTGCTGGATGCATCAAATTGAAAAAGTTTATGCCGAAAAAGGACCAACCCCAATCAAGCCAACTTTCCAAATAACTCCTGGCTCCCGCGCCGATGATCCGATCTGCCACAGCAGGTGCCATACCTGAAAGCATCGGCGTCCATCCAGGCCAGTGTCTACCTCCGCTTACCTGATACGCTACAATCCGGTTTCCCTCCTCACAGCTTGCTTGAAATGAGTTGTTGATAGTCACACCGCGGGTTTGTTTCGTTGCAAGCCAAGCATCAAACGAACTCCTGTATGGGAAGTAGGTTGGCGGTGGACTGACATTTGCGCTTCCACACAACATTCTGAAATTTAGCTCTGTAAGCGCGACCACAACTACCTGATCGGTAATGGGTAACTGGTGGAAGTATCTGCAATCCCTGTATCGAGGATTTCCCGCGCGAATTTGTTCGCACATGCTTGGCACCAAATAATCGTGGACCCATACCTTGGCAGCATCTTCACATTGCCCGGAGTAAATGTTCATCCATTTAATGTACGAGATCAACATGGACGCTTTGGCCGTGTAGTGATCGGTGAATGGGCACGAGTTTGCCGTAAGACTCAGATCAGATTCGGGGTTGGAGTGGGCAAGAGGTTCCACCGCCGGGTTCGGTAGCTCCCCGGTACCACTGATTTTGTCGCCACAAGCGGTTGTGAAGAAGAAGATACCTGAAATTATGGCAACCCCGATGGTTGGTTTTGATTTTCTAAGGCACCGGTAAAACATGTAGCCATCCTCGTTTATGAAACAACGGCTCTTCGTCCGGAATTGAAATTTCTTTAATATTCATCGGTGCCACGAATTGACTCACAAAAAATATTACCGAAAATCGGCTGGAAATTTGGAGGGTTGGACTCGTTGCGTCACAATAAAAAATATTTTATTGGCGGCCATTTTTCACCACCCGGCAAGGAGGTTTGAGGCCATGAGCAACGAGTCCAAAAAAGAGTATATAGGGCACGTTCGCCATTAAGTTGAAAAACCCCGCATTTTGACGATACCTCACCACCGCGTCCATTTTCATGGCGCCACCTGCAACACATCCATGCTTGATTTAGTCCCGGCTGGGATCCGTCGCCTGCGTCGCGAGGTCTGGCGTTGCGTCCGGCGTTAGGTCCGAGACCGTCTCCACCGCAGGATCTGCCGTGTCAAACTCCAGCATCACGGATTCGCACCTGGGCGGGGCGCGAGCCGGTGGCTCGCCGGCAAGGCCCGCGCAGCAGCGTGCTGCCAGCGCTGAGATAGGCTGTCGCCACAGCTCGATTCTTGATGCGTCCGATTCGCTGTTTTCCGACCTTAAGATTCTTTGCTATCTGATTATGGGTTTTCTTGGAGATCAACGCCTCGACGATTTTTCGTTCCATTTGAAAGACTATCTGCAACCGTGAAAGTTTCACCACGATCCCCATTTTTCCAAAATTGGATTTGGGGACCAGTATATTCGGCAAGTAGAGGTGGTGACGTTGCCTGGGATTTTCCCACCCTAAACTTGAGTCGGTTGACTGGGACGGAACACTCTACGAAATCCGGGGAACTTCAATGCCACACGAAGATTTGTCGTGCAGCCCGGTAGTCGATGCTGGTACTATCTAGGAGAGAAAGCCGTTCCCCGCCCTGGCTGTCGGTGAGGTAGCCCGAGCTTGGGCACTTGCAAAGGAATGAAGACGAAACATTACTGTAGCATCAACTTGAGAGCCTACCCTATCGAGTGGGCGGATTAAGACCAAGCTGATGCTGGGAGGAAAAATCCGGTGAAGCGCGTTCGGCAAGGCGATTTCATCGTTCTCACATCCGAGCTAGTGCTACGGGAGCTGATCGCCGTGCCTCGTTAGCTGATGCTACACAAGTTGCAGCTGCTACAATAGCGGTCGCCGATCTGATCGTCTCTTGGAATTTCAAACAAATCGTGAATTTCGGCCGTATTAAGCAGTTTAATGGCGTAAAATCACGACAGGGCTATGGGTCGATTGATATCCGTAGCCCTTTGGAGGTCGGTTTATGCCGACAATGAAAAAGAAAAATTTTGATTGCGTTGAAATGAAGAATAACGCGCAAGCTGCACTCCTTGAGGAATATGAAAAGCGCCAGGGAGAATTTTCCGACTTTGCCATATTTGTTCATGAAACAAGGAGCGAATTGGAAAAGGCGGCTCTTGCCCGACTGCTAAAGCGAAAGTCAAAAGCTAGCGCTTAAGGTCGCATCCCCCCCCTCTGTCAGGGAAGTTGCCACTGTAGGGCGCAGCAAAGGTAGAATCCAAATGTTTGACCCAGCCAAGGGAACAGGAAGAGTTAGCGAAAAAAAGCGAAACGCCTTGCTTGTATTTGTCGTGGCGCTACTTTCTTGTGCCATTTGCTTGTTTGATTTCTGGAGTGTTTTCACTGGAGAGGATGTTTTTTTTCACTGGGATTTGATCCGGTTTGAATTTGCCATGCGAGAGTATTTTCTGAGGCTGCTCCGTGCAGGTGATTTCACGGCGCTTTATCCCCTGTCTAGTCTTGGCCTGTCGCTCTTCGCCAACCCGCATTACAAAATATTTTACCCAACAAATCTCTTCGTCATGTTGTTTCCAGATATCCGCCTCGGACTTCACTACGACCACTTGCTCCACTATTTTATCCTCGCCTCCGGCTGGTCCATGGCCATCCTTGCCGCAGGACTAAAACGCCACGCTGCTCTTTTTATCCCAATCGCTATTTGCTGCAGCGGCATCATCTGGTCGAGCCATTACCGGGTTGAATTGGCTTCCATGGCATGGACAGGATGGCTTGCATGGTCGTTGTTGCGCATGGCTCGCGCGCCCGGCGCCCTCCGTTGGGAGGCATTGCGTGCTGGTTCTCTTGCAGGTTTATTTGCCGGATGGATATTCCTTGGCGGCAACCCCGAATTGCTGCTGCCTGCCTTGATCGCTGCCTCAGCCCTTTTCCTTTCCCAAGATCGCACCAAAGTCCCGCGCCCAAGTCAAGTGGTTTTTAGGCTCGTTTTTGTGCTGGTTTTTGCCGTGATTTTTGCGGTGGTCATTGCTCCGGTCGTCTGGACGGCGTTCGATGTAGTTCCCTTTACCGTCCGCGCCTATGGGTTCAATCTACGCAGCATCTTTCAAATGCCCCAAACGGCAGCATCATTGTTTGAATTTCTAACCTCCATACCCCGATTTATCTTTGAAAATCCCGACCTTCGCTTCACCGCGGAGCACGAAATCGATCGCCTCTGGTACATTGATTCACGAATCGGTTGGATCCCGATACTTGCAGCCTGCTGGGGGATTTACCTTCAACGACGCCGATTCTCCTGGATTTACGCCCTGATTGTTATCGTCTTTCTTGTTTTGGCCTTGGGCCCAAATATTCCCCAGATGGAAGGCCTGTGGGTCCACGTATCCGCCATGCGACGCTTTCGTTACACCGGAAAATTCTTTCGCTATGCCTATTTGATCCTGATTCCTTTCATGGCCGTTGGATTTTCCGACTTCATCAAAAAGATCCCAAGCAAACGGCGCATGACTTGGGTTGTTTCGGGGGCAGCTCTGCTGACGCTCGTTCAACTTCACGTCACGCGCCCAATGGATGACCTGGCGTCAACCAAAACCGTTTTTCTCCCCGGTTCGTACACCGAATTGGTGGGTGCGGCTCACGATCGTCCGACCAACCCGCCCCGCGTTCTGATTTGTCCCGTGGACAAAACAACTGCGCCCGGGGTTGTCACGCCATGGTTTGATCTGAAGCATCGGGGCGTAGCGATGGTTAAATCCATGGATGCGGCTGAAATGCCAATGATTCGAGCCTTGGATTGCAGCTGGGTGAAGCACGCTCCCATTCTGGCTGCCTTTGGAATTTCACACCTCATCGTTCCCAAGGCGGAAGGGGGGCGTACACTCGTGACCTTGGCAGGCACAAACCCTGCGACGGGACACGTCATTGATAGGGCAAAACTTGAATCCGTTCCCGAAATTCGGGAAGTTGGACCTTTCGAAAATTACAACCTGTCGTGGGGAACGAGGGTTGAATCGATGCAAACTGGCACAGTATTTATTGATTCAAGCCATGTCCTCGCAGCAGACGGATGTCCAATTGCGACGAGCTCTGGTCACGTAAGAAATCTGATCGGATCCACCCAATGCCAGACACCGGATTGTCCCGCCAACTTCGATCCGGTCCCACTGACCCTGAATCTAACGAACGACCGTATTCAAAGCGAAGTCAGCGCAGCGCGAGACAGCATCTTGATCCTGCCGTGGTCGGCCCTGGCTGGATGGCATGCCACGGTTGACACGCACCCGGTTGAGATTCTGCGGATCAATGCGGCGGTGATGGGCGTTCCCCTGGCTCCCGGGGTCCATCAAATTGAACTTCGTTTTATGCCGCGTGGACTTGTTCCGCTCCTCTGGATTTCAATTACGAGTCAAATTGCAGTTCTCCTGTCTATTTTGTTCAATCTCGGGACGTTTTTTTACCGACCAGTGCTAGAATAAGTCGATGCAATCCAATACAAATCTGAATTACCAGCCTTTTGAAAGCCTCCGCGTGCAGCGGCCTGTTCATCGCATTGACTACATTTGCAGCCTCGTCAAGGGACTGCGCGTTCTTGACCTTGGCGCATACGATGAAACGGAGGTCACCAGGGTCCAGCACAAATCATGGAAGTGGCTACACCGTGAAATCGCTGATTCTGCAGCAGAGGTGCTTGGCGTCGACTCGACTGAAAAACTTATGCGCTCCGGTGAGTTGACCACCGGCCCAAAAAGCAAGATTATTTACGGGAATGTCGAAAACCTGACCGATATCGTCAAATCTTTCCAACCCGACATCATTGTTGCCGGTGAACTTATCGAACACGTCGAAGCTCCCATGTCATGGCTCCGTCATCTGGCTGCTGCCGCGCCCGGCAGACGCCTTGTCATTACAACTCCGAATGCGACGTCTCTCATCAATATCGCGCTTGCGATGTTGGCCCGGGAAAATTGCCATGAGGACCATCTGGCAATCTTTTCTTTCAAGACCCTGTCCACAATTTCGCGCAGGGTCCCCCTCAAAAACGCCATGATCCGTCCCTATTATTATGACGCTCAAGTATTTCGCGGCCGATTCCATGGCGCTGTCACACCGCTGGTCAATCTAATAGAATACTCATTCTTGCGCCCCGCTCAGTTCATGTTCCCTCTTGCTGCGTTTGGGCTGATCCTTGAAAGCACGTTGGGATCTGAACCATCAAAACCCCTGCAACACCCTGCGCCACAATCCTCGCCACACAGGGAATGACAGCATGCCCGTGAAAATTTCAGCTGTCATTCCGACCCACAATGGCAGTCTGTTCCTTGAGGAAACGTTGAATGGGCTTCTGCTGCAGACGTCCCCAGTCCATGAAGTGATCATCGTGGATGACGGCTCCACAGACAACACCAGTCAAATCATTGAGACCTTCAAAACCAAAATTCCCATCAAGGTTTTCTACAGGACGCATTGCGGAAACTGGGTCACGAATACAAATTTCGGACTGGCGCAAGCTGTTGGAGACTATGTTTCGATCCTACATCAGGACGATGTCTGGCTCCCGGACCGCATTGCTGTCCTCACCGAGATCATCCACGCCCATCCTGCCTCAAATGTAATCCTGCATCCGTCCATGTTTATCGACATAAACGGAAAAAGGCTCGGCATCTGGCGCTGCCCTTTTGGAAAAAAACAGAGGCCCATCGAATCCGCAGAAATTCTTGAAAAATTGATTGTTCAGAATTTTATTTCAATGCCCGCACCGTTGATTTCAAGGCAGGCATTGGAAAAAATCGGAGCGCTGGATGAAGAACTCTGGTTTACTGCCGACTGGAAATTATGGCTTTCGCTGGCGCGCCTTGGCAAGTGGATCTACCACCCGGTTCCCTTGACCTGCTTTCGCGTCCACGAAAATTCACAGACTATTCTGGGTGGCAAAAGCATTCAGTCCTATGCTGAACAAATACGCAGAGTCCAAGACCCCCTGTTAGACAATTTTTCACCCCAAAAGATTCAAACCCTTGCCCGGTTCAACACTGAGGCAAACGTGGCTCTGCTGCATATATTGTTTTCACAGCCGTATCAGTGGTTCGGTCTCCTGTCCAAATTCATCACTTTGGGCCCGACTGCCTGGATACAGTTTTTTTCATTTTCACGATTTCACGAAAGGCTCATTGCAAGACTACGCCTACGAAAAAAAATCATTCGGACACGCAGGTCCATGATAGAATCTGGTGATTCATTATCGAGGGACCGATGATGCAAAACACTTCAGTTGTGATCATTGGCGGCGGGCCAGCAGGGCTTTCAGCAGCACTCACGCTGTCCGATGAAAAAATCCCTGTGACCGTTTTTGAAGCCGACCCAGTCTATCTTGGGGGCATCTCACGCACGGTCCGTCATGGCGATTACCTGACTGATATTGGCGGGCACCGGTTCTTCTCCAAGTCGCGCGATATCGAAGATTTCTGGTCCCGGATCCTGGGCGATGACCTGTTGGAAAGGCCAAGGTCCTCACGGATTTTGTACCGCGGGAACCTCTTTTCATATCCCCTGCGGGCTTTCGAGGTTTTGCGCAAGATAGGTTACGGCGAAAGTTTTTTATGCATTGCGTCCTATGTCAAAAGCCATTTTATCCCGGTGAGGCCCGCTAAGACTTTTGAAGACTGGGTCGTCAATCGCTTTGGCAAGCGTCTGTTTCAGATATTTTTCAAGACCTACACGGAAAAAGTATGGGGCATCCCGTGCGACCGGATTTCGGCCGACTGGGCTGCGCAAAGGATCAATTCCCTGTCTCTTGGTGTCGCCATCTTGAACGCACTGACGCCCTGGCGTACCAGATCCAGAAGGGTGAAAACCCTGGTCGAGTCTTTTCGTTACCCGCGAAAAGGGCCTGGAATGATGTGGGAGTCGTGCGCCAAAAAATTGATGACAGCCGGAGGCAACGTCGTGATGGGTTCGCCTGTCGACCGATTGGTTTGGGATAAAAACACTTCGCAATGGACGATTGAAGGCACAAATTCTCACGGCGCCAGATTCAAGCATCAGGCACGCCATGTGATCTCCACAATGCCGCTGTGCGATTTAATTCCTGCATTAGACCCACCGGCGTCAGAGATTGCTCTTGCCGCCGCAAAGGGACTCCGTTACCGGGACTTCATCACCATCTCGGTGGTCGTGCCAGACTTGGGTAAAGACGACGATGGTACCGGCGGAGGTATTTTCCAGGAGAACTGGCTATACATCCACGATCCTGCCGTCAAAGTTGGACGAATTCAGAACTATCGAAGCTGGTCCCCTGAAATGGTGCCAGCCGTAAGCCCTGGTCAGCCCGAGCGAACCTTTCTCGGGGTTGAGTATTTTTGTTTTAAAGGCGACGGACTATGGGAAAGCCCAGACCACGAACTAATTGCCTTGGCAAAAAAAGAATTGCTTGCGACCGGCATCTTGAAGAAGCCGGAGCATTTTCTTGAGGCCTTCGTCAATCGTCAGGAAAAAGCCTATCCCGTTTATGACGAGACCTATAAGGATCACGTTTGGAGCATCCGGGATGAAATCGCCGCCCGGTATCCAGGATTGCACGTTTCAGGGCGCAACGGGATGCACAAATATAACAATCAGGACCACGCAATGATGACGGGGATCCTCACGGCGAAAAATATTATTGCCGGGCAGAACCTCTGGGACATCTGGCGGGTGAATCAAGATGCAGAATACCTTGAATCCCCTGGCGGGAAAGGGGGGTTGATCGACCCTCCGGTAGAGACGTGAAACCAATCTAGTGAAACCAATCTAATGAAACCAATCTAGTGAAACCAATCGAACGTCTCAGTGCAGCAACAAAAATCGTTGGCATGTTCGCGGCCTACGCCGCGGCGCTGATTTACCTGACCATTCTGGTTTCACGTGGCGCGCTTCATTCAATCCACGCAGCCTATCCTGCCCTCGACACGTTTACAAAAATCACTGACGCAGCAGCTCCCAATTATCTTGCCTTCCAATATCTCATTATTGCTTTCGACAGGCCCTTCGTCCCCTTGTATCTCGCTGTCGGTTTGCTGGCTGTTATTGTTGCAACCATCGTTCCAACAAACCGGCTGCAGCAGATCCTTCAAATCATCGATACGCGACAGAAAGAAATCCTTGGCGCAGGTTTCATTGGACTTGTCCTTGCCAGCTATTTTTTCTACCAGTCCTACCCTCTCTGTATGGACGAGTTTTTACCCGCATTTCAATCGCAGATTTTTGCTGCTGGCAAGGCCTGGGCAACGTGGCCAAATTCACTGATAAAGTTCCTGCCGAACGTGGGCTGGGTCTATACCGCATCAGCAACCTCCGGGAGACTGATCTCGGCCTATTGGCCCGGTTATGCTCTGCTCAAAACGCCGTTCGAGGCCTTCCATCTCCCCGAAATCTTAAATCCCATCCTTGCGGTTTTCTTTATCGCCGTGATGATTCAAATTGCCCGACATCCGGCGTTAAGATTCAGCAGCAAGAGTGTGGCAAGCCCCAACGGGGCATGGGTCATCGTGTTCAGCTTTGGATCCGCTGCCTTTTTTATCAATGCAGTTTCATTTTACGCTTATACTGCTGTGATGTTTTCAAATGCCCTTGTGCTATGGCTTGTTCTTATGGGCACCCGCCGCCAATTGTTCCTGGCCGGTTGCATTGGCGGCTTTGCCTTGGCTCTGGTCAATCCATTTCCTCACTTGCTCTACGCCGTTCCCCTCGTGATATGGAGCATCCTTCGGGACCGCGGCGCATCCATCTACCTGATTGGCGGATATTTACTGGTCGGCATACCACTCGTTTTTATATGGCCCATCATTGGATTCCAAATTTCTCATGACTTGCCAATGACTAACGCGTCCATGGCCGCAACCTTCTTCGATGGCGTTTGGCTTCAGAACCTTTCTCGCACTGGTTGGTCTGGACCAAAATCACCGCTGGTGAATCTCGCATGGATCCTGAAGCAGGAAATCTGGGCGTTTCCCGGTTGCACCTTGATGGCCCTCGCAGGCCTTTGGCGGCAACGTTCCACACCGGTCGCACGGATTTGCTTCCTGCAAATCGCTTTGGTTTGTCTGTTTTATTTCGGTTTCGTCCAGTTCAGCCAAGGGCATGGCTGGGGAGCGCGCTATTTTCTCTCCGTCTGGCCATCTCTGATCATTGGCCTTTTAGGGCTAGTGCAATCCACTGCGCAGTCTTCGCCGCGCGTCGGGACGTTAGTTTTCGCGTCATGCAGCCTGTCTCTGATTTTGCTTTTGCCCGTCAGGCTGGCCCAGGTCGAT
The DNA here is from genome assembly GCA_947445775.1 of Oligoflexales bacterium. Taxonomy (GTDB): domain Bacteria; phylum Bdellovibrionota_B; class Oligoflexia; order Oligoflexales; family RGVZ01; genus RGVZ01. The sequence continues at coordinate 37,329 of CANFEB010000017.1, read as the reverse complement.
AAGTTTGTTGGAAATTTCATTGAAGCGGATCCGTGCCGTACCATGCTCGCCGGGGAAGTCTGCTTGATCCACGAAAGACCAGGATACACCCTCGATTATGTCCGTAATGATCCTTTTTTCAGGGACGGAAAAATTCGCCTGTTAAGCCGTGGACAAAAAGTTGACGATGAAATCCTGCTGCAATTTCTGAAGCAACCGGTCATCCGCACGCAGACCCCAAATGGAACGGTTTGGAGTGCCGCAAAAAAAGAAACTGGGTCAGATTGAACACGTGACCTGCGGAATTTTTGCTCTCCATCACAAGAAACACAGCCTGCTGCAATTTCGGGATAACTGTCCCGTCCCGTTCACCGCAAATAAACCCAAGCCGAAGAATAGCGACTTGGGACATGCGATTCCGACGAAGTTGCTTAAAAATGTCAGTTCAGATTACGAGTGCGAGCAGGGCAGCGATCTTTTTGACTTGGTCGATCCCCGCTTGACCTGCCTTGAATCCACGCTCGACATGAATAATTTTGCCATCTTTGCCGATAACCACCGTCATCGGAAAAGAATCTGCTTCAAGCTTCTCGGCCAATTCAAAACCGGCGTCTGAATATAGATTGCCCAACATCACTTCCGTGGCCGTTGTGTTTTGCTTGAACCATGCTTGAGCCTTTGCCGGTTCCTTGTCGAGGGAGACGAACTTCAAATCAAGCCTAGAACCGCCCGGGCCAGACGTTATTGGCAGCAGGTTTTTTTCCATCTCGGACAACTCCACCTTGCAGGCCTCACACCAAGTCGCCCATAGGTTGACCATGGTGACTGTCCCTAGCTTCACAACGGGAACCTTGGTGGAGGTGGCAACATGCATGATTTCGATGTCTGGAAAATTTGCGCCGGGAACCGGCACATCTGCAAAACCAGCAACGCTAAACACGCTAGAAGCACTGGCGATAAAAACACCCGCACACATCCGGATCCACTTGGACTCGTTATTTGTTTTCAATGAATCTCTCCTTTTAAGCCGGCATCGGCGGATAAATTTCGCAAGCGCAATAAAAACTCTTCAACATGATCACCGCCGCCACCGAGTTGGCTATTGCCGTTGCTGGCGCCACTTGGCGGCACGGCCCTGAACACACCCAATATTTTTCCCTCGCGGTCGCTGACTATCGTCCGGAAATCAAATCTAAGCTCCGGAAATTTCGCGATCAAATACCCGTCAAAGAAGCGCTTTAAATAACCGCTACCACCGTCATTTTCTGGCGAATAAGGATCCAGCATAACCAGGGGAGCAGCGATACCAAGTGACACAAGGCCCGCCGTGATCCTGCCCAGATAGGAATCCAACTCCTTTGATTCGACGGGGCCAGGATTGGAATAGGCCGACTCGGGCAAACCGTTTTCTGCGGCGGCGACAATACAAAAGTCTGGATTTTTATTGCACATTTCAAAAAGCCCACCCGGCCGAGACCAGTGCTTCAGCTCTGCCATGCAACTGCCACAAGTTTCACCGAAGGCGTTCACGACGCTGTATTTTGCTGCGTAGCGCCACGTGCTGAAATCAATCAGCCCGCCTTGGTTATGGCCGGCCGGCATCCCATGAAAATTCCAAGCCGGACCGGTGGCAAATGGCGACGGGCCCTTGACTGATCTTGGCAACCAGAGCGAACGCAGAAAACTATCGAGCCTCGCCTCATCCAAAGCTCCCTCAGCCGAAAAAAGTAATTTGCCATCGCGGTCAAACGCCAGCGTGATGGCCGGGGCCAGCGGTTCAACGACAAGGCTGCCGCCGGCAAGTTCGACCACTGGGTGGTTCCAATCAAAATGGGTGGCGAAAACCTCAAAGAACTCGGCACCGCCAGCGAATGCCTGCACGCGCGGAATAACCGCCGCTGAGGATTCACCGGCACCCGGAACAAATTTCCCGCAACCGCCGAGGCCCTGCCCGGCATAGAGAAATCCTGCGGCAACGTCCCCAGTAAGCAGCGACTCAACCTTGCGCTGCAGGAGAGCCCGATTCAGGCGGCAAACTTCTCCGCAGGAGGTTATTTCAACATGAAAAAAAGTCGCAAGGCGATTCAGCGGCAGTGCCTCCGCCAGACTGACAGGTTGGGCCCCGAATTTGTCTGGAGTCAATCCACAAGCAGCGACCTGGACGCCCGCCATCCTGCGGGAACCCTCAAGGGCTAAAAGGGGCGGCAAGTCCACGGGGCGCGGATTATCATCTCCATGATCATCACCTCCGTCATCACCCCCGTCATCATCAGGATCAGGCAAAGCATCGTCACCCATCGTCCCACGGGCACGCTCCATGATCTCATCCACCGTCACCGACGAATCGTTTGTGTAGGACCACAAGATCCCCTCGCGGCTCAGCATCACCGTCAGGGGAACTCCATAGCTGCGCCCCCCCGGCATGAACCACTGCAGCATTTGATCGCCTTTTGGGTCGGACCACCGGATGAAATCAAATCCTTCACTCTGGACAAAACGTTGCGTCAAACTAAGTGCACCAGTGTCGGTGTTCACCCCGACAATGGCCAGCTTAGGCCCATCACCCTTTAACGCCAGTTGATCTGCTGAAATGTAATTGTCGCGAATCTGACGGGCTTTCTTGTTGCAGGCCGAACACGCACGGGAGCCAAACGTCAGCAACATGAACCCTGTTTTTTGCTCGTCCATCCACTGCCCAGCATTGACCGGCTGGCCGCTGGTGATATCCGTAAACTGCACGGCATTAAGATCAATGCGCGTTGCGACTTCGTTGGCCACCGGACGCTTGATCGTGATGTCGCGGGGCAGTCGGGCGCCACAACCACCAAGGAATCCAAAAAAAATCCCGGCCGCGCCGAAACCCTTGAGCGCGGACAAGCCACGCCGCTTTAAATTCCGCAAGTTGGACACGATGATCCTCCGCCACCTGAGCCAGCACCGGACGCCAGTTTTTCAAACTGTGCCACCGTGGATTTAGCGAAGGTTGGTTCAAGGGCTGACATCCGCCCGTCATCCATTGCAGGCTTGAGCAAATGTTCCTTTTCATAGGGACGCAAACTACGGCAAGACGTCAAGCCAGTAAAAAGGCAGGCCGCCACAACGACCAGTAAAAAGCCCACCGAAACACTCCGAAAGCCTTGGTGTGCAGATGCCATAAATCATTACCTCCAAGGAACAAAGTCACGCCTCAAAATTTCCCGGACACACCAAAAGTTGCAGTGGTCGCCATCAAATCCTGATTGCTCAGATACCGTGAAAACCCAGCCTCCAGCGTCAAAAGACGTCCCGAAAGGGCTTCGACTTTTGCATCGTGCACAACCCCCAATGAAAACAAATCAGAACCAAATTGGGTTTCATCACCGTAGGCGCGTCCCACCTCGCGTTCCTGATGAACCCGCCATCCTGCGCGCAATTGCGTGGCAAGGCCAAATTCCTGAACCCAGGCCAAATCAGAACTCCACGACGTGACCTCGCCATAAAGAGTTTTTGTCGAGAGGCTGCCCTGATTCACTCCGCGATAAATAGCAGCGTGGAGCGCTCCGCTAAACTGCGGCAAGTACTGCCGGACACCCGCGTGATAAAAACGCGCAAGGGGACGTCCCGTGCCGTCATTGAAAGATGCAGAGGCCAACGTCATCGTGGTTGGAGTGGAAAGATGCCGCAGCGACATCGTCGTCCCATTGGAACTAACTTGGGGTGGTGCTGTCAGCACAGTGGCATCAAAATCAAGAATTTCATATTCCGGCCGTTGGACTTCAGTGCGTGACACATCAAGTCCAGCCTGCAACGTCTCATGGATAAACCACTGGGATACTCCCGCCCCAAAATTTTGGGACTTGATAACACCATCGGTAGATCCGCCCACGGCAGTGCGAATATCCGTCAGCTTCAACAAAGCATTGCTGGCACTTAGATTCCAGGTGTCATTGAGGCGAACGCCTTCGGAGCCTGCGCCATACACTGATTGCAAATATTTATTTTCGCGCCAGTTGGCATCACTAATGCGCTCACGCGCTAAACTTAAACTGAAATTATTTGCGCCAAAATCCAGACCAGCCTTGTTGCGGGACTGTCCGGCATTATCGTGGTAACTGGCAACGGCCTGCTTGACTGAAACTTGGGGAAAAGTCATGGCCACCAATGGCGAACCACTGCATCCAGCGAACGCTAAGGCCACACAGGAAACACCAGCCAGAACGCGTCGAATCTGCAAATTGAATTTTGCGAGAATCACCGGCACCTCAATCGTGAAAACAGGGGATTTTCCCTTTCCATTTCCCTATTTTCGCACCGTTGGCGTGGCTATTCAATATGGCGGGAGGCAATTTTATATTAGAAATTTCAATAAATCAGCGAATTTCTCAAGGATATGAGTTGGCTGCGGAGCATTGGAGTCACCGTCTGCAAAGCTGGCATTCTTATGCACATTGGCCACCGGACTGAATTCATGCAAAGATTCGTATAGTTCCTGGCTGGAAAGCACTCCGTATTTCGCCCAAGCCGTACAAACGCCGAGGCGTTCCCCCAAACCGACATCTTTTCGTAAATTATCGCCGATCCATAAAACACTGCTGCGATGGGCCGGATCTTCGTCAAGGTTGTAGTCCATCAAAACCGTTTTAAGTCCGCGCGTGCCCGGCTTCTCATACTCGTCAGGCAAAATCCGGATGCGGCCTTTGAATCCAAAACTCGATTGCTGCAAATGTTTAAGTAAAATTTCCGGGTCGACTTTGACCCTGCCATTGCGCTCACAGGTTGGAATGCGCGGATCAGCAAGGCCGTATACCGCACTGAAATAGGGCAGCAGGCCTAGTTTGTTCAGCTTCCACATGGCAACATAACGCGGAGCATCGGTCAAGGCGACCAAGGGCACGTCGGGAAAGCGGCGTCGAATTTCCTCCAGTGTATCTTGGACACCTTGGTAGGGAACGAGATGGGCCTGGGCAGTTTGCAAAAAAACTTTTCGTCCGCGATCGGCGCAATCTACAAGCATGCGGTCAATGTCATTAGCATAGTGCTTGTCAACGCTTGGCAATTCTTGAACCAAAAACGGGTACTCAATCGATCCATGGCGCGTGAACACTTCCTGGGATTCATTCGCCAATTGCGCATAGGGAATTCCCGTGACGCTCGCGACATCGCGCAGCATGGCCGAGAAGGAACGGACATAGTAGGTCACCCAATCAAACACCGTGTTGTCGATGTCGGTGACGATGAGTTTTACCGGGAGATTTTCCGAAGTTTTAATTTTCACGTCATTTCCATCGCGTCACTTCCATCGCGTCACTTCCAGCAAGTCACTTCCAACGCCGGTGCATCCAGAAATACTGTTCTGGTTTTTGGCGGATCATGGACTCAATCTCTAAATTAAACAGACTCGTCACCTCTATGATATCCGCTTTTGGAATGAGTGTAGCGGATTTTTCCAAGACGAGGCCTTCTTCAATTTTTAGTCTCGGCCTGAAATGAAGCCGGTGCTTCCCAAAACTCAACCGTTCAATCCAACATGGGACGATGGGCGCCCGATACCGCCGCCACAAGGCTGCGAGTCCTGTGTTGGTCTGGGCCAGAGCACCAAAAAACGGCAGGCGGGGCTCCCCCGGACGCGTCTGATCCAAGACAAAGGCAACCATTTCATTGGCAGCCAGACCGCGCAAAATGGCCCGGACACCGTCCCCCTTGCGAGTCCGGTCGATATCGCGAAATCCATTCAAGCGCCTGATTTCAAGGACAAACTGGTTCACCCGAGGCGACCCGATCGGCTTGACCAGAATGTGCGCTGGCCGAACGAGCCGCGACAGGGCTGCGCCACAAACCTCCCAATTGCCATGATGGGCGCATAGAATAAAAACCCCGCGCCCTTCAGCCAATGCCGCGTCAATGTGTTCGCGTCCGGCCAATTCGACGCCATCGACCCACGGGTAGCGCTGGCCACGCAAAAACTCCACTGCCGTCATCGCCATATGGTCAAATGCCAATCGGGCTGAGGCTTGGATTCCCAGTGGAAATTCCAGGCCACCGGATGCTGCAATGTGCATGTTGGCGAGCACTACTTTGCGGCGCTGGCGTAGAACCATCCAGCAAAATGCTGCCAAAATTTTACTCAGGCGCTCAGCGGCCTTAGGCGAAATTCGCCCGGCACCGTCTGCAAGTCTATCCAGAATAAATGATTTTTTAGCCGGCATTCAGCCCCAGTGAGCATCCAAAAATTGCTGCGGCAGGTTAAGCCCGCGCGCATAGGCAAGGTCAAGTCCAATCAGGCGAACTCCGAGAAAATGCCGGACCCAATCACTGCCTTTCAGTATGAGGTCCTGCCACGGACCATCAGCCACCACCGCCCCGTCATTGATGAGGATCACTCGACGGGCAAAACGGATCGCAATCTCAACATTCGATGTGGCCACCAGCAATGTCCTGCCCCCTTCGCCTCCGCGCCCCCCCAGCTCAAGAATCATGTTGAGGATGATGGTCGAGGTCACGGGGTCCAAACCGGCCGTCGGCTCATCAAAAATGGCAATGCTGGGATCGGTTGCCAGAGCCCGGGCAATTCCGACCCTTCGCTGCATCCCCCCGGACAACTCATAGGGAAATTGGTTTTCTGTGTGCCCCAGCTTGACCCCGGTCAGGAGGCCTTTGAGCACTTCCTCCATTTCAGCCGGAGTCAGGCTGGTCATATTTTCCATGGCAAAGAGCAGATTTTCGCGCACAGTCATGAAATCAAAGAGGGCTCCCTGCTGAAAGGCCATGCCCACTTGCCGCAGAACCCTGGCAATATCTGGCTTCTCTCCACGAAACATGTCGACATTTCCAAGGGTTACCGCTCCGACCGGAATTTCGCCGTCAGCCGATTTGTCCGGCTCCACCAATCCAACCGCGATCTTCAGAACGGTCGATTTACCGCAGCCACCAGGGCCCAAAATACTGACTCGCTCCCCCGGCTCAATGGCAAAGGAGATTCCCTTCAGGACCGCGACGCCATCGCCCGCACTTGGGAACGATTTTTTAACTGATTTTAAAGAAATCAATGTTGACTCCAGACGCTTTCCATTCATATTGACACTACTGATATTAAGGGACAAGGGAGGGCCTCCAATGCACCTCCTTAAGTCGGCTCTCAAAGGCAGCTATCAAGGGCAATGGGCAATGGCTAGTCTGACACCAAATTTGATTCCGATCATCCCCCGCCTGCCGGTCACCGTCTCGCGGACTGGTGGCCTTGGGCCGGTTCATGCGTGGGCCATCCAAGCCGGCCCTGCCCACATGGTGCTCGACCTTAAAGAATCTAGCCGTGATGGCGCCCCCCTCAACGTCGGGACCGGCTACCGCGTGTCCGGTGCCGGGTTTGAATTTGACGTTGAGCTTCTTCCCGCCACCAATGACTTTTTAATGATCAAATTATCTCACCCGGCTCAGCAAGCTGCCCTGGCGGCATTGGTTGGCAGCCAGCGTAAAATGCACCACATCGAAATCTGCGAAAATCGCGATGTCGAATCCAGCGACCGCGATCACGGCCTTCGCGCCTGGTCTTTCATGCCCTGCGCCTTACCAGATTTGGCCTGGTCGGATTTGGACACCAGCGCAAAATTTCTGGGGGCTTCATTCGCAGCACCAGTCCTGATCACAGGCATGACGGGCGGGATTGAACGAGGCCGCAGCATTAACCACAACCTTGCGCGGGCGGCGGCAGCAGCAGGCATACCCATGGGCGTCGGCTCCCAAAGGTTGGCCCTGGATGACCCCCGCTTCTCCGATATCTTTAATGTCAAAGCGGAAGTCCCCGGCGTGTTTCTGATTGGCAATATTGGCGCAGCCCAACTGGTCAATGGCCGCACCCACCGCGAGGCACGGGAACTTTGCCTGCGCGCCATTGAAATGATTGATGCCGATGCCCTAGCCATCCACGTCAACGTCCTTCAGGAGTTGATTCAACCCGAGGGCGATCGCGACTTTCGCGGAGTTTTTGATTGCATTGCAGATTTGACTAGAGATTTTCCGGTGCCAGTTGTCGTCAAAGAAGTCGGCGCTGGCATGGACCCGCAAACAGCCAAGCGCCTTGCTGGCACTGGCGTCCGCGCCATCGACGTTGGTGGGCGCGGTGGGACGTCGTGGGGGTGGATTGAAGGTCTGCGCTCCGCCGACCCGCAGGTTCTTGATTTGGCCCAAAATTTTCGCGATTGGGGGCTCACCACAGGCGAGGCATTGACCTTGGCTCGCGAGGCCATTTGCAAAAATTCTGCGCTTCAGCTGATTGCCACTGGCGGGATCCGCACGGGCATCGACGTGGCCAAGGCGGTTGCCCTCGGTGCAACTATGGCTGGAATTGGACTCCCGCTGTTTCGCGCCGCCCTCAAAGGCACGGACGAAGTTGAAAAGACTCTCGACCAAATCATCAAAGGACTGAAGACCGTGATGATGTGCACCGGATCTCCCACCTTGTCCGCACTGACGAGCGCCATAAGACCAGGAGCCCAATAGCGTGACCTCGCGACTTCCAGGATTTTATGAACTGCCTCACTCTGAGCGCCTGCGCATTGTGGGACAGTTTGCCGGCTTGAGCGACGATGAACTTCGTTCCCTAGGGCAATTCGGCATATTGACCGCAGGACTTGCTGACGTATTCATTGAAAATGCGGTGGGAACTTTCAGCCTGCCGCTTGGCGTCGCGACAAACTTTTTGATCAACGATCGCGAAATACTGATTCCAATGGCCGTCGAAGAAACTTCGATTCTGGCTGCAGCCAGCCACGGCGCCAAACTCGCCCGGGCAGGCGGCGGATTCAAGTGTTCGGCGACAGAGCCTGTCATGACGGGACAAATCCAACTCTTTGTCGATGCCTATACCGATGAAGACCGCGCAACCCTTGAAGCCAATCACGACGCATTGATCGCCTACGCCAATCGCGGACACGACTCCTTGATTTCACGGGGCGGCGGCGCGCGCGAACTTGATTGGCGCTGGATTCCAGAAATCAAAAGCATCATCGTCCACCTGCATGTCGACACCCGCGACGCAATGGGCGCGAACATCGTCAATACCATGGCTGAAAAACTCGCCGGCATGTTGGGCGGACTCCTGTGCTGCGAAACTGGACTTCGCATCCTGACCAATTTTACCGAGAGGCGCTTGGCCAAGGCCGAGTGTCTGGTCCCAAAAGCCGCACTGGAATCTCGCGAATATCGCGCTGAAGACGTCGTGGATCGTATCGTGAAAGCCTGGGAATTTGCCTGGTACGATGTCTACCGTGCGACGACCAACAACAAGGGCATCATGAATGGCATCGATCCGGTTCTAATCGCCACGGGCAACGACTGGCGGGCCATCGAAGCCGGAGCCCATGCCTGGACGGCACGAGATGGAACCTACCGCCCGATGGCCAAATGGTCCAAGGACCTAGACGGAAACCTCGTCGGCTCACTGGAGCTGCCCATGGCTGTGGGCACCGTTGGCGGCGTCACCAAACTGCATCCGACAGCTAAAGCTGCCATGCGCCTGCTGGGCCTTCCCGATGCCCGTGAATTGGCGGGCATTTGTTGTGCAGTAGGACTCGCCCAAAATCTTTCGGCTCTGCGCGCCTTGGCCTCGGAAGGCATCCAACGCGGGCACATGGATTTGCACAAAAAAAATCTTGACCTAATGGCTGCAAATCGTGGTCCCCGCACAGGAGCCAGTAAAAACTGATGGCGACAGAATTCACCCGCACAGGCCATGCATCAGCCCCCGGCAAACTTATGCTGGCGGGAGAGTATGCCGTGCTCGACGGCGGCCGCGCCTTGGCTGTGGCCCTTGACGGCGAGTTGCAGGTCAAGTGCCATGTTGTCCACAACGACAGTGCGCCGCCGTCCACAACGCAGTTGGAACTGCACAGCAATTTGTGGCGAGAGCCCCGTGTGTTTACGATCTGTGATGATCATGATTCCGAGAATTTCCATGACCTCGCGGACCCCTTTGTCGATGCCGCCCTCAGCGCCCTGTCGGCCTGGACGTCGCGCCCGGCAAAAGTCATTTTCCAGGTCACCGGCAACCTGGACCCCTCCCACGGCGCTGGATCGTCATCGGCATTGCGCCTGGCGGTGCTAGCAGCCGCAAAACATATTACGGCCGACTCCCTGATAAACTTGGCGGAGTTGGCGGATACGGCCTTGGAACTGCAACGCCGCAGCCAACCCGCAGCCTCGGGCTATGATATCGCCGTTCAGAGTCGAGGCGGATTGATCGAATTTCGTCAGGGGGCGACCACACGGGCGCTTTCTGCGCGTTCTGAGCACCACTTGGAACGGCTCGGTGGATTTGTCGCCATCATGATCGGCGGCAAAGGTGCCCCCACCGGACCGACCATGAAATATTTCCTCGACTGGTTGAATGCGCAGCAAAACCGTGGCGAACTCCTGGAACTTTCCGAGACTGTTGTCGACGCGTGGCACGCATTTTTGGCATCACCAGAAACCACGGCCCTTGCCCCTTTGATTCAGTCGATTGCCCGCCATCGCTCATTCATGGCGCAGTCGCCGGTATTTCCTGAATCCGTCGCAGATGCCCTCGCCCACACGCCGGGCCTGGACCGCGACTGGACCTGGAAAACCACAGGCGCAGGCGGCGAAGACGCCGTGCTTCTCGTTGGCCCGCGTGAAAGCCTTATCGCTCCCAAAAAGGCATTGGCCCAACTAAACTGGCGCGTCTCGCCGTTTAATTTTACGCAGCAGGGGCTCACAACATGGTGAGCATTTTGCCAACTTCTTCAGCGACTGGCGCGTGCAGGGCCACCGCACCAAGCAACATCGCCCTGATTAAATATTGGGGCAAATCAGATGCGAGCCTCAATTGGCCCGCCAATGACTCGTTGTCCATGACGCTGAGCCGTGCCCATACCGTCACCACAGCTAAAAAATCTCAGGGAATGGCTGCGCACCGCATTGCCTTTGGCACCTCATCTGACACAGCGATTCCTGCGCGCGACAACGGCAAGGCCCAACAATATTTGGAATGGCTGCGCACAGAAGTCCGGACCTTTGGACCAGCCGAAGGTGCCCTTGATATTTTGACCAACAACAGTTTTCCGTCGTCTTGCGGTATCGCCAGCAGTGCCAGTGGCTTTGCCGCCCTGACCCTGGCAGCCGTCGGGGCGTGGACTGGTGCCAAAAATATGGACCAACTCAAAGCCCTCGGCATCTCCACTGCGCACCTCTCGGCATGGGCCAGGAGGGGATCGGGCAGTGCCTGCCGCAGCATCGACGGCGGCTTTGTCCGGTGGACTCGCGGCAATTCCCCGGAACAGCAATCCGCTGGGACGATTTTTTGCGATGATCATTGGCAACTTGCCGATCTGATCGTCATGATCGACCGCAGCGCAAAAAAGGTCAGCTCCACAGAAGGCCATGCCCGGACATGGACAAGTCCCCTAATGAAGATGCGAATGTCCGGCCTGTCGGAACGCATGAAGCATGTTCTGGAGGCCATAGAATCACGGGATCTTGAACGGCTTGGCACGCTCATCGAAACAGAAGCCACGGAGATGCACGCCGTGATGATGACGGCGATTCAACGCACAGATTACTTTGGCACGCCCACCATTAATTTTATCAGCTGGCTGCGCAATAGGCGGGCGGCCGGAAATATTGAAGCTTGGTTCACCCTGGACGCCGGAGCGAACCCGCATTTGCTGTGCCATCCCCAACACGTTGCTCATTTGCGCGAACAAATCATAAAAAATTTTCCGGACTATAAAATCCTCGAAGACCAGACCGGTGGCGGCGCAAAACTTGAATCGTTGGAAGAAAAATCCGATGGTCATTGAGCGCCGTTTTACAGCCTGTGCCAAAACCATCCTCGTCGGCGAACACGCCGTTGTTTATGGGGCGGAGGCCGTTGCCATGCCCCTTCACGACATGCGTCTGGAACTTTCTGTTCGTCAGGAATCTGCAAACAGTCAGCGACCTTTGCTGCACATGGAACTTGGTGGACAGCCAGTTTCCCCGCAGTTGGTCGCAACTGCACAGGAAGCAGCGCGCCTTCTGGATATTCCCAATCCGGGCCTGAAAATTGCTGGAACGTCGAGCATCCTGATCGGAGCTGGCTTGGGATCGTCAGCAGCACTTTGCGTTGCCCTTTTGAGGGCCTTGGCGGGTGTTTATGGGCGTGAAATTTCCCGCCCTGACCTGGCCCGCCTGGCCAATCGCCTGGAACAAGCATTCCATGGAACGCCCTCTGGGCTGGACACCCACGTGGTCGCCCACGAACAGGTGATCCGATACACGCGCCAGGGAGGAGCCAAAGAAGTCGCCGTCAGGGGCACCTGGCAATTTGCGCTGATCGACAGCGGTGAGCGCTGTGCGACACACACGATGATTGAACGCGTGGCTCCGTGGTTTCAAAACCCCAGCGCATCTGAGCAACGCCTTGTTCGCTTTACTGAATTGGCCGAAGGGGCGGTTCAGGCGCTTGGATCGGGCGACGACAAAATTCTCGCAAACGTGATGAATGATGCTTCAGGACTGCTGTCCGAGGCTGGCGCCATGACGCCCGTCATGGCTGAATTGCGCGATGCAGCTATGGCCTGCGGCGCCTTGGCCGCCAAGTTGACCGGAGCAGGCGGCGGTGGTTGTCTGCTGGCGCTTCTGCCGCCGGAACGTGCCACAGAAGTTTGCCAAAATCTCGATGCCCACTTGGGCGCTCGCCCGTTGATCCCCGTTACCCTGAAGGGAAACCATTGATATGACGATGCCGACAATGCCCAGCAAAAAAATCGTCCTAAAAAAAATTACCCTTGCCTTCAGCCCGGATACCGATGACCAATTCATGGTGCAGGCTCTGCGGGAACGCCGCCTGGATTGGGGCGAATATGATTTTGAATTCGTCGTCGGAGACATCCAGGAACTCAACGATGCCGCAAAATTTGGCACATACGACATCACCGCCATCAGCATGGCGGCCTACCCCGACCTTGTAGACGAATACTGGTTGATGCCGGTTGGCAGCAGCATCGGCGATGGATTTGGTCCCGCCGTGGTGACGCGCATGGACCAGCGCTTTCCCCTAGGAACAACTGATTTATCGGGGATGCGCATTGCTGTTCCAGGCCTGCAGACGTCGGCCTTCTTGTCGGCGCGGGCACTGCTGGGGAATTTTGAGGCCGTACCCATGCACTTCACCGACATTGCCCATGCTGTTGAGGAGGGCGAAGTTGATGCCGGCATTTTGATTCATGAGTTACAAATCGACTGCGAAAATCAAGGCCTGGCAAAATGCTTCGACCTTGGAGCCTTATGGTTGAAGAAATTTGCCTTGCCCCTGCCACTGGGAGGCAACGCCATCCGAAGAAGCCTTGGCGAGCGCCATGTCCAAGCCCTGACCAGACTTTTCAAGGCCAGCATCGAAGCCGGACTTTCTGGACGCCAAGAAACCCTCAAAGGCGCGATTGCAACCGCCGTGACCAAACTGGATGAAACTCTTGGTGACCGTTATATTGAAATGTATGTCAACCATCGTAGTCTGGATTTGCAAGACGACGTTTTGACGTCCCTTGATCAGTTGTTTGGTGAAGGATCCCGCATGGGGCTTTACCCGGCCCTTGAAATCAAAAATCACGTGGTGTCGCTAGGAATTACAATATGATCAATCAGATGCGCGAAATCGAAAATAAAATCGAAAACGGCTCACGTTTAAATGAAGCCGATGCATTATATTTATTTGAATCACCTGACTTGATGCGCATTGGCGCATTGGCTGACCGGGTTAATCGTCGCAAAAATCAGGACCGTATTTTTTACAACATCAATCGCCACATCAATCCGACGAATATTTGCGCACTCTCGTGCAAATTTTGCGCCTTCTCGCGCAAGCCCGGCGAAGAAGGTGCCTACGCCTACGAGATCGATGAAATGGTCGAAAAGGCCAGAACGGCTGTGGCCCAAGGGGCAACAGAACTCCACATGGTGGGCGGCCTACACCCGCGTTGGCCCTTCAAGCGCTATTTGGACATGATTGCAACGATGCATGCTGAATTTCCAGGCGTGCATTTGAAGGCATTCACCGCTGTCGAACTTGACTGGATGGCGCGCCGTGAACGCAGGTCCCTAGCCGAGATTTTGCAAGACTTGAAAAATGCCGGCCTTGGATCACTGCCAGGTGGCGGCGCCGAGATTTTTCATCCGGAAATTCGCGATGAGATCTGCGACACCAAAGTCAGCGCCGATCAATGGATCGATACGCACCGCTTGGCCCATAGCATGGGACTTAGATCCAACTGCACCATGCTTTATGGGCACATTGAACGCTTTGAGCACCGCGTCGATCACATGCGTCGCCTGCGGGAGCTGCAAGACGAAACCGGCGGCTTCAACGTATTTATTCCGTTGTCGTTTCAGCCCAACCAAAATGACATGGGAATTGGTCGTTATACCTTTGGCTTTGATGACCTCAAAACCATTGCCGTGGCGAGGCTCTATCTGGACAACTTCGCCAACATCAAAGCCTACTGGGTGATGTTGGGCCAGGACATCGCCCAACTTGGATTGAGTTTCGGGGCAAATGATTTTGACGGTACGGTCACCGAAGAAAAAATTTCACTCATGGCCGGCGGACGCTCGGGGATGGCGATGAGCCGCGCTGACCTTGAGAATTTAATCCTGCGTGCCGGAAGAACGCCGGTTGAGCGCGACACTCTGTACAAGCCCATAAACCTAGAAAAGTCCCTGGCACAAGTTGCCCAGGGCAATCAAAGCCATCAGGCCAGTCGGAGCCATCAGGCCAATCGGAATTTACCCGTATCACGAGCCCGCAAAATGACTTTTGCAATAACGCCGCACACGGTCGTTGTAAAACTTGATGAGATGAAAAATCTGAGCTGGGCCAATCTCCTAACCACTTGCCAGTCAAACTCCTCGACTCCGAGTTCTAATGGGCCTTGCGAGGTCATCTTGGCGGGAATGTCTGTCGTTGCGAACTTGATGGAGCAGGCTGCCGTTGACCTTCACGCTGGCATGACGGCCCTTCGCGCCGCAGGGGTTCGCCGTCTGGCTGAATCCCCAAGCGACGCCCGGTGGAATACTCATGACAAGGTTCACAGGGCAGCCCATCAGGCGGATTTGCCGACGACTGGTCGCCTGACGTTGCGCGCGACGGCTAATGGCTGCGACTGGAATGACTTCCGCAAGCAACTGGACCGGGTCAGTGACGGTTTGCGTCCACTTGGTATGACAGCCATCAGCCTTGGTACGTCGCCTGATGTCGGTGACTCCGGTGACTCCGGTGATGCTCATGACGCCTTGAGCATGGTGGTGACAGCCACCGAATACCTGCACGCCGTCAGCCAATTGCGCTTCGCTGCTGGCGAGCGCGCCACCATCATCACATCCCTCATGGACGACGTGCCGACGCTGGCACCAGCCATGGGTCTAGGCAGCGATGGCTCGCAGCACCCCGCCCAAAAACTCGTGCCGCTGTTGGCAGATTTTGGTTCTGATGACCTGGGTCTGGTGGACCCAGCCCTCATCAAAGTCCAACGTCTGATTGAAGACATCCGAAGTGCAGGACTTGCCGCGGATGTCAAGTTTGCACCTGAATCATCGCAAACCGATGCTGGGCTGGATCTGCGCCACAAGCCAAGGGACCGCGCTTGATTTCGGCCCTCTGTCGCGTCATCATGCTGAAGGACAATTCTCAACGATGATTACGGCGGAGGCAGATAGAACCGAATGGAACAAGACAATCCATTTTCAGCAGACTCTAAGCGTATCCGGCGATTTGATTTTCTCGATAACAATTTGGAGCTTGCCCAGGCGGCAAGCCGCATGGCGGTTCTTGCGGCAATGGTCGGATTTTTTGGCGGGATCCTCATGACTTCATTGATTCTTTCGGGAATCATCGATATAGACAGGTCCACAATCAAGGCCATATTGTCTGTGTTTCGTACATCCAGCGGTCATTCTTAAGCTTTACATTGGAACTGACTGATGCGTGCACTGCTTGATTTGCTTGATTTCTTGATGCCATACGGCACCCACAGCTTGATCGTGGTCTTTTTAATTTTGTTGGCATGTGGCTTCGGCCTGCCAATGCCGGAAGACATCATCCTGATCACCTCAGGAATTCTTGCCTCCCACGGCGTTGTCCAACTTCACCAGGCCCAGCTTGTCTGCTTTGCCGGGGTGATCATTGGCGATGCCATTATCTATACCCTTGGGTTGAAACTTGGCCCGCAATTGAAGCGTCGCAGTCCGTTCAATCGAATACTGACGCCTGAGCGCGACGCCAAAGTCACCGAAGTCTTTCGCAAGTATGGCACCAAGGTCATTTTCATGGCGCGCTTTATGCCCGGACTGAGAATGCCAATTTTCCTGACCGCAGGAATGTTTCACGTTAAATGGTGGGTCTTCATTGGCCTGGACGGCTTCGCAGCCCTGATTTCCGTGCCCGTCTGGGTTTACCTTGGATTTTTCTTTGGCGCAAATCTCGAGCAGTTGGAAAAAATAACACGCAGATTTCAGGTGGGGATTTATTCAATCCTTATGATTGCCATCCTGACCTTCGCTGCCTTGTACTTTTTCCGCCGCAAAAAAAGCCCGGCTTAATCCTCTGGATTAACGACCGTTATAATTTTTCTTCGCGATGGCGCGTGTCGCCTTTGTATACTTCTGTCGCCAAAAACTTCCGTTCTTCTTCCAATTCGTCTTCTAGAAGGTTTTTCGCCCAGACCCGAGCTTCGGGATTCCAGCGGTACCCATTGATGCGAAGGATGTCTTTGGTTTCAAAGGCCGCTCCGGTGGCACTCACTAGATATTCACCCAAATAGCTGCGGCGGATTAATTCCTCCAGATAGGGGGCAACCAAGCGAAATGTTGTCGCACAATCAAACAGGGCGCGATGGGCAAAGGGATTCACAAAACCGTGGTCGGCTGCCAAATAATTGAGCGCCCGCGTCTTAAATCCATGCTGCCGCCAATTGATATGTTTCACCGAGCAAGCCCAGTGGGGTTTGATGCCGTCCAATTCAGGGCGGCGTTCCAGAAACGCCCGGTCAAAGGCGGCGTTGTGGGCAATGACGACACTGGCTCGGGACAAGGTTTTGCGAACCACGGTCCAATCGACAGACTGCCCGACCAAAAGGTCGTCCGACAAACCAGTCAATTTGGCCACTTCCGGCGGCAGGGGCCGACCCGGGTCTTGAAGGGCAGAATATCCCCCCGTCATTCCGGCCCGCAGTCCACCCGCAGAATCGGGGGAAACCGCAAATTCAATCAAACCCACTTCAACCACCTGATCCTTCAGGGGATCTAGGCCGGTTGTTTCCAGATCAACAATAACGCCGATATCCATTTTCGCTCCGATTTCAACATCGTGGATGTATCATTAATCAACCGACTCAGATCATCTAACAAAGGTGTGACATGGCCAGTCTCGATAGCCTTGCTAGTCTTGCTAGTCTTGCGGACATTATCGCGTTCACCGCTCAAGATGAAGCCCTGAAAATCTTTTCATCACATTCAGAAACCGGGGAAAATCCCTGTGTCACGCTGACCAGTGGCGACCTGCGCCTTATGATCATTCCTGCAGAAATCTGGAGCAATAAAAACAACCTCAATAACCTTGCAAGACCTGCCGAAAACACAATTTTGCTGATGTTGACCACGAAGGAAACCCCCCAGTCGTTGCTCGATCAGGTGTTGGCAAAAAAAGACAGCGTTGCGCCACCTTTGCCTGCCTGGATTGGCGAAGCTCCCATACAAACCGCCGCACTACCCACCAATGAAGCCTCCTGGCGCGCAAGCATCGCCAGCGTTCAGCATCTGCATGCTTTCCTAATGAAAGCCCGCCAAGACGACGATTACCTGCGCAGCGATGGCGAAAACATCAAACAAGTGATGTCAATCTCCCGGGAACTAAACGGCGAGAGGGACATTCCGAAACTCCTCAATCTGATTTTGCTCAAGGCCCGGGAAGTTTGCCGCGCCGACGCAGGGTCGATCTACACCATTGAGTCGGCACCGGAAGCTGGGCCTGAGACCCTGCACTTTCGATTCACCCAGAATCATTCGGTGAAACAAAACCTGAGCGAGTTCAAGTTACCCATCAATCGCAATTCCATCGTCGGCAATGCTGTCTTAGGCCAGCAGACCATCAATATCCCTGACTTGTATATGCTGTCCAGCAACCCTGCCCAAAACCCATTCCAGATCAACCACGACCGCAGTTGGGACGCGCGCATCGGCTACCAGTCGCGGTCCATGTTGACCTTGCCCATCTTTGACATCTCGCATCAGGTGATTGGCGTTATCCAATTGATCAACAGCAAAAAAGATCCAGCCAAAAGGCTGCTATCACCTGGAGATTTTGAGAGCGAAGTTACACCGTTTGACGACAAGTCGATCAAATATGTGGAAATCGTCGCCCAGCAGGCTGGCATCGCCCTGGAAAATGCGCGGATGACGGAAGAGATCCAGCAATTATTCGACGGCCTAGTCGACGCCTCGGTCACCGCCATTGAACAGCGGGACCCGACCACCAGTGGTCACTCGCACCGCGTCTGCGCCCTTACCGTGGAATTGGCCAGGGTGGTCGATCGCACGGAAACTGGCATCTATAAAAAAGTATCGTTCAACGAAGACGAGATGCGGGAAATTCGCTATGCATCTTTGCTCCATGATTTTGGCAAGCTTGGGGTCCGCGAAGCTGTTCTTGTAAAAGCAAAAAAGCTTTATCCGGAAGACCTTGCCTTAATCGAGGAACGTTTCAAATTGGTCCGGGCAAGCTACGAAATTGACTACCTGAACGCCCTGGTCAACGTGATGCAGCGCCCCGACATGCAGGCCCTGGGCATGACGCCGAACCACCTGATGGCGGAGCGCGACCAGCGCAATGGGCTCCTAGATGAATTCATGACTTTCATCCTGCGCGCGAACGAGCCCACTGTACTTGAACAAGGGGGCTTCGACCGTTTGAAGGACATTGCCAACGTCCAATTCAAAGACATCACCAACCAAGAACGTCGCCTGCTTAAAGATCACGAGCTCAAGTCGCTCTCCGTATCACGGGGGTCGCTGACTGCAGACGAATATAACGAGATCCAGAGCCACGTTGTACATACCTATGAATTTTTGCGAAAAATTCCTTGGGGTAAAAAACTCGCCAACGTTCCGCAAATTGCTGCCAAACACCACGAAAAACTTGACGGCACTGGCTACCCAACCAGCGCAAGCAGTGAGCAGATTCCCATTCAATCGCGCATCATGACCATCGCCGACATCTACGATGCGCTGTCTGCGGCAGACCGCCCCTACAAAAAGTCACTGCCCCCCGAAAAATCTCTGGCCATTTTGGAGATGGAGGTCAAGGGCGGAAAACTCGACGCGGAACTGTTTCGCATGTTTGTAGAGTCCAAGGCCTACATGATTGTCCATGGAACGGGCCCGGGAGAAAGCACCGGTTCAGCAAGTGGTTCATTAATTTCGGAACATGACGCCGCAGGATTCAAGAAAGGCGCGTGAGCGATGGCCGACCGTTCACCACTGTCGCCACAACTGCTTATTTACGCCTATGCCAACGGTTATTTTCCGATGCCTGATCCAGCCACTGGTCAAATTTGCTGGTTTCGTCCGGATCCAAGAGCCGTCCTACCCCTCGATCAATTTCATGCGTCCAGGTCGCTGCGCCAAACCATGAAGCACGTGCCGTTTCAAATCAGGATCGACACGGCGTTTACCGACGTCATGAAAGCGTGTGCCGCCCCCTCGGTCAGGGAGGGGACGTGGATCTCTGAAGAATTTATCGGGGCGTACAGCGAGTTGCACCGGCGTGGATATGCCCATTCGGTCGAAATCTGGCTAAACGATCAACTTTGCGGCGGACTTTATGGCGTGGCTATTAGTGGGGCTTTTTTTGCCGAAAGCATGTTTCACAATGTCACCGATGCCTCGAAGGTGGCACTTTACGCTTTGACAGAGCACATGAAAAAGCGGGGCATGACGCTGCTTGAGGTGCAGTTTATGACCCCACACCTAAAATCCATGGGGGCTATAGAAATTTCCGACGAGGCTTATACGAAGGTTCTGCAGGAGGCGACCGCATCGTCGTCTCGCTTTTGAAATGAATTTCGCAAATATTTTTGCAATTATTTTAGCAACGACTTCTACAAGGAACGTTTAATGCCGGCGATTTCACTTTGGAAGGCTACGGCCTTTATCAGATTATTTGGCATCTTCAAGGTTCCGTTGATCTGGCATGTGCGGCCAAAAGTTCTTGAGATCAACGAAAACAGAGTTGTCATAAAAATCCCGCTGCGCTGGCGGACCAAAAATCATTTGAACTCGATGTATTTTGGGTCCCTGGCCATCGGTGCCGACATTGCTGGCGGAATGCTGGCCATGTTGATGCTGCGCGAGTTGGGGGTCGCTGGAGCCGACGTCTCTTTTGTCTTCAAAGATATATCTGGGCAATTTTTGAAGCGCCCGGAATCCGATGTCCACTTCACCTGCAATGATGGCCCCGCCATCAAGGATCTGGTGAACCGGGCGGTCCATTCCACGGAGCGCCACAACCTGCCCGTCACCATCATTGCAACGTGCCCCAAAAAATCTGGAACCGAGGCCGTTGCAAAGTTTACGCTGACGTTATCGCTGAAAAAAAAATCCGAGCAACTCAGCCGCGCGCCGCAGGCGTCACCATAAATGACAGGCGTTCTGTTCCGCGCAGGACGACGATCTCCACCGGCTGACCAATCTTGATCACGCCCAACACGGCCGTGTAGTCATAAATGTTTTCAATGGTCTGGCCACCCAACAACACGATGATGTCGCCGCCCTTCAAGCCGGCTTTCTCGGCCGGGCTGTCGGCCTTGACGCCAGACAGCAGCACGCCCTTGACGACCGTGTTGCCGTAATCGGGAACTGTTCCCAGATAAGCCTTGATGCCCCCACCCGTGCCCCCACCAGAATTCGGCTCCTTGACGCGGTTGAAGGGTGGTGCCCCCGAATCCCCGGCGACATCAAGAAGCACATCCCCCATGACCCCGGCAATGCGGCGCATGCCGTCGTAATTAAGCTTTTCCCACGTGTCTCCAGGCGTGTGGTAATCATCATGGGAACCCGTGAAGGCGTTCAACGTTGGAACCCCTTGGACATAAAACGAAGTCGAGTCGGTCGGAAGGTACGGGTCCGCCTGGGTCGCGACGCGCACACCGTGGCGCACGCTCATTTCTTCAATCAGCCCAGGCCAGCGTGGGCTTGCTGCAACGGATTGCATGGTGAGCACCTCCCGCAGGCGCCCCACCATGTCCAGATTCAAAGCCGCAGAAAGTGCTGGATAGATGGTCCCACCGCTGCGTGCCGCCAAATCTTTTACAAAGTGTGACGACCCGATCAATCCGAGTTCCTCGCCAGACCAGAGGGCAAAAATCACATCGCGTCCAAGTTCGCCACGTTCTGATGGCTCCATGGTTGCTATTTTTTGAGCAATTTCGAGCACCGAGGCCACGCCAGAGGCATTGTCATCGGCACCAACAAAAATTCCTTTGCCAGCCTCGCTGCCCAGATGGTCAACGTGGGCACCGATCAATACGCTCCCAGTCACGGGCTCGCGGCACGGAAAGTTGCCAGCCTTGAGGCGAGCGATGACGTTGCGCCCGGTGCGCTTTTCCTGAAGGACTTGGGTTTGTCCTGTGACTTTGACGGGCAGGTCAAATCCCTGAACGAGGTCGCCCCCGTCCAGTTGATCCTGCAACTGCTTCAGGCTACGAGGCGCCCCGGCAAACAAGCTCTCGGCTGCTGCATCTGTCAGGGAAACCCCGCCAAGGCTCATCGCCGCGGCCGAGGCATCCATGCGCAGGGCAATCAATTGGTCGGTCACGCCAGAGTTTGGTCCGTGGACGAAGATGATGCCTTTGGCGCCGCGCTCGCGGGCGTACATGGCTTTTTGACGCAGGCTGGCAAAACGGTTGAGGTATTGCTTGCGGGCCACCGCGAGGTTTTCTGGGACGAAGCGGAAAACGAGGACCCACTTGTCTTTGACATCCAGATGGGCAAAGGAGTCGTAAGCTTCATTGCTAGCAGAGCCAGCGCTAGCAGAGCCAGCGCTAGCAGAGCCAGAGCTAGCAAAGCCAGCAGCTGTCGTGCCACTGGATTCCCCCGGCGCCACGATTCCGTAGCCGGCAAATACGACCGACTCATTGTTCAAGGTTGCGTCAGATGAAAACGCCAGGGGCCGCCAATCGCGATCGAATTCCAATGGCGTATTGGCAACATCACCAGAAAAGGCCAAGCGATTGTCGGCGCCCGCTTTGACGCCGGCCGTGAATTCAAAACTTTGAAAATAAGTCCCGTGATCGCCGGCTGGTTCCAGGCCCAACCGCGCAAAAACTTCCGCGCCGTATTCCGTGGCCAGAGTCTCACCTGGAGTTCCCGTCAAGCGGCCGTCTAGGGCTGGCGAGGACAAATATTTAACGTGGGCCCTGAGGTCCGCCTCGGTGATCCCCTTGCTGAAGGATGACAGCTTGGGTTTGCGGGCAGCAATATTTAATGCGGCGCGCGCCGCCGCATCATTCCATTCAGAAATAAAAATCTGCGAAGTTTTTTCTGGGGTGCGATTGGAAGTCCAGGCGACATGCTCGCCATCGGGAGTGAACACCGGCAAGCCATCAAAGCCATCGGTCCAGGTCACGCGCACGGGCTCGTGCTGGCCAGCGGCATCGACAACGTAAAGTTCAAAATTGCGGTGACCTTCAAGATTGGACGCAAAAATCAAATAATCGCCGCTGGGATGAAAATAAGGAGCCCAAGACATCTTGCCCATGCGCGTCAACTGACGCTGGTCCGAACCATCGACATTCATCGTCCAAATTTCTGCCGTGGAACCGTCTTCGCTGAAGTGACGCCAGGTTAGGCGTTTACCGTCGGCCGAAAAGAATGGCCCGCCGTCATATCCGGGCTCGCTGGTCAGACGCGTGACGCCTGTGCCATCGGCATTCATGATGAAGATGTCCATCCAAGCGGAAGGATTTTTTTCAAAGGCCGCGCGCTGCTCGTCGGTCAGATCGTCTGAATAACCACTGCGGTTGCTGGCAAAAGCGATCTTTTGACCGTCGGGGGACCAGCTTGCTTCGGCATCGTAGCCGGGCTCGGTGGTGAGTTGGCGCAGATTGTTGCCATTCGTATCGGCCTCAAACAAGTCGTACTGATCGTCAAAATCCCACGCGTAGCTGGCTTGGGCACCGGTGCGGCGGCGTTCAATTTCCTGATCTTGTTTTGCCTTGGCATCGGGATCGAGGTGGGTCGAGGCGAAAAGAACTTTGGTTTTGGAGGGATGCACCCAAGCACAAGATGTTCTGCCAAGCCCTGGGGAAACACGTTTGCTGCGCCCCGTTGCCAGGTCCATCAAGTAGATTTGATAGAAAGGATTGTCGGACAGGCGTTCGCTTTGAAAAACCAGCATACTGCCATCTTGGCTGAAGTAGCCTTCACCGGATCGGGCGCCCGCAAAGGTCAATTGACGCGTGTTTTGGAGGAAAGCGCCCTCACTGCTGGCGCTGGCAGCGGCGTGAGAGCCTAGATGAGATGATGCGTGAGAGGATACGTGAGAGCCCGTTAGCCAGTCTTCACCATGAAATCCATGCAACTTACTGCGCCATGACGGGGTTGCGCCGAGCAAGATCAAAGCCATCGCTCCGCAGAGGAAAGTTGCACCAATTTTATTTCCAGAGAGAGCGCCAACCACTGGTTTCTTGTATGCCATTGTCTACCCTACCCCTGATAAAAATTCAGCTGCATCAGTCGCTGGAGCTTTCGCGCCAGCGACGTATTACTGGGACAAGTTTTAGCCGGATCGAGGCGCATGGTGCAACGGGATAAACAAAATTAACCTGACTATAAATCAGCGACTTAATCTTGAGGTTCGATTTGGCTATCGTACCCAAAAATTACTTATTTATATCAGCACATTACAAATAGCGAAGGCCCAAGATTGACGTTGCCGTCGACAATAAATTGAAAGTCTTGGTCCATTACACACACCATCAAAGTGCCAAAAGAGCTTGATCAAATTCTTTGGTCGCAATTAATTTCTGATACCTCTGCAGGCGCATGGTGGCATAGGCCCAGAAGTCGTCGGCAGGATTTTTATTGGCGAACTGAATCATCCCCCACAACGTCCACAGTAGGTCACAAAGGGCCCGGTACATCATCATACGAGATTTTTGAACCACTGGAACGTTTCCATTGAAATAGGAAAACAATAGATGGTCTTGTTGCCAGGTTTCAAAATTGGCTTCCACGACGAGATCCGCCAAGTCCCACATGGGGTCGTTATTCCCGGCGTATTCCCAGTCGATCAGGTAGACGCGCGCCCCTGTGTCAATAAAGTTCTCCGCTAACGGGTCGCAGTGGCATGGAACAAGCGGGTTAGGATGGCGCGCAAGCCCCTCTTTAATACTATCACTTTTGGCTAACGCCTCTTTATATCCATCAGGAACAGCTATTTTCTTTGATTCAATGACCTCTAGGTAGCGAGAAATCATTGCGAAGACGTTAAATTCAGATGCGAATTTTTCATTAGAAGTGTGCAGGCGTCGAAATGTATCTGCAGCTCTGGCAATCGACCCTTTGTCCTTGAAACCTTCCTCGGACAATGTTGTTCCAGGCATAAACGAGGCTAATTGCAGCCCGGATTTTTCGTCAAAAAATAATACCGGAACGTTGACACCAATCTTTGCAGTAACGAGAGCCGCTGTGTATTCGTCAGATCTAGAAATATACTCTGAGGTTCCAATACCAGGCAGTCGCAACACATATTTAAGATCGTCAGCCGTCAGTACGTAGTTTTCGTTGGTGAGTCCGCCCAACCGAGAGATCGACTTCGTAGACAATGGCCGATTTGAATGGCCTAGGTGATCAGAGTTTGAGCTCATAATTACCCTTTTAATCTCACATTTTTGGGATCGTAAGCCGCACCCTTAACCACAGTGGCCAAGTGTCGTTCACCTAAAATCTCAACTTCAAAATTACTTTTCAATGAAACATCGACTGAAATTAATGCGAACACCAAGGTTTTCTTTACCGTGTGGCAGTAATTTCCAGACGTCGTTGCCCCAATTGCTTTCCCGTCTGCGTATAAAGCTTCACTTCCGTACGCACTCAGTTCGCCGTCGATGCTCAGGCAGTGAAGCTTTTTTCGAATGCCTTTTTCTGACTGCTCGAGTAACGCCTGACGGCCTATAAAGTCGATCTTCTTGAAGTCAACTTTGTAACCAAGCCCAACTTCAAAAGGTGTCGTGTCAGGCGTCACATCTGTGGACCAATAGAGGTATCTTTTCTCCAGCCGAAGCGAGTCTATAGCCCGGTAACCGACATTTTTAATCCCAAATTCTCGCCCGGCTTCCTGCAACAATTCAAACACGTGACCAGCAAATTCTGTGGGAATATGCAGCTCCCAGCCAAGTTCGCCAACGAAACCAATTCGAATGGCTAGAACCGGTGCAGCGCCAATGGTTATTTCGCGGCAACTAGAAAATGGAAATGCTTCATTAGTGACATTTTCCTCGACGATTTTTTGTAAAACGTCACGAGATTTTGGGCCGCATATATTGATGACAGCGCGCGCAGACGTGGCTTCGTATAAAAAGCAGTTAAGCTTTTCATCTCGAATATGTTTACGGATCCATTCACCGTCGTGAACGCCAAAACTGCTGCCAGTCACCACATAGAAACGGTCATTTCCCAGCCGAGAAATTGTCAGATCGCACTCAACGCCACCTTTTGAATTGCAAAACTGACTGTAAATCGTGGAGCCGATGTTTTTGTCCATATCGCAGGTCGAAAGTTTCTGCAGCAGACGCAGACTGTCTGGGCCCACCAACTCAAATTTACTAAATGAGCTTTGGTCAATTAACGCGACACCTTCTCTTACTGCGAGATGTTCAGCGGCAACGTATGGATAAAAGTTGGTTTGTTTGCGAATAAATGACGGTTCATCAAAGGCCAACGCCGGCGTGGGAGCAAACCAGTTTGGTCGTTCCCACCCAGCCCTCGAGCCGGAACAAGCACCTTGTGCCTCAAGGGTTGAAAATAGTGGTGATCGCCGTAGTTTTCGGCAAGATTCATGCTGGTCTTCTGGCCAACGCATTTTATAGTGTTTGCCATACAATTCCACTGCCCGTGGATACATGTAATATTTGGTTGAATGATGAAAATTAAATCTTTTCACGTCTAACGGCCATAAATTGAGGCTGGGAGCTCCGTCGACAATCCATTCTGCCATCATTTTCCCGGCGCCTCCGCCCGCAGCGATTCCGTAAAGAAATCCTGATGCGACAAATAAATTGTCATAGCCAGGAACTTGGCCCATGACAAAATCACCGTCGGCCGAATAGGGAATCGGCCCATTAATCATCTTACGTACACCGACCTCATTGACCGCAGGCGTGCGCTTTCCGGCATTTTGGGCCAATACCTCAAAACGATCAAAATTATCGGGCAAAAGCTCTTGGCCGAAGGTTTTCGGAATGCCATTTGGCGCAAAGGCAATGGTGTTGTCCTCGTATCCACCGATCGCAAGAGCGCCGACTTCTTGTTTATAGTAAACGAGATGATCTGGATCACGGAGGGTGGGCATATTTTGAGGGCAGTTTGGAATCGGCTCAGTAATCAAATATTGATGCTCTAGGGCAAATGCTGGGATGCGCGCGTTGGCGAGATTACCAAGTTCGTTTCCCCACATGCCAGTAGCATTGACAGCGATCTCACACTGCCACGATGTGTCCTGAGTTTCCACGTGGGTAATGCGCTCTCGCTCATACTTGAAGCCGCCAACCCGTTGACCAATTACAAATTTAACGCCTAAGTCGCGAGCTGCTTTGGCCAACGCATTGCAGAGACTTGTCGGATCAACGTAGCCGTCGGTTGGGATATAAATTGCGGAACGTACGTCCTTTTTGCTCATTAGCGGAAAAAGTGTTTGAGCCTGGTCAGGATTGAGCCACTCCATATCGAGGCCGAAACTGCGAGCCATCGTCAGTAGGCGCTTATTCTCGAGATCGCGTTCTGGGGAGCACGACAGGCGCAGGCTACCGACCTGCCTCCAGTCAATTGAGTTATCAGTTTCTTTGGCGATTTTATTATAAAGCTCGACCGAATATTTTAACATCCTAGTCGTATTGCGAGACGACCGCAGCTGGCCGACAAGCCCTGCGGCATGCCAAGTAGCACCGTGAGTGATCCCACTTTTTTCTAAAACGACGATGTTGCGTTTGCCAAGTAAAGCCAGATGGTAAGCCAAAGACGAGCCAATTATTCCGGCCCCAATGATTACGATTTCAGCTTCTTCAGTTTTCATGCGTTCCAACCATAAAATTATCTGCCATTTAAACTAAATTAGGGTAAATAATTCAATAGACATTTCGGATACATGGCCCCCAAAACCTGATTATATTTTTTTTGGTCTCGGAGCAATTATGGAGACAATTATTCACGCGGTGATCTTTGATATGGACGGGGTCCTTTTCGACAGCGAGCCTGTTTACGACGAGTGCACCTTTAACATAATGCAGAGGCGAGGGGTTTCTCTAACCCACCATGATTTAAAGGATTTGCGAGGACTAACTTCAGAATTTTTTTGGCAAATATTAGTTGAGCGGCACAAACTTCAGGTTTCTGCGGAAGAGCTTTTACAGGAAGAGACTGTAGCACTAGAACACGCCTTCGCATTTTCTTCTGCCGTCATGCCAACACCGGGCATCAAGGAACTGCTTTCGGAGTTGGGCGCTCGGAATATCCCGATTGCGGTTGGCACGTCGTCCCAGCGACCCAGGGCGGAAATTATTTTGAAACGGTTCGGCTTTTACGATTTATTCAAAAAGGTAGTTACTAGTGCAGAAGTGACTCAGGGAAAGCCCCATCCTGATATTTTCTTACTTGCAAGCGACGGCCTAAATATGAACCCTAAGGATTGCCTGGTGATAGAAGACAGCACTAACGGCATGATGGCGGCAAAAAATGCTGGGATGTTTGCTGTAGGACTTCTCGGACCTAGCAATCAGGATCAGAGCATGGAATATGCGGATTTTGTGATCACTAACCCCATTGAATTATGGAATGCGCCCTGTTTATTTAAATGACTTGTGCGAAGTTTTTTTTTGTACGGACCTTGTCCCCCATTCCCTGGAGAAGGGAAGTCGGAGACTGTCCTGAAAACTTCCGTCTCCGGCTGTGCATCTGCCAGGGCCTCTTTCCCTAACTGAGGGGGCTTTGCATAAATCACGTGAACACGCCCTCTTCTTCAAGACAGCATTGCCATGCCGGCACTATTTGAATGGTGCCAGCATTGACTTTAAATGTGGAGGACTCGTCTGCGGTAACCAATAGAGCGCGTTCGAGTTTCAACTCTTCCATCGCCTGCTCCAAAGCCCGCAGTTCTCGCTTGCGCGTGTCACCTTCATGCAGGGACCATGATACTTGAACGAGAAGCTCGCTCCGGGGCGAGTAAAAATCCACTTCATAACCATCTTTTGTTTTGTAATAATACAGGTCCGCATACCTGCGACGCAATTCGAGAAACAATAGATTTTCCAAAAGGCGGCCTTCATTTTTGTTTCTTCCGGCCACCATTGCGTTGATGAGACCGTTATCGATTGCGTAAATCTTTTTTGGATTCGTATTTTGCTTGTGCAAGGACTCGCTAAACATAGAGAGAGGAAAGATTGCATACGCATCGTGAAACCACTCAATCATTTCGCTGACGTGTGACTTCGACACACCCAGACCTTGGGATCTCAACTGCTCCGTGAATCGGTTCACCGTATACGTGCTGGCAAAACGATGAATCATTAGGGAGAGAAAACGTTTGACAACGACCGGTGAGGACGCGTTGTGTCGTTCTATAACATCTCGCAATAACAGCACGTCAAAATATTCTTGTAACACCTGAACTTGGGTGGTGCGCGAACGCCCTATTGTTTCGGGAAAACCTCCCTCAAATAAATAGCTGTAAAACTGAGCTTTTATCGCCGCCTTTGGCTCTTCACCCAGCGGTAACTTTGCCGGACGCAGGCCCAAATAATCCAGATATTCACCGAAATTAAATGGGAACACCTCGTAGGACAGACTGCGGCCGCGCATGGTCGTGGCAATTTCGCCACTGAGTAGCTTGGCGCTGGATCCCGTAATAAACACTCGCCGATCTTTGATGCGTAGCTGCCGATCTACGAACGCTTCCCAGCCATTTATAACCTGAATTTCGTCGAGGAGTAGCGTGAGTGGCGCGTCGGGGCTTGCGTCACGCTGGACAAGATAGAAGGCATCAAAAATTCCGCCGAGTTCCTTGGCCGTCAACCCTGCAAGACGCTCATCAACAAAATTCATACTGAGGCAAGTCCGACCTTGGGACCGCTCAGTCTCCTCAATTTGCTGCAGAAAGGTCGATTTCCCTGAGCGTCTTACCCCTTTTAGAATCACCGCCTTTTTGGGTAAAACCTCATAGTGCAAGTTTCTCCACTGAAAAGAAGGATTTTGCCGATCCCTAAGTTCCGATAATATTTCAATAAATATGCCAGCGTATTCCATAAGGTCCAGTATAGCCATAAACTGGACCTGAATCAAGTCCAGAATTTTCGAGAATCCGGGGATTTTTTCTAGCAAATCTGGAAAGGAGCCAAAACGCCAGCAGCCTTAATACTTTACATATTTAGTAAACTATTTTATGACCACCCCGAACGGACTTAGATTGGGAACGAAAAGCCACTGTGAACATCACCTCTAAAAGCCGCTATGCCCTCAAAATCATGATGGATTTAGCTTATTACGCTGGAACTGACCCGTCGACGGTCGTTCGCCGCAGCGAGATCTCCCGCCGCCAGGGCATCCCAACCGAATATCTGGATCAAATCATGATTCGCCTGCGGGCAGCCAACCTCGTCGATAGCGTGCGCGGCCGCTCTGGTGGTTACCGCCTGGGCCGCGGGGCCACCGACATTTCCCTGTGGCAGGTTTTTGCCTCCGTGGAAGACAGCATCTACCCGGTGGAGTGCGTCGCCAGCAAGGATGCCAACCGAGTCATTCACAAGACAACCCACGGCGCCTCCTGCAACGACGGCTGCGGCTTTGAAAGCTCCTGCATCACGCGCGGCGCTTGGTCAGAAATCTTTGATGCCATGCGTGCGCCCCTTCTCAGCATGACCCTGGCCACAGCCACGACCACCTGGGCCGAAGAAAACCGCATGTGCCCCGTTGGCGGCATCCGCGAATGCAGGGGAGGCTGAGGCCTTGGTTGATGTGGAAAAAAAACCGCTAACTCCCAGCGATGCCCAACTCTCCAATCGAGAATATAAATACGGCTTCGTCACCAATGTCGAAGTCGACGAGTTCCCCAAGGGGCTCAACGAAGGCATCATCCGCCAACTCTCTGCCGTCAAGGGCGAGCCAGAATTTGTCTTGGAATTCAGGCTCAAGGCCTTTCGCCACTGGCTGACGATGCCCGCGCCCAATTGGGCCCATGTCGCCTACAGTGCAATCGACTATCAAAACCTGCGCTACTACTCCGCACCGAAAAAACGCGGTGAAGGACCAAAAAGCCTGGACGAAATCGACGCGGAAGTCCTCGCCACCTTCAACCGCCTCGGCATTCCGTTGTCAGAACAAAAACGCCTGACCGGCGTGGCCGTGGATGCCGTCTTTGACAGTGTTTCTGTCGGCACAACCCACCAGGACATCCTGAAAGAGCATGGCGTCATTTTCTGCTCGATCACAGAAGCCCTCAAGGAACACCCTGATTTAGTCCGAAAATACATGGGCACGGTCATCCCCTATAAAGACAATTACTTTGCGGCCCTCAATTCGGCAGTCTTCACCGACGGATCGTTTGTCTACATTCCTAAGGGCGTCCGCAGCCCGCTGGAACTTTCGACCTACTTTCGCATAAACGCCGCTGAAACAGGCCAGTTTGAACGCACGCTGATCATCGCCGAGGAAGGCAGCTACGTCAGCTACCTCGAAGGGTGCACGGCTCCGATGCGCGATGAGAACCAGCTTCACGCTGCCGTTGTAGAACTCGTCGCCCTCGACGACGCTGAAATCAAATACTCCACCGTTCAAAATTGGTATGCGGGCGATAAGGATGGCAAAGGCGGCATCTATAATTTCGTGACCAAGCGCGGCCTGTGTGCTGGCGATCGCTCCAAAATATCTTGGACCCAGGTCGAAACCGGGTCGGCCATCACCTGGAAATATCCCAGCGTGATTTTAAAGGGGCATCACTCGATTGGTGAATTTTATTCGGTGGCGCTGACCAATAATAAAATGCAGGCCGACACCGGCACAAAAATGATTCACATCGGCCGCAACACCCGTAGTCGCATTGTTTCCAAGGGCATCTCAGCCGACCAGTCCGTCAACAGCTACCGCGGCCAGGTCAAAATCATGGCGTCAGCCACAGGCGCGCGAAATCATTCTCAATGCGATTCACTTCTGGTCGGCGATCAATGTTCGGCCAATACGTTTCCTTATATTGAGGTCAAGAACAAATCCTCGACGGTGGAGCACGAAGCCACCACATCAAAAATAAGCGCTGAACAAATTTTTTATTTGAAATCACGCGGCATCGACGACGAAGGCGCCATCAGCCTGCTCCTCAATGGCTTCTGCAAGGAAGTCTTTAAGGAACTGCCACTTGAATTCTCGGTGGAGGCCGTGCGCCTCCTCGAAATGAAACTCGAAGGAAGTGTGGGTTAATCAAATGCTTGTGATTAAAGGCCTCAAAGCCAAGGTTGCCGATACAGACAAGGAAATCCTGCGTGGCCTTGATTTGACGGTGAAATCTGGCGAAGTCCATGCCATCATGGGCCCCAATGGATCGGGAAAGAGCACGCTGAGTAAAATCCTGGCGGGCCACCCCGACTACGAAGTCACGGGTGGCAGCGTTGAAATTGACGTCAACTTTCGCTCAAAAAATCTGTTCGACATGGCCCCTGAAGAACGGGCCCGCAACGGAGTGTTTTTGGCCTATCAATATCCAGTAGAAATTCCCGGTGTCTCAAATTCTGAATTCCTGCGCGCCTCCTTCAATGAAATTTGCAAGCATCAAGGCGCCGACGAAATGGACCCCCTGGAATTTGACGACTTTTTGAAAGCGAAATTAAAATTCCTGTCCATGAGCGAGTCGTTTATTTCCCGCGCCGTCAATGTTGACTTCTCCGGCGGAGAAAAAAAGCGCAATGAGATCCTGCAGATGGCGATCTTGTCGCCGCGCCTAGCGATCCTAGACGAAACCGACTCGGGCCTAGACGTCGACAGCCTGCGCATTGTTTCGGAGGGAGTCAACAAACTGCGCACCAAAGACAACGCCCTCGTGCTGATCACCCATTACCAACGCATTTTGAATCACATCGTCCCGGATCATGTTCATGTCCTTTATAAAGGCCGGATCATCAAATCGGGTGACAAGACCCTCGCCATGCAAATTGAAAAACATGGCTACGATGCCCTGATTAAAGAATCGAAGGAATCGAAAGAATCGAGAGAATCGAAAGAATCGAAGGAATTTATGGCACCCGGGGAGCACGGGAACTGATGGCCTTTTTGGAGTCACTCGCCAGCGCACGCGCCGCATCCAAAGCCCTTGCCTCGGGGCCAGGGTGGCTGAAAGCCATGCGCGAAAAAGCCTGGGAGCAGGCCATCCTCTCGGGCCTGCCAACGACACGCCACGAATCATTTCGCTACACTAGCCTACGCCCCTTGGCTGCCCTGGCCAACGCGCCGGGCACGCTGGCTTATTTGCCGGCGCAGGCCCCTTGGGAACTTCTCTCGGAAGAGGCCGCCAATAAGCTACGAGACCTCCTTGACCCGGCCGGCTTGAACCTGGTTTTTGTGGACGGCGTCTTTGTTCATGAACTTTCTGGTGCCGGGCCAGACGTTCAAGTCGTCCCAGGCGCTCGCGACATGAATCAATGCGTCCACGTTGAAGGTTTGCGTGAGGCCCTGCAAAATCATTCCGCAGAGGCCGTCAAGAGCTTGCTGGAAACCATCGCCAAGGCCCGTCAAGGCCTGCCCGTTCCGGTTGCCCACGTTGCCAAGCAGGAAAGGACGCTGGAACTCTTCGAAGACGCCTTTTTGAACGAAGGCGTCCTGATACACTTCAGCGATGACTTTGTGGCACCCGCACCAATTCGTTTGATTCATGCACATTCACAAGCACATTCACCTGCCTCCGCTCAACAGCCCAGACCCACAGCAGGTTTCACTCGCCACTTGATTCACGTCGGCCAAAACACCACGGCGCGCATCAGTGAATGCTATCTGGACGCGATACACCCGCAAGCCATTACCGAGGCCGAGACGAAGGCTAACGCTCGCAATGTTTTTTTTGCCGGGACTACCATTGTCATGGAAAAAAATTCCATATTACGCCACGACCGGATCCTGTCCTCCGCTAGCGACCTGCACTTTGGCAACACCAATGTCGTGGTCGCCGCTGGCGCACGCTACTTGAGTCTCGCCCTTAATCTGAGTGCAAATCTAGGCCGCCACAACATCACAGCTATGATTGAAGGCGAAGGCGCTGAAGTGGTTCTGGACGGATTGACCACCGCCCAGGGCGAGCAATTGCTGGACACGCAATCCATCGTCGACCACCGCGTGCCCCATACGACGAGTCGCCAGTTATACAAGTCCATCCTGAAAGACAAATCTCGGTCGGTTTTTTCGGGAAAGATTTTTGTCCGCAAGGGCGCCCAAAAGACGGCTGCTTTTCAGCAAACAAAAACCTTGCTGCTCAGTAACGATGCTGAGGTCGATGCAAAACCGCAGCTTGAAATCGAGGCCGACGACGTCCGTTGCTCCCATGGCGCAACTGTGACCCAGCTTAATCACGACGAAATGTTTTATCTGCGCAGCCGAGGCATTCCTGAATCGACAGCCGAAGCCATGCTGTGTCAGGCTTTTGCCGGTGAAATTTTGCGGACCGCCGCTGACCCGTGGCTCGAAGCTTTGGCGCGAAAAGAACTGACGAGGTTTTTCCAATGAAAATTTTCTCCGAAGGTCTTCTGGATATGGCCGCCATCCGCAACGACTTTCCGATTCTGAGCCGGAAAGTCCGGGACGGCAAAGGGCTTATCTATTTAGACAATGCGGCCACCACCTTGAAGCCGCGCGCCGTCCTTGACGCCGTTTACCAGCACTATGCAAACGGAGCTTCGAACATTCATCGCGGCGTGCATTTCCTGAGTGAAGAGGCCACACGCCAATACGAAAATGCCCGCGAAACCGTCCGCCGATTCATTAATGCCCGCGACACGTCGGAAGTCATTTTCACGTCGGGGACGACATCTGCAATCAATCTTGTTGCCAAATCATGGGGTGAAAAAAACCTCAAAGCTGGCGATGAGGTGCTCATCACCCACATGGAGCACCATGCGAATATCGTTCCATGGCAGATGCTGCGCGAAGTGACGGGATGCATCCTAAAAGTCGCGCCCATCAATGACCGTGGTGAATTGATCATGGAAGAATTGGAAGCCTTGATCACCCCAAGAACGAAACTCATTTCGGTTGTCTATACGTCAAACTCCCTTGGGACCATCAATCCCGTGCGGGACATCATTGATTTTGCCAAAAAGCACGGCGCAAAGGTGCTTTTAGATGCAGCCCAAACTGTTGCCCACGAAAAAGTCGACGTCCAAAAGCTGGACTGTGATTTTCTTGTTTTTTCGGGCCACAAACTTTTTGCGACGTCTGGCGTTGGCGTTCTTTATGGAAAGCGCGAGATTCTTGAGGCGATGCCTCCGTTGATGGGCGGCGGCGACATGATCAAGAGCGTCACTTTTGAAAAAACCACTTATGCAGAACTCCCAGCTCGACTGGAGGCTGGAACTCCAGCCATTGGCGGGGCGATTGGCCTGGGTGCTGCCATAGAATATATTGAAAAAATTGGGTTTGCTGCGATTTCTGTGCAGGAAAATGACTTACTCACCTATGCCACCAAACTTATCAGTGATCTTCCGTCTGTCCGGATCATTGGCACCGCTGCAAAAAAGGCCGCTATCTTGTCTTTTGTCGTCGAAGACATTCACCCCCACGACATGGGAACCCTGCTGGACGCTGAGGGAGTCGCCGTGCGCGGAGGCCACCACTGCACGCAGCCGCTCATGTCACGGTTCAAAATTCCCGCGACTACGAGAGCATCGTTTTCTTTTTACAACACGCGAGGCGACGCTGACGCCCTTGTTTTGGCTGTCAGAAAAGCCATCGAGGTTTTTTCATGAGCACCCAAGACCTCTACCAGCAGGTGATCATCGAACATCACAAGAAACCAAGAAATTTCCGTAAAATCGAGCCTGCGACCCATCAGGCCGAGGGGTTCAACCCACTTTGCGGAGACCATCTTTGGGTCTACCTTAATATCAGCGCCTCGGGTCTGATTGACGACATCAGCTTTCTAGGAGACGGCTGCGCCATCAGCAAGGCCTCGGCTTCCATGATGACCCAGAGCCTCAAGGGCAAAACAGTTACGGAAGCCCGAGCTATATTCGTCGACTTTCACAAAATGGTGACGGGTCAGCTAAATCCAGATGACGATACCGGTGGAAGCGAGAGAATTTTAGCCCGCCTCAAAGTTTTTTCGGGCATCTGGAAATTCCCAGCACGGGTCAAGTGCGCCGCTTTAGGGTGGCATACTATGACGGGCGCCCTTGCCAACGAAACAACGATCTCAACCGAGTGAACAACACAGGACCATCATGACAACCGCAGCATCTGCCAATTACAAGGTCATCACTCAGGGAACTCCCAATCCCAACGCCCTGAAGTTCATTGTTGCAAAGGATGTAAAGACCAAGGGTAAGGTTTCTTATTCTCATCCAGCAGAATGCCTTGGCGTACCATTGGCCGGCGGGTTGCTGAGCCTTCTCAATGTGTCTCAGGTGCACTTTTTTGAAAATGTTATCACCGTGACCCAAGATGGCGGTGGCGATTGGCCTGTTGTGGAGGAGGCGGTGATCCGCACCATCCAAGAACTTCTTCCGGCCCACAATCCTGACTTTGCCAGTGATGAATCAGCCGCCAAATCACGCGCCAACATGTCGCCCGAGTTGATCCAAATTGAAGAAATTTTGGACCGGACGATACGTCCTGGCCTGCAAGCCGACGGAGGCGACCTTGAGGTTCTGGAGTTTGCCGACAATCGTCTGATTGTCCGCTACGAGGGCGCCTGCGGGAGCTGTCCCAGCTCACGCACCGCGACCCTTGATGGAATCACCGGCATCCTGCGCCACGAATACCATCCCGACATTCAAGTTGAAGCCGTTTAGATGAGCGTCACAGATTTCGAGATCGTGACGACAACCACCGGAGCAGTATCGATCCGCAACAAGGTTGTGAACGAGATCATGCACAATCCCGTTGGCCCGTGGCAAGAAGCCAATGACTTGTACATTCGCCAATCGCGATTGGCAGAACGCCTGACACCGGCCCCGACTGGAAACGCCACGGTCGCGCCAAAGGCGCCGCTAGTCCTATTTGATGTTGGGCTTGGGGCTGCATCCAACGCTTTAGCTGCCATCCACTGCGCCAAGGGGCTTTACGGTGAACGCGCGAAAGCCCCATCCAAACCACTTCATATCGTCAGTTTTGAAAATAATTTATCGCTACTTGAATTTGCACTGAAAAACTCCCGGGCATTTGATCATATGACCGGCATGGAAAGCGCTTTGGAGAGCCTTTTAAGCACGCTGCACTGGCAGAGTCCCTGCGGCATGATTACCTGGGATTTGCGGCCAGGGGATTTCACCAAAATAATCAAAACCGAGGCTGCCTCGCCCGACATTATTTTTTTTGACCCCTACTCGCCCTCCGTTAACCGCGAGATGTGGTCACTTGAATGCTTTGAAACTTTATTTCGCGCGATGCCGCGATTAACAAATCCGGACGCCGAGCCCACAACCCTGTTTACCTACTCGGTGGCAACTCCGGTGCGGGTTGCCATGCTTATGGCTGGATTTTACGTTGGGTTTGGGCAGGCGACTGGATTGAAACATGAAACCACTGTTGCCTCAAACTCCATCCACGGCCTTGCGGCCCCCATTGACACACGCTGGTGGCAACGATGGCACCGCTCCCATACCCAGATGCCTTATGATGCCGAAAAACACTCTCGCGAAAATCTTATCAATCGCTTGAAGTCCCACCCTCAATACTGCTGAGCCCCGTCATCCTGTGCCGCTGGCAAAGAATCATTTCTTCCTAGCAATGATCTGCATCGTTGCACTCATGCCGTTGTGCTTCGAACCTTCTCTCACAAATCTTTCTGTCTTTTGAAAGATCTCCAATTGCAGTGGAATCTCGCGAGCAATCTGGACCGGTTCATAAAGAAGTTCCACATCCCCTGGCCCC
>CANFEB010000016.1 GCA_947445775.1 Oligoflexales bacterium | reverse complement strand
CGAGCATCAAGCGAGCAGCATGCGGGTGAAGTGGTTGGGCCGAAAGAATCTATGTCGGACTGGTCGCCGACCAAACAACGCTATGGGTAGCGCATCGAGATCCCTCGCTACGCTCGGGATAGTTTCTGGCGCTTTCGCGCCAGAAACTAGTTACTGCCAACAAAATGATCCTCTGCGGTTACAGTCGGCGTGAACGAGAAAAAGTACAAGAAACTGGAAGCATCCAGAACGGCTATCAAAGTCCGCCAAAAAATTATCGAACTCTGAATTAAAAAAAATTCAGGGTTTTTCCACTTCTATGACCGATGCAGAGGGGGCGTCCCTGGCTGAGTCCATATCGAAAAAAGTATTAGCGGTTCTGGTTCGTGTGGGGCCTTTGAACAAAGATGGTGAGGTGTACTCAAAATGCGGGGTGGTTAGGAAAACGGGGGGAAGGCGGGGCAGTAGTTGAGATATTGATCGGTTTTAGCGGCCAGAATTCACGCAGTGAGAGGTTTGTGGCGCGAAAACGTTGCCAGGAAAGGCTGCAGGATAGATCGTGAAATCGCCGCTTGAGGTTTGATCCAGAAAGAATGATCCACCGATTAATTGATGTCGGGATACCTTTTAAGGAGAGCCTTGGAATGAAGATTTCTGCAAGTCCGTCCACTAGGCGTTTGATTGTCTGTTGATCTGTGATGATCAGCGACTAACTAACTGAAACTATTGGTTAATTACTCCCTTGGATTTGTGCCTCTGCCATAGAAAACCAGCCTCAATCGATACCCCTTCTGGCCTTCAGAAGTCTAAGTTTCAATAAAATCATTGCATTTTTAATAGAATGATATATAACATGACATGTGTATGTTATTGTTTTGTTATTTTTATTCTATTGATTATATGATTTTTTGATGTTTTTTCCGTTTCTCGTTCCAATTCTATGCTGGTGCTCTTGTTGTTGTTGAGGCAGTTATATGCGGAAATTCGTTCGTGCCATTGTTGAAGTCGGTTTGTCGGCATTTGTCCTGATCTGGGTCCTTCCAGTTCCCGAGGCATTTGCCGCCACGGATTCCGCCAAATGTGAAGCCTGGCACCGCCCAGACGGTTACGACGAGGCATGGATCCCCGGTCCGTTCAAAGCCATTTGCGCAACTCATACCACTTGCTATGAAAAAGCCGACGCCACGTGGTCTGCATGCAACTCCGCTCTATACACGTCGCTGCGCAGGTCCTGTGAAAACATGTACCCCCACGCCAACTTGTCCGCGGCCGGCTCCAAATCTGGCGATGACGAGGCCTCCGCCGAAGCATCCGCCGAAGCCTCCTTGATGTCTTGCCTCCAAGTGGCCGACGAATTTTATTCCAAAGTCCAGTCGCCGGCGACCCTCAAACATTTCCAGGCCATGCAAGAAAAATCTGCCGATAAATCCGTCGATAAAACCGGGGAAAAGGCAATCCACCAAGTCACTGCGTTGTGAGGAGCCCCCCAAAGCGATATCATTAGCTATCAGCACAAAAGACCCAGACAGACTGGGATTAGATTTTCGGCACAAGGATGTGACGCAGTGATCGAGATTTCTGAAATTTTACGCGGACACCGCGAATTTTTTGCGACAGCTACGACGCGCGACCTTGATTGGCGCCGCCAGCAACTTCGCGCCCTCAAGGCGGTGATCAAGGCAAAGGAAGCCAAAATCATGGCTGCCCTGCATGCCGACCTCGGCAAGGGTGACTTCGAAGCCTACACCAGTGAAATTGGATTTCTTTACGAAGAAATCAGCCACGCCATCCGTGAACTCGACGAGTGGGCCGCGCCACGCCACGTTCCGACGCCAATTTTTCTTGCACCAGCCCGCAGCTACGTCCGCCCTGAACCATTGGGTGTGGTGTTAGTGATGGCGCCTTGGAATTATCCATTTCAACTGGCCCTGGCCCCACTGGTGGCTGCGATCGCAGCCGGCAATTGCGTTGTCGTGAAGCCATCGGAAATTTCCGCCAAAACAGCGGATGTCGTTGCAGAAGTCATCCGGGAGGCCTTCACTCCTAGTTTTGTGTCTGTGGTTTTGGGCGGCGTTGAGGCCTCCACCGAACTGCTCAAGCAACGTTTTGATCACATATTTTTCACGGGTGGGGCCGCAGTCGGCCGTGTTGTTTTGCGCGCGGCGGCCGAGCACTTGACTCCCGTGACCTTGGAACTTGGGGGCAAAAGCCCGTGCGTTGTCGATGCCACGACGGATTTAAAGGTCGCGGCCCGCCGAATTGTTTGGGGCAAATTTTTTAATGCCGGACAAACATGCGTGGCCCCAGACTACCTTCTGGTGGAGGCCCGGGCTGCAGAGGCTTTGGTCCGTCACATGCGCGCTGCCGTGCGGGATTTTTTTGGTGAAGATCCATCAGCAAGCCCTGACTATGGGCGCATCATTAATGATCGCCACTTTGCGCGCCTTGAGGGGTTTCTAGATAACACAAAGATTTTGCATGGCGGTGAACGCAAACGTGATTCCCTTTATTTTGCGCCGACGTTGATTGATGCCCCAGACAACAAAAGTCCTGCCATGCTGGAAGAGATTTTTGGGCCAATTTTGCCGATCAAAACTTGGACCCATGCCGCAGAGGCGAAGGCCGAGATTGAATCGCGCTCGCGCCCACTTGCGTTTTATTGTTTTACGCGGGATGACGACATGCGGGATTTTTTCATGGAAGGCATTAGCTTTGGTGGCGGGTGTATCAATAACACGCTGGTTCATTTGGCCAATCCTCACTTGCCCTTTGGCGGTGTCGGCGAAAGCGGCATGGGGCGTTACCACGGGCGTGATGGTTTTATGGCCTTTTCTCATCAGAAATCGATCGTTGACTCTGCCTTGCGTCCAGATATCCCACTCAAGTATCCGCCCTACAAAGGCAGATTGAAGTGGATCAGGGCCTTTGTCCGATGAGGAGCTTTATGCGCCGCAGTCTGATTCAATGCAGGGAAGTGGCGGGGAGGGCGTCCGTGGCCCTGATGGTCATGGGTTGTGCCGTCACAATGGGGTCCTGTCGCAAGCCGAATCCCGCTGGTGACACGGCAGGGCCAGCTCGCTCGGAACTGCTGGCAGACAGCCGGCGCGAGATCAACAGTTCTTCGAATTTCTTTTTTGCCGTTTGGGACGATACCTTTACGTCGCGTCTGGCGGATTTGCCGGCTTCCGGCGGTGCTCCACCGGAACGGGTTCCTTATTCTGGTCATTGGTATCCAGAAGTGAATGGCGGAACCAACGTCGGGGGCGCCATTGGCAAGTATGACCGCGCATTCAATGGCGGAAGGCCATTGGCTCAAAATTGGGAGAGTTCAAATCATTCGTTGCGTCAGGGACAACCGGGGGCAAATTGGGCTGGGCATTGCAACGGATTTTCTGCTGCGTCTAGTCGCCACAAGGAGCCTGCGCGCGCGGTCGTGCGTAATGGCATCACTTTTGATGCCAGTGACATCAAGGCCCTGCTGGCTGAAGTTTACATGAGTGCAAAATATTATTTCCTTGGCGGCAACCGCTGCGAACAAGATCAAGTCCGCAGGCCCAATCAACGCCCGGATCCGACGACCATGGGTGAATGCGATGACGTGAATCCCGGTACATTTCACGTAGCAATTGCCAATTGGATTGGCCGAAAAGGCTACCCCGTGGTTACCGACAAGACAGTGACCAGTCAAGTTTGGAACTACCCGGCCTATCGTTACGCAGCTCAAGTGCAGCGGATCACTCGCCAGACGGCTCTGCAGTACATTGGTTCTGGTGGCACCAATTATGTATTCAATCAAGCGGCAGAACAATTTGCCTTTGTGAATATGACTTTGAGCTACGCAAATGCATTGCCCAGTGAGCCTGAGGGCAACGTCGCCCCCACGCATCAAGCGGCCACGATGCAACTGCAATATGTGCTGGAGTTGAACGCGGCCGACGATGTTATCGGTGG
Organism: Oligoflexales bacterium; assembly: GCA_947445775.1. Lineage (GTDB taxonomy): Bacteria > Bdellovibrionota_B > Oligoflexia > Oligoflexales > RGVZ01 > RGVZ01. The sequence goes on along the minus strand of CANFEB010000016.1, from coordinate 45,760 downwards.
CGAGTGGGTGGGCGACAGTCAGACGGCGCATCCTGATTTTATTTGGCTTGCCCTGGAGCCAATGCAAGCGAGTGGCACCAAATATTTTGGCAATCCGAATGTGGATGTGAACGCCGTGCTTAGCTTGTGGGCTGAGTCGGTCGGCTTGAATCCGGCGAGCCCTCCGCCCGGGCTCCGTGAGCCGGCTTGGGTCAAAGACTGGGGCAAGTTTCCAAGCTTTGAGGTGGTTTTAGATGAAAGCCAAACGGGGGCGGTATTCATGGGGCGCGAGGTCATGCTGCGCTTCAAGCGTCGTCAGCCCCTGCATGGATCGGTGGAACTGGACGTTTCAGTCAACGGCTCGCGCATCAACACCTACAAGCCGACGGGGGAGGAGGATGTCAATATAAAAATCCGGCCATCTCCAGGCATGAACCGGTTGGATGTGTCTTGGCGCAAGGGTGGCATTGCCTTTGAAGAGCGGTCGCTGCGCTTTCATGCGATGAATTAATGGGGGGACGAAAAGATGCGCACCCGCGAAGAACTAATTCATCAGTGGCCCTTTCTTTTGGATCTTGCAAGATTAGCCGCGCAAATTTGCGCGGCTAAGGCAGTTTATGTATTTGGCTCCAAGGCGCGTGGGGATGATGTTGGAGATTCTGATTTTGACATCGCTGTCGATACGAACGCGTCTAATAATTGTTGGTCGAAATTTGTTATCGACGGGCCAGAAATCCTATGTTTGATTTCGCGATTTGATTTTGTGAGGTTGGATGAAGCCAATGAAAATCTCAGGAATTCCATCGCGGCGGAAGGGGTTATGATCTATGACGGAAAAGTTGCAAAATAAAAAAAAGAATTTGGAGCGAGCACTTACAGAGTTCCGGGAGTATTGCGCGATCGAGAAACCAAAAAAGGTTGAGATGGCAGGAACCATTCAAGGTTTTGAGTTCACGCTTGAGGTTTTTTGGAAATATTTCAAGGCGCTGGGTGAGAGCAAGGGCTTTCAAATTGATTCGCCCAGAAGTGCCATCGGAGCTGCATTGCAAATGGGGCTCTTAAGCGATGAAAGCATATGGATCAATATGCTGAAGGATCGCAACAATACATCTCACATTTATAACGCCGAAGTTGCCAAGCAAATTCATGGCAGGGTTGTTGCTGAATATTTACCTGAATTTCTTCGGGTGCAGGCGAAGATTCCCTGACTGAGGCCTCATTGTGGTGAGGCCTCAGTGGAATCACTTTGGTTTTTTAGTTGGTGCTGCGGGGGTTGCGCCAGCGCGATTGAGCTTTCTTGCGGCCAATGGGCGCGGCCTGCAAATCTGATGCCCTGACAAATCGCCCATCGCTGGTCTTGGCCCATTCGCCCTCTGCCGAAGCGAGGACAAAGTCTCCACGAGTCAGGCGTCCGACTTCGCGGCCATTGGGCGCGTCGTAAATAGCGGCGCGTTCACCGCCAACGTAAACAACGTTGTTGCCCGGGGGCAGCCCTGGGCCAGCCGCAGGGGCTCCGACAGGCGCCGTCGGTGCCGCAGCCGTTTCGCCCAGGATTCCTGGTCCGCCTGCTGCAACAGCAGCCGGATCTTCCGGGGGAAGGTTCGTCACAGGGTCAACACCAACTGGATTCATGCCGGCATTTTCCGGGACGGCATTGATCGGGTTAGCTTGGGACCCGGCTTCAGCAATGGTGGCCTCGCCGCCCGCTTCTTCGGAGGTCATTTCTTCTTCGGATGGCGCATTACCATTTTTGGCGGTGGCCGCTTCTTCATCGCCACCTTCTTCATCGACAACTTCTTCGGCGTCCGCACCTTCAGTAGAAGTGCAGGCGACAGTGCCCGATGCCAGCAAGACGGCCAAGGCACTTGCTGTCAGGACGCCCTTAAAGCTGTACTCGAAGCCGTTCCTCACGCCCTTCATTTTCGGCCAGCCCTCTAACTTTGCAAACTGATTCTTATTCGAACTGAACATGTGATTTCCCCTCTCCTGATTGACTTTCTTACCAGAGGCTTTGGTCTGGCCCCCTGATATGACTCACAAACCTGCATTGGGTTTCGGTCAGAACAAAAAGGTCTTTAGTGAAATCTCAATTTTTTTTTTGCAAAAAAGCTGTTTAGGTCGTTTTTGAATTTATAAAGATATGTTTTTATTGATTTTTAGAGAATTTCTTTAAGTTTTTGCCAACTATGGCGAAGAGTCTGCTGCATTTGGCCATGCACATTTTGGAGGAAGCATGATGATTAGATTTCAACGTTTCGCTATGGCCCCGGCAACGACCCGGGCAACGATCTTGGCTATGACCTTGGGGCTGACTCTTGTTGTCGCAGGGTGCGGCGAAAATAGTTTCGGCGATGGACAGGTCCCAAATTTTACGACCGGTGATGCCCGGCGTCAGCCTGGTGGCTATGATTCAACGGTGCATGGGGCTTACCTGACATGGCATTTGCCATGTGCCGACTCCGTCACGGAAGGCCCAACCACGCCCGATGGGAAACCAGTCCTTTATGTTGGAGGCGGGGACCATAAGGTGTCCAAGGCCGATGTTGCAGCCCATCCGATTGTGCTCAGTGGCAAGGTCTGCGCGGTATCTGATTCCAATCGCGACATTGTGCTGGTGGTCGACGCGTCCGGATCGATGGCCAGTAATGATCCCCGCAATGGAAATTCCTGCGCACGTTTACGCGCCGTGGATCAGGTGCTGCAAATCACGGCATCCGGCAAAGGCAATCGCTATGCGATCGCCACCTTCAGCGACTCGGTGCAATATGCGTCCAGCCGGTTTTTTGAAAATGCACAGGATCTGTACGCCGATCTTGCACCAGGGCGTCCTATTGCTGACGTGATTTGCGCAGAGGATGGCGGAACGAATTACACCGCCGGACTACAGGAAGCCTATAATCGCTTATCTATGGGTCGGGGCGAGGCCTTGAAGGAAGTGTTTTTCCTTTCGGACGGTGCCCCAGATAAGGGCAAAGATGGCGTTGCCGTCGCCGATCAACTCAAATCAGGCGCCATCACCATCGACGGAAAACACATCAAGACCACAATTGCAACGGTCATGGTGGGTGGAGCCAAGGATGACGTCTTGAAAAACAAGATTGCCAGCAAGGCTCCCGATGGAACCGTGCTTCATGCCCGTGCCGATGCCGGAAATTTGGCGGAGATCCTGGGGCAACTTGCGTTGAACGGAATTCAGAGCGGTTATCTCAATTACCGGGCATTAACGGGCGAAGGGCAGGGGACATGGCAGCGGGTGGATTTGCGGCCCTATCTGAAAGACGGCGGATTCATTTTGCCATCCATGGCCGTCAACCCGAGCACAGTAAGCACTGGAATCGAAATCAGGTTAGAATATTATGACCGGACAGGTCAGAAGTTCGTGATCACGGGAAGGTTGCTGTGGAACTGAGGCATCGGAATTGATTTAGAGGAATTGATTTAGAGGAATTGATTTAGAGGAATTGAGTAGTTGATGAATTAATATCGAGGGCGCGATGAAAATGTTTCGCACGACATTGATGTTGTGTGTTCTGGGGCTGGCTTCTGTTGGAGCCAGCCCAAATCCCGTTGCACCAAGCTTGGCACCAAGCTTGGCACCAAAGCCACTTTTGGAGCAGGCGTTTACGGCCCTCAAGGTTCGCGACTGGAAATCAGCCGCGAAAGCTTTTGAGGCGGCTCGCTCTGAAAAGGCCTTGGAATATCGCGCGCTACTGGGACTTGCCTTGGCATATCAACAGTTGGAGGAATGCCCCAAGGCTATTTCCCCGCTCAGGGAGATGCAGCAACGGGCTAATCGCAAGAAGCTAAAAGTCACCGACGCAAAGTTTGTGCGCAGGGGACTGTTTATGCTGGCGCGATGTTACGCCCAAGGTATGGACGCCGGACGTTCGCTCTTTATTTTGAACGGCTACCTTTTGGATCCCCGCAAATACACCAATGAATTACGTCAGTCACTTCATCTGATCGACTTTGGTGGGCTTCGCACCCAAAGTGATTTTCAGAGTTATGAAAAGGCTGCCCGCAAGGGCCTTGCAAAAATTGGCGCCAGTGCTGATGCACCAGCGACTTCGGAATTTGACAGCGGTGTGTCTGGGCCTATTTGGAACGAAACAACAAATGACCCGGCGTCTGCCCCTGGGGCAGGGAGTGGCTCAGGTTTTTAGACGATTCTCTTTTGGAACGGATGGGGACACTGGATGAAGAAGATCATGAAGCGGAGTATGAAACGGAACATGATCGGGGCCTATGTCTCCGTGATTATCTGCACCTTTGGTTTTGCCACCATGTTGCCTGGGTGCAAACGGCGGTCGATCATTAGAGGCTCGCTTTTGAGCCAAAACCCGGAAGTACAATTTTCCTTCAACAGTAATTCTGGTGATTTTGAGGTTCAAGTTTCCCCAGGGCTGGCTGCGGCTGGCGGTGAGTTGCGTTATCTGATCAGCCGTAATCCAGTGGACCAATCCGTAGATTGCAATGCGACTGGCGAAGGGGATTGGCTGCCGGGGACTTCTCGGGGAAGTGTGATGCTCAATTCCGGGCAAACTAGTTATCCATTGTTGGGCGTTGGAAATGAAATCTGGTTGCAGCCTGCGGATTCGCAACCGGAAAATCGCGGCTTTTCCAAATTGTCACCAGCCGGCGTTGCAGCCATTGAAAGCTTGGCGCCGACCTTTGTTGGTGAAGCATGTGTTGCGGGCGGAGGTACCCAAAGCCAAGGATACACGGCCATAACGGAAAATCCCGTTGGCAATGGTGCCGTCAGTATGGTTGTGGCTTCTTGGGACGGCGGGGCTGATATTCCCACAGGTGTCAGCGGTGGGCATTACGCGCTTGGCTTGGCCCCAGCGGGTGCTGCATCCGATGGCAGCGCAGAGATGAAGGAATATGTTGCGGCATGCACTGCGGAACTTGGGGCCATTCCGAAACTTGATTGCTTCGGTGTCGGCAGGGTTGTCCCCACGGCGAGTACGGCAGAGAATGGGACGGTTCATTCCCTAACCGAATCGGATTTCGCAAAAGAAACCCCAACGTGCGACAAGCCATCGGCTTTGGGTGGTCCTGGTTGCAATCCGTATTCACGGTTTGCTGCGTTCACTGGGGCGACTGTTCCGGGCGTGGGCAGTGCCAACGGCATCAAGGGTACAGGGGAGCCAACCCAATGGGCCTACTTCTGTCGTCGTTATGTGGCCCGCCCGGAGGGCAGTCGCTTTTTCGACGACGTCAACATGATCGGTCACAATCCAAATACCGGTGCCACCTGCTTTTTCAATTCCACGCTTGGTGGTGGCGTTGCCGTTGCAGCTGCGGACATGAGTGGAGTCAATCCACGTCCACCTTCGACCATACCCCATCCGGGAGATGACAATGCTTTGACATTCTGGATACCACCGTATTTAAAGGATCCAAAATTCAGAGCTGTTACCGTGGAATCGGTTAAATGCACTGGTTGCCACGATAACGATGCATTTCTGCATACACCCTATGTCGATCAGGTAAAGTCCCTGCCCCGGGGAAAATACTCTGACCCGGCCAGTCCGTATTATGCGGTCATGTTAGATCAGGTCGCTGTCGATGCCGCCTGGCGTCCCGTTCATCTGACCAACCCTGCAGCAGGGGAATGCACTTCCTGCCACCGCATTGGATCGGAGAGCACGTGCGGCATATTTGCATCGTTTTCTGTAGAGCCGCAAGTTAGTGCTTATCGGGGTTTTCTTTCTGATCATGGCAAGGCTCATCCTTGGATGCCGCCCGGCGCTGGGAAGAATACCACTGGAAAAATTCCTGACGAACTCCGTAGTGCCTGGGGTATTTTCGAGAAATGTTGTGAAAAGCGGGACATGGCAGAATGTCAGTGGGAGTCGGTCCCACGCTGAGCGAGTTTGAATTTGGCGACGGCCGCAGCGCGATGCGAAATCCGGTTTTTTTCGGCGTCAGGAAGTTCGGCCATGGTGCAGGCGTGAGACGCTACAAAAAATACCGGGTCGTAACCAAAACCGTGGCCTCCAGAGAGCGATCTGGCGATGCGTCCCTCGCAGGCGCCTTCTATGACAGATTCGCGGCCCAATTCATCGATAAACACTAGACAACAGATAAATCTGGCGGTGCGTTGTTTGTCCGGAACTACTGTCAATTCAGCCAGCAGCTTTTCGGAATTGGCCCGGTCGGCAATCTGGCGAGACGTCCCAGGCGGGCTATCGGCGAACCGGCTGGAATAGATGCCGGGCGCTCCATTCAAGGCGTCAACAACCAGGCCGGAATCGTCGGCAAGCACGGCGGCGTTGGTTAGCTCACGCAGGACAAGAGCCTTGATGCGGGAGTTGGCGGCAAAGGTTTTTCCAGTCTCCTCCCAAGAAATTTTTTGACCTGATTCGACCTCTAATTGGGCGGCAGATCTGACGTCCCAGGAGGCGCCTAGCAGGGCTTGGAACTCCGAGACTTTGTGTTCGTTTTGGGTCGCCAGGTAAACGATGCGGGGCATATTTATTGATTTTTGTTTCACGCTTGCCTTTTCATGACCCCGGAGTGATATAAAGGGCCGGTTCGAGTCTTGCTTTGGTTCCTGGTTTTTAGCCGTTTTTTTGTTGGGAGTCTGCCCCATGATGAATTCAGTCCAAATTGAACAGCGCCTTCTTGAGTCTTTTCCCGATGCTCAGGTCAAAGCCAGCGACATGACGGGGGGCGGCGACCATTGGCAGGTCACCATCACTTCGGGGGCCTTCAGAGGCCTCAGTCTGGTCGAACAGCACCAGGCCGTATACAAGGCACTTGGGACCTGGATGCGCCATGAAATCCATGCCTTGGCACTGTCGACCAAGGCCCTTGACTAACCCCATCCAAGCAGCCATATTTGTGCTCCGTTTCTGAATTCGTGACATGCCGCTGTAGCTCAGTTGGTAGAGCAGCTGATTCGTAATCAGCAGGTCTGCGGTTCAAATCCGCACAGCGGCTCCATTTCTTCTCCCTCGATGACCCGATTTCACTGAATCAAACGCGGCGTCTGAGTTATGCTGCGGCCTCTGATTTTTTCTGTTGAATTGGAATAAAAAATGGCGTTACTCAGAGTCACTGACCTATCAAAGTCCTATGTGACCTACCGCAAGGATCCCGGTCTGACGGGTGCGATCAAGGCGCTAGTTCATCGTATTCCAATTGCTGTCGATGCAGTGAAGCCAGTATCTTTTGATGTGGCGCGCGGGGAGTTCATCGGACTCCTCGGGCCCAATGGCGCGGGCAAGACCACAATCCTCAAAATGCTGACGGGGCTCATTGCTCCGTCAAGTGGCGGTGCCACTGCGTTCGCGGAGTATGACGTCTCAAAACGTCCTCGGGCCTATCTTGAGCGTATTGGCATGATCATGGGCCAGCGCAATCAACTGAACCCTGATTTGCCCGCGATCGACTCTTTTCGCCTCGCCCAGGCCATCTACGGTGTGCCCGACGCTGAATTCCAGAGTCGCCTTGACCAGATGCTCGGGTTATTCGAAGCAACTGAATTGATCCACAAGCCGGTCCGCAAGCTATCCTTGGGCGAACGGATGCAGATGGAAATGACGCTTTCGCTGCTGCATGGTCCAGAGCTCCTATTTCTGGACGAACCAACCATTGGCCTTGATTTTGTTGCTGCACGCCGGATCAGGAATTTTCTAAAGGCCATCAATGAGTCCCTCGGTGTCACTGTTATTTTGACGTCCCATTATGCCAAAGATATCGAAGAACTTTGCCGGCGTGTGATCCTGATCAACAAGGGTGTCCGTGTCTATGACGGCCCGCTTAGCAAGGTGGACGAGCGTATTCACGGGCACCGTGAGGTCGAAATCCTTTGTGCCAGTGTTGGGAGTGCTGGACAGGTCGTATCGGCCTTGGCAGCCTTGCCGGGTATGACAGACGTCGCGCCGACGGTATCTCCCCGTGACGCCATCATGCGCGTGCAATTTTCAGTGACCCCACGAAAGCTTGCTGGGGCGCTGCATGGGATTACGACGCAAGTAGCGATATCCGAGATCCTTGATATCAAGATTAGCGAAGCTGAATTGGAAACGGTTTTCGGTGAAATTTATGCCCGGGGTGTTTAAGGCCGCATGGCTGATGATGGCACAGCAACTTTCCGTTCAGCTTGGATATCGCATGGCCTTTGCCCAAGTGGCCCTGTTTGAGGCTCTTGGACTGATGGGCACTTTGTTTTGGTGGCGTGCCGCTGCGGCCAGCAGTTCTAATGCGAACTACAGCACAGCATCCATTGTCGTCTATTTCATCGTTGCTTCAAGCCATCAGATTTTACAGGAATCGGGTCTTTCCAGATCCCTCAGCATGGACATTCGAACCGGAAAACTCGCAGCTTCGCTGATCCGACCTTTTCCTTTTCTCGTGCAGCCCATCGCCAATGGGATAGCCTTTAGTTTGTCGCGTATTCTGATGATTGGCCCCGTCTTGGTGGCCATCTTTGTTCTGGTTCCAGCGCTGCGCGATTTTATTTATGACGTTGCCACGCGCCAGTCCCCGGTGATCTGGCTCGCAGGATATTTTGCCGCTCTTGTCCTGGCACTGTCGTGTAATTTAGTGGTCCGACTTGGACTTGGCTTGTTGGCATTTGACATGACCCAGACTTGGGGACCAGAATTATTATTCATCGCGATTTTTTTTGCATTCAGCGGTGCTGTTTATCCGGTTGATATGCTGCCGCCGGTTGCGGTTGAAATCTTGAGTTGGACACCGCTCTTTTACATGCAAGGCCTTCCTAATCTTGTCGCCATCGGCCGGATTGCTGGTGATCCTCTTGGCACATATTTACTGCGAGGCTGTTTGGTTTTCGCGCTGAGCACAGTTCTGATGATCGCCATGTGGCGACGGGGACTCCGCAAATTTGAGGCTATTGGTATATGAATACTCAGCAGCCCAGAGTTAGGCAGCGCAGCTTTTTCAGGATCTATTCGCGGACCCTTGCCAACAGTGCGGGTGTGATGCTGGCTTACCGCGCAAATTTAATTTTCTTTTTTCTGTTTGAGTCGTTTTTTTTGGTGTCTTCGTTTCTTGGGGCTGGCCTCGGCGTCAGTCTTGCTGGTGGCACCATCAATGGTTGGTCGAGGGATCAGATTTTTGCGTTGACGGCAATCAACGGTGTCAGTCATCAATTTTTTGTATGCTTTTTTATTGCTCCGCTCTTTAATTTGCCCGAATTCGTCTGGAACGGGCGCATGGATTATGTGCTGCAAAAGCCCATGCATCCACTGCTTGCATTGATTGTTACCAGTGAGGTCATGATTTCCAATCTGCCCAACGTTTTTATCAATCTTGGCCTTGCTGTCTACTTCACCCTGAAGGTTGCGCCAGCGTCCGGAGCGCAAATCTGGTTGGCGTTTGGATTCTTGATATTGCTGGGCCTCGCAGTGCGGTTCGCCTTGGCTATATTTTGTATGGCACCGGCCTTTTTTGCCGAGCGCCTCATTGAAGGCGAAGACGGTTTTTGGTCGATCGTCGGTACCGGCCGCTTTCCAACCAGTGTTTTTCCGCGGACCATCCAACGAATTTTTCTTTACGTGATTCCGCTATCTGTGATGGCGGCGGTTCCTGCGGGGCTGTTGTTTCATCACGTCGAATGGCAGCAGGCGGCACTGGCTGGGGTTTCGGCCTGTGGCTTTGCGGTGACGTCGCTGGTGTTTTTCAATTTCGCCCTGCGCAGCTATAAATCAGTAAACTCAGGCGGCTGATTAAATAGATTTCGCTGAAAAAGCTTCGCTTTTTCAGCGAAATCGTATCCTGAGCGCAGCGAGGGATCTCGGCGAATAAGGTGGGATATTTTTTTCAGTTTCTACATTGTACTTCCTCGATTAACGGAAGTTTTCAGGATAGTTGCCGCTCCTATTGATTTAAAATCTGGCAGATGCTAAGAAGTGCGCTTAGTTTCAAAAATGAGGTCACTAATGAAAAAGCTGTTCTTTATAAGCCTGTGTGGTTTCAGTCATTTAGCTTTTGCAGACTTTTCATCCGCGCAGTGGGAGAAAACAAAATTGGCGGTGGCCAATGACATCGACGCTTTAGTCGGCGATACAGTGAATGAAGGGGAATCTGAAGCCTATGTTCTTCGAGCCGGCACTAAAAAAGCTCCTCAAGTAAAGTGTAAAATCAAGTCTGTTCCGGAACGCTCGCTTGAAATTCTTCTTTGTGAGATTACATTCCGTGTAAAACCCTACGAAGCACAATGGACTCAGCGAACCTGCGATCTTACCTATTTACTTCATATCAATAAGCCGTTTCCTACCTTAAGTCGCGGAAAGGACTCTATTTTCGACATGTGCATTGAAATTCTCAATGAAGGTGAGTAACGCTCACCATCTTCCAACGGCCCATCATAGCTCGATAGCTCACGCCCGACACGGCGAACCCGACAAATCACGCGTAGTGGTAAATACTTTTCTCGAATTCGGGAACGGAGTCTTGGGGCAAGAGATCCTTCTTCACTGGGATGGCGGCCAATGACGTTTAACCTTCTGACGAACATCAAATTGACGAGTAGATGCGGGATAAAGAAAAACGTAGGTGGTAATTCGCCGAGATCCTTCGCTGCGCTCAGGACACGTCGCTGGCGCTTTCGCGCCAGCGACTAGCTGTTTTCTGGTCCGGCAGCATGTGAACCGCGATTGCCGCAGCAACGAAAAATCCAGAAGCTGCAATCAATGGTGCAGAAAACCCATAGCGCTCGGCCATTGCGCCAATCAGCCAAGGTGCGCTGGCGCTGATTCCACGTCCCGTATTGTAAATGGTGCTTTGGGCTGTGGCCCGGATTTGCACAGGAAAAAGTTCTGAGAGCATCGGGGCAAGTGCGCTGAAATGCCCGTGTCCAAAAAGGCCGACAAGTGGGCCGATCAGCATCAAACTGGAACCAGACTTTGCCAAGTGCACAAAAATCGGGGCTAGAATTGCCGCCATCACGAGATAGATGGAGTATGCACGTTTGCGCCCGATCGCATCAGCCACCCATCCAAACGAAACATATCCGATGAATGCGCCCGATTGCAGTGCGATGGTCCAGTTGACCGATTTAAGGAAGGTCAGTCCAGCACCGCCTTTGTCCGACGGTGTGGCAAGAAAGGCTGGCAGCCAGGTAAAAAATCCCCAGACGCCAAACATGACGCAGGCAACCATGGCACTGGCAGTGATAAAAGACCGGCGCCAGCGTGGATCAAACAAGGCTGCGATTTGCTGTCCCATAGAATCGAAAAACGCAAGGTCATGCTTTGGCTCATCGAGAGCGGTGCGAGCCCGATGCACCAGCCATTCGTGTGGCTCTTCAATCTTGGCACGAATCCAGAAGGTAACTAGGGCGGGCAATGCACCAAACGCAAAGAGCGCCCGCCAGCCCCAGGCCGGCAGGACATATTGGGAGAGGAGGGCCGAAGCGATAAAGCCAAGAGCCCATCCCGATTGCATTAGAGCCAGGGCCTTGTTGCGTTTATGCGGAGGCCAGGTTTCGGCGACCAGTGTGGCACCCGTGGCCCACTCACCGCCCATGCCAAGTCCGAGAAGGCAGCGCCACAGGAGCAGCTGCCATTCGTCTTGGGCCGTCGCGCTCCCCAATGAAGCCAAAGAATAAATGATGATGGTTACGCTGAGCATGCGGGCGCGGCCGTGCTTGTCCGCTAGGACGCCAAACACCAATCCGCCAATGGCGGAGCAAATCAAGGTGCACGTTAAAATAAAACCAGCAAAGCCAGTTCCAAAATTAAAGGTGGACGCCAGCTGTGGTATTGCAAAAAGAAACAACGTGAAGTCAAAAGCGTCCAGCGCCCAACCCATGGTCGCCGCGGCAAGGGTCAGACGCAACCTTGCCGAAGTCAAAATGCCGAACCGGGAGTCGACGCTTTACTGACAAACTCGCGATGCAGATCGGCACGGTAACGCTTTTCGACTTCGGTCCGGACTTCTTCAAATTTGACGTCTATCGGCGGTATTTCCCTCGTCACTAAAATGGCATGCCAACCAAAATCGGTTTTGACGGGTGTTGGGAATACCTGGCCGACCTTCGTTGAAAAAACGGCGTCCTCAATTGGCTTAAGCATTTGTCCGCGCTCAAAAGTCCCGAGGTCGCCACTTTTTGCGCCTTCAGGGGCTGACGGTGAAAATTCTTTAACGAGGATTTCCAAATCAGCGCTGGGTTCCTGCAATGCAGAAATGGCCGCGCGAGCCGCCGATTCTTCCCGGGTCACGATGTGAAATGCGCCGCGCTGGTGTTTTGTGAAGGCGGTGCGATTATTTGCGAAATATTTGCGCAGGGTAGCCTCGTTGGTGTTTTTCTTCAAAAACGACTCGACGTACATGGAAGCCAAAATGTGTTCGCGCTGAGCTGCAAGGCGTTGCGTAAAGAGCGGGTCTTTATCCATGCCGGATTTTGCGGCGTCTGCGGCCAGGGCTCTAGTCCTGCGTAAATCCTCAATAAACGCCTTGCGCTGCACGGCGTTATTTTTCATGGCCGTACCACTGGGACCCATGTCGTCAAGGCGCGCCAAGGCGTCGCGCTCAAGGACAGAATCAGCGAGGGGGTTTTCCGCAGCAAAAGTTTTTGGCGCCGTGACTTCCGTGGTGGTGCAACCCGCGACTAAACTGAGGGCGACTGTGAAACCGATGGTGAAACTGACGCTGACGAGGTTTTTCGCGTTGTTCGAGAAGCGATTCGAGTAGGGCTTGTGTTTCATCTTTGCTGGGCCTCCAGATTTTGGGCTAGCCACGCCACAAGGGCAGTGACTTCCTGTTCAACTTCGGTATCCGTCAATGTGCGTTCTGATGACTGAAAATCAAAGGTATAGGCCATGCTTTTTTTCCCTGCCGGCAAATTCGCGCCCTCGTAGACGTCAAAAAGGCGGTAGCTCTTCAAGTTTTTGCGCTTCGGGAAATCTGCGAAAGCCCTGGTGAAGTTATCGTGGGTCACGCCAGTTTTTACTAGCAGAGCCACATCGCGCGAAGACGGAGGAAACTTAAAAAGGATCTTATTGGTAGAGGTTGCAATGGCGGCGGCAGCTGCATCGGCCGCAGCAAAGACTGCGTCGAAATCAAATTCAAAGGCAACGGGTGCCTGGTCAGCGGCAAAGTCAAAGGCCACGGCAGTTTCCGGGTGAATCTCACCGGCATAACCGAGGACGATGGGTTTTCCATGTTTGTCGGGAAGGTTCGAAGCCAAAATCAAGCAACTGGCACGTGGATGCATAAAAGGCAGCATGGCAGCGGATTTCTCGTCCAATGGAGCCGCCTCAAGGCCCTTAACTCCAAGGGCTGAAAGCCATTGCCAGGCAATGCGTTTGGCCTCGAAAAATCCAGCGTGGCGTTCCTCGCCTGACCAGGATTTTTTGGTCCATGGCTGGGTCATGATTCCGGCCACGACCGGTTTTTCCACGGGCCGGCCATTTTCGCCCGCGGCTCGCTCCGTCAGATGACGTGTGGTTGCCGCACCCAGAGCGTGCTGACTGGAAAGGTAGGCCCTGCCAAACTCAAATAATCTGACTCCCGTCCGCCCGTGGCGTTCATTATTGGCGGCACATTTCAGCAGTCCCGCGACCAACGTCGTCTGCATGAGTCCGAATTCTTCGCTGAGGGGATTAACGATTCTAACGGCCGGAGCAAGTTCGTGTCCCGACGGAATGCGTAACTTTTTGAATTCGTCATGGGATATAAAAGGAAAACTAATGGTTTCGCGAAGGCCGGCCTGGGCCATCAGCATCCGTGCGTCCTCTGCAAAATCAATTCCTGGATCTTCCGGAGTCGTGTCCAATGCCATAACTGGGAGTTCATAGGGGATTGTCTCGAAGCCGACCATCCGCGCGATTTCTTCGACCAAGTCGGCTTCTCGTTCGATGTCTTGGCGCCATTCAGGAATTTCGAAGACCATTTCAGTCTCGGTTTGCCTGATGATTTTGAGGCCCAAATCCCTCAGGGTGGTCTCCACAAAATCGCCACGCAAATCAGGTATGGCCAAAGTTTTGCGGGCTCGGTCCAGGCGCAGTGCAACCGTGCGCGGCCGACATTTTTCTTGGTGCGGCTGCGGAAAAAAATCAATTAAAGTACCGGTGATTTTAGCGCCAGGGCAGACCTCACAAAGCAGCCCCCCGACCCGCCAAGCGACGTCGCCGAGTCTATGCACGTCCACGCCGCGTTCAAAACGCTGGGAGGCTTCCGAGCGCAAACCAAGGCGCTTGGATGTGGTGCGAATTGCGTTTGGCGTGAAATGTGCCACTTCTATCAGCACGGCTGACGTATCGTCCTTCACATCAGAATTGGCCCCACCCATGATGCCGGCAAGGCCGATGATGTGCTGGGCGTCGCAAATGACGATGTCGCCATTTTCTAGTTTCCGATCTTGTCCGTCGAGGGTCTTCAGGATTTCGCCGGATTTGGCCAGGCGCGCCGTCAGGGTTTTTCCAGAAACATGACGTTCATCGTATGCATGGACTGGTTGTCCATACTCCAACATGACGTAATTGGTGGTGTCGACAATAGCATTGATGGGCCGCATGCCCGCTGCAAGGAGACGTTGTTGCATCCAAGCCGGAGACATAGCAGCTTTGACGCCGTCGACTTTTATTCCGCAAAAACGGCGGCCAGCAGATTCTGTTTCAATCGCAGCCTTGAAAGAATCCGGCTGGGATTTTACATCGGGCACTTGCGGCAGTGCAGGCAATTTCAATTTCCGGTGAATTTTTGCGGATAAATCCCGGGCCACGCCAATATAGCTCAAACAATCGGCACGGTTGGGCGTCACGTTGAGGGTCATCACCATGTCGTCCACACCCATGGCTGTGCCAACCGGGGTGCCCAGAGCGTGCTCGCCTTTGAGTTCGATGATGCTTTCATGGTCGTCAGAGATGCCGAGTTCCTTTTCACTGCACATCATGCCGAAGGATTTTTCACCGCGAATTTTTGCTTCTTTGATTTTAAAATCTCCCGGAAGTTCTGCCCCCACCATGGCGACTGCCACGTGGATTCCTTCGCGGGCATTTGGCGCTCCGCAGACGATTTGTAAATTTGCGCCTTTTCCCAACGGTCCAACATCGACCTGGCATAGCCGCAAGGAGTCGGCGTTTGGATGGGGGACGGCCTGGATGATGCAGCCCACAACGACTCCCGCAGGAACAGCCGAGACCCGTTCGATGAGTTCAACTTCCAGACCAATGCCCGTCAAAGCATCAGCCAAGGAGCTGTCGGTGATCCCGGTCAGGTCAATATATTGCTCAAGCCATTCGCGCGAAATTCTCACGGGGGATAACCTCTTATGCTTGGATCGGAAATTGGCCGATGAAGTCGTAGTCGCCGTCAAATAACTGCCTTAAATCAGGCAGCGCATATTTCAGCATCGCCATCCGGTCGATGCCGAATCCGAAAGCAAAACCAGAATATTCTTCGCTATCGTAATGGACTGCCTCGAACACTTTTGGGTGAATCATTCCGCAGCCGCCGACTTCCAGCCAGCCGGTGTTCTTGCAGACCCGGCAACCCTTACCAGTACAAATGGTGCACTGGACGTCAAACTCGGCTCCTGGTTCCACAAACGGGAAGAAACTCGGGCGAAACCGCGTTTTCAGATCGCTGCCATAGATTGCCTTCAGAAAGGTGTCGATCGTGGCCTTCAGGTTAGCAAAGGTGATGCCCTTGTCGACCACGAAGCCCTCTATCTGGTGAAACATCGGCGTATGGGTGATGTCGGAATCGCAACGAAAGACCCGTCCCGGCGCAATGATGCGCAGTGGTGGTTTATTCGCCAGCATGGCATGGATCTGGATGTTGGACGTTTGGGTTCTAAGCAGCATTTTTTCGCCACTAAAAGCCCCCGGAGAAGCCGGTGCGACGTAAAATGTATCTTGCATGTCTCGGGCAGGATGAGACTCGGGGATATTTAAAGCCGTAAAATTATAAAAATCGAAATCGATTTCCGGGCCGTCGTAAATTGTAAATCCGAGCCGGCGAAATTCCCGGATCAAAATGCGGCGCATCAGTGTCACGGGATGCAGGGCCCCGACAGGCGTCGTGTCATCAACGGGCAGGCTGACGTCCACCTGTGGAATGTTCAGGCGTTCATTTAAAATCCAGGATTTGGCGCTCTCCTGCAAAACCGTCACAGCGGCATCAACTTCCTGGCGCAGGGAGTTGACGATTTTTCCTGATTCGGGACGATCTTCCTTTGGGACGTGACGCAGCCCTTCCGTGAGTTCCTGCACGCGGCCCTTACGCCCAAGAAACGCCAACCGTAGTTCCTCGACGGCACGTGGCGACGGATTGGCTGCAGTTTTCCCATGGTCCGCAGAAAATTGTTTGCGCACGGCCTCGGCGGCTTCGCGCATACTAACGGTATTCATGGGTTGAGCTGGCTGATTTGGTTGATTTGGCTGATTTGGCTGAGTTGGTTGATTCATCGGGTCCTCGTGCGGATGTAAAAAACCGCGTGTGTCAGGGCTGGAGCAAAAACGTTTTAATCCGCTCAAGGCCTGCCAATAATTCTTGTTCGCCAAGGGTGTAACTGATGCGCAGAAATCCGGGTACGCCGAAGGCTTCGCCTGGGACAACGGCAACCCCGTCATTGAGTAACTGCGCCGAGATTTCTAGGGTGCTTCGACCTCGGCTTATGTCGCGCACATCTAGAAAAATATAAAACGCGCCGTCGGGACGCGCAAATTTGAATCCATCCAAGGCCATCATGGTTAATTTTCGGCGGCGGTCGAGTGTTTTGATGGCTGGGGCCATGAGGGCGCGCCCTTCATTCAATGCATAAGTGGCCGCGTCCTCGATAAATCCAGGGATGCATGTTGACGAGTGGCTCTCGAGATTTCTGACCATATCCATCACGTCTTTCGGGCCTGCGGCATAGCCAACGCGCCAGCCGGTCATGGCAAAGCCTTTCGACAGGCCGTTGATCAGGATAAATTGGGAGCGCAAATCAGGGTGCAGAGACAGCAGTGAGGTATGCGGGCGTTCAAAGTCCATATACTCATAGATCTCGTCGGCGATGACCCAAATTTTATGCTTGCGGGCGAATGCTGCAAGGGTGGTCAGTTCAGCGTGGTCAAGCATGTAGCCAGATGGATTGTTTGGGGAGTTGATGACGATGGCGCGCGTGTGTGGCGTGATGGCGCTTTCTAATCCAGCAAAATCGATCGCCTCGCCATTAGGATCTGTCAGGCTGGCGGGGGGCGCGACGGTTACTGGAACTGCCCCAGCTGCACGGATTTGGTCCCCATAGCTGACCCAGTAGGGGGCAGGCAGCAAGACCTCATCGCCGTCGTTGAGTAGTGCTAAAAAAACATGAAATAGGATTTCTTTGGCGCCGATGCCGCAGACAATTTCGTCGATGGAAAAGTCCAGGTTGTTGTCTCGCCGCAGTTTGGCCGCGATGGCATCCCGCAACGGTTTTCCGCCCCCGGAGGCACCATAACGGGTTCGGCCGCGGCGCAGGCTGTCGATGGCAATATCGACAACAGCCTGAGGCGTCGGAAAATCCGGCTCGCCAACAGCGAAATTAAAGATTTTTTTGCCGCTGGCCACCAGTTCCGCAGCCTTGCTGTTCAGGGCAAGTGTGGGGGAGGGTGACAGGGCGGCGATTCGACTTGAAAATAAGCGTTCCATTGTGTTGATTTAGCCCGTGAATCCGGCATGTTGCAATCATAAAAATCCATAAAAATAATATTGATAGGGCCAGCATATTTATATTGATGTGATTAAAAAAAGCAGTCCAAGTTAATGCAACTTATATGCGGATCACTATTATTTTCATTACAATGTTCGCCCTCATTCCAATTTTTGAAATTAAAATTGCCGAATAAAAGTGGCTTGCGGTGGGATCTGCTGTCCATGCGCCCATGGCTTCAAGTAACGTTCGATTTGTCAGCTCATTGGAGGAGTGCCCGCGACGGCAGTCACTGAGGCAAGGGGAACCCACCAAGTTAAGGTGGGTGCCATCGACTTCCCCTTCAGGCTTCCCCCTAACGCGCGAAGCGGGGGGCTTGCACACCGGTGAAGGTTCTGGCTCCCTTTATGTATGAATCGGTTCTCCTGCACATCAACAACCAACCGCCGCGAACACTTTTAATCATATCAGAAACTCGCATTCGGGTATCTCGAAAACCGTGGAAGAAACGAAACTTTTTCGGCCTTCCGCGAGCAGGAGGGCGTCATCAACGTTTTCCCCCGTTGGTTTGCAAAGCGTGTGCCAGATGCTACTTTTAATGGTCATTAGGCGGAGTCGGCATGGCCAAAAAAAAATCAGAACGTCAATCTGAGCCCGTTTGCGGCCCTGTCGTGTTTGTCGTGGCCACGCCGATTGGAAATCTTGGTGACATCAGTGAGCGGGCGATCCGGACTCTGGCGACGGCAGATGTCATTGCTGCAGAAGACACGCGAACCACACGAAAGTTGCTGACGCATTTGCAGCAGTCCCAGGCTGAATTTCTGGCGACGCGGGGCATCGTCATGGGATCGCCCAATCTAGTCGCCTATCACGATCACAATGAAGAGCATCAGGCCGCCCGGCTGATCGCGCGTATCACTGAACGCAGTGAAGTGTTGGCCTTGGTTTCAGATGCCGGGACCCCGTGCATTTCAGATCCTGGATTTAGATTGGTAGAGGCCGCGCGGGCCGCCGGGATTTCAGTTCATCCAGTTCCGGGTCCGTCGGCCATGTTGGCCCTAGCTTCGGCCTCGGGTTTGCCGACGGATCGCCTTTTGTTTACGGGGTTTCCCCCGACCAAATCCAAAGCCTTGCACGCAGAGGTGAAAAGTTGGATCGCTGCCTCGGCATCGGTTGTTTTTTATGAATCAACCCGGCGCCTGGAAAAAACCCTCGGAGCGATCGCCGAGGAATTGCCGGGCGCACGCGTTGCCGTTGGCCGGGAGTTGACCAAACTCCACGAGGAAATTTTCACTGGCACCATCGAGGATGCTGTTGCCTGGGCCACCGCCCACGAAACCATGCTCGGTGAGGCATCGGTGATGGTGGATGTTCGTTCCGCCAAGAGCGGCGCGTCTCGTGGCTTGGGATTATCAGGGGATGCAGTTCCATTGGACCGGGCTATTGAAGGTCTCCTGGATCAGGGGGTGTCCACGAAAGATATCCTCCAGGCATTGAGCCAGCAGGCGGCAGAGGGTGGTGTTAACCGCAAGGCGCTCTATCGGATGATCTTGGACATGACGGCGACTAAAAATCCGGGGTGACTTGTGGTCCGGTAAATCTTCGATTAGCCTATTATAAATAGTCATTTATAATTTTTTATTTAACATCAATCTTTAGCAGCCGCTGACGGTGGAGAATCCTATAATGGTGACCAGGCTGTCCCGAGTTTTTTTTGTGTCCTCATTGATCCTTTCTCTTGCTGCTTCAAACCTTTCTTTTGCTACTTCTAGTCTGGCTCCTGTTCAGGCTCTGAGCGGCGATGCTGAAGATCTTTACCAACGCCGCGGCGAAGGCCGAAATACGGTTCACCTCGCTTTGGCTGAATACCGAAAGCTCCTCAAGGGAGCCAGTGGTCAAGACCTCATTCACATCGTTCATCGCATCAGTTCCCTCAATATCTTTGAGGGGGAATTTCTATTGCTGGATAGCAACCATTACGAACGCAACCCGATTTTTGGCGAATGCCGTGAAGTCATCGAGCATCTAGCTGAAATTTCCGAGGCCACTGATATCTATCACTACATGAAGCTAATGTGTTCGGCGCTGTGGGTTGAATCCGCAACCCCATTGCAATTAATCAGTGTCGGCAGCTATTTCAAAAACTACTTCAATACATTTGTGACCAGTGACATGAACTTGCGTCCTGATCTGGGTGCCGATCCAAGGATCACCGGCGGCGGAATCTTCCGGACGATAGCCGGGATCGCTGCGTCTCCGATGTCCAACATGGTTCATCCTGCCCTGCCATCCTTGGACAAGGCTATGGAGATGATCAATTTGGCTCTTGCCAGCCCAAGCCATCCGGCCAATGAATATACCGGCGCCGACATGTATTCCAATCATCGCGCCAAGGCTGAAATTTTGATCCGCATGAATCGCATTCCCGAAGGACGTGCCTTGCTGGAGGATTCCATCGCAGCCATTGAAGAATTGGCAGAGGACGGAGATTTGCCCCCAGGGATTGAGGCCGAGACTTTGGCCGAGATTAATAAGATGCGCGAGATCCTGGGGCGATTATGAACACAAGTCTTGCGTTTTTGGCCGTGCCGCTGCTTTGTGTTGCCCTGCCGGGATTTGCCGTTGAGCATACAAAAACGCTGCCCCGCGGTCGCTTCAATTTCAATTTGCGGTCGATCGCCACCGGCATCGCAACCAAAACAGATAGTTCTGGCAAGAGCCATGGGTTGGCGGCACCCCTGGAGCGCGACCTGACTTTCAACGACGTGTTGCGTAATCAGGGCGCTGTCTCGCCCACACGTGCCGCAAAAGTCGAAGGCTTCATGCTGGCAAATGATCTGGACCGCGATGATTCACTGGGCAGGTTTTCCGCCAGTGCCAAGGCCAGTGTCCGGGTCACGGCGCCGGTACTGGCATTTGGCGCCACCGATAGGGTCACGCTCGCAATTGGCGCACCTTATATGTCTGCACGTTCCGCAATTTCGGTCGGTTTTTCCCGATCGGAAACGGCATCGGAATTTCTCGCGATGTTGTCGGATCCAGCCAACAACCAACACGAGGCCGCCCTGGAACTAGATGAAAAACTTGGGGCTGCGCCAGCGGAACTGAATCGCGAACTTGCCGCTTATGGCGTCGAACCGTTGGGAAGTTGGAGCGGCACTGGTTGGGGCGACACGACCGTTGCGGCAAAATGGCGCGCCTGGGAGTCGAGCCACATGGCCATGGCTGCCACGTTTGGATCTGTTTTGCCGACGGGGCGCCCAGATCAAGCGCGCGTCATGAACGATGTTCCCTTCGGCGATGGGCAGACCGATCTATTCACACAGGCAACGTGGGAAGAGAATCCTTTGCCCGGATTTTCGGTCTCACAAACGCTAAAGTACACACACCAGATGCCGGGACGGCGGGAGGTGTTTCGTGGCCTGGATCCAGAAGATCTTGAGGCCGGAACAACCAACGCAAATTTCAAACTGGGTGATCGGATTGACGCCGGGCTTGGATTTGCCTGGGCACATCCATCCGGCGTTACGGCATCGGTTGGTTGGCAGGCAAATCGCAAGTGGAGCGATTCCTGGCATGACGCGGAGGGGTTCCGCTTGAATGCCCTCGAGGCCAATACGGACGAGACCTTGTTTTTGAGCGAGATGGCCGCTGGATTCAGCACGGTGGCGGGCTATTTACGCGGTGAATATGCGGCCCCGGCGGAAGTGACCTTTGCCGTGGCGCGTCAGATCACCAGCCGCAACGTCATGGAATCCGATCTATACGAGATGTCGGCCAGCCTGTTTTTCTGATTATTTTTTCTTAAAGCATAGGGGGAGCCCATGTCGCCTATAATTTTCCTGGTTGCCATAGTTTTCCCACTGTTGCCCGGCTGCGGCGCATTACCACACGACGTTTCCCGGCAGCCGTTGACATTATCCAAGCCAGGTTCAGCAGATGCCATGTCGGGCCCCACTCCGGCGGGCTTTCTGGATTTGTGGCGTGGTTTCGACGGCGATTTGAATTTGGCCCCCCGCAATGAAATGCAATTTACCGGCAGCATGCTGACATGGGATTCTAGGGCCAGTGGCGCGGCGATTGCTGCGATGACCGGTGAAGTGGCGCGTCTGCGGCGTATTTGGGCTGAATATCACGAAACTAAATTTCACCGGATCAGCGAGGCGCAATCCAAAATCGATGCGATCAAGGGCCCCTTGCGTCAATTGCGCCGCGATCTTCAAGCTATGCCCCAAACCCGCGGGATGCAAATGCCGGTGGCTGGCGTCTGGTGGGAAAACCAAATAGCCCGGAATGAGCGCCTCGGAGTTGTCGAGCCTGCTGGCGGTGCTGTCCATGCCAAACTTGTGTTCGATCGCTATTGTGAAGCGAAATTGTGGGAATTAGCCGTGACGCCGCAAGTGTTGACGGCTGGAAATTCCGAGCGCCCCCTTGCCCTTGGCCTATGTGAATCGGTTTATGCCGCTCAAGGTTTTTTTTCGGGGCCTGTTTGCCAATCGGCAATGCATAACAACGGGCGGGCTGGATCTTGGTTTTCATGCATCTGGCAGGAAGGTGTTTTTCAATCCCGCGCTTTTTATTCCCGCTACAACGCGGATAAACAGAGTATGATTGCCGCCATGGAGCATGATGGATATTTGCGCGAGGCTCTTGCGTCTGCCGATCGTGGCGCCGATGCCCGAGCTTCGATTTTAGGAATGAAAAAAGCCCGGAAAAAAACTTTTTCACGTTTTGAAAATGATCCTGCTGAAGAAATGTTGCGGGAATTGTTTATTCCCAACCAGAGCCACGGTCATGGCAGTATTGATTTGGCCACGCCGAGGGCCCTCTTGGACAGCGTCGAGGAACTGCCGCGGACCCAATCTGCCGTCAATGTTGATCTGGCTTTTTTTCCGCGCGCAAAAATAGACGCCCTTGCATTTGCTGCCGAACGTGATGCCCACGGTGCCATTGCGGCCTTGGGTAAGCGTGATTTTGTCAGCTTTGCGTCGACCAGTGATTTTATGTGGAACGGGAATTCGCTGACGATGCCCTGGTCAGAGTGGATGGATGTCGCCGAAAATCACGTTTGGCTGGCAGGAATCATGGACGCAGTGCCTGCGCCATTTGGCGATCAATTGGGAGAGTTTCGGGCTAATTTGGCGCAAGCTCTGTCCAGTCTGGAATTGATCCGCAATCGGCAATCGGTGGTGGACCAGGAATTTTCAGAGCAAGCGGCGCGAGCCCTGGCGGCCAGCGTTGTGCCGGGTATTGCACAGGCATTTTGGCCGGAAGTTAGTTTTAAGATCTTTCGCGCCGAGGCAG
This sequence comes from Oligoflexales bacterium, assembly GCA_947445775.1. GTDB lineage: Bacteria > Bdellovibrionota_B > Oligoflexia > Oligoflexales > RGVZ01 > RGVZ01. Next base: position 22,878 of record CANFEB010000016.1, on the reverse strand, counting down.
CCATGGGGGTCGTTCTGACTGGGGTTTCAATGGCCCTGTCGCGAGATGGTCAGGCCATCGAGGGCTTCGTTCGGGCCAGCGCCGCAGATTGCCAGGGGCGACGATCGGCATTGTGCGCTTGGCTTGATTTTCGCACAGGCGCTGTGCGTATTAAATTAAATCCTCAACAACTGGCGGGTCAGGGATTTGCTTTGCGTGTTGCGGCGCCTGCGGACATTGATTCCAGGACGCGCGGTTTCAACGAGATTCCAGCAGAATTTGACGGCGATACCAGCCTTGAAATGGTTCTTTACCTCGGTCGCATTGGGCGAACCCCGGTCATTAGCGGCCGGACCGTCTTTCAACGGGCGGGCTTGGACGGTATTGGTTGGGAGGTCGAGGGTGAAGTATCGTTCCTGCGCCTTTAGTGATACCGTTGGTCAATTGTAAAAATCCCTTGTGAGGAATGAGCAAAGCCATGGATAGGCTTCCAACATCCTTAGGTTTGCGAGCGCGAGGCGGGCCAGGAGTTTCTGGGGGCTCGGGAGTTTCTGCGCCCCACGTTCAAGCGCTGCTGCGCCGTCCTGAGTGGTTGCTCGGAACTCCACTATTTCCCTCACGCCATGCTCTGGATATTCCCCAGGAGATGCCAATCATCATCGCGGTTGGCGGCGGTAAGGGGGGCGTTGGTAAAAGCCTTCTCAGTGCCAATCTCGCTGCCAAGTTTGTTCGCACTGGCATGAAAGTCGTTTGTTTCGACCTGGATTTTGGTGGGCCAAACCTCCATACATATTTTGGTGTCGATTCCCGTGGCGTGTCTTTGACGGATGTTGTCGTCAACGGCAGCAAGTCCTTTGAAGATATACTCCTGCAAACGCCACTGCCGGGCTGTTTTCTTGTTCCGGGTGCTCGCAGTGAGGCTTGGGGCAGGGATGGGGCGGTCGATCCTGCTGCGATGGGGCAAATTTATGACGCCATCATGGGGGCCAGGGCCAGATTTGGTGCTGATGTTGTGATCTTGGACCTTGGCGCCGGGACACAGTTTCATACGATCGACATGTATTTGATGGCCCACCTTGGGATTGTCACGGCGTTGCCCGAACCGACCTCGATTGAGAATGCCTATATGTTCCTTAAGACCGCCCTGTGGCGTCTGATGGATCACGTTGGCTCCAGGTCAAAGAAGTTGCGGGCTCCTCAGGTGATCAAGGCGGCTTTGACGGCGTCCGACAGCCAAGGCTTCCAGTCCCGCGGTTACGCCGATAGGATTCGGGGGTTTGGATCGCAAGACCCTGAATTTATTAGATATTTATTTGCAGCCCTCGCAGGGCGGCGTTCCGGGATCGTGATCAACCAGGCCCGCAACCAGCAGGACGTAAACGTTGGCGGGTCGATGGAACTGATTGCCAGCCGTTACTTTGGGTTTCAATCCCAGTTTCTGGGCTATCTGAATTTTGATGATGTTGCTTGGAAGAGCTTGCGCAACCGCCGATTGCTGGCTATTGATTTTCCTCAGGCGATCCTCTCGCATAGATTGAATGACATCGCAGCGCGGTCCCTAAACTTGTTCGGGCTCTGAGGCTGTGTTTTTGGAGGTTGGTATGACTGGCATTGCTGAAAATGGTTCTAAGGAAAATGAGATCAGTGGGTTGTCCACTTCCTCTCCTTCCCAAACGGGGCAAAACGTTGAAAGCGACGCAGCCAACACAGAAACCTTTTATCAGGTTTTGAACCTGCCTTATGGCGCTTCAAAAATGGCCATTCGCGAAGGCTACCTGCGTTTGAAAAATACCCTGAACGGGGACAATACGGCGCTTTATTCGCTGATGGGTGCAGACGATGTTCGTGCCCAGGTTGAATTGGTCGAACATGCCTTTCGTGTCCTCAACGACGAGACAACCCGTGCGGACTATGACCGTCAATTGAGCAGCCGTCGCCGCAAAGGTGCCGGGCAGTATTCTGAATTTAATTCTGAGCTTTCTTCTGATCTTTCTGCTGAATTGTCGGGTGGATGGGATGTTCCACGGGGCGTTCAAGTCATTACTACGAGTCGTTCCACGTTGCCAGTCATCAAGACGGTCTGCGAAGGGTCCAAAGACGCTTCAGCCCAGAGCGAAGTCGATGCCCTAGTCACCGAAGGCGACCTAGGTGATGGTGAGTTGTTCCGCCGCATTCGTGAATTGATGAATGTCAGTGAACACGAAATGCAGGAGCGCACAAAAATTTCCCTCGAATATTTACGCTCGATGGAGTCGAACCGATTTGACCGCCTGCCTCAGGTCGTGTACGTGAAGGGCTTCCTGCGGAGTTATTTCCGCTACCTCGGTGTTGATACCTTTGAACCGATGGTGAAAGCATTTTCAGCGAGGCTAGAGGCTTGGCAAAGCGCGAAGAAACGATAAGCATCGATAAGGCGGATTTGGTCGCGTTTGGCGGCAAAGTTCGTCTTGATCGGTTTCTTTCTCAGAAATTTCCTGAACTGAGTCGTTCACGTATCCATGAGCTGATCGACTCTGGCGGCGTCATCATCAAGGATAAGCCGGCCAAGCCGAGCCAGTCCCTTAGAGGTGGCGAGACCATTTTTGTGCACTTGGAACAGCTGGCATCGCGAGAGATGACGCTGGAGCCAAAGCCCCTTGAAAAACCCCTTGAGATCCTATTCGAAGACGATCACATCATCGTTGTGAACAAGCCAGCTGGCGTTACGGTCCATCCGGGTGCCGGCACCCAGGGTGAAATAACCCTTGTTCATGCGCTGTTGCACCATTGCGGCGTTCTGCCTGAGCCAATTCAAGTTAGGGAAGACGACTCCGAAAATGAAGTGTTTTTAGATTCCTCGGCTTCCTTGGCTTCTTTGCGCCCTGGAATCGTCCATCGCCTTGATCGCGATACCAGCGGTGCCATTGTCATCGCAAAGTCTGCCGTCGCCCATCGTGATCTTTCTGCGCAGTTCCATGACAAGACTAATTTTCGTCAATATCTAGTCCTTTGCAGCGGACCTATGCCGGTGGATGCCGTCATGCGGGAGAGTTGGCTCGGCCGTGATCCTGGGCATCGCACCCGTTTTCGCTCGTTTGAAGAAGAGGGTGCTGGTCGCAAATACGCAAAGACTATATTTCGCCGCGAAGTAGCCTTTGAATCTGGGGCCACTTTGGTCAGTGCCCGTTTGTACACGGGACGCACCCATCAAATCAGGGTCCATGCGCGGGATTTGGGTATGCCGGTGGCGGGGGACGCCAGTTACGGTGATGACAGTCGTTTGCTGCCAGAAATTCGCATCCTGGCCACTCGTCAAATGCTCCACGCATGGAAATTGGGATTCCGTCATCCAGTCTCTGGTCACGAAATGGCCTTTGAGGCGCCATTACCGCCGGATTTTGCAAATCTTCTGACCTGTTTATCCCAGAATACCAAAACCTGACATTCTGCAAGAATCTAGTCGTTTCGGTGGGTTCGCCTTCAATAAACCTTGAGGCTGCCGATAACTTGATCAATAATGTAGTAGCACTTCCGCGCACGAGGGCAGCACGGTGATCAAGCGTCTGGCAATGGCCGCCATGTCGATGACTTTAATGGGTCTCGGGGTTCCGGCTGAATCGATTCTGACGAACAGTGGGATGTCTGGGCATCAGGCTTCTGCGCCTGCGCCTGCGCCTGTGGGTGTTGCTGTCCCTGTTCCCGATGTGCCCAATGTTAAGTCCATCCCAGTTGTTTCTGAGTCAGCCCCGATAGCAGCCCCGATAGCAGCCCCGATAGCAGCGCCGACAGTGACGCCTGCTAAACCTGTGCATGAAGACCTGATTCTTTTGACTGTCGACAAATCGCGATTGTCTGCGGACCTCAGAACGTTGCCAGAAGCAGGAAAATCATCGGAACTCTTGAAGTCCTTTCGGATTGCGATTGGCAAGGAAGACGGTGACAAGCAGCGCGAGGGCGACAACCGGACGCCAGAGGGTATTTATTTCACGGCGCTGCCCATCGACGGTAGAGCCCTGCCTCACAAGTACGGACCGATTGCCATTCCCATCGACTTTCCTAATCCGATCGACAAATTTTCGCGTAAAACCGGTTACGGAATCTGGCTGCACGGTGTTGAAAAGGACACCAGGGTCGATCAAGCAAAAGTCACTGAGGGTTGCGTTGCCTTCTACAATTCCGACATTGAATCGTTGGCCACATGGTTGCAACCGGACCAGGCCATTGTGGCCATTGCTCACGATACAACGCAAGTGAACCGCCCTGAGGAACAACAGGCTGTGCAGCGCCGGACTCAAGAGTGGGCCGATGCTTGGAAGGCGCGCGACCTTGAGCGGTACATGGCTTTTTACTCACCTGAATTTGTCAACGCCGATAAAAATTTAAAAGCCTGGCACGGATACAAACGCGTGGTCTTTAGTTCGTACAAAGAAATGAAAGTTGATTTTGACCTGGTGCGCGTCATCACGCATCCAAAGTACGCCCTGTCGGTGATGAATCAAGATTTCCGGGGCGACAGCCGTTTTGTATCGGTGGGGCGGAAAATGCTCTACTGGATGCGCGGGCCCGATGGCAACTGGTACATCACGCGGGAAGTTTTCGGGAATCGCAAAATCAAACCAATGAGATTTTCCGAGGCTGAAATTGCCACCTTGACGTCTCGGCGCTCATCTGCGAGCGTTTCATCGGGCATGGGAACTGCCCCAAATCTTTGATGGAGTTTAAACAATCATGAGTGCATTCCGCCGTGTCAGCCTGCGGGCTGGGAATTCTTTTGTTATTGCCGCCTTTGTCGTTGCTGGCATTTTTGGTGCCGCGACTTCCTATGCTTCCAGCGACCAGCCGCTCTTCACCTACAAAGGCAAGCCTTGGAAGACTGCTGATTTGAGCCCTGGATCGCAACAGGCCGCGTTTGAGGTGGAGCAGGAGCACTTCGAGAAGTTGAAGCGCGTTGCTGACGCTGCTGTTTTTGACATGCACATCGCTGAATTAGCGAAAGCAAAAAACAAGACGCCCCAGGAAATTGAAAAGGATCTGATTAAGGTCAAGGAACCTTCTGACAGCGAAGCCAAATCCTGGTTTGAAAAAAACAAGGCGCGCATTCCCTATCCATTTGATCAGATCAAGGGCGAGATCAAACGCCTGATCAACGCCGAACAGACCCAGGGCAAACGCCAAGAACTAGTCAACAAGATCAAAAAAGAAGGCAAGTTTTCCCTGGCCGTGAATGAACCGATTGCGCCTGTTTTGCAGATTGACACCTTGGGATACCCCGCAACCGGCAATAGCAAAGCAAAGGTCAAGGTTGTTGAGTTTGCTGACTATCAGTGCCCCCATTGCCGCGAGGCAGCTGAAGTCATGAAAAAATTGATCCCGCGCTACCGGGACCGCGTCCAATTTGTGTACATGGATTTTCCGATCAATCCATCGGGAGTTTCCCGTCTGGTGGCCGAGGGGGCAACCTGTGCGGCTGGACAAAATAAATTCTGGGAATTTCATGACCTCGCTTTCAATAAGCAGACCACTTTGAACAAGGATTCTCCGGTGGCGCTGGCCAAAGAACTCAAGCTCGATGAGAAGGCCTTTGAGGTCTGTATGAAGTCGGGCAAGGCTGCGGCACTAGTCGAACAAAGCAAGCAAGAGGCCGAGCGCCTTGGGGTGAGCGGGACACCGGCGCTGTACGTCAATGGCAAGCGTCAGCTTGTGGCCCACACCGAGGCCGACATGAGTGCGATGCTGGAAAAAGCGCTTAAATAGATTTCGCTGAAAAAGCTTCGCTTTTTCAGCGAAATCTAAATAGTCGCTCAGGATGGTGAAAAGTCGTTTTCTCGCATCCAACGGCTATCAATAAACTTGGTCATGTAATTTCTTACTCCGTCTGACAGCAGGACTACGCAGTTTTGTCCTGCTTTCAGACGCGGTGCAACCGCCAATGCGGCCGTCAATACCGATCCACCAGATCCGCCGCACAGCAGCCCTTCTTCGCGGATCAGACGCCGCGCCGCAATAAAGCTATCGCGGTCATTGGTCTTGACCCAAACGTCCACCAACGAGCGGTCTAGCACGTCAGGGATGAAATCGTAGCCGATGCCTTCGATCTGGTAAGAGGCGATGTGGTCCCCGCCCGCCAGAATTGAGCCCACAGGATCGGCCCCAACCACGATACAGCCAGGATTTGCCTCTTTCATTTTGCGGGCCAATCCGGTCAAAGTCCCGCCAGTGCCGGCACCGACCACGATCATGTCCACTTGGCCGTTCAGATCATCCAAGATTTCCTGGCCGGTATATTTATAATGAGCATCAGGATTGCCTGGGTTGGAATATTGATCAAGGATGTGCGAGTTTGGCGTCTGGCTTTGGATTTTCTTGGCAACGCCGATGTGGCTTTCTGGCGCGTCCCAAGCCGCTTCTGTCGGTGTTCTGATGATTTCGGCACCCAAGGCCTCAAGGACCACTTGTTTTTCCCGGCTCATTTTTTCGGGCATGGTGATGATGATCCGGTAACCGAGCACGGCTCCGGCCAAGGCCAGTCCAATGCCAGTGTTGCCGCTGGTCGGTTCAATCAGGGTATCGCCCTTTTTGATGCGGCCCGATTTTTCGGCCTCCAACACCATGTTGTAGCCAATGCGATCCTTAACCGATCCACCTGGGTTCATGAATTCGCATTTTGCCCAGATGGTGCATGGCAGACCGGCTCCAACGCGATTCAGCCGTACCAATGGGGTTTTGCCGATGGTCTCAAGGATGGAATTGAATTTCATGAAATACCTCTCTCGAATATCGACTTATTATGGCGGTTAAGCTTCGTTTGTAAAGTGTGGACTTCCAGAGGTACAGTCAACCCATGAAGACCATAGCTTGTCATCACTGTAAAAACACTTGGTCCTTTGAACCGCCCATGGGCCGGAGTGATTGTTGCCCGAAATGCAGCAATGACTCTAGGGTTTGCAAGAACTGCCTCTTTTTTGACTTATCTGCCTATCGTAGTTGCCGTGAAGAACAGGCGGAATGGGTTAAGGAAAAAGATCGTGGTAATTTCTGCGGATTTTTCTCGGCCCGGGGTTCCCAGGCACCCGATCCGGTCTTGAATTCAGCTCGAAATAAGCTGGATGCTCTTTTTGGGTCGCCTAGTCCCCAATCATCTGGCGCCGCAAACAAAGAATCTGGGAAGCCTCAAGCCCCTGATCTGACTCGCGACCTCGAGGATTTTTTAAAAAAACGGCAAAAATAGCTTCAAAGGCGCACCCCGCGCTTGTTTGACCCGCATTCACTATTCGTGAAAAAATACCAACAGTATTCAATTCTATAGAATTGCGAACGTTTAACCGGCGGGATGACGATGATCGAACTGTTCAGTCGATCGCTCCTGGCATTGGACATTGGCTCGTCCAGTATAAAGCTCATCGAGCTTTCTGGGGGGCGCCAAAAAAAAGTCCGCGCCATGGCGAACATTTCGCTGCCCGCAGGGGTGGTGCAGAACGGTGTCATCAAAGATCCGGCGGCGGTCCAGGAACAGATGCGGGAGTTTTTCAAGGCCAACCGTATTTTGGCTTTTGGCAGGCGGGTTTGCGTGACGCTGAGTGGCAACGCCGTGCTTATCAAACGGGTTTCGTTGGCTCCGGACAAGGACAAGGAGCTTGCTGAGCAGGCATATTACGCCGCGGAGCAGCATTTTCAACACAGCATGAACGACCTTGAATTCGATTTTTATAACATCGGGTCTTTGAACGAACGCGGCGAAAGCAATGTGATTCTCGTTGGGGCGAAACGGGAGGCGATAGACGGATTGATTGAAATCGTACACGGAAACCGCATGAAAATCGGAGTCGTGGAAGCCGACGTCTTTGCCTTGTCCAATATGTTTGAACACAACTACGGTACGTCCGAAACGATCATGGTGTTGATCAACGTCGGAGCCTCTTGCACTCAGGTGACATTGGTTTGGCGCGGCGAGTACCTGTACACCCGCGAGATCGCCATCGGAGGTAACGAGTACACTAGGCGTTTGGCAGAGGCCATGGCTGTGGATGCCGCCGCCGCTGAAGCAGCCAAGATCGCTGTGAGCACTTTTTCTCAAGATCCAAGCGAAGTCATTAGTCGGCTGCTGTCAGAAACCAACGATCAGCTTGTCTCAGAAATTCAGACAACCATTTCCTATTACCTCCAGGGAACTGATAACGCTGCACCCGGGGTGCCCTTCACAAACGCATTCCTTGCGGGTGGAGCGTGCCGCGTCCTTGGATTTGAGGCGGCCTTGGCAGCAACACTGCAAGTGCCCGTTGGCATCCTCAATCCATTTCAGAATATCCAAGTCAACCACCGAAAGTTCCCGGCTGATGAACTTGCGATCGATGGCCAAAAGTATGGAGTGGCGGTGGGTCTTGGTTTGCGCAATATGGGGGACAAAACATGATTCGTATCAATCTCGTCCCTAAAGAAGAGTTGGAAAGTCAGGTTTGGTTTCTACCAGATCTCATAATTTTGTTGCTGGTCGGATTTGCTCTTTTTACATTTGTTGACGGTCAGATGAGCGGAATCCGAGACAGCATTGCCTTGGTGACGGCCAATCGCGACGATTTCTCAGAAAAAACCAAACAGATCCAGCCGACGCTTGAACGATTCAAATCGTTGGGCAAGGACAAGGAAAATTTGATGGTCAAATTGCGTGCATTGCAGATGATCACGGACTCGAAGATTGCAAAATATCGCCCGTTGATTGCAATTGAACACTTGCAGAATTTAAAGCCGGAATCTGTATGGCTCAGCAGCCTTAATGTCGAGGACAACAAGATCGAGTTTGAGGCATTTGCTTTGGACAATATCCTTGTCGCCGAATTCATCACAGCATTGAAGTCAACTCAGTTTCAAGACATCGATCCATCCGATTTGAGGACACAGGTTTATTTCAGCGACGTGACCTTGTCGGGAACGTCGGCGGTGGAGGTGCTACCCGGTGGCGCAGGATCAGAATCAGGGGGAACCGTTCGTTTTAAATTGAGCCTTACCATTTCGGAACGTTCACCTCCGGAGCCAGTTCCGACGGACAAGCAGGCGGCTCGTGGTTCAGGATTTCAGCATCGGCGAGGTCGCCAATGGATGCAAGAGAGCTGATTGGGCAATATAAAGCATGGCCACTGCGCAACAGGCTGTTGTTGGCCGGGGCACTGGGCATAGTCTATCCGGTTTACGTCTGGATGACCGATATTCCCCCGATGGAGGAGCAACTGGCTGCCATCCAGACCGAGGAAGGCGAGGCGAAAAACAAGTACGAAAAGGTTAAAAAAGAGCAGGAAAACTTGCCGAAACTAGAGACGGAATTCAAGTTTGTCCAAGACCAGCTGGCCAAGGCCAAGGGCTTGCTGCCGGAAAAAATCGCAATGGAAGATATTCTGCAAAAGACCGCTTCGATTGCGCGGGAGACTCGGATCGTATTGAAGGAGTTTTCCCCCGCTTCGGAGCAGGATGTGAAGGGTGAATACCGGTACGCAGAAATGCCAGTGGCCCTTTCTATGAAGGGCGGTTTTGGCAACATCATGACATTTTATGATCGCATTGTGCATCTTGCTGGCAATGTTCGCTTGCGAGGCTTGAGCTTTACTCCGGGAGACAGTGCGACGCGCCGGGCTGGTTCGGGAACTGAGGGGGGGTCCCAGGAAATTGATGCCAAGGTGTCGATGGTTTTTTTCCGTTCCACGGATACGGGTGAGGTTGCGGCAAAAGATGCTCCTGCAAAGCCAAAAAAACCAAAAGCGGACGCAGCGGCGGCAGGTGGCGGTGAGTGATTTGAAATACATCATTACTTTTATCAACAGATTTTTGCGTGGGCTGCCCGCGTTAATGTCGCTACTGCTGTTGGTGTTGCTGTTGGTGCCTGCGGCTGGTGGTCAGGCGCCTGATGATGACGAGCCTGCGGAATTCGGTGCGCCTGCGCGCGAATTGCCAGCCAACGCCCGGGTTGAGGACATCGTCGAGCCTTCGGCGGATTATCACTACGCAGGGTTTGGAAAGGCTGATCCCTTTCAGGTGCCAGTGTCTATAAAAGCGATTGTTCCGGATGCAGTTGAGATTCCGATTGTATCGCCTTTGCAACGGCACTCACTCGCAACCTTGAAGCTGGTCGGAGTTTGGGCCAGAAACAGCGGTGAGCGAAAAGCTTTGATCATGACTCCGGGGATGGAGGGAATCATAGTCAAGGTGGGTGATCTCGTTGGCAGCGGCGGCGGCAAGGTGATGTCGATTAATGATGCCACGGTGGTTGTGCGTGAATTCCTAATCGCCAACGATGGCACACGCCAGTTTTCCGACGTCCGTTTGATATTTGATGATAAGCCTGTCGCTGGGGTGCGTAACAATGCCGGCGGGACCATTGTCATCGCCCCGGGAGCCACGCAGTCAGAGGTGCAGTTGCAGAATCCTGGCGGTCCAGCACAAGTTGGCGTGCAGGGTCTTCAGGCTCCTCAGGTTCCTCAGCCCCCGCCGCCAAACCAGGTGCCATCAAGCATCAATGGAGCTGCGCCCGTTGGCGGAGCGGCACAACCTGTTACGCCTGCAGCAGCCGCAGTGACTCCGCCCCAAACCGGGCAACCAGCCGGTGGGACGGGAACCAAGAATAATCTTCCAAAACAACAGGGCACGAGCCAGAACTTTAATTTCTAAGAGTCAGTCAAAGGGAGTTTTCCCATGGGTAGGTTAAAATCAGTGAATTATATTTTTGCATTGCTCCCATTGATCCTAATGCTCCATGCGTCGTGCGTTAGTCCAGCAAGGAAGTCAATGACGGCGGATTCAGAATCCACTGAAGTAAGTGACGAGAATGCCGAGAACGCCGTTGAGCGGGAGTATGCAGCCACCGATGAAGTCGTCGTTTCCGAGGAAGCTGTGGACGATTCGGTCCTAGAGGTATCATCGGATGATTCACCGGAGCCTTCTGAGGAAGCCAACGCTGCAGCTGCGCCATCAGGAAATGTGGCAGCTGAAAATCAAGCCCTCTCAGATTTGCTGGCAACCGAGCAGCCGCCAGCAGAACAAATGTCCGAAACACAGCCTGAGCCGCTGGCAGAACAAATGTCGGAGACACAGCCTGAGCCGCTGGCAGAACAAATGTCGGAGACACAGCCTGAGCCGCCGGTTGCCCCCGTTTCTGAGCCGGTTGCCGGGCCCGCGAGCGGAGTTGTTCCTCCGCCAGCAGCAAAGCAAGTCCTTCCCAAGGTGGCAGTCGGAAAGCTTTACTGGATTGGCTACAACTACGTTGCCAAAGAAGGTTCACTGGTCATTGATTTACGGACCAAGGGCAGTCCGCGATATGTAGTTTTTCAAGAAATTAATCGTGCGAATCAGCCAGAACTTGTGGTTCGGCTTTTCGGCACAAACATTCGCCGTCCGATCCGCCGTAGTATCGATGCCAGCGAGTTTCGCTCGCCAGTCAGTTACATCCGGACCCGCAGCAACCCGAAAACCACCAGTGTCGATGTTATTTTGACTTTGCGCGATTCCGTTCAGCCGAAGCTCATGGCCCGTGCAGGCGGGCTGTCGTTAACCTACCGGATTCCGGATCACTGGTATGGCGTTCAGCCAAACCGAAAGGTTGCGAGCGCAGCTCCGGCGGAAATGGCGGAACCTCTGGCCAATTCAAACCTCTATCCAGTTTTTGAGTCAGGTAGTCGCATGCCGGATGCCATTGACGCCAACAATGCGGGCGGCTCGTCAGAAAAGATGCGCGCATTAGATTCATCAGATGCAGCGGGCTCATTGGACCCAGTTTCCCCTGCGTCAATTCCACCCCAAGGCACACTGCTTCGCTTACGCAGCGCGGGTGGCGCGTGGATGGTTGGACAAGACAACGGAATGAACCTGAACGAAATGACCAACATGACAACTAACGCGGCGGTGACGGCCCCTGCCAATCAGGTTGGCAATGCCGCAGCTAATGCCGCTGGTAATGCCGCTGGTAATGCCGCTGCGAATCAGGTTGGCAATGCTTCTGGAAATGCAGCGCGGCGCCAACCTCAGAACGAGGCTTCCAGCAATCAGGCAAATATCGCAGCAATTTCTGCCAACCCAGGTGCAGATTTGCTGGGGCAAGATCAAGCAGGGCGTGTCCCAGGTTCCGCCAGCCGCAAGATCAACCTTGATTTTCGCGGCGCTCCGCTTTCGGAAGTGATTAAGGCGATCACCGACAAGAGTGGCGTTAATTTTATTTACGCGGGAGCCCTTGCCGCCATACCTGTGACGATTCAGCTGCAAGATATTGCCTGGGATGTCGCATTCAAATCAATCCTAGACTTGAATGCCATGGGGCTGGTCAAGATTGCCAACAACCTTTACCGTGTGGACAATATTGCCAATATCGCCCGTGAACGCGAGCAAATCGAGGCCGCAAAAATTGCGTCCCAGCGACTTGAACCGACGCGGATCATGTTTCTGAGGCTGTCTTATGCCCAGGCCACGGAAGCCGTGACACTGGTGAGTGAAATGCTTGCCAATGCACGCGCAAGAGATCCGCGCATTCAAATCAGGGCAGAGACGCGAACCAACTCATTGATTGTTGAGGCACCGACCCGGGAACTTGCCCGGGTCAAAACACTCGTCGAACGGATCGACCTGCAAACCCCTCAAGTGAAAGTCGAATCCCGCGTGGTGGAAGTGGTTAAGACGGTAGGCAATAACTTCGGGATAAGTTGGGGCGCACCGTTCAATTTCGATCAAAGCAGAGGGTTGGGTTTTGGAAGCCTGCCGTTTCCAAATTTTATGCGCTCGGACTTTGCCATTGAGGCCGGCGGAAGTGGCGCCGGTGTCGGCAGTATGAACTTTTTGTTTGGCTCCATAAACAGCTCCTTCAATCTGGATTTGCATCTACGCATGAGTGAAAGCGAGGGTTTGACTGAAACGCTCCAAACCAACTCAGTGATTGTCCAAAACAACCAGAGTGCGACCATTTCCGGCGGCCAATCCGACGTTTTCGTGCTTGGGTCGTCGGCCCCTGGGACGGCTCCGCAGGTTCTCACGGTTGACTATTCTATGAACGTCTCCGTCACTCCTACCGTGACGGCTGACGGCTCGGTGCGCATGTCGGTTAACATCACGAGCTCGTCACCGTCGGCAGCTGTTGCGGCGGGGGCGACTTCCGGACGTTACTCTCGCAACATCAATACGGTATTGCTAAGGCGCAGTGGCGAGACTGCCGTCATCGGTGGCCTCAATACCCGCGAGCGCACCGACGGTTGGGGCGGGATACCGTTCTTTTCAAGAATTCCTATCATCGGTGCCTTGTTTCGCAGTAGCGTCAAAACCCTGAGTAACCGTGAATTGCTGCTTATGGTGACGCCGACCATTATGAATGTGGTCCAATCGACCGGCGATGGTGGTGCCACATTTGAGGACGATGCAGGGACGGCGAGCAGTGCCAGTCCGGATAAACTGGATACCTCTGGTTCGGATTCCGAGTTCCGTGCAGAGGATGTTGAAAATGCAGTTACAAAACCGGGAAACATGGCCAACAACGCCGCTGGCAATAACAATAATGCTGCTGGCAACAACGCCGCTGGTAACAATGGTGCCAATGCCCTCAACGAGGCATTGAACGAGGTCAATAGTGAGAACAGTGGGAAAGCAACAGGAGCCAATTCCGGAAATAATGCCAGTGGCAATTCTGCCAATGATGCCCTCGGCGGAAATAATGAGGGTGGATGACGCTCTGCGTGGACAGAACCTGGAACATTAGAAGGTAGGGGCTATGGACGAATTGAATTTTAAAAAAAAGCATTCATCCCGGCTGACCTTAAGGGCTTTACTGTGCCTGCTAGGCCTGCTCATCCAGTCATGTTCGGCGCCTGAAGATGATAATCCCGGCTTCTGTCGCTTGAGTTGCGATAAAACCTCACTCGCGGCCAATGATTTTCAAATGACTGCACAATCCGAAGGGGCAGACTTCCAATGCGCTGGAGAGGAGTCAGTGTCGATGGAATTGGCGTGGTTGATTAAGGCACCCTTTCAGCGTGTCGGGAGCAGTGCGCCTGCATTGGTTGAGCGTTCCGGGATCGGTTTCGCTGTGAAGCAAATGGCTGATGGTGCCTTTAAAATTGTTACGCCCGAATCCGAGTGGTGCTCGGACGTATGTGGGGTGGCAACAGTTGTTATCAGCGCCACATGCTCAACGGACAAGGACAATTCGTATTCGTTTTTTATAAAGTCTGGTGCAGTAGGATCGGATAGCGTTGCATTGAAGTTGAAGAAACCCGAAGCTTAGTGGACGATCATGCAACCTGTTTTGGTACGACTTCTTGCGACCTTAGACCTCAGCCGCACCGAGCGCGAGGTGGCCAAACGTTATGAAATAGATCCGGATGGGCGGGCATTTTTGCCTGTGGCCGATATCCTCAGGGCCCATGGGCACCAGAACGAAGCCATCGAAATTCTCATCCAAGGTGTGGACCGGCATCCGACCTTTACTGTAGCTAGGGTAGTCCTTGCCCGCGAACTTTACATGAAGGGCATGGTCAGCGACGCTCGCCGCGCACTTGATGACACAACGTCATCCCTTCGCGATAATATCCTTGCTCAGAAGTTGTTTTTCAAAATCAACGTCTTGTTGCAAGACGAAAGCGCAGCTCGTGCCGTCCATGAACATCTTAAGGTGAACCGGCTTCTTGATGCGGAGATCCGACGTTACGGCGAAATTATGGATTTGCAAGGGTTTGTAGCCTCCAGGCAGAGGTTACTCAAGGACTTGAGTGATTCCGGTATCGAATTGCAAATGGATACCGGTGCTAGCAAAGGAATTGGCAACGGCGAAAATCCTGAGGGCTTTGTCGCTGATGGCACGGTCAGAGTTATCGCAGATGAAGAGCTCGAGGTCCGTGACGAAGATGCTGTTTCCGGTTTCCACGCAGTTCCGTTGAAAGATATTTTCAATCCAGATGATCCCACGCGAAAAATTTCCGGTGGAGCGGGCGGCGTTTTGTCGGGGCGGGGCCGCCGGGTCGGAGGCGTTGGAGGCGTTGGGGTCGAGCTGGATTCGACGACCCTTGCCGATATTTATACGCGTCAAGGACATTACAGCAAGGCGTTGGGCGTATACCGTCGGCTTCTGAGAATGTCTCCGCAGAATGAATTGCTGCGTCGGAAAGTGTCTGAACTGCAAAACCTCGACCGCAAGCAACGTGATTTGGATGGCGATGTGGATCTGGCGGTGGCTGATCGCGTTGAAACTTTGGAAGTCATCGAGGCTCAGATTCGTTTTTATCAGGATTTACTAGCTGCACTGGGGGCGTGATTGGCTGCAAAATCAAAAATTAAGGCCAAGACAACGATAATCCCGCTGCGTATATTAGTTGCAAATGGTGTTAACTTGGACCTATTGGGCACGCGTGAGCCTGAACTTTATGGCACCCATACTCTTGATGAGTTGAATCGCGAAATTGAAGCCAAATGGTCTGCAATATCCGGGGCGGCAAATCTGCCGGCGTTGGACCTGCACTTTTTTCAGTCCAATCATGAAGGTATTTTTCTGGAGGCACTCGACGCCGAATGGGACGGTATTGTCATCAACCCCGGGGCTTGGACCCATACTTCATTGGCACTTGCAGACCGGATCAAGGCCTTGAACGTTCCTTGCGCAGAAGTTCATTTGAGCAACATTTTTGCTCGCGAGCCGATGCGCCAGCAGTCGCTATGTGCGCCGGTTGTTGCCGGTGTTGTCGCTGGATTTGGCGCCGATGGCTACGTTGCTGCTTTATTGGCTCTGGTTTCGACCCAACTAACGAGGCGTCCGCAACCTTTGCCTTCACGCCGGTAACTGGGCAATTTACTTTCGTAGGTGCAAACGCGGACCACGGTAATGTTTTGTGGTTTGATTCCGAGCCGCAATAATTCAAGAACAGCGCCTGTTTGCAGATCGGCATGCCACCGGTCGAACAGGCCTTTATGGGTATAAAGTGCGGCTTCCTCTGGGCCCGAGTGGTCCATCAGCGCGGCAAGGACTTCAGGGCCAACCTCAAATCGTTGCCCAGATATCGCTGGTCCGATGATGACCGATATATTTTCGGATGCAATCCCGTTCATTGCCGCCTGGCGTAATCCTTCGGCCAGAATTCCGGCGCAGAATCCGCGCCAACCAGCATGGATCGCCATAGCAAAGGCCTTAGCGCCGTTCGCCGAAAATAGGACGGGCAGACAGTCGGCGGTTTTTATGGCGAGGATTTGTCCAGATTTTGCAGAGTAAACGCCGTCGGCGTTTGGGCGGCTGGCAGGATACTTAGACTTTTCATCATGATTAGAATGGATTTCCGATGCTGCGATGACGGCATTGCCGTGGACTTGGACGACGTGCGCCGCCCGAGCCAACACGTCATCGGCGGCTGTCCCGGTGGCGATACCCCACGAGAATGCCTCAAGGGGAGCAGAGGCGAGATCTTTGTGCCAGGTGACGGCCCCCAGCAAGTCAAAAACGGATTTACGGCCAAAGCTGTTGGACATGAGCACCTGCTTTAAATTGATGGACCGCCTCACTGTAAACCCCGGAGATGGGGCCAGTCAAAGAATAGCGAAGTTACCGTAAATATTGTCGATTTCATCGCCCGCCTAAAGACCCGTCTGGTCTTGTCCGATGGTACATATATAGAACTCTGGGCGCAGGATTTATGCATAAAATACGGAAGGATATAGGCCGCATGGAAAGGCGCTCGGAAATGCCATTGCCCCAGTCGATCCTCGTGATTGACGACGACCGTATCCTTAACAATCAATTGATCAGCCTGCTGTTAGGCAATGGCGTGGCCAGAGTTGATGCTGCCTTTGACGGCGAATCTGGTTGGCAGCAGTGCCTGGAAACCAACTACGACTTGCTGATTTTGGATTGGAAGTTGCCAGTCCTGTCGGGGTTGGCCTTGTTCAATCGGATCCGTGGAGTCGAGCGCTTGATGGGCATCCCCGTATTGGTTGTATCGGGGTTCGTTCAAGAGATGGACTTCCGCCTGTTGCAGGAGTTTCCATGCACGCACCTTCTCGAAAAACCTTTTAATCACGCTGCCATGCTACGCCAAATTGATGCGCTTCATGCCGAGGGAATTTGGTACGTAAAAAATTCCGAGATGATCAGCGATATCATGGCCACCGTCACGGCAGACCCTGATGAGGCTGTGAAGGCTATACGTCGCATGGCCGTTGATAGTCCAAATCCTCATCCTGTAACGCTCCTGGCCGCGCGCAAGATGCGTGAGGCCGAGCATCTTGATCAGGCAATTTCTTTGCTCAAATTTATTTTGGATGATGACCGCGGCTGTGTTCCGGCGATCAGTGAACTCGGGCGTTGTTTGCACCTTCTCGGTCGCTTTGATGAGGCTCTGCAATTTCTCAGGCGGGCCGACGGCATGGCGCCAGCAAACATTCAACGTTTGAGTCTGATGGGGGAGGTCGAACTTAACAAAACGGACGTGGAGGCCGCAAAAGACCGTTTCGGCGAGGCCTTGAAGATCGATCGGGAAAACAAGCGTGCCCGTCAAGGTTTGAAGGTTGCTGGGACGCTGGCGGAAATGATGAGTCGTCCGGCCCGAGTTCACATGAAGGATACCTTCGCAACATTGATGAATACCATGGCGGTCAACCTGGCTCATAATGGCGAGTATTCATCAGCCGTGGCCAAGTATGAAGAGGCGTTTCACTTTATTGCCGGCAAGGAAGCTTCCGCACGCGTGGCATTCAATATTGGCCTGGCCTATTTACGTTGGGGCAAGACCCGCGAATCCTACGACTGGTTTCAAGAGTCGGCCAAAAGAGGCAAAGGAAAATTTGCGAAGGCGGAAGTTTACGTCGAAAAATTGGAAGTTCAGATGAAGAAGGAGGCAGCGACGGAGCAGGCTGCAAATCTGGCTGCCAAGGAAGCCAGGGCTGCCGCTGCGGCAGCTGCAGCGGACGAAGCGGCCAAAGAGGCAAAACGCCTTGCAGACGAGGCAGAAAAGAAAGCGGCCGAGGCGGCGAAAGCGCCTCAGCACGAACAGCCAAAATAAATTCTGCTGGCACAAAAAATCTGTTGCCACGACGCAGGATTACTTGCGTAGTGGCACGAAGAAATACTGGCCTGACCTTTCAATGCGCAGCAGCATCCGTGACGAAGGGTCTTTCGACGCTTGAGCGAAGGTATCTGGATCTCGCACTGATTTATTGTTTGCTTGCAGGATCACATCGCCAGCTTGAAGTCCTGCCCGCGCTGCTGCCGAATCTGGCTTCACCTCTAAAATGACGACACCCGACTCACTTTCAAAGCGAAACCTCTCGCGTAGGCCAGGAGTAACCTTGCCAACGGACATGCCAAAGGGCGTGACTTTCCCCTGCTTGGACGGACCACCTGAGTCACCAGATTCGCGGCCTTGTTCGTCGATTTCATCTGGCCATCTTTCTACTGTAACGCTGACGGTCTTCTTTTTACCCTCGCGAAGGATTGTCATGTCTGCTTTGGTGCCCGGTTTCATTAAGCCAATGGTGTTGACCACATCGGAATCTGTTTTAACAGGTTTGGAATTGAGGGCTGTGATGACATCGCCGGGGGCGAGGCCGCCCTTGTCTCCCGGTCCGCCTTTGACCACGCGGGCCACAAGGCTGCCCGTCACATCGCGTGCCAGGCCAAGGCTCTTATGAATTTCCGGATCCAGAGGCTGCAAGGCGACACCCATGTATCCACGCGGTACCCGTCCTTCATTGATCAGTTGCTCGCCGACGCGGCGGGCAAGATTTGCGGGTAGAGCAAATCCGATTCCGTTGTAGCTCCCAGTGCGGGAAAAAATAGCGGTATTGACGCCGATCACGTGGCCGCTCATGTCGAGAAGTGGACCACCGCTGTTGCCTGGGTTGATGGCAGCGTCGGTCTGAATGAAGTTGCCGAGTTTGGTTATGTCCAGATTGCCGCGGCCAACGGCGGAGATCACGCCGAAGGACAAACTTGCCTCAAGGCCATAAGGTGCGCCGAGGGCGACCACGAAATCGCCGACGGACATTTTCTCGGAGTCGCCAAAATCCAGTTCCCCGAGTCCCTTTTTATTGAAGGACTTGTCCTTGACTTGAACGACAGCGACGTCCGTGTTTTTATCGCGACCGACGATCTTGCCTTCGTAAGTTTCACCGTTGGCTAGTTTCAATTGAATTTCATCGGCATCCTGGACCACATGGTTGTTGGTCAGAATGTAGCCTTTATCTAGGTCAAAGAAAAATCCAGACCCAAGTCCGCCTTCGCGTTTTTGCGGCCCCTCTCCCCGGCCGCCGGGACGTCCACCTTGATCGCGTGGGTTCGGTTGACGCCCACGTGGACTATTGGGGTTGCCTTGTCCATTTGGGCCGAAGAAAAATTCAAATGGATCCACTTGGTCAAACGGCATGCCTTGAACGGTTTTATAAACCGAAACAAAGACGATCGCCTCATTGGCCCGTTGGGCAATCGTGGCGACTCCCTTAGACAGCTTTTGTAGTATCTGAAGATTTTCATCACCAGTTTGGGCGGTCGCAGTTTTTCTCATTGTATAAGCCAGAGCCGACTGATCCGCCGTGGCGAATGCCATCACAAACATCGATACATTTAGAGCAGAGAGGGCATTTTTCAAGCGCATTTCAACCTCGCCTTTTAGTTTTTGATTTCTGGAAATGCATTTTCGTCGGCGGCAATAGGATCCCGTGACTCGGTGGGTTCATATTGCCGCAGCTTCTTTTTTAACTGACGAATGATGAGACTTTTCTTAGCGAGGTCGAAGCCGAGAAAAATAATTGCGAGGGCGCAGCCAATCAACAGAAAGGCTGAAGCAACGATATAAGTAGGCAGACTGACATGGGAGACAAAGGGCGGTAGCTGAATCACCATGCGCTCTGTGTTGTTGATCGCCAGATAGGCGGCATATAGGGAGATCAGGATCCCTAACCATAACCGGATGACACGGATCATAAACATCACGATCAAATCCCTTTAGCTTAAATACCTTACACTCATTACGGGACAAAAAAAACCCGCCCCGGCAAGATTGCCCGGGGCGGGTTAATGACGCAACCAAATTACGGATCAGCTGGGTTCGGTGCCGCTGCCGACAGCTGCGTTGGCGCGTGAGAACGCGTCAGCGAGGCTGGTCTTCGGCTCGGCCACAGCGCCGATGTAACTGCGGAGGTCATCGCCCTGCAAGTTACGCAGGAAAGCCTTGCGTGACAGCGAGAACTTGCGTTCGTCGGAGTCGGTCGCCAAGACCACGAAATCAACCGGGTCACCTTCTTTGACCACGTCAGCAATTTTGGCGACTTGTTCGTCGGCCAGCTCGCTGATGTGAATCATGCCTTCGATTCCTGGAGCCAATTCAACAAAGGCGCCGTAATCGGTCAGACGGGTCACCTTGCCATTGCCACGGGTGCCGGCAGGCATTGACTTGGCGAGAGCCAGCCACGGATCGTCCGTGAGTTGCTTGATGCCAAGGGAGAATTTCTCGCCTTCAACGTCGATCTGGAGGATCTTCGCTTCAACTTCATCGCTCTTCTTGAACTTATCGCCAGGATGGCGGATGCGCTCGCTCCAGCTGATGTCGGAGATATGAATCAGGCCATCGATGCCGTCTTCGATACCGACAAACACACCGAAGTCGGTGATGTTGCGGATTTTGCCGCGGATGATGTCGCCGACCTGGTACTTCTCTTTAACGATTTCCCATGGATTCGGTTCCATCTGCTTCATGCCGAGGCTGATGCGACGGTTTTCGAGGTCAACAGCCAACACGACCACTTCAACTTCGTCACCGATCTGGACGATCTTTGACGGATGACGGACGCGCTTGCTCCAAGACATTTCGCTGATGTGGATCAGACCTTCAATGCCGTCAGCGAGTTCAATGAACGCGCCGTAATCAGTCAGGCTGACCACTTTTCCGCGGGTTTTCTCGGCCACCGAGTATTTGCCGGCGACGGCTTGCCACGGATCATTCTGGAGTTGCTTAAAGCCCAAGGAAACACGCTGGCGTGCTTCGTCGTAGCTGAGAACTTTGACTTCCACTTCCTGGGCCACTTCGAAAAGTTCGCTCGGGTGGTTGATGCGTCCCCAGGACATATCGGTGATGTGAAGCAAACCATCGATACCGCCGAGGTCAATGAACGCACCGTAATCGGTGATGTTCTTCACGATACCTTTCAGTACCGCTGCTTCCTTCAGGGCGCCTAGGGTCAGGCTGCGGAGCTTCTCGCGGTCCTGCTCGAGGAGGACGCGACGGCTCAGCACGATGTTGCCGCGCTTTTTGTTGAACTTAATGATTTTAAACTGCAGCTTGTTGCCGATCAGTTTGTCGAGGTTGCGAACCGGACGCAAGTCAACCTGCGAACCTGGCAAGAACGCCTTGACGCCAATATCCACCGACAGGCCGCCTTTGACGCGGGCCATAATGGTACCTTCGACGATTTCGTTCTTTTCGTAGGCATCGCTGATGCGGTCCCATGCGCGGAGCATTTCTGCCCGCTCGCGGCTGAGGACCATCTCGCCGTCGCCATCTTCAAAACGATCCAAGTAAACTTCAATCGTATCACCGACTTTTACTGGCATTTCGCCTTCGGCATTGAAGAACTCGTGGCGGGGTATTTCGCCCTCGGACTTGTGTCCGATGTCGACGACAACGCTGTCGTCGGTTAAGCGCATGACCCGGCCTTGTACGATAGTGCCTTCACGAATGCCTGACCCGCCCGGAGCTTGGGCAAGCATGTCTGCAAAGGGGTTGTGGCCTTTTTCGTCACCGTCGAAGCCCGTGTCTTCGTCTTCCCAATGTACGGTTCCGATATTCGGCATTTTTGTGTCCATCAATTCCATAACTTTAGAGCCACTCCCTCGGTTTATTGGCCAAAACGGCGTATAATGGTGATACGAAAGCACTTTCGGATATCATCCGGTTTCCGGAAAGTCAATGAATCCAGAGAGGTCGCATTGTATCATGGCATTGATTTACCGGGAGATTTTCATGGTCCGTAGCCGGATTTCCGGGTGTCTCGCAATTCTAATCGGCATGTTATTGCTCTGCCAATGGACTTCGGCAGCCCTAGCCGAGGGGCCTTATGCTGACGTTGTATGCCCGAAAACCCCTGAAAATATTCCAGAAATTTCCCGCGCGTTGGTTTACCAGACGACCCCCTTTAAGGCCGGCGAGAAAACCACCTATGAACTCTCTTATTCTGGAATGAAGGCGGGATACGCCGATATCGAGGCGAAATCTCCCGCTAAACTTAATGGCATCTGGCACCGAATTTTCAACATAGATGCCAAAACTGGTGATTGGTTCCGCTCGATTTTCTATGGCCACGATCTCGTCATGTCCTATAGCCGGCCCTGGGATTTTGGCGTCTCCAAGTTCTATATCGAGCAATATGAAGAGCCGGTGTTCAAAAAGGCCTATATTTCCAAGAAATGGCTCGATTTTGCGCATCAAGATTGCCGCGTCAACGAAAAGACCTGGGACCCGGAAAAGGGCGAACGCCACGCAACCTACAACGTCGTGCGGGGCGCCATGGATGCCCTTGGTGCGATTTTCTATTTGCGCACCGTCGATTATAAATTAGGTGAGCGCCGCCGGGCCCTCATTTATACGTCCGAGAAGAACTGGTGGCTGGAGGCTGACCCGGTTTTATTTGAAAAGGTAAAAACCCCGGTCGGTGAATTCGACGCGGTTAAAGTCAAACTCCGGACCTATCTGGGTAAGGTGATGCAGCAAAAAGGTGACATTTTCATCTGGATCGCCACCGGCACCCGGGAGCGTCAGCTGCTCAAGATTCAAGGCGAAATCAAGATTGGCAGTGTGTGGGCCCGGATGATCAATTACCAGCCCGGACGATAAAATAATGAGTTTTTGAGCGACCCGGCGGCGTTCTCGGTCGTCGGCCATCCTCAACGTACCTTTGGTACGCCTCCGGTGTCCTCCTCCCTGCGGCCTT
>CANFEB010000015.1 GCA_947445775.1 Oligoflexales bacterium | reverse complement strand
GTCACGAAGATCTATGAATAGGGAAGGGAGCTACAACAAGTGTCCGTTTAATTGGGGACCATTCTAGGAGGGCTAAACCATGGAACGCACAAGGAAAATAAAAAAGGCGGAAACAGCGGAACTGCACGGCATCCTGCATGGCGAGGGGGTGGTGTACCCGTTTGTCGTCATCCACTGGATGCCGGCGGTCTACGGCCGGCGCCGTGTGATCTTCCGAAAAGAGGGAGATACCTGTTTTGACGGGCGGGATTTCATCCTGGCGCATCCTGGCGCATTTGACGAACATGGTACTTTCTCGAAAGAGGCTTTCATGGATTTGATCTCTACCATCCTTGCCACCGTCAAGAAGTACGACCGGAGGATGTGTTTGGTGATTTCGCCGACGGACAGTTTCTATGTCGAACCCGATGGGACGCTGAACCGTTCCAGTGAGCCCCCGACAGGCGGAATTGAGATGGACTTTGACCTCGACTTGCAGGTGTCAGAGGACAGGTGAAGCCTGATGCGTGATGGGAAGTGCGTTGATGCGTTGATTTGTTGATGCATGAAGGCATTAAGCGCCCCCGCGGATCGAGAATCGCTGACAGCCAATCACCTCGTCCCCCCCACGTTGATGGGCACGTTCGAAACCGTTACATCGCTAGCAATGATCCACGCCACGCAAGGGTGCGCCCTGCAATGGTCAAACGGCAGGTAGCCGTAGCCGCGGTCTCCCCAATCCTTGCCCCAACTGTTCCTGATGATGAAGTATCCTCCGCCGGCGATTGTGATGTCTTTTTTGTAGCCGACAATGGCCATCGCATGTCCACTGTCGGTACTGGCGGCACCCACCCCGATATGTCCCCGATGCGCTCCGCGGTTTAGGGTGGGGCTTTCAAAGGCCTTTGTGGTCTCCGTGGCCAAGACCAACGGCACCCCAAGCGCAAGCATCTCCATCGCGTTGTTGACGGTGATGGTGTCGATGGCGAGGCCGAGAACGTCATCAGGAAGCAGGGCCTTGAACCGCGCCGACTTTTCCGCAACCTGTTTGCGCGGCCGTGTCGTGTCAAATGGCCAAACGTCATCTGTGAAAATGGCTTTATTGTCGATGGAACGCAGCGCCAGCTGGATATTTGGCACCTTGAAGAAGGACCAGATATGGCGCTCGGACAGTTTCATCCTGGTGCCCCCGGTGGTGGCGATCTTGGACTCCAACACGGCAGCAATGGCAAATGCCGTGCACATCCCTTCCTGTTGTTGGTTTTGGATCGGGTTGTCCCACGGCCGCAGATCGACGGAATTTGGCAAGGCGTTCCAATGGGACAGCGAGATGGTGGTGTCCATTGGGGGAGTATCGCCAATCATATCCTGGATTTTTTCGCCGCGCGGCGCCGTAAACCTGATGGCCCCGCGCAGGAAAAATCGGCCGAAGGCACCCTCCTCGCTGGCAACCCTCCCTGCCTTCGACTCTGATGACGCCATGAATTTTTGAAAGGCGCGCACAAGCGGTCCAGCCATGTCCCCGCCGCGGGCTTCGTTCGGGGGCACTACAAATTGCATAGCGGCCAGGACGATCACGATTTTTTTTATGCTTTTCATGGATTTAACTCCGCTGAGATAGGCTTCCCTGAGATGGACTTCTCCGAGATCGTTTCGCGTTGTTGTTTTACGACCTCATCCAAAATCGAGCGGATCTTTGGTGCGGCCTTCAATCCACTCATGAAATCCCGTTGTGCTTTTTAGACTTCTGGGGTGCATGGGTTTCCTTCTTTGTTTTTAATGACAACTCCACTAACGGCATGGGGCGTGTCATTTAAGGTCACCGACTGCTGTAATGGCGAGAAATGCAACTCTCTGAAATGACTGGCCCCCGAAGCAAGGAGCAATTTCCCGCGCCCCAAAAATCTCTTGGAACTCGGTAAGGCTCTTGGTCTTTCGTACAAGGATCTCATCCGCGGAAATGCCTCCGCTGGAGTACGCCTTCGTTCAGGCAGCAGCCCAAGAGGTGCGGCAGCATTTGGACGTTGGGGACTCGAAGCTTACGTTCGAGCATCTGATCGATTTCTTTTTACAGCTCCATGCTGTTATCGTTCCAGTGCTCTGGGGAGAAAAACAGCAACACGAAAACGCGCTCCATATCTATCTCCCGAAGTCGCGGACAACGTGGGTTCTGATCAACCTCGACACCCATGCTCACGACTTCAAATTCTGGATGGCCCATGAGCTGGGTCATGCCAAGGCCCCTGATCTTCGGGGCGACGATGCTGAGAACTTTGCCGATATGTTCGCAGGCGCTTAATATCTCCGGCCTCGACGCACAGAGCCTCTTTGAGGAGCTGATGCGTGCCTCAGACTAAAATTCTCATCGACTCGAATTGCTACCTCCGGTTGGCGCAGAGCATACACCCCCTCCTTCAATACAAGTTCCCATGGGTCCTTAAGTCGGAATATGTCGCCAACCGTAAGTGCAAGATGACTATTTCGAAGCAGCAGCGCAAAGAGATTGCAGCCAACTTGGACTTCATCCAAGGAACAGCGCGTAGCCAGGGATCGAATGTGTCCGTTGTCGATGCGCGCGCCCTGGCTGTCGCGATGGCGCTCGGCGTCCGGATTGTCACGAAGATCTATGAATAGGGAACGGAGCTAAGGCTTTTTTTCTTTTGGAATCACCTTTTTGATACTTAAAACACACAGGCCGTCGAAGACGTCTTGCAAGTCGAATGCATTTTCATTCATGAAGCCTTGCGTGTGATTGTCAGGCTCTCCCAACAGCAGGGTTTTGAAGGAAATTCCGAGTTCGTCCGCCAATCGCGCCACCGCCGGCAGGTTTTGGGGTACGGCCCCGGCAGTCCAGCTATGGGCCACTGACTTGGAAACACCCGCCATTGTGGCCACGTCCTGCAGCGATAAATTGCGGTCCTTCATCACGCCATCGAGATTGCGCCTGAATTCAATCACCACAGGGCTTCTTTTTTTCGTCGTCAATTTCCACCCCCAATTCTGGAAGTTTTCAGAAAGTAGTCTTTCACGCTAGTCGTCGTGTCTTGAACTGAGGACCTATCGGACACTTGCGTGACAGATTAGGACACAGCGTATCGTCGATCATGCGGCAACTTCGCTGAAACAGGGGCAGGCGGGCGCAGCCGCTTCTTATTGCGCTTTCGCAATTCTTGGTGGCGCCACCTTAGAAATTAAAGTTGTTGGACGAGTTCGACGAGGAGGCCGCCCGTAGATTCCGGGTGGATGAAGGCGATCTTGGTGTTATGGGATCCGGGGCGCGGGGTAGGGTCGATCATGCGGATATTGTTGGCCTGCATGCACGCCAATGCGGCATCGAGGTTGTCGACTTGCAGGGCCAGGTGGTGAATGCCAGAGCCTTTTTTTGCCAGAAATTTTGCGATGGGTCCGTCTTGGCCTGGTTCATTTTCCAGAATTTCCAGCATCGGGCGGCCTGTAGGAATTTTTGCCACAGGGCTCATCACCATTGGGCTCACAACGGAATCAATCATTACTGAATCAATCATAACGGTATTGGTCATCTGTTCTTTGACCAGCTCTTCACCCAAAAAACCAAGGCCCAACACGTTCGTGAAGAACGTCCGGGCCTTGTTAGAATCTTTGGGTGCCAGACCGAGGTGGTTGATTCCGAGGATGCGGAATGAACGCTTGGTCGTCTCGTCTGGCGTTTTCACGCTTAGGCGACTGGAATGCTAGCGGCATCCAACGACACCTTGAGCTCTTTCTTCTGATTCGGCTTCAGGTGTTTGCTCTCATGAAGGTTGGCAAGTGCCTCGCGGGCATTGGCGGTGATATTGGCAAATTCATGGTTTTCAAGTTCAGTGAACTTGCGCATCAGCTTGGAAAACACGACGTCACGGTCGATGTCAGCCCCGGTGGACCATTTGCCTTTGCGCATTGCGTTTGTGGCGAGGGCAACAATACGACTGAAGCGAGCGCCGTCTGTGCCAGAGCGGCGGGATTTACCCGTACGGCCCTTGGCTTTAAGGCGGGCAAGGAGCTCTTCGTAGCTGAAAGCGAAGTTCGACTCGACTTCTTTCATGCCGAGTGGAGTTTCCTGGACCGAGGTCCATACGATATTGAGTGTGTCGCCCGGACGAAGCTGAACCGATGCCATAATGCCTCCTGAAACCTATTCCGTCATATGCGCCTTCTGGGAGCCTTTTGGGAGCCCTTTGGCCCAAACCAGATAGCGATAAGTAACTAATCTATTGCTCTTAAAAGATTCTGCAAAGCAAGATGGGAATATTAAATAGAACTTACTTTGTCAATCACTGATAACAAAAAATCAATAGAGTGGCTAATCGATGTTTGGGCGTTGGGAGGACTTGTCATTGGCTATATCATCTTGTTATCCTTGTAAAATTGATTGTATTTCCTGTGGAAACGGGCTGTTGGCAGTCCTTCTGGATCGCTAAATATAGTGCGGATGGTTTCCCGAGCTTTAGAGGTTCAAGGTTTTACCGATGGTTAGAGCATGAAAAACCAGATTTTCACCATTTTTGCGCTACTTCTGCCGCTCACCGCCGGATGCACGACCATTCATCGGTCTAAATACAGCAAAAAGTCCACCCGTAGCGCGGGCGAGATCCATCGGAGCGACGTTCAGCCGCCCAAAGCCGCTCCAGCTCCTGCCTCAGGCACCTTTGCCGCTGTGCCCGGCCCCAACAGCCCCAACGCCGTCAACACTTCTAACCTGCCCAACAGGCCAGCCTCGGAGGTCGTCCCCCAATCGGACAACTGCCAGGCGCTGATTTTAAATTCCGACTCAGAGGGCAATGTCAGTTCCACGCCTCCCGTCACCAGTCCATCCAACAACTTTGTCGTCACTAAGTTTTTCCGCCCCTGTGCCACCCGTGAGGGCTTGCCCGGGATGGAACGCAATTCGGCCTGGCTGGCCATGGGCTTTCCATGCAGCGGCGGCGAGGGACGAGTGGATTGGAAGGGCACCCACTACCAGCGCCCGAAGCTCGTCGAACTGATCGTCGCCAACGATTGTCCAATGGGTCCACCGGATCAACAAATCTTGAAGGGGTTGGCCAACAAGGAAATGGGAATTCCCCTGGATTCCACCGTCGGAGCTTACACGCCCTTCATGGTCCAGTTTTGGGAAATTCCATCCCTCAGCAAATCCGACGTCGGATTTTCCATTGAACTGCGTGACACCGAGGGGCTGACCACGACTTGGGGCAAGATGATCAAGGGCGAAGCCCTCAGAGTCGTTTTGATTGGGCGCGAAAACGCCTGGACCCAGACCGACCATCTCTATCAGGTCGAAGCCGACATTTTGATCACCGCAAAAAACCGCTTTAGGTTAAAACCGGCAAGCGTCAAAGTGATGACGTCAAAGGACATCGAAGCGGCACGCAGCCGTTGCGAAGCCCTGCGCCCAGCCCGCAACTGCACGGGTGTCTTTCAACTCTGATTGGTCAAGACTAGGCAGCTTAGATTTCCGACCGCGAAGCAACCCGGCAATTCTTGACCGGCATTTTTCTGCCCATTTTTTGCCCCAGCGGATCTCGTTAGCATAAACCTAACATGACTCGCTCAATTCGCAATTTGATGTTCATTTCCATCACAGCCCTTGTGGTCAGTGCTGGCGCGTACGCAGCCTTCACACGCCCTGGGCCCCTCAGTCCGGCCGTGTTTGAAATCCGTGCCATCGACACCCAAGGCCATCCAGTTGCTGGTGCCGAAGTCTGGATGGAAAATCAAAGCCTGGGCATGACCGATAGTTTCGGCATCTGGCGACGCAATCTAAATTTGCCTGAAGGCACCGAGGCTAGGTTTAATTTTCGTAAGAAGTTTTCCGGTTTTAAGGGCAACGCCCCAGCGCGGGAATATTCTGCCATGAAATCATTCCACGTTGGAAAATCTGGGCATAAGCGCGCAGAAAACCACCGGGGCAGCGTCAAAATGGAGCCAGTGCGGCTTTAGAGGGGTTTTCTGTAGAGGAGAGGGCTGGCATCCGTGAAGTCCAACACCAACACCAACATCCTGATCACCGGCGCTTTGCACGAGCAGGCTCTGGCATTATTCAAAAGTCATAATACCGCCCGCGGTTGCATCATTCGCTACCATCCTGACTGTGAGCGCAGAGAGTTGCTCGGTCTGGTCAAGGATGCTCAGGTTTTGGTCACGCGCAGCGAAACGGACGTCGACCGCGAGGTGATTGACGCGGCTCCGGAACTGCGGGTGATCGCCCGTGCTGCCGTCGGAGTCGGCAATATCGACATTCCGTATGCGACCGAGCGCGGCATCTTGGTCATCAATTGCCCAGGAAAAAACACCAATTCAGCAGCGGAACATACCTTGGGTTTGCTCCTTGGGATGCTGCGCAACATTCCCCAGGCCCATCAACATTTGAAACAAGGCGGTTGGGACCGCCACCGCTTCACGGGGCACGAGGCACGAGGCTTAAAAATCGGCATCGTCGGCCTCGGCAACGTCGGTCACCGCGTTGCAAAATTCGCCCATGGTTTCGATATGCAGGTTTTTGCTTACGATCCCTACATTGCCCCCCATGTTTTTGAACGCCATGCTGTGCGCCCCTGCAAAACTCTGCAAGAGCTTGCAAAAAATGTCGATGTCCTCAGCGTCCATGTGCCCCTGAACAAAGAAACCCGAGGCATGGTAAACGGCGAAATTTTGGACTTGATGCCACGAGGCAGCCGCGTGATCAATGCGGCGCGAGGGGGAATCATCTCTGAGGTCGATTTGCTCAAAAGTCTGGAGTCCGGACAGATATCCGGCGCTGGAATTGACACCTGGGACAAGGAGCCAACCCCCCTTTTGGGACTAGTCCAACACCCGCACGTTTGGTGCACGCCGCACATTGGCGCATCAACCGATGAGGCCCAATTGGCAATTGGCGAGACGATTGTCGAACAAGTGTTCAAGGCAATTGAAGGTGGGGTGGTGGATTTTCCCGTTAACCTGCCCGAGGTCGGCGTGATCGACAATGCGCTACTTCGGAGTTATGCCCTGCTGGCAGAAAAGATCGGAGCCCTGATGGGGCAACTGGTGGACTTTAATCCAGCGCGCGTGGAACTTGGTTACCGCGGCGACCTGGCCAAGATGGATCACAGTTTGATCCGCCTTAGTTGGATGAAGGGCTACGCCGCTCATGTGGTGGATGATTACGTTTCCTTTGTGAATGTCAGTAGCCATATTGAAAAGCTCGGCCTCGCCGTTGCCGAGCTCGAAGATTCGGATTCGGCGAGTTACAAATCGGCCCTGCGCGTCATGATGACTGGGGGCGCCGGCGCGAGCCTTACCGTTGGCGGAATCGTTTTTGATGAATGCTACCTGCGGATTTCAACAGTGAACGATTTCATGTTTGAGATAGACCCTAACGGGACAATGATTCTGGTGGAAAACCACGACAAGCCCGGCGTGATCGGTGATGTCGGCCACTATTTGGCCTCCAAGGGGATCAATATCGATAGTTTTGAATTGAGTCGCAATCGCAAGGGTGGAAAGGCTATGGCCTTGATCAAGGTCGATGCCGACCGCGCCGCGATTGACATCAAATCAATGACAGCGCTGCCAAACATAGTGAATGTCAGGGTTGCGAATTTGTAGTGGTACTATTGTAGAAGTGCCGGAGAAGTTTTGCGGAGACGGATTTGGGAAGAAATGTGGAGCGGGAAAAGGGACTCGAACCCTCGACCTTCGCGATGGCAACGCGACGCTCTAGCCAACTGAGCTACTCCCGCTTTTGAATGCGGGACGGACTATCAATTAAAACCCAGTCAGGTGTCAATACTTATGTCGATGCTAGATTTAAAAACCAGTTTTCAGAATGCAATGATTCGTTGGCGCGCGGCCCGCCGAGCTAAGTCTAGGGCCAACGTCCGCCTCGCGCCAGTCGAACCCACAATGACGCCGGAGGATGCGGCGGAAATTTGGTTCGCCCGACTGCGTGAACTGTTCGTCATGGAATTTGGCGGAGCGCCATTTGAACGGGCTGGCCAACGCTATCTGATTCAATCGGGAGTGCTCAATTCGGATCGTCCCTACGTTTTTTTGCAACCTTTGAATCTGCAAGGTTTTCTGTTTGAACGATCGGGGACGGGATGGGTTATCGGCCGGGCCGAACATATCATTGCCAAAGACACCTTCATGCGGGCGGGTGAGGTCTGGGATGTGGTCAATATTGTCGGGGGTGCCCATGCCCTTCCGAAAGTATCGTCTCTGCGGTTCCAAGACCAGATGATGCCGTTTTCGGAATACCGGCAGCGTCTGATCGAGGCCGTTCGATGCGCCGCCTGATTGCTCTGGCAGTCCTTGGGGCATGCCAAATCTTGTTCACACCCGGCGCCCAGGCCGGGTTTCTGTTCCAGGCGGGTCCAACCTGGCGTTTTTTTTCGTTTTCTCCACAGGCGGAGGAAGATACGCCCAACTATGAAGGCTACGGCCTTGAACTGGCGACCGGATATTCATTCGGCCGTATCTTTGATGTCGCTTTTTTAGCCCAATACACGCCGGGGGATCTCGGGGCGGCTTCGCTTTCTGGTGAGGATGCGTCCTTGGTCCTCCTTGGCGGGCAAGTCGGAGCGACCTTGTGGAAGCAAGGGTACTTTGGGGTTTACGGCGGCACGGGTTACTACAATGCCGTGACCCGCAGTGGGCATGATGAAATCGTTAAAGGAAATTTCAACGGCCCAGCCATTGGGGCCACTGTTGGCGCGGTTTTGGGTCAACCTAAAGGCAAGCATGAATCATCGGTGCGGATCCAAGTGTATACGGAGCGAGCATGGGTAACGGGACGCCAGACGGCCGATGGCGAAATTGAAAAAAGAACAATCAGCAGTTTTGGTGTAGGGTTTTTGTGGGTTTACAATAGCCTCGGTGGTTCGGCTTGGGAAAGCACCGTGATGGGCAGCTTTCTTGACTCCCTCAATTAAGGACTTATAGCCAATGGAATTCAGCATTGTTCAAAAACTTTTGGGCATTACTTTGTTGGGCAGTGCATGGATCCTGTGGCTATTGATAGGACTCAGCATTCTGTCGGTATCGATTATGTTTGAGCGCTTTTTTTATTTCCGAAAAGCTCGAATTCATTTTCCGGAATTCTCTAAAAAACTTTCCAAAGTTCTCTTAGACGGTGATGTCAATGAGATCGTGAAATTATGCGCGCAAAGCCCAGCCCTGGAAAGCCAGGTGGTGCTGCGAGGGCTCGAACATCAAAAGCGCGGTCCGCGGGCGATGGAAGAAAGCATGCTCGCCTATGTGATCAGCGAGCGGCAAAACCTCGATCGGGGGGTCGTTGTTCTTGGCACCCTTGGCAACAATGCACCGTTTATCGGCCTTTTTGGCACGGTTTTGGGGATCATCATTGCGTTTCAGGACTTGGCGCGCAATCCAGCAGGTGGACCATCGGTCGTGATGGCCGGTATTTCGGAGGCTCTGATTGCCACGGCTGTGGGCCTGATGGTGGCCATTCCAGCGGTGGTCGCTTTTAACTATTTCCAGCGCGTGGTCCGGCGCCATGTTTCCAATGCGGAAGCCGTGGTGAAAGTAACGATCGCGCATTTGGCTCCCTAGAATTTTTTCACAGCAATGGGAGTAAATCATGGCGGGCAGATTATTGGATTCCGGAGATGAGGCGATCACCGACATCAATGTCACGCCTTTTGTCGATGTGATGCTGGTGCTGCTCGTGATTTTCATGGTCACAGCCAATTATATCGTCAATCAATCGATCAACATTCAGTTGCCGAAGGCCGACACTGGTCAGGTCATTCAAACCCGCAATCTGGCGTTGGTGATCGACAAGGAATCCAAGGTTTATCTGGACGGCAAGCCGGTGGAGATCGACGTTCTTGGTGAAAAAATCACCACATTCAAAGCAACTCAGGCGGACGGCACATCGGTTCAGGCATTGATCTCTGCCGATACGGCGACCCCCCACGGAACAGTGGTGAAAGTCATTGATGTTGTTCGTAAAAGCGGTATAACCGAGCTTGCGATCAATGTTGAAGCGGCGAGCAACTAAATTCTACGTCACAACGCAAGTCCTCCTGCATGCCATCTACAAAACTTACCGAGCAGTGCCTTGCGCATTTGAGGGATAAGACCTTTCGATTGCGTCCGGTCCGTTATGATGAGCGCTACGGCATTTGGCCTGGCGAAATCGGCATTGAAATGGAATCCTGGCCGGTGCGCCCCGGAGAATTGCGCTCGGAAAATCCTGGCCGGGTCATGCTGCATGGTGAAGGGTCGTTGTCCGAGGCGCTGCTGCCGCTTGCAGAGCGCGAAGGGTGGACCTGTGAATTTGCGGATCCCGCCCAGTTGATGAAAATTGCCGTCCCAGGACAGACTGGCGTGCCCGACTGGATCACCTTCGAGCCGGGCGGTCAGCTCGAGGTTTCGTCCGCGCCGTTTCCGTGCCTTTCGGATGCGCTGAACCGGATGCATTTGATCGACGAAAAAATAAAGCGTCATTTGCGGGGCTTTGGAATCGAGCTTGTGGCCACCGGAATCAACCCTTGGTGGACGCCGGATGAGATCGGCCTGCAGATGAAAAAGCCGCGCTACGAGGCCATGAACAAGTATTTTTCGCGGATTAGTCCCTACGGGCCACGCATGATGCGCCAGACCTGCACGATTCAGGTCAATCTCGACTTTGGATCGACCGGTGACGAATTGGCTAGGCGTTATCTGGCCAGTCTGTTGATCGCGCCATTTGCTGGGGCGACCTTTGCAAATTCGCCGGTGGTGGACCGCAAAGTGACGGGGGACAAAGGGTTCCGGTCGCGGGTTTGGTTGAATTTGGATCCTTCGCGAACGGGGATTGCCGATCCAAGGCGCATCATGAAACGCCTGGATCAAGACTCATGTATTGAATATTATTGGGATTTTGTAAGAAATGCCAGAGTGGTTTTTGCTGCGGGTGCTGGCTATGCAGTGCCCGACAATGGCTTGACCTGGGAGCAGTGGATGGCGGCTCCGTGGATGGGGGTCAGCCCTAGCATGGCAGACTTTGATACCCATTTATCTTTGCTTTTTCCAGAGGTTCGCCCGCGTGGATTTCTAGAGCAGCGGCCCGTGGACTGCCAGGCGCAATCTTGGATGGCTGTGCCGGCCGGTTATTACACAGGCCTGCTCTATGATGCCAAGGCCCGGGATCAGGCTTTGGCGCTGCTGGAGCCCTTTGCAGGGGGGCTCGACTTGCTTTTGCATAAAGTCCCGGAAGGGTTTAAAAATAAGGATCTAGCGGTGACCAGCGTGCGTCTTATGGAATTGGCGATGGAGGGGTTGGATCGCCTCCCGGATTGTTTTCGTGGATCAGAGGCCGATGTGACGTTGCGGCGCTTCTATGAGCACTTTACGGCACGCGGGCGCGTACCCGGCGATGATCTGCTGGAGGCCGTGGCAAAGGCTGCGGGCAAAAACCAGGTGCAAACTGGTGATGACGTTTCGGCAGGACTCGGAATTGGGACGATAGCGGCGCTAAACCGCAAATGGGACGAACTCGCACGCGGGAATGCGTGAGAAATAATTTTTACAGGATTTCGTGATGCAAGACAGTTTTGACGACTCGAATAATTTTGATGAAGAATCTCCAGACTCCATGGTGGGGAGCGCAGATTTGGACGACGGCTACGGATCGCCGCAGCCCCACACCGGCAACGAATACGAGCAGGTTAAAACCGGTGAAGAGCTGGAAAGTTACGTCAATGATGTTGCGGAATCCGTCCGCAGTGGTCTGGACCAAAGCATCGCGATTTTGACGCCGTGGTTTTTCAGCAACATGCCGTCGATCTATTATCAGACGACACCACGCTCTGAAAAAGTCCGTCACCTGTCGGGGATTATCTCTGGCCACATTTTTGAAACCAAACAGACTCTAGAGCTTTGGGACCGCGACCGCTCCAAGGTCACATACATTGGCCCGGGCAGCGAGACGGACACTCTTTTTGACTTGTCTCACAGGCTGGCCCAAAATCCGATGAAGATGGGCTCCATCTATTTTTCCAATGACCGGCTTTTGTGCCTGTCGTCTTTTTTTTCCAGCGGGTTTATTCCCGTCGATTCTAGTAATTCAAAGGCAACCGACAAGATCGCTCTGGCCCAGCGCGACATGGTCGCCGAATTTCCAGACGAGGCAGCGGAGATCCAGCACTTTGTGGAGCTGCTTGATAATGACTTTGTGATGTATGCAACCCCGTTTAGGTTCCAGTTGACCTATCGCATGGTCCGCCACATGAAGACCCACGAGGGTGCCCACACGTTTATCCAGATGGCCCCAGATTCGTCGTCTTCGCGGATCACGATCGGTATGAAAAATGTCAACGTGGCCGAGACAATGGAGCAGATCTTTCTGCTCATGCAGCGCTATGAATTTCAGATGGTGCGATCGTTTGTCGTGAAGTTCGAACACGGTTATGACGAACCGATCACGGTCATCCACTTCATCATCAATCCGGTGAATGGCCTTCAACTCGACCATAATTCTGTGCCTTTGATCAAGTTCAACAAGGCACTGCGGACTTTAGGCTGGGTCGACGCCGACGAGTATTCGTCCCTTATGCAGCAGCCGTATAATGTGTCTATCAACGGCGTGAATTTGATTCGTGGCATCGCCTGCTTTGTGCATGTCATGCTGGGCAAACACAATGCCTGGTATTATTCGCAATATAAAATTCGTGAGACGTTGTTCAAAAGCCCGGAAATCACCCTGGCGCTGGTTGATCTGTTCCGCCTGCGTTTTGATCCGATGCAGAGCCAAAAAGGCCATGAACGCGAACGGCGTTGCGCAGAAAACCGCAAGGATATTGCTTCCAAGGTGGCCGATCTTGTCGATGAGGTCGAACGGACCATTTATCAGGAAGCCTTGAAGTTCATCGATGCGACACTTAAGACCAATTACTTCATGCCTACCAAGACGGGCTTGGCTTTCCGCCTTTCTCCGGATGTGTTGGATTCGAAATTCTATCCGGAAAAACCTTTTGGAATCTTTTTCATCCTTGGTCACGATTACCGTTTTTTTCATGTTCGTTGGAAAGATATTGCGCGGGGTGGCTTGCGGGTTGTCATGCCGCGAAACTCGACGGAACATGATTATTCCTTGGCCGGATTGTTTGATGAAGTCTATGGCCTGAGCCACGCCCAGCAGCTTAAAAACAAGGATATTCCCGAGGGCGGCTCCAAGGGGGTTCTCTTGTTGAAACCAGATGGACATCGTCAGCAGGCCGTGCGCGGCGCCGTCAATGCGCTACTGGACCTTTTGGTGACCACGGACGAATCTTGTGAAGCCGGTGCCCCGCAGTTGGTCTCGTATTATGATAAAGACGAGATTATTTATCTTGGGCCAGACGAAAATATCACCAATGATTTGATTGAATGGATTCCAGAACAGGCGGCCCGCCGGGGATATCCCTACGCTGCGGCATTCATGTCTTCCAAGCCGGGGGCGGGGATCAACCACAAGGAATACGGCGTGACGTCAGAGGGCGTTAACGTCTTTGTTGAAAATGCCTTGAAGTTTGTTGGTATCGACCCACGCAAACTAAAATTTACGGTAAAGATCACCGGTGGCCCCGATGGCGACGTTGCTGGCAATGAACTTAAGATTCTGCACCGCGAGTACGGCGAAAATGCTCGGGTGGTGGCCATCGCCGACGGCCATGGCGCGGCGTTTGATCCGGATGGCTTGAATTGGAAGGAGTTGCTGCGCCTGGTCCAGGGCAATCTGTCGATTTCAGAATTCAATGCAACTTTGGTGACCGGCAAAGGCAGCTTTGTCATCAAGGCCGACACTCCTGAACACATTCGCAAGCGCAATGAACTTTATGCAACTGTTCAAGCGGATATTTTTATCCCGGCAGGCGGCCGGCCTTATACCGTGAACGAGAAAAACTGGTCGGGCATGTTGGGTGCCGATGGCAAACCCACGATGAAGGTCATTGTCGAGGGTGCTAATATTTTCTTTACGGGACCAGCGCGAAAGGCCCTTCAGGAATCCGGTGTGGTCATCGTCAAGGATTCAACGGCCAATAAATGCGGTGTGATCTGCTCGTCCTACGAGATCATTGCCTCGCTAGTGTTGAGCCAAAAGGAATTCCTAGGCATGAAGGAAGTGTACGTCGATCAAGTCATTGAAATTCTGCGCCAGAAGGCTGATGCGGAAGCCAAGTTGCTGTTCCGTGAGTATGCTCGACCGGGGAACACGCGCACGCTGGTAGAACTATCGATGGATATTTCCCGCGAGATCAATGTCGTGACGGATGCCCTTCTCGAGGAATTGACCAACCGGGAAAAGGCGGTTCTCGCAGATCCATTTTTTCAGGCGCTGGTTCTGAAGCATTGCCCACAAATCCTGACCGAGAAGTATCGCCAGCGCGTGCTCGAGAAATTGCCGGCGCCCCACCGGATTGCCATGCTGGCGGCATTCATTGCGAGCTACATTGTTTACCGGGAGGGCCTTGGTTGGCTGGAACGGATTCCGCCCAAGGGCCGCTACAAAGCATGCATCACTTACATGAAGCAGGATTTGTTGACCGAGTCACTAATCGGTTCTATTGAAGGATCAAGCCTGCCCAACAAGGACAAGATTGCTGCGATCTTGCGCATGAGTGCTGCGCGGGATTTGACGATCCTTGAGCTCGAGGGTCGGTAGGGGATCGGGCGTAAGAAAGGATTCTTCCCCTCGCTTAGCACGGCGGCAGCGACTGGTTATTTCCGGTTTTGGATGCTTTGTTCGGCGTAGCGGGCGCAGGGTTCAAGGTTTGGATTTTTGTCGGTAATATCCCGCAGCCGGATGGCATGATCCCGGGGCAGGGGACAGAGGTACCGGTATTTTGGGCACGCTGCTTTGTAATCAAGGTTCAGAGGGCGCTCCTGCTTTTTTTCCTTTTTAATATCAAAAACAGGTATTACTTCGGCCCGCCGGGTGGCTTCGTATTTTGTTGCAGCATCAACGTCGACCTTGCTTTTGGCGCCAAGGGTCGCCATGTCTGCAGCCTGAGTTTGCAGAGTCTGGATCAGACCAGACTTGGAATCGATTTGCTGGGCCAAGGCCAGGTCATAGTTGGACTTTGCTACTTTACTGCGCATGGCCGTAAGCAATTTTGATTCTGCGGAGAGCGACAAATCAATGGCTTTTTTCTTGGCCTCGGTGCTCGCCAAGAGTTTTTTGGATTGGTACATCTGGTCCCAGGCATCCAAATACATGCCGGAGGCCACGCGCCGGCATGCCTCGCGCAAGTTGACCTCATCAGAGGAGTCTTTTTTTACCTTGAAAGTCCCGGTTCTTCCAGAGCCAAAGGCCTGGGCCAGTTCCGTAAAGGACATGCATTGAATAAATAGAAGAAACGCGGTAATTGATCGCATTTTCCCGTCCATGCGTTGTATTGTTGGTCCTTCAGCGATTATCTCACATGGATTCCGGACGGGGCACCCCGAGATGCAAAAGAAGGCCAATTTTTTTTCTGACAATGCCGACTTGCTGTGGCACTTCGACAATAAGTTTCGCTTTGATGACGCTTGGCAGTGGGTGTCTCCCGCCCTGCGCGAAGTTTATGGTGTTTCGTCTGCAAAAGAATATAGCGCCTTGTGGCGTGAAGTTCTCGCCACCTTTGGTGAAGTTTGTGGTTCCAACATCGCCCCCAACGCACGCCAGGTCGAAGATGAGGGCATTGGCCTTGATGCCGCCGGCAATGTGGTGGTTCCACCGACTCTAAGGCGCAATATTGACACGTTGATAGAACTTGGCGTCCCTGGTGTCGGTTCCAGTCCGGAGTACGGCGGGTCAGGCGCCCCGATGTTTATAGAAACAGCTGCTAACGAAATCCTATTTCGGGCTTGTCCGAGCACGGCCCTTAATTGCTGCTGGTGGGGTCCGATCACCCATGTGATCGAGCGTTTTGGGGCCCTGCGCGAACGCGAATTGACCATTCCAAATCTGGTCAGTGGCAAGTGGTCAGGTGCTATGGCACTCACCGAGCCCGACGCCGGTTCTGATCTTGGGAAAATCTCGACATGGGCTGAAAAACAGGCCGATGGATCATGGCGCATCACCGGAACCAAACGATTCATCAGCAACGGTAATGCCAATGTGGTTTTAGTCCTGGCTAAAAATGCCAAGGGCGCTGTCGGCCTGGACAATCTTAGCCTGTTTTTGTGCCTGCGTGATGACGATGGCAAGCGCAACGTTCATGTCACAAAGATTGAACATAAACTTGGCCTCAAAGCCTCGGCCACCTGTGAATTGAAATTCGATGGTGCAAAAGCCTGGCTTTTGGGTGAAGACGGCAAGGGCTTTCATGCCATGCTGCAGCTGATGAACGAGGCCCGCATTGGCGTGGCCTTGCAGGGTGTGGGTTTGATGGAGGCAACCTTCCAAATGGCTCAGGAGTACGCAGAGCAGCGTATGGCCTGGGGTAAACCGATTGCGCGCCATGAGCTGATTGCAGAAAAACTTCTCGACATGGAAGTGGAGCTTAAGGCTGCGCGCAGTTTGAGTCTGTCGGCATGCTTTGCTCATGGGATGATTCATCTTGGCGAGGGTTTTTTAAAGGAGAATCCGGAAATGCCGGCCAAGGAAAAGGCTGAGGTAGAAGCCAAATTGAATCGCTATCGGCGTCGGGTGCGCCAGTGGACGCCGCTGCTCAAATATTGGATCGCGGAAAATGCATTCATTCATGCCCGCAGTTGCATGCAAATTTTTGGTGGTTACGGTTTCACCACTGAATATCGCGCTGAATGGTGGTTGCGTGAGGCCATGATCCTCCCTGTTTACGAGGGAACGTCCCAGATTCAGGCCCTGATGTGCGTCAAGGATACAATCAAGGATGCGCTCAAGCGTCCCCGCGCACTGTTTGAGAAAGCCCTTGGCAATAAGTTGATGGCGGTTTCGGAGCGTAATCCCCTGGACCGGAAGCTGGCAAAATGCCGGCAATTGTACTACGGCAGCGTTTTGACCACGATCAAGCAGGTGGTCGCACAGGCTTACCGCTCAAGCCTTCGGGGCACATCCAAGTTGGGCGCGTTGGACTTATTCAAGGCGATTAAATTATTGGGCCAAGAACTACAGCGCCAAGAAAACTTTGCACCGGCATTGCTCAATGCGGAACGCATTTGTGAGATGAAAGCTCTAGTCGCTATGGCGGAAAGTTTGCAGCGCGACGCAAAGGTGGATCCAAGCAGAAGTTGGATCTACGAACGGTTTTTGTATAAGACCCTTCCACGCATCGGAGCTCTCAAGGCGATGGTGGAAGTTCAAGATCCAGTGATTGCGTCCAGGCTAGGACGGACGCCTGATCTGATTGGACGCCCGGCGCAGGCGAATCGTCTCAAAAGTTCCGTTGAAGCTGGCAGCCGTCAAGTCGAGTTCCACGGCAGTGTAACCGGCGGCGCGAACGGTGACCTTCCAAGTGCCGACCGGGGTGAGGCGATGCACGACGCCACTGCGGTAACCGAGGTTGCGCGGAGCATTTGAGGTCGAGACCTCCACTTTAGCCGCGATCGTGGCGCCGGTGGCATCATCCACAACATTCAAGTGGATTCCCATGGCGCTGCGATCGAGAAAATCGAGAAGTGCTTCGCGATTCTCGCGCCACACGGTTTCAAGGCTGCCTTCGCTCACGGTTTTGGCATAGGAGAGCTCCACGGTGGCGTGGGTGGTGTCGCGATAGCCGATCGACCAGTCCTGCATACCGCCGTCCACTTCATACCATTCATATCCGTAGGTGACGCCGTGGTCGAACGTGCCGCTGTGATTGTCTAGCATGGTTTGGTTGCTTGATGAATAGGCTCTGCCCAGGGAATTCATGTAAGCGTCGTCCCCGAATTTTTCATTGGCAGGGCGATTTGGCTTGGTGTCCCATGGCATGTTGAAACAGACGGTTCCTCCGTGAAAGTTCAGTGAATTGGCAAAGGCATAGCGATTGTGCAATTTCATGACGCCAGCCACTTCCGCAGGACGACCGTTCACGGAATCATTGGGGTCAGCTGTAAAGTCGGGGAAGCTGCGGTTTAAGTCTTTGTAATTCGCATTCCAACGCTCGCCGTCTTCGAAGCCATCTGGATTCATGCTGGGCATGACGAAGACCTGGGATCCGTTCATGATGCGGGTGATGCGTTCGTCGCGCCCATAACCGCCCAACAGATCCCTCAACAAATAAACCATCAATTCACGCCCCGCCGTCTCGTCACCGTGCATGTTGGCAATGAGCAACGTGCGTGGACCACCGTTGGCGGCATCCAGGCGGGATCCCGCTTTCATGTACCAGAGGTTTCGGCCGGAAACACTGGTACCGGCAGTTTCCATTTGAGCTAATTGGGGGTTGGCAGCAGCGAGGGCTTCCAGTTCAGCGGTTAATTGTTCGTAGTCGTGGTAGCTATTTTTAGAACCTTCAATAAAACCAAATTTCGATTCTGGATGCGGGGCTTGAATGTTGGGCATCCTGGCCATTGTATCCGGGTTGATGGCAACGCTCTTCATGGCTTTTTCGTTCAAGAGTTGCACGCCGCTGCGAATCTGCCAGTCCTGATTTTCAGCAATGACTTTTGTAAATGCATCGCCCTTGATCCAGCCAAAGGCATGGGTCTCGCCACGGGCATGGTCCTGCTCAAATCCTGTTCGCTCAATAAATTCTTGAGTTATCAGGTCACGACTGATGCGAACATAGGACGGTTTGCCATTATTCTGGTCGGCAGTGATCGACGTATCAAGGAAGTAGGGAGATGTGGCGACATTTTTGCCAGATTCCACAGCGCCGCATCCGGTCGTCATTGT
Organism: Oligoflexales bacterium; assembly: GCA_947445775.1. Classification (GTDB taxonomy): domain Bacteria; phylum Bdellovibrionota_B; class Oligoflexia; order Oligoflexales; family RGVZ01; genus RGVZ01. Next base: position 32,465 of record CANFEB010000015.1, on the reverse strand, counting down.
GCTGAGGGCGATGATGGCGATGATGGGGATGATGCTGCCAGCAAGGGCTCTAGAAAAAATCCGCTGTGTGCCAGGTAAACGGGTACGGAATAATTTAACGGCCATGTGACACTCCCTTGTCGTTGAAGCCCCTGATTCCCTGTGATGATATGGGACTTTGGATCAGGCGCGCAATAGATTGCCCAGGGCAGACATAAATATATCGTGGGACGTCGATCCGCGGGAAAGGTCTGAGTACGGCTTAGCGAGTCCTTGCAGGATCGGGCCGTAGGCGTGAAATCCGCCGAGGCGCTGGGTAATCTTGTAGGCAATGTTGCCGGACTCGAGGTTTGGAAAGATGAAAATATTGGCTCGTCCGGCGGCCGGCGATGACGGGCATTTGCGGGCGGCAATTCCAGGGTCAATGGCCGCGTCGAATTGAAGTTCACCGTCAACGGCAATATGCGGGTGGCGTTCTTGGAAAAGTCTGGCAGCCAATGCCATTTTTTCTGCGGCAGGATGCGCAGCGGACCCTTTGGTCGAAAACGAGAGAAAGGCAACAACCGGTTCTTTGCCCGAGGCAAAGTAGCCAGAATTTGGAACTAGGCAGGTCCACGTCTTTACGGACGCGCTCGCGATGTCAACCAGCTGCTCCAGCGTTGGATCAATCACCACTCCGGCATCTGCATATAAGTAAGCTGCCGAATTTTTTTCAATATTTTTTTCCATGATGAAGCTGCCGCTGACGGTCTTCAAGCCAGGCTCTATTCCCACGGTGGCGATTGCCGCCCGGATGACAGCGGAGGTCGTGCCAACGGCTCCGGCCAGGGCGCAATCAGCAAGGCCAGCGTGCATCAGAGTCCCGGCCTGATACAGCGGGTCGCCGCTCTGCTTGGCGAGGATATCAGGAGCAACGTGTTTGCCGCGATCGGCGGCCGCGCGTTCAAGCAAGTTTCGGGTTTGATCGGCAAGATCAGGCACGGCGTCGCTGGTCCAGGTCACTCCACTTTCAAGGTCTGCGCATAGTTTCGGGTTCGCACGGGCAGCGTCGAGTGTTCCTTGGCGGCTGCCGGTGAAAAAAATCTGCTTCGCAGCTTTTTCGCGTACGAGGCGTCCAACGGCTTCGATGGTGCGCAAGTCTGTCGATTCAGGAAACACGATCCGCCGCTGGGTGGAGCGGCAGGCATCGAGCCAGAATTTGCTGAGGTCGGTGTTTGGCATTTAAATGGCTCGGCTAGCTTTTTTTTGGTCGTTAACACGGCTGAGTCCATTGTGAACAAAAAATAGCCAAATCGAAACAACTACTGTCAGTTGGGGGTCTGCGGTCCCTAAAGTGGGGGTTATCCACAGGACTTGTGGATGAATTTTTGATGTGTGAAAAATAAGCATTTAAATTAATTGAAACAGTATGTTGTCTAATTTCCTTTGATTGATTGAAGCCTCTCGTGAAGCCTTTCGTGAAGCCTTTCGGGGGTTTCTCGTCCAGCCTTCCAAAGGAAGAAGTCAAGTTATGGGCATTTATGTCCGATTAAGCCTCATCAATTAAGTTGTCAGGTCTGTCGTCAGTTTCGATTTATTGGGGGAGTGGGATTTTGGTTCAAGCACGCAAGGTTGTCATTTTTATGACCGCGAGTCGCGCCAGCGATCTGCGCGACGTGCTTGAATCATTTGCCGCGAACGTGGATTGGATTGATCCAAGTTCAGAAGATGCTGTTGCCAGACTTTCTACCGCCAGTGGCGACGCGCTGCTCGTAGCACCCGATGCTCCTGTGGTTCTTCAGGGAATTTCAGCGGCCCTTTGGTTGGACCTTTTGAACGGAATCAACCTGCGCATGCCGGTCATCCTGTGCGGCGCCATCCCCGATTCGCTTGCAGGGAAGAACTATCGCAAGATGGAGGTTGTCCCTGAGTCCGAAGGCACTGAGGGGATCGTTTTACGCCTGCGGTCCATGGCTATCCTGCAGCCAGAGGTTCCAAGGCGAGTCCATACTCGGATTGCCGAAATGGATCTTGCCCAAATGAGGACGATGCTGCGCAAGAATTCCGTCTTGAGCATCCTGTGCATTAACGCCACGAAAATGCGCAAGTTGGCGACCACCTATGGCAGCGATGCTTTTGATGATGTCGTCGCAGAGGTCCGCCGGACATTGCTTGGTATGTGGGGAGAGCCCGGAAGTTTTCGCGCCGAAGACATTTTGTGCCGGCGTCGGGACGACTCCTTGGTTTTCTATGTGATCCTGGAAGGGGCCCGGGGCCATGAATTGGTTCCGGCACCCGGCGTCTTGGAGCACCTTGGTGAGAGGCTGACGAGCAAACTCCTTGGACATCTTTGGCGTGCCATAGGGGACTCCAAGAGCGGGTTGCCGCCCTTTTTGTCGCTGATTCCCGGTATCGGTACGGGTTATGCGACGACAGTTTACAATCCAGCGGTGGACACCCTTGATCAAGTCGTCCAACTGACCGAGTCTGCTCTAGAATTGTCGATCAGTCAGATCGCACGAGTCAGGGAAAGGCGCCGTGAACTTTTGATGACTTTGATCAAATCTGATGACTTGCTGATGCCAGCCTATCAGGCTGTTTTCAAAATGCCCGGAATGAATTTAAGTATTCATCAAAATTTAAATCAGGATACGAACCTCAAGAATTTGACGCCAAACCAGGCAAACATTCCGGGAATCAAGCGATTTCAGGATTTCATCTATGGATTTGAGTCGTTGATCCGCGTCAAGTCGGCAGCCTTTGATCAGCGGGTATTTCCGGATCTTGTTGGCTATTTCGATGCAAAAATCTTGCGTCCGGACGTGCTTTTCGCGCTGGCCCACGAAAATCACCTTGCCCTCGAGCTGGACCAGTCATGCCTCGTCCACGCCATTCGCGGCAGTGAAGGTTTACCTGGTGACTTAATGGTCAATATTTTACCGCGCAACCTGTATCAGGTTGAGGCAGTCAAGGAGTTGACTGGCAGCCGCAAGGGAATCGTTTTTGAAGTTTCTGAAGCCGAAGAAATTGCAAATTACAGCAAGCTCAGTGAGGTTTGCGGGGCACTGCGCAAAATGGAATTGAAAATAGCCGCCGATGATTTCGGCAAAGGGTTTGGTGGCCTCGACCGCATTGTTAAAATGCGCCCTGATATTGTCAAATTTGACCGTTCCCTGATTGATAGAATCGATGGCGACCCAACCCGTCAGGCTTTTTTGAAGTCGATGATTTCGGCGGCAAAGTTGACCGGAGCCTTGGTTCTGGCCGAAGGGGTGGAGCGGATTGAAGAGGCGAGATTTTGCCAGGACAGCGGAGTCGACCTAGTTCAGGGCTATCTGTTTCACCACCCGCAATTCAAAGATCAAATCATGAAAGAACTGGCTGCATCCCCGGTTGGGATAGAGGCCAATCCCGGCGGCGGTCTCAAGGGCGCGGCCTGAGCTGCCTTGGTTTAATGAGACCGGTCGAATTCGTCATCGTTTCCCTCTCCCTCTCCATCGTCATCATCGCCAAATGAATCAATGTGGTCGAGCAGCGTTCGTTCCATGTCGATACGACCAAAACCAGAAGATTCGCAAAATTCACAAATGGAATCCAATTGCCGGGTTAAAGAGTCTTCGGAATGGGCTAGGCTGGCAACGGCAATTGTTGGAGGATCCCCTGGGCCTGCGACCTGGCCGGACAGTATGGCGATGCGGAAACGGGCGCGGAGTTTCTCCACCAAAACTTGCAAGTCATGCTTCACGGCGGAGGTGTCAACCCCGGGGTGTTCCTCATCCAGCATAAAAGAGAGTTTCATTACTGCAAAATACACTGGATGGACCTCGCTTTTTACGACTTCATGAAAAACCGCCATGCGAAGACGCACTGGTTTTTGCCCTGTTGGCAGCATACACGAATTTGCCGGAAACGCACGGGTTCAAGGCGTCTGGGGCGTCCGGATGATGGTGTGCAGGAGGCTGGCAGCCACGAGGAATCGCCGATCGCAGGACTAGACTGGTGCTGGCCCCTGCGGTGGTTTATCTCAGCATGACAAACGAGGTTAATGCTAGGATTCAAATTGGGCATGGCGACATCCCCTAGCTTGATTTTGGGTTGTCCGGAGGCCGCGCATAGGGATTCCAAAGTTCCGCCCGGATCCGCCTGGAGGCGCCGACGCAAGCCAACGGACTTTTCGACGATGGAGCTCATTTGTTTGTCGGCCGCCGTGAGCCAAAGGGCTGTCCCTGCAAGGACCAGCGCCGCCAGCAGAAGTCCCGGTGAACCTGTCATGGGTCCCACATGGCGTCGCCCGAGGCAGTCCGAACCGACGTGGCCTCCAGTTCCGCGAACCGGGATTTCAAGGTCTTTCCCAGGTACCCCAATGCAGCCAGAGTGGTTGCCAGGGCGAAGGTTGTGACCATAATGTATTCAAGGGCCACGCCGCCGGCATTGGGTTTGGCCAGGCGTGAGGTTCCGGGGGCTCGCGTTTGTTTTTTGCTAAATCTTAGTCTTGTTTTGACGGATTTGATGGCTTTGATGGCTTTGATGGCTTTTAAGATCATGACGGGGGCCTCCTTGTGGGCAATCGTAGGACTTTGCACCGTTGTCGCCTCACCCGTGTAAGTTAACCGCCCCCTGATCGGCCAATGGCATTGCAAGTCACCGGGTACCTTGGCAATCTGAATGCTGTATTATTTTCACAGCGTTATTTTTTATTTCCCATTTGCGGGCCGGGAGAAGACACCAATGACACTTCATTTCCAAGACGCTTCCAACGCCATGCGCGCATTGCGTGATCAATTGCGTCGGCTTGTATTTGGTCAAGAAAGTTTGATTGATGAGGTGGTCTGCTGCCTGGCCGCCAACGGTCATTTATTGATGACGGGAGCCCCGGGCCTCGCAAAAACAACCCTCGTCCGGGCCCTAGCCGAATTTGTGCACTTGGAATTCAAGCGCATTCAATTTACGCCCGATCTTTTGCCGTCGGACATCACGGGTGCGGAAATTTTGAATATCGATCCTGCTTCCGGGCAACGCGAATTCCGCTTTGTGAAAGGTCCCGTTTTTGGCGGGCTCGTCTTGGCAGATGAAATCAACAGGGCTTCGCCACGGACACAATCTGCCCTTCTCGAAGCCATGCAGGAGCGTTCCGTGACGGTGGCCGGTGTGAGTCATTCCCTGCCGAAACCGTTTCTTGTTTTTGCGACCCAAAATCCCTTTGAGTCCGAGGGTGTGTTTCCGTTGCCGGAAGCGCAGATGGACCGGTTTTTGATGCACTCTCTGGTCGACTACCCATCGGAGGGGGCGGAGTTGACCATGTTGGACGAACATGCCGCCGGCACACTTGTGGGCGAAGCCAATTTTGAGGCTCAAAAGAATGGGTCCTTGAACACTAAAAACGAGGCGAAGGCCGCGCTCGATGCTGCCACCTGCGCGGGCATTGTTGCCTGCGCCAAAAAGGTCACCATTGACCCGGCGTTGCTCAAAGGTATCGTAAGTTTGGTCCGGGCCACGCGACCGGCGGTGGACGGGAATAAAGGGCATGGCGGCGACGCCGCTCCCGATTTTGTGAATCAGGCCGTTGTCTACGGCGCTGGACCGCGCAGCGGGTTGGCCCTAGTTTCTGCGGCGCGTGCATTGGCCCTTTTGGAAGGCCATGAAGCGGTGCAGTGGCGCCACGTGGAAAGATTTGCAAAGCCAGTCCTTCGCCATCGCATCCGCCTCAACATGGGCGCAATTCGTGACGGCATTACGGAAGACTCCATGGTGGAACGCCTCCTGGCACACTGCCGGGAAAAGCTCCGCCTTGATGCACTGCATACTTGAACGTGAAACGAGGCTTGAAGGTGAAACGAGGCTTTAAGGTGAAACGAGGTTGCTGACACAGTGACGTTGAATCTGACCACGGAAGTTTCCGGCGGAGCCGCCAGCAACGCGCTCTCCGGTTTGATTCCGGGCTACGAGGCCCGGCGCATCATGGCATCGGCTAGATTTGCTCCGCGCCCTGCGGGGGGAGCCACACAGCGCCTCAAAACTCCGGGGCGGGTGCCAGAGGAAACGCGGCAATATCAGGCTGGCGATCCCGTGCATCTGATTGACTGGCGCGCTTTTGGACGCACGGATCAATTGATTTTGCGGCAACGCCGCGAGCAAGCGCCGCAGCATGTCAGGATCCAGGTTGGCCTGCACGACTCGATGTATTGGCCGGGGAGCTGGCCTGAATTGAAATCCGAAATTAGTCCAGCTCCGGGGACGTTGCCTCATGCTGTCATTAATAAGTCAGAACTAGCCTGGCGTTTGGCTTTGTTCATGGCCTATGCACTGCTGCGCCGTGGCGACGTTGTTGAAATTGAAGTTCTGTTAGGGTCTGGCCCCAATTCTGATCCCGCCACAATTTGGCGTCCCTCTGGCGCCCGCATGGTGATCGATTTGTTTGACTGGCTGAAGGTAAATAATTTCAGTCCCGATGCAGTGGCGAAAATTGTTTTGCCGGAGGTATCGCCGTTGCGCGATGTGCGCAGATCGTCGCGCATCCGTCGCGTGGCGCTGACCGATGCACTTGGGGACAACCACGGTATTTCCGCCCTTGAACCGGGTGATTTATTTCTGCACGTTCTTTCTGAACTAGAAATCTCGGATGCCTGGCGTTCTGCTGGCGATGTGTACGCAGACGAGTCAAATTCCACGGTCTCGCTGCCATCAAATGAATGGCAGGGGCAATGGTTGCAGGATCATATTGGGCCGGCGCGTCAGGCATGGTTTGACCGCTTGGATCAGGCGTTGGCTGCGCGCGGATGTGAGGCTGCCAGGGTGACTAGTGTTGTTCCGGTTGATGCATTCATTGTCGTTTTTGAATCCTGGTGTGGAGGCCTCAGATAGATTTTCGTGGCATCTTCATCATTTACATTTTTTAATAATGTTTTTCAGGTGGCGCCCTTGTCGGCATTCGTTGCCATCGCCGCTGCTTTGGGACTCTTTTTTTGGTGGATTGTCCTGGTGCGCCGGCGTAAAATTTGGTTCCCCCTGATGCGCCGCCTTGAAATTCCGCCGAAGGTAACCCCACGCCTGCGGCTGGAGCCACCGCCGTTGATTCCTTTTATTTGTTTTTTGATTGCTGCGCTTGCGGCGACCCTTTTGGCTTTTGAACCGGGGCACGTCGAGCGGCAGGCCAGCAAGAGCGGCAGCATCGACTCCCACTTGCTGATCGACCTGTCACCGTCGGTGGCGAGGATTTCATTGCCTGACCTCGCAAACAAGGCGGCTGACACTTGGGCCGTCTTGTCCCGAGATGGCAAGGTAACGGTTGGAACGACTCAGTCCGCAGCCACCTCTGTTCCCGCATCTCGCGAAGAGGTTTTAAATCTGATCACTCGTTCAGGTTTTTCCCGGGCTGGTGTTCGCATAGGTGGGATGCTGCAAAAACAGTTGGCGGGCCTCGAAAAAATCGATCGAATGGTGGTCCTGTCTGACGATGATGCCCATTCATGGGCGGGGCTGAGGTCCGGATTTTTTCGTGGTCGGGGGCGTGGTCTGACTCCTAGTGGCAGCATTTTGACCCGTGTGGCTGCCATTGGGCCGGCTGGTATGGGAATTGGAAATGCTGGTGGGCAAGGCATTGGACTGGCCAACGTGTTTATCGAATCCGTTCGCAGGACTTCTGGGCCCGCAGTGCAACCTGTTCGTGAGACCTGGGAGGTGGAAATCCTGCGACGTCGTCACGAGGATATGGCCAGTATCGGCAATCGCATGCCTGAGTACGGCGGAACGATCGAAGTCCTGGTTAAGGATCAAGTTTCAGGCCGAGGCACCTGGAAGTTTTCAGCGGGTGCACAGCGGGTGGTCATATTAGTAGATATTGCGGCGGCTGGTGACGTCCTAAATTTTCGCATCGACCCAGAGACTCCTGATGCGATCAAGGTCGATAACGAGTTCAGGGCGCGCCGCGATGTGGGGCCGGGAAGTGTTCGGTTGATCAGCGAACCATCTGGCGAGGGCTTGCTCCAAGATGATTCGTGGCAACTGGCAACCGTGCTTGGAGTTTTAGGTTTTGAAGTTTTTCGCCACGATTCTGCGGCCGCTGCCGTTTCGGCGGGAGCCAGGGCGTCACGTTGGATTATTCAAACTGGTGGTGCGGGGCATCTGGATAATGTTTGTCCGGTTTGGTTACCGCCTCGATTGTCAGACGCCCGCAGTGTCTGGCTGGCCCCGCGTGCAGGGGCTGGTGAAATTGCGTGGAGTGACCTGTGCACTTGTTACACCCGATTGGCTGGGATTACTGGCTCAGATCGATTTTGCGGAGAGATTAAAACTCAGGCGTCGTGGACTGGTTTATTACCGTCTCTGGGTGCAAAACAAATCGGTGGCCGCCTGGGCGATGCCAGTGGTTCCTTGGCATGGAGGGGCAAGGGCTTAGCCCGCAAAGCGGACAGGGATGCTGATGCTGATGCTGATGCTGATGCTGATGCTGTGTCGGCATCTGACTCTGATGCTAGGCCCGACCTAGAAGCCATGTCCATAATGTCCATCATGGCCTTTACCTTGCCCTTGGAGCCCTCGGTTCTGACGGGGATTGACCATGCCCGTTTTCCTTTGATCATGAAAAGCCTGCTGCAGATTGAACAAGGTGGCCCCCGGGAGGCGATAGCGAGTTGGCCGCGGATTCCCGATTCCAGCCTAACCGGAATAGAAAGCCGTGATTTGCCGTTGAGCAATGTGCCGGCCGTGGAAAGTGTGATGCAGCGTGCCCCTGAAGCGGACCTTCCCCCATTGTTCGATCGTCCAGTTTCAAACCTTGAAAATATTGGCGCAGTTGATCCGGCAACCAGCAAGGAACAAACCAATCCTTGGCCGTGGGTTAAAGGTCTGGCTGCGGCTGCCGGGGCAGCTCTTGCCTTTGAAGGGATGTGGCATGCGGGCCGGTCCCTGGCTGTGCGCGGGTTTTTGCGAAGCCTGGGTTTGCTGAGCGTCCTATTGTGTGCGGGGGTTTCTGGGCTCCTAGGTGGCGCGGGGCGCGCGCGTGGTGATGTTGATATTATATTTGCTGGCTCTGGATCTGGATCTAATGCTGTGCCGGCGGCTGGCGCGCGATTCAACCGCCTTTCGCGCGAGGTGACTTCTCGCACCTCGATTACGGTGTCTCCGGTGCCCCAGGTGTGGAACCCCGCTAGCTTGGCAGTCGGGGCAGAAAAGCCTTCGGGGATTGATCAACCATGGTTGTGGTCAAACGGTTTGCAGCCAGTATTGGCCGGGGGCGGGCCCACTCCAGTCAGCGGAGGCGCTGGCAGGTTAAGCCCTGTGACCGGTCGCTGGTTGCGGCGCGGTGGATTCTTGGTGATTGAAGGCGTTTCTAATAAAGAAATTCTTGATGCCGCATTCAAGGTGGAGTTTCCCGCAGGAAGCTGGGCACCTGTGCCCACAGATCATGAGTTGATGCGCAGTTTTTATCTGTTGGATTCATTGCCGGCTTGTGCGCCAGCCATTTGGCACCAGTTTGATTTCGATGGTCGCGTGGCCGCCGTTGCCATTCCACAGAGATTAACCGAAATGTTGCGCGACGGGGCACCGGTGGAGGCCACGCGTTGTCCGGGGGAACGTCTTGGTAAAAGCCCCGCGACTCTCGATGGTCGCGAGAAGGGTTATCGCGCGTTTGTGAATTTGTTGATGGTTGCTCTGACAACTGACTACAAAAAAGATCAGGTGCATTTGCCCGAAATCTTGAAGAGGCTACGGTGAATGTGCAGGTCAATGTGAATATGCAGAAAAAATGGCAATCTTGGCTTGCCTTTGCCGCAAGGCTTGCATGGTTTTTACCATTTGCCCTGTGCTTTTTTCCGGAGCGGATCCGTGATGACAGGCCGCGCAGTCCCGTGGCCAAGGTTGTGCACTTTCTCGTCGATGATTCAAAAAGCATGGATGGCCGGCGCACTGAGATTGCGGAGCGCATCGTTGCAGATGCTTCAGCTGTATGCCAGGACGCTGGCTGCGAAATCAAGGCCACGCAATTGAGTCAATTGAATGGGCTGGGTTCGGGGAATTTTTCGTGGCTGGAACGCGCCCTGGGATCGTGGTGGCTCGGCCTTGGCGGGGACCCCTGGGTGCTCATCTCTGATGGTGGGGATTCGGCGCAGGGGCCTGGATCGCCGGCGGAATTGGCCACGGACTCCCAAGGTCCCGGATTGATCGTTGGGTTTCAACCGGCTGATCCAAGAAATCTTTTTTTCGATTCTGTCACTGTCCCGCCCTATGCCTTCGATGGGCGTCCTGCGACCGTCAACATTGATGTGGCGCGCGGAGATGGCGTCAACCGTGCAGCCGGGCTGCCTGCGGAAACCGTTCAGGTGCAGGTTCGTTCGGGCAGTCAGGTTTTGGCCGCCGTTGATTTGTCTTTCAAGGAATCAGATGCCCGGGCCGCAGGCCGCATTGTGGTGCCAGCGCTGCCCCGTGGCGAGCAACCCCTTGAATTTTTCATCTTGCCCTCACCAGCAGAAACCATGGTGTGGGACAATTCACTAGTGGCCGACGTTGAAGTTCTGCCGAACACGATTGGCTTGTTGCACCTGCTTGGGTCACCGGCATGGGACGGCAGGTTTTTTCGCCGGCTGGTCAAGAGCGAACCCAAGTTTGATTTGATCAGTTTTTTCATTTTACGGGACCCCTGGGACAATCTCCAAGTGAGTGATCGCGAACTCAGCCTGATACCATTTCCGGCGGAGCGATTGTTCAAGGAAGAGCTGCAAAGTTTCCGCGTTCTAGTCCTTCATGACTTCACCCTCGCCCAGTTTTTACAGCCAGATTATCAGGCCAACCTGGTCCAGTTTGTCAAAAACGGGGGGGGCCTGCTTTTCATCGGTGGCCCGCGGGCTTTGCACCGCCTTGACATGTCCAGTTCGCCGATGCGTGAAATCTTGCCGTTTATTCCGGGGGCTGAATCGATCCTGACCTATCCGCGGCCGCGGGCTAGCAATGATGGCAATGATGGCAATGATGGCAATGATGGCAATGATGGCAATGATGGCTCAAGCACTCCGGACCTGGGCGTGGATGGGCCACGTGAAAAGGGCGAGGGCAGAAATTCTGACAATGCTGGCATCGCCAATAATCCGATGTTTTCGGGTGCTGGTTTTGACACGCTGGGAGCAGGCTACGATGGTGGAAAGTCATTCAAGATTGAATTTGCCAAACCATCCCCGGAGCAACGCGAACTGGCGAGCGTTTATGATGACTGGTTGGCAACGACTCCAGATTTGACTCGCATGAAAGGATTGAAGGGCCTGCATCTAATCCCGCCAGCCTTGCTGGACAGCACCAAGGCGACGCCACTTTTGAATGCGCATTTGGCTGACGGAACTACGGTGCCTCTTGCCGTGGCATCCTTTCCGGGGCGAGGGCGGGCATTGTGGATCCTCAGCGATTCCATGTGGCGCATGGCCATGGCGGAGACCTCCGGGATTGCCCGTGAGACTTACGATCGGTTTATGCTTGGGGGCTTGCAGTGGTTATTGCGTCAGGATTTACGAAAGCCCCTGATTGCGAATCGTTTTTCGTTGCGCCGGGGAGGCCGGTCGACCAAGGGGGCGGCGAATGGTTCCATAAATGATTCCATAAATGATTCCATAAATGATTCCATCTCTTGGACGGTTCACCTCACTGGACCGGCAACGCGTCATCTGGATTTCGTTTCACCGCCGTCGGAAGACCGGACTTGGCGCCTAGCGATTTGTGGCGTTGTCCAAGATGGCCGCGCGATTGCCGTCGACCGGATTGCAGGCGACCAGTTTGTTTTGTCGGGGACGTTGGCCCCTGGTGTGTTGCCTGTGGGGACAGCGGGTTCCGGGGGGGCGGGAGGACGTCCATTTTGCAAAATTGAAGTTCAGGCTCGCGATAAGAGTTTCGGTTCTGTGGGTGCGGTTTCGAGTGCTTTTATCCAGACACCACTCAATGACCGGCAGGTTCTAGATTCCGTCGCCTGGCTGCGAAAACTGCAGGAACGCAGTGCGCCCCCTTCAGAACTGATTATGGTCGGGGAGGCGAGTCCCTATGAATCTGCGGCTGGCGCAGGATCAAAAATCGGCAGATGGCTGCGTGAACATGCCACGGCCGATGAGGCGAATGGTTTGGAATCTGCGTTGGCGACCGATGAGCATCAGCCTGCCCGCGATGATCCCTATTGGCCGTTTCGCCGTTGGTGGGCTTGGGCGTTGATGGCAATGATGCCGGTGGAAGTTTTGGCGCGGCGTTTGCGGAAATTGTGACTGTAGGATTTAATTTCGGATGTAATTCGGGAAAGATCCTTCGCCTGCGGCTCAGGATACGATTCTGCTGAAAAAGGCTTCCCCTTTTTCAGCAGAATCTAATTTACGTTGATCTGGATGCGTTGCTGGCCGCCGCTGCGTTTGAATTCGATGTCCATCTGGTCTGCCTGCTTTAATGATTTGAGCAGCGTCACGGCCTCCGAAACACTATTTAGTTTTTGGCCGTTGATCCCCGTGATGACATCATTGTCACGCATGCCGCTCTTGGCGTAGATGCTGTCCTGATCGATCTGGGTGAACTTGAAGCCTACGAGGGCACCGTTTTCCATGGCTGGCTCTGCCGTTGCCTGCATCAGCACCTTGGCAAGATCCTGGTTTACCAGGCGGTCCCGGAAGCTCGATGACATCTTGATCTGGTCCCTTGTCCGTTCAAAACCTTCTTCGCGATAGTTATCCCCGGAGCTTTGATTCGCAGGTTTTGGCGCATCAGCAGCGATGCTGGCGCTGCGGAATTCCTTTGCGAATTTGTCTTGAAAGACGAGAAGAGACGAATTGTCCGCGCGTTTGACGATGATGTACTTGGCGTGAATTTCGTCGATCACATAGGCTTTGTTCAAAATTGAATGGCCACTTTTCACAGCCTTAACACTTCCCGATGCGGCTTCCTTCACGAGGGCCACGCCGTTGTTGGCACCAGCCTTTACAATGGTTCCCATGATCGTCAGGCCGAGGGCGCTGTCGCTGCTGCGTGGCAAGAGGGAATGGTCGGCCCGCTGGGCAATGAGCCAGGCACCAGAAAATAGCAGCGATAAAAATACAATAACGCTAGCTAAATAGAGCGGGCCGTTGATTTTTGAGAAGGCATTCGGCATTTGAATGGATACCCCGGATTACAAGATCTGTTTCGGCAAAAATTGCCTGGGCTTTACTGGTAGCGTTGGCCGGAGGATGTTTCGTCATGACGCGAAAATAGGTGGTTAAATGCTTGGAATTGCGTTCTAATTCCCTGGAATATGCCGGTTGACCTAGGTTTTGTGGGCCGGCAGCCTTCACTTTGAAGGTTTTTGACAGCATTTGAATTTTTTGGGAGTAGGCCTTGATCAAGCAAAAACGGGTTCGCAAGGTCCTCAACAACAAGATTCATCAGCTAAACGACATCATTGCTGACATCGATACGTTGCTTACGGAAATGGAGACGGAGTTTTTCCGCGTTTGTATTTTTGGGTCCGCACGAATAAATCCCGGCAGTCCCTTTTACCGCCAGGTGGAAGAACTTGCTGCGGCCTTGGCCAGTCAGGGGATCGACATTGTGACGGGCGGTGGCCCAGGATTGATGGAGGCTGCAAACAAGGGAGCCAAAGAGGGTGGAAATAAATCTCGTTCGATTGGCCTTCCGATCGACCTGCCGTTTGAGTCGGACGCGAATTCCCATTTGGACGTGAAGCACCAGCACAAACGTTTTTCTTCTAGGTTGGATGAGTTCATGAGGATTTCCCACGCGGTGATTGTCACTCCGGGTGGAATCGGAACCTGCCTTGAACTTTTCTATACGTGGCAGTTGATGCAGGTGGGGCACATCAAGCAGAGGCCATTGATTCTGGTTGGCAGCGAAATGTGGAACGGACTCTTGGATTGGCTTACAGGCCAGCCACTTCAGCAAGAACTAATGTCGAGTCGTGACTTTGACATGCTCAAGGTTGTGGATACTGTCGATGATGTGCTCAAGGTTCTGGAACCTGAAATTCTCAAGTTCCGCGCTGAGCATGCTGCGACAACTCGCCCGTTTATACCGTAAAACAAATTCAAGCCGCTGGTGGCAATGTCAGAGTCGGGGCCGTGACGGCGTCGCTTGGCTTGGGCGTCATTAATAAATGCTTGGCATGCTCTTCGAGGTGAAGAAAGCAAATTTCCCAGACATTGCTTTCGCTACCATCTATCTGAACAATCTTTACACCGAATTGAATGGCGCCTGAATCAGCATGGGCGACCCGTATGACTTTGCCAATGCAATGAACAGGGCGTTGCAGCCACTGACTTCCCGGATCAATCGTCATTTCAAGGAGCGTGTTGACGTTGAAGGGGATGCGAAGGTTGCGCTCATTTTCAATCAGGATTCCTGATTTGGAAATGTTGGCGCTTACCAGCTCATATTCGACCGGCACACCCAGCGTTCGTGATGTGACGAGGAGTGACTGGTCCATGGTGCGGTAGCGTGGTGCAGCGGACTTTGCCTGGGCTCCGTGGATGTTACGATCTTCAGTCATGATTTTTTCCCTTCCTTAAAATAATGGGCACGTCGTACCTTTGACGTGTTGGACCCATAGGGGGTTTCGGCTGGTTTCAGAAAGTCTTGACTGGGAAAAAATTGCCGGATCCGAGCTATTTCCTTCAAGGAAGTTTAATTGCTGTTGGACATGTATGACATTTGGCGAAAGTCAAAAATAGAGCCGCCAGTCCCGGTATAACCCGACATTCCATTGCATGCCGTAGAAGAGCCCGGAAAGTAATCTTGGGTGGTGGTGTGGTTGCAGCGGATCGCCTGAAATGCTGATCCACAGGTGATGACATTTGATGAGGTGCCATCGGCCAAGAAAAATTGACCGTTATAGCATTGCGGAACAAGTTGCCCGCGAATCCATGCCCCCAGACTGGGATTGGCGTCAAGGTCTGCCGTTACGAGGCTGTGGCAGACTGGAGTGTTGGTCCGCAGGTTGAAACTGGTCATGATTTCGCCAACTCCGCATTCACCAGCCGTGCCTGCAAGCGGGGTTGGCAAGGGCGCGCAGCGGAAGTCTTCCGAATTGTAGCCGGTTGCAAATTGGCCTGTGGTGCAGTTCTGGCGTTTATTTTCCGTGTTGCTGAAATAGCGTTCACAGAGTTTCGGGCGAGAGGCTCCGCCGTAGACGGGATTGATGGAATTCGTCCAGTTCATAAAGTGCTGCGTGTCGCTGGCGTCCTTCGGTTCGCGCAAAGGATTTTTGCCAAATTCAGTCCAGTTACCGCGTTTTCTTAGGGCGACCGAGATTGTAATCGAACGTTGGGTTTGATCGCAACCAACGCGAGCCCACCAATTTTTGCTGATGGCCCCTGCGCCGACAAATTGGCTTAATGCGCTGGGATTCGGAGCATGGATGACGTCGCCTCTGGAGTCCTTTAACGTCAAATAACCGCAGGTCGCATTGGTTGGGAAGGTTGCAGTGGCGTGGTTGTAAAGCGGCGATGCTTCACCGACCTTGAAGGTCTTTTCACAGTCGATTTCTTGATTCAAGCGCATGAAAAATGATTGCAGGTCGGATTTCAATTCCGCTTGGCGTTGGGCTTTGAAGGTGGTTTCCATGATGGAGGCAATGATCACTGTCACGGCGGCAAAAATACCCAGTGCCATAATGATTTCGACAAGGGTCATGCCCAACTGAGGGGAGTGGGTTTGGGATCCCGTTTTGGATCCACTTCGCAAAGCCCTAAGGGATCGTTGCTGGAAGCACCGAAAAATCAAAGTACCCTCCATCCCAGGACCAGCCGGTTCCTGGTGCTCCCGTGCATGAATTTGACAGCGACGGGAAGTAGTCACTGGTCGTGGTGTTGTAGCATCGCCGTGCCTTATAGGTACTGGCGCACTTCATGGTGTTTGGCGAGCTGGTGTCTGCAACATAAACTTGGGAAGCGCTGCAATTAGGAATGACCTGTCCCTTCAACCAAGTTTGAATTCCCGAAATTGCCGACAAATCAGTGGTCGTCAGGTTTCGGCATTTGGGCTTGTTGGTTTGCATGTCATAGCCGTAGGCGACTTTTCCTGTTCCACAATTTTGGGTGACATCCGGGGTTGGCAGTGGAGCGCACGTGACACTGTCACCCGAGGCAAGTCCCGTTACATATTGGCTGTTCGGAGACTGGCTGCAATCGCGAACCGCCGTGCTGCCGGAAAAATAGCTTTCACACAGCTTGGCTTTTCCTGTGCCACCAAACAGCGGGCTCGGTGCTGTCGTCCAATGCTGCAATTGCAAAACATCGGATGCGTCATTGCTGGCACGAATAGGATCCTTGCCATAGGACCACGAACCAGGATCCTTCATGGCAACGTAGACCACAATGCTGCGCTCTGTGGCATCGCAGCGCGCCATGGCCCACCAGTTTTTGGTGATGGCTCCGGAGCCAACAAAAACGCCTTGGGCTGCCGCATCTGGTGCCAGGATATTTGCACCACTAGAGGACTTCAGGGTCAGATACTGGCAATCAGCATCGGTGGGATTGGGGATGCTGGCAAAGGTCTTGCCGCAGTCGAGGTCTTTGGTCAGGCGTGCGGAAAATGCCTGTAAATCATTGCGCAAATCTGTGCGTTTTTGGAACTTGATGGTGTTGACGAGGATTTGCGCGACGATCAAAGTCACGGTCGTCGCAAGGCCGATAGCCACCAAAACTTCAACCAGCGTCACGCCGGATTGATGATGAAATCTGGGTCTCATGTCGTCTGGATTCCCTGTTTGGTTCTTAAGAGGAATCGGGAGTTTGGGGCAAAACTTGACCTGCATCACCAGACGGGCTCAGGACCTCTGTGCAGCTGGGGGGAGTTGCGGGTGGAGCGGCGATACAAGTAACCGTATTTATTAATAAAAATGTTTTTCGGGGTCTTTCAGCCCAGGATCCCGCCCAGGCGCTGTCGGGCTTGATCGGAGATGAAGGACGGGTCGGTCATGACGGCGTTGGCGGCGGATTTTTGGCAGGCACAAGATTCGAGGTGTTGATCCACTCGCGCCACGATGTCGAGGATCACTTGATTGACTTTGGCCACATTGCTGCGGACCACGGCCACAACGGCATCGGCAGATACCTCGCCCTCGGATTCGTTCCAGCAGTCATAGTCGGTTGCCAGGGCCACCATTCCGTAATGCATCCCCGCCTCGCGCGCCAGTTTGGCTTCAGGCAGGGCCGTCATGCCGATCACGGTGGCGTGCAATTGTTCCCGGTAAAAAACTGACTCAGCCCGCGTCGAAAATTGCGGCCCTTCCATGCAAACATAAGTGCCACCCTGGTGAACCTTGGTGTGGGGCGCAGCACATTGTGCCGTCAACTCTGAGAATGCAGGACAAAATGGCGTGCCAAAGGAAACATGGCCGACGACACCGTCGCCAAAAAAAGTTGATGCCCGGAGACTTTTAGTCCGGTCAAACAATTGATCGGGAATCACGAAGTCGCCGGGATGGATCCCGTCAGCCAAAATTCCGACCGCGCTGACGGCCAAAATATGAGTCGCACCCAGATTTTTCAGGGCCATGATATTCGCGCGGTAGTTGATCTCAGATGGCAGCAAACGGTGCCCAATGCCGTGGCGGGGCAGAAATAAAAACGATTTTTCAGCCTGCAGCTCAAAAACCTTGTCGCTGGGATCTCCGAAAGCCGTGGTAACGGCATGGCTGGCGGTCACCCGCGCACCCTTGATGCCGTATACTCCTGAGCCGCCGATGACGCCTAATTTCACCACAATCATCCAATCATAATAGAGCCGCGATGCTTAGAGCTATTTGCGCGCAAATTTGCTCATCAAGTCGTCCACCGTGAAGGATTTTTCAGGGGCGTTTGTTTTGCCTCCGCCCTTCGGTGGTCGCGGTGCGGTGGAAGCCACTGGGCGTTGATGGGCCTGATGATTCGGCTGATGATTCGGCTGATGATTCGGCCGATGATTCGGCTGATGATTTCCTTGCCCCCTCTGGGTCGCCCCTGCACCTGCGGCTGGCGTCGCAGCCCCTTGCGTCTTGCAACTGAGGCTGATGCGCTTGCGGGCCTTGTCGACCTCCAGCACACGCACATCCACCACATCACCTACGGAAACCACTTGGGCGGCGTCCGTCACAAATTGATCTGACAGTTCACTGATGTGGACCAAGCCGTCTTGATGCACGCCAATATCGACAAACGCACCAAAATTAGTGACGTTGCTGACCGTGCCCTTCAGTTTCATTCCCGGCCGCAGGTCATCCATTGTGGTGACATCGTCCGAGTACATGAGGCGGGTGCCATCTTCACGTGGGTCGCGCCCTGGTTTGATCAACTCGGCAGCAATATCGCGCAGGGTGGGGATGCCGACAGCATCAGTTACAAATTTATCCCAAGCGATCGAATCGACGATGATTTTTTGTCCGATTAGCTCTGACAGGGATTTATTCAAGCTTTTGGCGACGGTTTCCACAACGGCGTAGCGTTCTGGATGGACTGCCGAATTGTCGAGTGGATTGCTTGATTCTGGGACGCGCAAAAACCCCGCAGCCTGTTCAAAGGCCTTCGGGCCAAATCCACCAACGGACATCAGGTCGTCACGGGATTTGAAGACCCCGGCCTTGTCGCGGTGGGCGACGATGGTTTTCGCCAGGGTCGGGCCGATCCCGGAAACGTAGCCCAGCAGTTTAAAGGAAGCCGTGTTCAAGTTGACGCCGACCTTGTTGACGCAACTTTCAACAACTTCTTCGAGGCTTGATTTAAGTTTGGTGACGTTGACATCGTGTTGGTACTGACCAACGCCGATGGAGCGCGGGTCGATCTTCACGAGTTCAGCCAGGGGATCCTGTAAACGCCGGCCAATGCTGATGGCGCTGCGAATGGTCGTGTCGAGATCGGGAAATTCTTCCCGGGCGATGTCATCTGCCGAGTAGACACTGGCGCCAGCCTCGTTGACCACAAGGCGCTTGACATCCTTCAGGTCATGCTCTTTCAGGGCCGAGATGATCAACTTGTCAATTTCGCGGCTGCCGGTGCCATTGCCGATCGCTAGGCATTCAACACTATGTTTTTTGATGAGCGCGACCAGAACCAGTTTGGCTTCTTTGGACTTTGGCGAGTCTTCGCGGCCCGGATCCGGATAGATCGTGGTCGAGGCCAGATATTTTCCGGTAGCAGAGATCACGGCCAGCTTGGATCCTGTGCGCAGACCCGGGTCCACGCCCATAACGGTCTTGTTGGGAATCGGCGGCAGGAGCAGCAGGCTTTGAAGATTTTTGGAAAAGACTTTGATCGCATCTTCCTCGGCACGGCTTTTTAGCGACAGGCGCAATTCCGTTTCAATCGACGGCGACAGGAGGCGCTTGTAGGTATCTTCCACCACGGTGGTGAGCCATGCCCGGATCGGCTGGCTGGTGGGCTCAGAGGAAATGACTAGGCGCTCGATTTCGTGGCGGATTCCGGCTTCATCGACTTCAATGCCAACCCGCAGCACTTTTTCTGCTTCGCCCCGACGCACAGCCATGATGCGGTGCGAGGCGGCGGTCTGCACGGGTTCACGGTAGTCGAAATAATTCTGATATTTAGCGGCTTCACCGGCCGGCGCATCGTCGATTTTCTTGCTGACCATGGCTCCAGATTTCAGGGAGAGTTCCCGGACCATGGCGCGGATTTCGGCGGTTTCGTTCCAGCGCTCAGCTAAAATATCGGAGGCCCCAGCCAATGCCGTCGCGGCATCAGGAACCTTCAGGGAATCATCCCGCATGGAGTCCGGCGGGCTGACAAACTGGAGGGCTTCGGCAACTAATTGGGCTGGGTCTGTCAGAGCGGCTCTTTTTTCGAGCAGCAGCTCCAACAAAGGCTCCAGACCTTTTTCTTTGGCAATCTGAGCCCGAGTCCGGCGCTTGGGCTTGAACGGCAAATACAAGTCTTCGAGTTCTTGTTTGGTCGTGCAGGTTTCGAATTTGCGGCGCAGTTCAGGGAGCCTGGCTTTAAGCAGTGGGTTTTTCAGCGCTTGTTCTTCGATAACCTTGAGGTAGCGAGATTTTGATTCTTGTAGTTCGGTCAGGTAGGTGAAGCGGTCCCGGATGGTACGCAGGGCGACTTCATCAAGGCTGCCGGTGACTTCCTTGCGGTAACGCGCCACAAAGGGGATTGTGCATCCCTCGGTGAACAAGAGTTTCACGGCGTTGTTGACCTGAAACCCCTGGACTTTTAATTCCGCGGCAATGGTTGTGATTGCCGTTATGGACACAGGGTCGCGCAATTCCTGCATGGGAAGCCTCCGCTCTGGTCAATTCACTTTACAGTTTGTTGGTCACGATTGCGGTCGACGGGAAAAAGTAGGCGATTTCAATCGCCGCGTTCTCCTGGCTGTCGGAACCGTGAACCGTGTTTTCGCCGATGCTCAAAGAGAATTCCTTGCGGATTGTCCCGGGAGCGGCTTGGGCCGGATTGGTGGCACCCATGATTTCGCGATTTTTCGCGACGGCATTTTTGCCTTCAAGGGC
This sequence comes from Oligoflexales bacterium, assembly GCA_947445775.1. Classification (GTDB taxonomy): domain Bacteria; phylum Bdellovibrionota_B; class Oligoflexia; order Oligoflexales; family RGVZ01; genus RGVZ01. Next base: position 12,055 of record CANFEB010000015.1, on the reverse strand, counting down.
CATGACCACCACGGGGCCGGAGACCATAAAGTCGACCAATTCGCCAAAGAAAGGACGGGCTTTGTGCACGGCGTAGAAGCCTTCAGCTTCACGGCGTGAAAGCCACTTCATTTCCATGGCAGCGATCTTCAGCCCTTCTTCTTCGAAGCGGGAGATGACCTTGCCGATCAGGTTGCGTTGAGTGCCGTCTGGTTTGATGATGGAAAGCGTACGTTCGACCACAGTGATCCTCGCCAATAAGAATTTGGAAGGATCATAGCGGTTTCAATTGGTTTGGCAAGCATCAGAAACAGCGCAACTCGCCTTGGACCTTGACGATGCGCGTTCCGCCCATTTTGTGGCAGCGGCGGATGGATTTCATGTACTCACGCTGTTCTTCTTCATTGATAGGCTGGGAGCCGTCTTCGTTGCCGGCGACTTGCATGGTCTTGCAGGCGGAAGCAGTCAGGGCAAGGAATGTGGCGAACGCGGCGATTTTGCTGAACGCGGCCAAGTTGGCTTTCATCACTGGGATTCCTCCGTGCATATAAAGTAGGGACTACTTCAATGGTAGCACAGGATGGGCGCCAGACGGATATTCAGGGGGCGGTTGTCCAGGTGATAGACAGGATAACCATGTTCCGCGTGCCTTTCGGGGTTTCGATGGTGACGGCGTCCCCGGCCAGCCGGCCCAGTACAGCCCGCCCCACGGGGGATTTCCAGCTGATCGTCTGACGACTTGGATCGGCCTCGTCTTCGCCGACGATCTGCCAGGTTTTTACCGCCTCAGCATCGTCTTCGAGTTCGACCTTGGCGCCGAACAATACCCGTTCTCCTGATTGGCGGGCCGGGTCGATGACCTTGGCGGCGTCCAGGCGGCGTTTCAAAAAGCCCATGCGTTTGTCGATCTCGCGCAGGCGTTTTTTCCCATAAATATACTCAGCATTTTCCGAGCGGTCGCCCTGCAGGGCTGCCTGATGAACCTCGTCCACAAGGCGAGGGCGCTCGACTTCCGCTAAATAGCGCAATTCGGTGATCAACCGTTCATAGCCCGTCGGGGTGATCAGGTTATGTTTTTCGTTGTATTGGCCGGTGTCATTAATCATTTTTTGAAAATGCTTCTCGTAGAAAATCAGGCAATCAAATGCAATGCCAGCACCTGCTGCGCTAGTTGGCGGATGCCGGCGGCCACTTCGGCAACACTCGCGTCACACATGTAGGCCGGCGTGGTGACGATCTTGAGGCGCGCGTCCACGTGACATTGCGAGGCCTCGCAAGGGACAAGTTTTGCGCCCATTTTTTGTGCGGCCTTGGCTGCGTCATTGGTGGTTGATCCAAGGGTCAGCTCAACCCCCTCAGCGCCAAATAGTTTGGCGAGGATGATGGGCGCGATGCAAATCGCTCCGATGGGCAGGGGGCTTCTTTTCGCAGCGCCGTGGGCTTCGCGCAAAAACCTTTCCAAATCCGGATCAACCGTCATTGCAGAGTCAGATGTGGCGAAATTGCAAAGATTTTTTGCCGTGCCATTGCCCCCCGGAATGATCACAGCGGCGTAATCATGGGCGCGGGCTGTCGCCAGATTTTTGATTCTACCTCGGGCGATGCGCGCGCTTTCGTGGAGCATGTTGCGGCCGGCCAGCGCGGATTTCCCGGGACCCTCTTCATGAAGGACATCCCCGGTGATGTGATCCACGACGCCAGCTTGATTTTTGTCGAGGGCCAGGCATTCCCACGTGGCTCCGGCTTCTTCAATGGCCAGCAAAGCCAACACGGCCTCGTGGATTTCGGAGCCGTCACGATGCCCGCAGCCATTCAAAATCACAGCGACTTTTTTCATGGGTCAACTCCTAGAAGGTTCACACAGGATTCAGGTTTTGAAGGGCAATGAGCAGGATCGATAAAACAGCAGCCGCCATCAGCCCAGCAACCAGATCATCAACATATGTGCCAAGGGGCGTCGGCATCTCGCGGTCGATCCAACCTACGAGCCCCGGTTTCCAGATGTCAAATAGGCGAAACAGCCCAAAGGCGATCAAGCCAAGCATGGCCTGAGTCGCGATGCTGGCGCTCAGGAGTTGCGGGGCCAAGGCGGCAACAGGCAGAAGGGTTAGAGCTTGGCCCATGACTTCGTCTACGACAATGCGCTGGTCGTCATGAGCACCATGCAAGTGTTCAAAAACGATTACTGACCATAACCCGACAGCAAAAAAACCAAGGCAGAGCGCAGCAAAAAACAGCGGCTGCACCAAGAGCCCCTTCGCCAGCCACAGCCCCAAAAAAACTCCAGGAATGCTCCCGAGAGTTCCCGGGGCAATGGGGGAGAGCCCTAGGCCACCAGCCGTGGCGATCAGGGTAGCGATTTTTGCCGTAACAAGCCTGCCTAGCGTCATTTATCCACCGCCTCAAAACGCATCAGTTCAACTCCAGCAGCGACGTTGTCTCCGGCTTTGATCTTGATGCCAGATATTTTGACGCGCGCCGGAGCATTGATTCGGTTTTCCATTTTCATGGCTTCGATGATGAGCAGCGGGGCTCCTTCTTCGACAATGGCGCCTTCACTGGTCAAAACGCTCAGGACTTTTCCAGTTATCTGCGATCGCAAGATTGGATTTTTAAGCATCTTGCTTGCCTGGGGCTTGGCATGATTGGCCATGGAAATTGTGCCGGTAAAAGTCATTGGCCGGGCCGGGCCATTGCCAGGATCTGGCAAAAAGCATTCGATGCTGCACCTGGCTTCCGGGTCCCCGGGAAATTGCACGGTCCTCATGCCGCGAACGGGAATCGAGAGTTCAATCGCTGGGTCAGTGACTTGATGAGCCGTATCTTGATGAGCAGTGCCTGGATGATTAACGTCGGCAGCCCGCCTCAGATGCAGCGCCGCACTGGCACGGGACCACCGGGCGAGATACTTGCGGCCATCGACATCAACGTTGAACGGCAGGCCATCGGTGATGTGATCAGGCAGGTCCACCACAACAGGACTCGCGCCCTTATTGGCTGATTGCACTAGAATTTTCATCGGCGCAACCCCTCGAACCTGGCAGCATCCGCCCAGCGGCTGCTGGGCGGCGAGTCCGTGGGGGCTGTGGAGGTCGCGGAATTCTTTAGACCTGACGACTCTGAGTTCATATCAGAACTCATATTTGGGGATGCTCCCAAAAATGAGATCGCCGCCAATATCGCCCCAGCATCATTTCCGTGCTGAGACGACGTCTCCTGACCTGCATTGGAAAAAACCCGGTCCATCCAGGGTTGCTGTTCTTCCAAAAACTTTGTGGTGACCTCGCCCTTGATAAAATCCGGGTGCTCCAGCAAAGCCTCGTGAAACCTTGCCGTGGTGGGCACGCCGGAGACCTGCAATTCGCCGAGGGCTCTCTTGGCTCGCGCCAAGACTTCGCTGCGATTGGCGCCGCTGACGATGATTTTGGCCACCATGGAATCGTACTCAGAGGGAATCGTGTAGCCGGGGTACATGTGGGTGTCGACACGGACGTTGGGGCCGGCCGGAAATACGAGTTGCGCCACGCGTCCTGGGGCAGGCGCAAATCCCATCGCTGGATCTTCAGCGTTGATGCGAAGTTCCATCGCGCAGCCGCGCAGGATGACGTCTTTTTGGGTTAGGGGCAGTTTTTCCCCTGAAGCTACTAGGATTTGAGCACGGACTAGATCAACCCCCGTGATGGCTTCCGTCACGGGATGCTCGACTTGAATCCGCGTGTTCATTTCCATGAAATAAATTTGTTCCGGAGATTCACAAATGAATTCAATGGTACCGGCGTTGCTGTAGCCGGCAGCCTTCGCGGCCCGCACTGCTGTCGCACCAAGGCTTTCCCGCTGGCTCTGATTTAAAAAGGTGCTCGGCGCTTCTTCAACCAGTTTTTGGTGGCGGCGCTGTATCGAGCAGTCACGCTCAAAGAGGTGAATGCCATTGCCGTGCTCATCAAATAAAACCTGAATCTCAATGTGGCGTGGCCGTTCAATATAACGTTCGCAAAACACGGCCGCATTGCCAAACCAGGCCAGGGCCTCGCGCTGACAGGCAGCTAGACTATCAGCAAGTTCTTCATCACGTCGGACGATACGCATCCCCCGGCCGCCGCCACCGGCGGCGGCCTTTAAAATCAACGGGTAGCCAATCTGTTCGGCAATCGCTTTGATTTCTGCGGCGGATTTCAGTGGATGATCAGATCCAGGAACCACCGCCACGCCCGTTTTTTTCATGAGTATTTTGGCCGCAATCTTGTCGCCCATCAGACGCATGGCTGCCGGTGAGGGGCCAATGAATTTTGCTCCGGCGTTGGCCACGGCCTCTGCAAAATCAGCGTTTTCCGAAAGAAATCCGTATCCCGGATGAACACCGTCAGCGCCCGAAATTTTAATCGCGTTAAGCAACGCCGGAATGTTTAAGTAAGTTTCCACAGCCAGACGCCCCGGCAATCGAATCGCCAGGTCAGCCATGCGCACGTGCATGCTGCTGGCGTCTGCGTCCGAGTATACGGCGACACTTTGAATGCCAAGTTCCTTTAAGGCACGGATGACGCGCACGGCGATTTCACCGCGATTGGCAATCAGAACGCGTTTAAAGTGGGATGTTGCCATGCTTTCTCTCCGGTCCACGTTCACGTTTGCCGCGGCAGGCCCTGAGGCCTTGAATAAGCCGCACGCGGGTTTCTTCTGGCAGGATCACGGCGTCAATGTAGCCCTTGCCCGCAGCGATATAAGGATTCGCAAACTTTTCGGCATATTCCTGCGCCAAGGTTTTCTGGCGCGCTGCGGGATTTTTTGCCGCGGCGATTTCGCCGCGAAAAATGATGTTACACGCGCCTTGGGCCCCCATCACGGCAATTTCTGCGGTTGGCCAAGCAAGGTTGACGTCGGCGCCAATGTGCTTGCTGCTCATGACGTCATAGGCACCGCCGTAGGCTTTGCGGGTGATCACCGTCAGTTTTGGGACGGTTGCCTCGCAGTAGGCATAAAGTAGTTTTGCACCGTGACGGATGATGCCGTTTTTTTCCTGGTCGCTGCCCGGAAGAAATCCCGGGACATCCACCAGCGTCACAATGGGGATGTTGAAGGCATCGCAAAAGCGGACAAAGCGCGCCGCCTTCACCGAACTATTTATGTCGAGCACGCCGGCCATGTGGGCTGGATTATTGGCCACAACTCCAATGACCTGATGGTCCAAGCGCGCAAATCCCGTGATGATATGGGGCGCAAAATCGGCTTTGGTTTCCATGAAGGAATCCGTGTCGACAATGGCCTGGATCACCTCCAGCATGGCGTAGGGTTGGTTGGGATTGGCGGGGATGATGCCGGCCAGTTTTTTTGCGTTCTGGTCGGCAGTGGTTGCATTGGCTGAATTTGCAGTCGGAGCCTTGCTCACCGGCGCGCCGTCAAGGTTGTTCGACGGCAAATAGGACAACAGCCTGCGAATTCCCGCGAGGGCCTCGCTGTCGCTGGCAAAATGCCCGTCCGCTACGCCGCTTATTGCCGTGTGGGTGTGGGCTCCCCCCAAATCGTCGAAGGAAATTTCTTCTCCGGTCACAGTCTTGATGACATCTGGGCCCGTGATGAACATGTGGCTGGTCTGATCCACCATGAACACAAAATCCGTTATGGCGGGTGAATAAACAGCGCCCCCGGCACAGGGTCCCATGATCACGGAAATTTGCGGAATCACGCCAGAAGATTTGACGTTCCTCAAAAAAATCTCAGCATAGCCACCGAGGCTGGCAACGCCCTCTTGAATGCGTGCCCCACCGGAGTCATTGATCCCAATAACGGGAGCGCCGTTTTTCAGCGCAAGGTCCATGATTTTGCAAATTTTGCGGGCGACCGTTGCCGACAGGCTGCCACCAAAAACGGTGAAATCCTGCGAAAAAACATACACCACCCGGCCATCCACCATGCCGTGGCCAGTGATGACGCCGTCTCCGAGTGTTTTCTTTTCAGCCATTCCAAAGTCTTGGCAGTCATGGGTCGCAAAGGCATCCAATTCAACGAAGGAGCCGGAATCCAAAAGCAGATCAACCCGCTCGCGGGCGGTCAACTTGCCCTTGGCGCGTTGGGCAGCCTGACGATCTGCGCCTCCCCCAAGCAGGGCCTCTGAGCGAAGGGCGAGCAAACGTGCCCGTGGATCCTGATTGTTTTGGGAATGATTTACGAGACTGTTTTTTGAATCGGATGTTGTGTCAATGGCCATAAGCACCAATACCTCTTTTTAATCGAGCACAATGCGTCCTGGGTAGTCGCGCCAAAAATCTTGAGTCAAAGCCCTCGTCACCGGCACATTCCATTCCGGGACTTTCAAGTTCGCTGATTTTTCCGGCAAGGCCTTAACGGTGTCTTTCCCGCCTTTGGTTCGTGACCAGACCATTTTTCCTGACGCCGTGTCGATCAACCACAAAGAAAAATTCACTGACCTAGACAGGGCTACTAGCCCGCGTTCGTTGCTGCGTTCATCGGTCGCAGCGACTAATATTGGAATCAGAACGGCATCGGCGTGTTTTTGAGTGTCGCTAAATCGTGCGAGCCACATTTGCCAGGCGGCATTGTTACGCAAAGTCTGTTCATAGATCGCAGCAGACCCACCGCAAAGTGGATTGCTGGCCGTGACGCAATCGGATTTACGAGTGGCCTCAATCACAATTCCAAATCCCTCGGCTGTGGCTGCAGGCCACTTTCCTTGGTCTAGTAGTTTGCTGACAACCTTTGGGGAGAAGCCGCGCATATATGGCTGTGCCCGGAAGCCTTCCATAACAGCCTCGTCCAGGCGGTCGCAAAGCAATTTCTGGTCCCCTGGTGCAAGGGTGACCCGGTGCCAGGTCTGACAGGGTAAAACCGCGGTACGGGCCGGAACGTGACTGGCAAATTCAACTTGGAGGCCGTCTTGAGACTTCTGATAAAAGGGTATGCATGCAGCGAATGAAAAAATCGCCGCGACGAACGCCGCAGTGATCACAAGAAGGTTCATAGCCTCCTCCTCTGTGCACGCAGGGATTCAAGTTGGGATTCCCAGGATCTTAGCTGGCTGCATGCCCATGTGGATAAAAGGGCGCCGCGTTGCGCATCGGATAATAAATACTTCGCATCGCCAAGCTCAATCCGGGCCTTGTGTGTCAACTGACTCAGGGTGACGGCAGCCGACACGGAAATATTCAGGCTTTCCACCAGTCCGACCATCGGGATGGTGAACGGAATATCGATGTGTTCATGCCATTCATTTGCGACGCCGGCATGTTCGTTGCCAAATACCACAGCGATGGGCCGGTCCACTGGCAAATCAAACATGGACGTCGTGGCGCTGGGGTAGCCGGCCGCCAGCAAAAAACCTTGTTTTCGCAGGTCGGCAACACAGGTGTTGATGCTGTCGTGTTTTTTGATTTGGAGCCACTCGGCAACCCCTTTGGCGACAGTCGAAGGGCGAAAAGTTTCCTTTTCGTAAACGATATCGACACGGGCTAAGCCAAAGGCCTCGGCAGATCGTAAGCATGCCGAGACATTGTGTGGATGATGAATGTCCTGAATCACGAGGCGGATGCGGTCCGTGCGATTTGCGACAGCACGTAAAAGCTTCGCGCGGCGCGGCTCAGTGAGCGAAGGAGAAAGCAGTTCCCAAGCGTCTTCAGGGTATTCGCTGATCATTGCTCGTGCTCGTGCTCGACTTCGATCAAGGATTTTCCAATAGCCTCTAGTGCGCCGCCGACGAGTTCGCCAATCGGCAGGTCTTTGATGGACTGCCGCGAAGTTGCCGGTAAGCTGTTCTGCTGCGTCAAAGTCCAAGTCGATAAATCTTTTAGGGCGAATTCCCAGTTCGTGCTGCGCTCTTCGGCCATGATTTTTAGGCTGCGCATGCTTTGATACAGACGTTCAAGGTGGGCGTTGCGCCGCTTGATCCGGTGCATCAATTCTTGTTGTTCGCGCAAAATGCCTTGGGCTGTGGTCAAGTCCGCAGCGGTTCGCGCAAGATTTTGCGCCAAGGCCACCGCGCGTTCCTGACTGGCTTGCAATTCTGTGTTCAGGGTGGCATCGGCCACCTGCTGGGCTTGAGCCGTCCGGGCAGAAAGCCCCGCGATTTGCGCGTTGGCGGATTCCAACTGCGTAATGAATTGCTGGCGTTCGTGGGCTCGCTGCTCCCGTGACGTGCGGGAACTTGTTTCCAGAACCAGCATGCGTTCTTGGACCCCAGCCAGATTTTGGCGCGCGGCGTCGGCATCGTTGCGGGCAATCAAAGCCCCGTCACGCAATCGTTTCATTTCGACGTTTTGACCGCGAGCGGACTCGCTGATCAGCTCGAAGTGTTTGCGGACGGTGTCAAATGAGGTCGCGCTCTCGACGAGCAGCGTGTAATTCGCTGCTGCCTTGCGCCACATATAAAAAGCCAGAATTCCGCTAAGTCCAGCACTGGTAAATGCCAACAAGGAAATGGGCGTGATCAGCATAATTTTTTGACTCCATCGGAAGCGCAAAACGTGCAACCTTCAAGGTTCGATCAAACTAATAAATGAAGTGTTTGATCTTCTCGCCTTGGGCCCCTATTTCTGTCATGGCTTGAATGCCGATTTCAAGGTGCAAGTCGACGTAATTGGCCGTTACCGTCCGGTCGCTGTCCTCGGTCTTAACCCCTTCTGGGGTCATGGGGACATCGGATACCAGCAGCAGGGCGCCTCGCGCAATTTCGTTGACCAGGCCGACGGAAAATAGCGTGGCAGTTTCCATGTCGATTCCTATAACGCGAAGCTCCTTGAGCCTTTCCCTGAAAGCGGAGTCATGCTCCCACACCCGGCGGTTGGTGGTGTAAATGACCCCGGTACGGTATTCGAGGCCGGCTTGGATAACTTTTTCCGAAACGAATTTATGTAGTTTGAAGGACGGCATGGCCGGGACCTCGGGCGGCACATAATCGTTGGACGTTCCCTCGCCGCGGATGGCGGCCATGGGCAGGATAAAATGTCCGATTTCGGTTGATTTCTTGACGCCACCGCATTTGCCAAGGAATAGAACCCCTTCCGGCATTACGGCCAGCAGCAAATCCATGATGGTCGCAGCGTTGGCGGATCCGATCCCAAAATTGATGATGGTCAGGCCGTCCTTGTTGGTCGCCGTTTGCATGGGGCGGTCCTTGCCGCGCATAGGCACGTCAAAGCGCTTGGCGAATTTTTCGACGTAGTTATGAAAATTCGTCAGCAGGATGTACTTGCCGAACTCTTCAATGGGTGTGCCGGTGTAACGAGGTAGCCAATTTTTAACTATAGTTGTCTTGTCGTGCATGGATTCCCTTCCGCACTGTGGAAGTTTTGAGACTTTCGACATATAGTACCACGATATCAGTAATTTCGGCGATAGGGAGTTTCTTGTGGCAGCAGACCTCCGGACCAAGTTGATGCAAAAACGATCACTCCGTGCAGCCATGCAGGCCAATAAGGAGGAACGCTCGAGCAATCCCTTGGCCCTTCTAAAGGAAATTGCCGCCGTGGCGCGAGCGACAACGCGCCTGACAACTCTGCGTATTCCCGTGGCTGTGGGCACATCCCTGGTTTCTGATTCTGCTTTTGATGGGGCATTGAATCCAGTGCGAGCCCTGGAAGTTGTGGGGAATGCCCTCCTGGACTACATCAATGAATTGGGGCCAATTTACGGCAAGGCTGGTCAGATCTTGCTCAGCCGATTGACGCCGGAACGCCAAAATTTAGCAGCCTCTTTGCAACTGGATCGCCTCTATGGGCAGTGGCCCGCCATGTCGCTGGAATGTGTGATGGAGATCATGGATCGCGAGGTTCCGATGTGGCGGAGTTGTTTAAAGCACCTTGATCCCGTGCCTTTGGGGGTTGCGTCCATCAGCCAGGCCCACGCAGCCGTCGATCGTGACGGCAGGCATTGGGTTGTCAAAGTCATCAAGCCTGAGGCCTACAAGCGCCTGACGGCAACCGTTGATGCTATGGAGCAGGTGCTTGCTTTTGTCGAACCCTTGGCCGTGACCAAGGCAGCCAAAAAGGCTGGGTCGGAGGCTCGGGAACTTTGCGCGGCTTACCGCGGCGAGCTGTCTCTTTGCCGGGAATTGGACACCATTCAACGGGTGCGCTCGGCCATGAATGATGGACGCAAGCAGCAACTGCTGCGCGTTCCAAGCGTCTTTGAGGAATGTTCATCGGATCGCGTTCTCGTGGTGGAGCGATTTACCGGCGTTTTGCTGGCGGATGTGGTCAGCGGCCGCGTTGCGATTGATCCGGGACGCAGGGCTCTGCTGGCAAAAAAAGTTTTGCAGGATTTGCTCGTCCAGGTTTTCGAACTGGGGCTGTTCCATGCGGACCCCCATGCCGGCAATTTGATTCTCGTTGACGATGGCACCGTGGGCTTATTTGACTGGGGAATGAGCGGCGAACTTTTGCCGTCGGACCGGCGCCATATTGCGGCCGTTTTGCGGTCCTTGATTAGCATGGATTTTGATGGCCTAGTTGAGGCTCTGGCGGGCATCGCTGTGGATGCTGGCCGCGAGGTTGATCGTAAAGAAATTGCTCGGGAATTGCGCGGCTTCATGCGGACCCTTAAGGCGAAGCCTGGCGCGAAACCAACAGCCGAAAAGGGCCAGTCTCTGCATAAACAAATGGATGGATGTTTGCGGGCCGCGGATCGTTTGGGAATTCCAGTTCCAGCCGGATTGTTGATGATGGCGAAAACCCTCGTGACCATCGAAGGGCTTGCCCGCGGTATCGATCCCGACATTAAAATGGCTTACGCGGCAACGCCGGTGTTGTTGCGGGTGGCACGTCCAGGCATCGCCGATTTATTTCGTCTGGCCTCTCGGTTGCCCTCACTCTTGAAACAATTCGCCAAAGTCGTCGTGGTTGGCGCGGGGCTGTCTGGGCTCATCCACGCGGGGACACCTGCCAGGGCTTTAGCGGGTCTGGCTACTGAAGCCAGTCAAGCGGATTTAGCGGTAACAGCAATCCTTGGTGACAGCATGTCGGCCGGGGGCGGTGCGCATCCGTTGATTTCTTATGATCCCCAAGCGATTTGGGCTGGCATGAGCGGAAAGGTGTCGGTGGTGGCGCGGGCGAGCGACATTCCCGCTGCAGCCGGATGGAACATCACCGAGGAAAAGCCTGGGGCGCCAGTCACTTTGGCGGCTGGAATTGCGGAATATCGGGGGCCACTGGCCCATGTATTCAGCACGTTGATTCATGCGGGGACATCGACCTTTCTCGCGACGCCGCAATACACGTGGAGTTATTTGATGGCGCGCAGATCCGGCGCGACTCCGGAAAATATTTTGCTGGCCGCAGAAAATGGCGCCACCATGGAGGATGCTCCTGCCCAGGCGTGGCGGGTTATCAACCATCTTAATGCCGTGTCTGCGGGCGCTTCGGCAAATCTAGTTCGGGTTTTGATGTTGTTTGGAGGTAACGATATTTGCGCTTCGACGTTTGAGGGGATGACCACGCCCGCCAGGTTCAAAGATTCGGCTTTGGCGACGATGCGTATTTTTATGCAAAGTCAGATTTCGAGAGCGACAGGCCACCTTGAGGTTGTGATCCTGCAGCCATTGCCCATGGTGCAATTGATTGCCAGTGATCTGGTGTTGGATAAAAAGGTCAAGGCCTACGGCGAGGAAACCTCGTGCCGCGATTTGCAGGCGCAGCGGTTTTTTCCTAAAAAACCTCTTGATTTGGGTGATTCAGCCGAGGCCCGGCAAGTGGCAATGGTGTCACAGTTTCTGCCGCCAAATCCGGCCCTCATGTGCGCGACTCTATTTGGCCAAGCGTCGGGTGCAGGAGGCGGCGACCGGGGGACAAAGGCAGCAACGATTGGCAACCGCTTGCGGGCCCTGCGCGAGGCCTTGGCGGACGCCGTGGCGGATGCCAGCAAGGAGGTTTCGCGGGCGGGCTTGTCCGGCAAAATTTCGTTTCGTTTGATTGAATCTTCGGCTTCCGTGCAACTAGCGGCGGATGACGTTGCTGGCGACTGTTTCCATCTTTCGGCCAAGGGTCAGGAAATGCTGGCGCGGACGATCACGAAGGAAATGGTTAAATAGATTTCGCCCCTCGGATGACGTTAAAAATTTGGTTTTTTGTGAAAG
>CANFEB010000014.1 GCA_947445775.1 Oligoflexales bacterium | reverse complement strand
AGTCCTTATAATCACGGGACGGTCGTCACAGTGACGGCAAGGCCTGCCGTTGGATATTCCCTCAGATCATGGACGGGCACGGGCGCATGCGCCGGAGCCACTGCGACCTGCGCAGTCACGATGGACTCCGCCAAAGGCATCAGCGCAACGTTCACGCAAAATACTTATGCACTGACCTTGACGGCGCCATCAAACGGAAGCATTTCGGTTTCGTCCACCACGCCAGCAAACGCCGTGGCGCCGTATCCACATGGCACCCAGGTGACCATCAACCCAAGTGCAGCGACAGGGTATTCATTTGGATCATGGACCGGAGCCTGCCTTGGCACCACCACCTCTGGCTGCACCGTCACCATGGATAGTGCCAAGACCATCGGCGCAACGTTTACGCAAAATCAATATGCACTCACGCTAACGCCGCCGAGCAACGGCACCATCGAGGCCCTTCCTGCCCTTGCCGCCGGAGCGACGACTTACAATCATGGAACCGTGGTCACCGTGACTGCCGCTCCGTCCACGGGATATTCCCTCAGCTCATGGACGGGCACGGGCGCATGCGCCGGAACGGCAGTCGTCGGATTGACCTGCGCAGTGACCATGAATTCTGCAAAGACTCTCAGCGCAACGTTCACAATCCAAACCTTCACAGTCACAGGATCTGCGTTACCAACGGCCGGAGCAACGGTGGCACTCTCACCGGCTGCGGGTCCATATCGTTATAACGACAGGGTTACATTTACTCCGTCAATGAGGGCAGGATATGCCTTAAAGGCCACAGGCCGCTGGACACTCAATCCGACCACGGCAACAGTCGTCTCCGGGTGTACCGATGCAGCATTGGCGTGCCAAGTCCGCATCACTGGCAACACCACCGTCACTGTTAATCCGATTCCTAGGTCGCGACCGGAAGTTTGGTTCACGCCAAACGTAGGCAGCCAAGACCTATTGAAGCTCTACAGTAAACCTGCGGATTGGGAAAACTCACGTAAGTCAATTCACGTAATCAAACACTATAGTGGCAATTTGATGGGCCTCGCCAACTGCGCGAATTGCAAAGGTAACGTTAGCAAAGCGATGATCGCAAATGGGGTTTATCGCTTGATTGAATCGTGGGGAATTGAACTCGCCGCAGAAGTTGGAGTTCTCAAGCCAGAAAATGAGATCTGCAGCATCGACGTTAACTCGAAGCGATTTGATTTCATGGATACCCTGACCAAGAAGGCCGCGGACAACGGTGGACGCTTGTCACGCATTTCGATCGACGAGAGTATGTATGCCGGAATCAGACAGGACGTGGCGACGCCCTGCAATATTTCACTGCAGCAAGCCGCAACGGAGTTCATCAAGTATGCACGTGTCGTCAACGAAAGGTGGCCGTCCGTAAAAATCGGCGTGATTGAGCCCTATCCTGGATCACTACAGGCGACGACTACCGAATACATCAAAACGTATCTTTCACGTGTGACGCAGGCAGGCATCAAACTCGATCACTTTCATTTGGATATTGACGACGAAGCGCTCAAAAATGTCAAAACCGATTGGCGGCAGGACGTTCGCGCCATTTTGGATCACGCTCGAACGACGCTCAAGATCCCCACTGGAATTATATTCATGGCACCGGGTGCGCTTGGAAACAAAGACTTTGACCGGCGCCTGAAGGCAAACCTGCAACGATACAAGCAATTCGTCCCTTTGCTTGATCACGTCATTTTCCAAAGCTGGGCTTTATCCCTGCCGCTTTCGGCGAAAGTTGAACAAGTTTTTCCTGACAATTTGCCTGAATCCGGCCCAACCCTGACGTCTGGACTGATGCAAGGACTAGACTTTTTAAGGCCATTTCCTCAAAAGCCTTAACGTCTGTGGAGCGCGGTTATGCGTTAAGCGTCAACGTTAAGCGTTCCATGGAGGCCAATCAGGAGAGGCCTGAAATCATTGGTTAAAACTTCAAAATTTGTGTTTTAGATCAAGTTTTTGCGCTGGCGGACGATAAGACCTATATCAGAAATTGGCGTTCCTAGGATGGCTTTGGGGGACACATGAATGTTGGCGTGAGATACGGATTTGCGGTGGGCTGCGTGGCCTTCATCTTCGGCAATTTCATCGCCTGTGGTGCCCAGATGTACAAAGTTTCCATGGAAGACGACCATGACAAAAGCCGCGTTTCTGCCGAGTCAAAAGACCCCAATTCACCGACTTTTGGTCTGCATTCGTCGCGCGGTTGGATTAATCTTCCGATCGAATTTAAGGTCGGCCAGCACATGGATCCCCAGCAAAAAGCGGGGCTTGCGGCGGCCATGAAAACCTGGGAACTCGCAACTGGAAAAACACTGTTTAAGGCCGTGGGAGTTCACGAAAACGTCGATGGCGACAGCTTTTCTGACCTCTATTCGTCGTTGAAAGACGCCGTGAACGGGCACTATCTGGATGCCAACTGGAAAAAAACGGGAAAGCCCGACGCGGTTCTGGCGACAACAATTTGGAACAACACCGCGCAAGATTCGGCCGCCATCAGCACGGCCGACATTCGTTTTAATGTCCAAGATTATGTCCTGGGAAATTCCTTGACCCTCAAAGGAAGCTATGTGGAGGCCACCGGGCAATATAAGGATCCGGTGGACATGCAGACCCTAGCGCTTCATGAATTAGGCCACTTGCTAGGACTGTCCCACATCAGCAGCGACGACGACGCGGTGTCGATCATGAATCCCTATGTCTATATCGGAGAGGGTCTGACGAATCGTCATATCTCCGCAGGAGACATTGCGCGAATTCAAAGAATTTATGGGTGCACCGGTGCTGCATGCAATGTTGACGACACATTGGATGCGATTTTGGAGTTCACAAAATCAAATCCGGCACAAACCGCCGCCCAGTGAAGTCACTCAGCGTAGTCTTAACAGCAGTGCAGGAATTTCTGTGCAGCAACTTCCCTGACAGAGGGGGAATGGAGAGCTGGACTTGCCCATTTTTTTTGCGCCGCCACTAAATCAGACGGCCTTGCGTTCTGCCTCGGTAGCCTCCTTTCCTTTGATCTGTTCTAGCTTTTCGTTGAGCCAGACCTTGATCATGGCCTGGCGAGCGATACCAAGCTTGTTGGCTTGTTTGTCGATCTCCCTAAGCATCCACACCGGAAAGCTAACCTGAACAAGCTTTTCGGCGTTGTCCCAATTGAGGTAATCGTTCATGTCCTCGCCCGCTTCAAAGCGGCGGTCAAACTCTTCGCCTGAAATTTGTTCAACCTTATTTTGTTCGGTCCTTGATTTCTTCATATGCCTTCCTTTCTTTTGGCCACCCACGGCGGCAAGTAATGATCCTAATTATTTCGCCTCGCAGCGTAAAAATTACCGTCCAAGGCGTTCCATCGACAACTCCGTGAATTCCAAACCTCACTTCATTGATGTTGTTCGCTGGCACCGCAATGGCATCCGGGTCATCCCAAACACGTTTGGCACTCTCGAAGTCAATCTTGTGTTTCTCAATGGTGATGCCCCGTTTTCTCAGGTCGTATTCAAATTTACGCTTTTTGTCGGCCACAGAATCACCTTCTTAATACATCCATCGGCACATAAATTTAATACTTAATAGACATTTAAGCCATATTCCGGAGATATATTTTCGAACTGTGTGCGGGTTTGCTGAGCTAGGTATTCAGCAAAAAACGCCGACTCAATTTTCGTCACCTTTTTTTCCCAAGGGCGCGCGGCTTAAGGGGGTTGTCGCACAGGCGCCTGCACGGCGGCAAAGGACATCGGATGTTTCCCTAGGCCCTTGGGGCGAGGTGGAAGTTAGCCGTCAGGCAGCGGAGTAGAAACGGCGCAAACCGCTGCCCAGTGAGGTGGCGTGAAGTGAATCAGCGTAGTCGTAACAGCTGCACAGGAATTTCCTTCCATCCGACAAAGCCAAAGGTCACCGGCATGGTGACGACAAAGCCGCAGATGATTAAGGACAATACGTGCCACGGCTTGATGAGGATTGATTTCGAAGTCAAAGTCGGCTGTCGCGACAATAAAATCGTCGTCAATAGGATCAGCCACATCAGCGGCGGTAGGTAGTGATAGAGAAAAAGCCCGCGCGAAACAAAGGCGTAGGGAATAAAAGATGCCGCCCATCCGACGATTAAAAGATTGGCATGGGGGCCTCGCCAAGCCCCGGATCGAGACAGGCCCATCCAGACCAATAAAATCAGGGTCATCCCAAGAGATCCCCACCAGACAACTGGATTTCCAGCAAAATAGATCATGGCCCCCTGATCGACCCAATAGTAAATGGGCTTTTGCATCATCGGCCATTGCCACCAGGGGCTGGTCCAGGGGTGAGAGGTCGTGATGCCGTTGTTCGCACTCAACATGATTTTGTGCAGGGCAAAAACATCTTGAAGGAAGTTTCCAGTTAGTGAATAAAACGGCGTCCCCAGCCCCGGTTTTGTTAGCCACATAAAGTGCAGCTTCCATCCCGCCAAATAGAGCGCCATAAACCCACCCACAGCAGCAAGGGCAGTCGTGGCGGTGGTGGCAATGGCTGCCTTAGTCCAATCCAGTTTCATTCCTGAACGCATAAATTGCTGGATAAGTTGAAAGCCCAAAATGGCGATAACGGCCAGCCCCGTGAATTTTGCGCTGACGGTCAACGCCAGACTGAGCCCCGTGAACAGGCCGAATGCGATTTGCCCCGGGGCAGTCCGCGCCCGCAGCATTTTCTCGCACATCAAGACACTGAGCAGGCTACCAAGGAGCAGCTGGCCGTCGAGGGCCATGATGCGGGTTTGAACGAGAATTCCGTTTTCAAGGGCCAGGGCCATCCCCCCCGTGAATGCCCAGGCCAAGGGCACCCGCCACAGGCGCAGCAGCCAGAAGCCGACCAGCGGAATCAAGGTGCCCACCGTGGCGGGCCAAAGTCGAAGTGCAAAAATCGGGGCGCCGACCAAGGAATCGCCAATCGCCATAAAACCAAGGCGCCCATCATAGCCCCAAAGATTTGCCAGCCAGGCCATGATCAGTTTTGGGTGGGGCGGATGAATGTCAAAAATGGTTTCGTGGGAGCAGCAATAGGCGTTCACAAATTTGCCAAAATGGAATTCGTCAAAAACCACTTGGGCCGGATGGGTTAAGTTGATGAAATGCAGGGCCATTGAAACGGCTAGCAAGGCCGCAAAGGCAAGCTTCTCGTCATGGATTTGGAAGATTTTTCGAAACACCAGCTTTTGACCTCTGCAAATCGTGATCGTGCTGAAAACCGTTGCCGGCAAGGCCAAAAAAGCCAGCCTTTTTGCGGCATCAGCCTTATAGGTCACATCCATTTCGCTGCGGGATAGATCGTGAAGTGTCCTTGAATTTCCTACAATCCCGGACTTCTTTGCACAAGTTCCAAATCCCGTTATGATCAAATTTAAAACCGGCGTTAGACATCAATTTGCAAAAATCAGATATCTATTCACACTTTCACAGCAATCCATCGCTTCTTTCGTCATACTTGAAGACACACTTAGAAGCCTGTTATGGGATATATCTTGTTGCGAAAGTTTACTGATTTGTACATTTGCCATGCCAGCCGATCAATGGTATTTTTCATGCTGATCGGCTGGAATCTTTAGTATCAATTTAGCCGATCAGCGGCAAAAATATAATTGATCGGCTGAAAAATATGAAAAATCCTGTAAAAACGGGTAGTTTTGGCATCGTCGGGAGAGCCGCGGAATTAAGCCAATTATCCCGAATTGGATTATCAAAGCGCGCAGCCATTGTGATTGTTTATGGACGACGCAGGGTCGGAAAAACAACCTTAATTGAGCATGCTTATAGAGAGCGAAGGATTTTAAAAATTGAGGGGGTAGAGAGCGGGCCTAAAGCTAAGCAACTTGAAACAGCCCTACTATTGGTCGCGCAATATGTTAATGACCCCACAATTGCAAAGCTGAAGTTTACAAGATGGCTAGAATTCTTCGAATATATTGCTCGATTTCTGGAAGATGGAGTGCATACGTTATATCTGGAAGAGTTGCAGTGGCTAGCATCTTATAACGACGAACTAGTAAGTGATTTCAAACTCGTTTGGGACAATCGTTTAAGCAAAAATTCAAATCTGGTAGTAGTTCTCTGTGGCTCATCCCCCTCTTTTATGATCAATAACGTCGTTAAATCTAAAGCACTTTACGGTCGCTCGCAGCATGAAATTCATGTTGAACCCTTTACACTGCGTGAAGCAGTTGAATATTTTGGCGATTCCTACTCGCTGGACTCTGTGATGGATAGCTATCTAAGTGTGGGTGGCATTCCGGAATATTTGTCGTATTTGCGAGCATCTAAATCAAGTTACTTAGAACTGTGTAATCAGTCATTTAGAAGGCAGGGCTATTTTTTAAATGAATGCGAACGAGTTTTTGTGAGCAGCCTTGCAAATAATGATAACTACCGCAAGATCATTGAAATCCTAGCTAAGCAGAGATTCTCAACTCGCCCAATTCTCGCGGAGAGGCTCTCCCTAGATTCCGGGGGCACGCTAAGTCACTTGCTGTTTGACCTTGAGATGTCTGGTTTTATTAGATCCTATGTGCCCTTCGACAAAAAGGAAGGAAGTAAACTTGTTCGCTATGAAATATCGGATCAGTACCTACAGTTCTATTTTAGGTTTATTGCTCCCGCTAAAAAACGAATCGCTCAAAATGCCTATGCTGAAAATTCAACTAAAGCATTAAATCTCACCGACTATCAGCAATGGCTTGGGTATAGTTTTGAGCGTTGGTGTCGGCACAACCATGCGTTACTTGCAAAATATATGGGATTTTCAAACGTTCAATACGATGTCGGGCCTTACTTTTCCAAAAAAACGCCTGTAAATTTTCAAATTGACCTCATATTTTCCAGGGCTGATAAGGTGCTAACTATTTGTGAAATAAAATACACAAAGGCACCGGTATCAAAAAAAGTTATAAAAGAATTTGAGCAAAAAATGGAATCCTTTGTAGTCCCACCACGGCACAGTGTTCAACGAGTTTTAATCTCTGCTGCTGGGACTGATATCGCCGTTAAAAATGCTGGATTTTTTGACGACATAATCGAATTAAAAGATTTAATCTAACCCGTGTAATGGCGAGAAAGGCAACTCTCTGCAATGACTGGACCCCGAAGCAAGGAGCAATCCCTGTGTTATAAGGCGCAAACGAAAAAGAGGTGGTGACGTCACCTGGGATTGAGGCGGTGTCGGTACCCTGGGACGGGATAATACAAGTTCTGCGACACAAGCTCCTTAGCAAGATTGCTATTAATAAGTGCTTTGTTGAAGCATTTATTCATATGAATAAAAATATTTATTTCGCAAATTGGATGCGAATATCGCAATAATTACGGCATTATGGGTGTGAGATTGTGGGAAATTCAAGCGTAAAAGAGCCGCGCATTGACCGACTTTATTGAAACCAATGACCAGTTTATATTTCGACACTGACTAGTTTGCGGTATAGCATATAACTATGCAGATTTTCTGGGAAATAAACGGATGGGAAAAGGAAGATCGTCATCTGATCAGGATGCATTCGATGCCATTTCAGCGGACTTTTCCGTTTATTCCGGAGGCCGATGGTCTTTATATCATCCGCGGCCCCCGTCAAATTGGTAAGACATCGTGGCTAAAGTCCATTCTAAGCCATCATGCAAAAACAAGACGCTGCTTCTATTTAAGCTGCGAAGAAGTTGATGACTACAAGGCTCTCGGTGAAATCCTAAAATCAGTCCGTGGTTACGACGTCATTCTTCTTGATGAAGTGAGCTTTGTCACTGACTGGGCGAGAGCGGTCAAGCATGCGGTGGATTCTGGTTACACGAAGGTTTTAGTCGTCACGGGATCACACGCTCATGACCTTAAGCAAGGGGCTGACCGCATGCCAGGCCGGTTTGACGCTGGCGGTGAATTCTGTTTGTTGCCGATGGATTTTGATGAATTTTGTGACGCTCGCCGCAATGCAGGATGGTTTACTGGCAATCGGCTCGATGAATTGCGTGCTTATTTTCGGGTTGGAGGATTTCCTTCGGCGGTGGCGGAGGGTGGTCATAAAGCTATTACTTCAAAATCAGCTATCGATACTTATTGGCGTTGGTTGGTAGGAGATATTGTAAAGCTTGGCAAAAGCGAGCGGCACCTCACTGAGCTGATGATTCAGCTTGCAGCGACCATACAGAACCCAGTGAGTTTTAATACTCTTGCAAAAAAAACTGGCATCGGTTCCCATAATACTATCAGTGAATACATCAGCGTTCTTGAGTCCTGCTTTGCATTGCGCACGCTGTATTCTGTTGATATTGCCACGGGCGCATATCGGACCCGTAAAGATCGAAAGTTTTATTTTTCTGATCCATTGCTTTATTGGTTAGCGGTGCGTCTTTCGGGAGCACGAGAACCTGAAAACTTTGAGAATCGAATTGCTGAGCTCGTAGCAAATGAGCACCTGGCGCGACGTTTTACGCGATTTGGCTATCACGGAAATGCAAACGGCGAAGTTGACTTTGTCCAACCGCATCAATGGGCGGTTGAGGTCAAATGGTCACCTGTGGCCATAAATTTATCAAAGACTTACATGCAACTTCAGGTTCCAGATAAAATTGTTTGGACCCACGGTAACTTTCTTCAGGAATGGCCTAGCAGCCAATCGTCTGCGGTGGGCGCGGACACGGAATAACGTCTCCCGGGCGTTACCCATACCCCCCTCTGTCAGGGAAGTTGCCGCATAGAAAATCAGAAAATGAATTCATAATCGGGGAGTACGGGACGAAGTCGCTGGTGAATTACACGGCACCACCTGCAACACATCCAGGCTTGATTTAGTCCCAGCCGGGGTCCGCAGCCTGCGTCGTTAAGCCCGTCGTTAGGCCCGGCGTTAAGCCCGGCGTTAGGCCCGAGACCGCCTCCACCGCAGGATCAGCCGTATCAAACTCCACTTGGGCCGGCTGGGCAGCGACCTCTGCCTATCCTTGATCGTGCGGAAAACCGTTGCCGGCAAAGCCCAAAAACTAGACAATCATGGACCCCCAGTCGTTAAAGTCCCTGAGAGGCCCAGTCATGATTGAACTCGATCCAGTGTACGACCCAAAAAAGTATGAGAGCAAATGGTGGAAAGTCTGGATGGAGGGTGGATATTTCCACGCACCGGTCGACAAGTCCAAAAAGCCGTACACCATCCTGATGCCGCCCCCCAACGTGACGTCTCAACTTCACATGGGTCATGGAACACTTTACACCGTCCAAGACATTCTCGTGCGCTGGCGGCGGATGCAGGGGTTTAACGCCCTGTGGCTGCCGGGAACCGACCATGCCGGCATTGCGACCCAGATGATGGTGGAAAAGGCCGTTTTAGCGGAAGAAGGCAAAACCCGCCAACAGCTTGGCCGGGCCGAATTTGACCGGCGCCTTTGGGCCTGGAAAGAAAAATACGGTGGAATGATCACCGACCAATTTCGCCGCATGGGCTTTAGTTGTGATTGGCAGCGCGAAGCCTTCACTATGGATCCGGGGCTTTCCAAAGCAGTCCGAGCGATTTTTGTCGATCTATTCCGCGCCGGGCTAATCTACCGGGGCGAGCGTCTAGTCAATTGGGATCCGGCCTTGAAAACGGCGATCTCCGACGACGAACTCGAGATGAAAGAGATCACAGGCGCCCTCTATCACATCAAATACCCTCTGACAGACGATCCCGAGACAACGATCACCGTGGCTACAACGCGCCCGGAGACGATGCTGGGTGACACGGCGGTGGCGGTCCACCCTGATGACGAACGCTACCAGCACTTGATCGGCAAAAAAATCATGCTGCCCCTCGTTGGCCGGGAAATTCCGATCATTGCCGACGACTATGTAAAGAGTGAATTCGGCACGGGGGCTGTGAAAATCACGCCGGCCCATGACCCCAATGACTTTGAGATTGGCAAGCGCCACAAGCTGCCCTTCATCAATGTCATGAATCCCGATGCGACGATGGCCGACAACGTGCCCGAACGTTTCCGCGGGATGGACCGATTTATTGCGCGCAAGGAAGTCATCAAGGCCCTTAAAGAACTCGACCTGTTTGAAAAGGACGAGCCGACGCGCCACGCCGTTCCCCACTCAGAGCGCAGCAAGGCCGTGGTGGAGCCGCGCTTGTCTTTGCAGTGGTTTGTGAAAATGCAGGAACTCGCCGGCCCGGCGATCGAAGTCGCGCAAACGGGCAAACTAAAATTTTATCCGGACCCTTGGAAGAAAACCTACCTCCACTGGCTGGAAAACATTCAAGACTGGTGCATCTCGCGCCAGCTTTGGTGGGGCCACCGGATTCCAATCTGGTACTGCGCCGACTGCCAAGGGGTGACCACCGGACTGGAAGACCCGACGAAGTGCGAGCACTGTGGCAGTGTCAAGATCAAACAAGACGACGATGTTTTGGATACGTGGTTTTCCAGCTGGCTGTGGCCGATCAGTCCTTTTGGGTGGCCAGAAGAGACTGAAGACTTGAAGTATTTCTATCCAACGGATGTGTTGGTCACGGCCTCAGAAATTATATTTTTGTGGGTCGCCCGCATGGTTGTGGTCGGCCTCAAGACGCGCGGCGAAGTCCCGTTCAAGGATGTCTATATTGGGGCGACAGTTTGCGACAAACAGGGTCGCAAGTTTTCCAAAACTCTAGGCAACGGAATTGATCCACTGGACGTCATTGAAAAGCATGGCACCGATGCCGTGCGCTTTACTGGCACAGCCCAAGCCCCCCTTGGCGGGCGAATCAAGATGGAAGTGACGGATTTTGAATCCGGCGCACGTTTTGTGAATAAAATCTGGAACGCCTCGCGGTTTCTTTTGAAATATGTCGATTCAAAAAAACCGATGAAAAAATTGGATCCAAAAAATTTGACGTTACCTGAAAAGTGGCTTCTTGAGGAACTCGCGTCGAAAACCGAGCATATCAACCGCTGCTTGGAACAATACCGCGTCAACGAGGCCGTTGAACTGATGTATCACCTGATTTGGGGATCCTTTTGTGATTGGGGACTTGAGGTTGCCAAGGAAACTTTGAATGGCAACGACGAAGCGGCGAGGGATCAAACGACCTCCGTTTTGGTTTACGTCCTGGAGGGCATCATGCGCCTGGCCAGCCCGGTCATGCCCTTTGTCACCGAAGAGATCTGGGATCATTTGCCGGTCCACCCGCAGTGGGCACGGGGGCCAAGCCTAGTCGTGACAAAATATCCCGACGCAGCCCAGCTGATGCGTTTTCCGGAGGCGGCGTCCGATTGGGCCAACTTCCAAGATCTCGTCACCGGCATCCGGTCGATCCGCAGCCAGGCGGGGATTCCACCCAAAGATGCCTTGGACGCCTTTATTCATGTGTCAACGGCATCGCTGAAAACTTTATTTGAAACCGAAGGCGGCCTCGTTCGTCGTTTGGCTGGACTGAAGGCCCTCGTTGTAAAAGTGGTGGCGGTAGGCGGCGGCAGCAGCAAGGGTCCCGCCCTGGTTTACGTCGGCAAAGGATTTGAGGCTTACGTTCCGGCAGAGGGCATCATGGATGTCGCCAAGGAAGTAAAACGCCTTTCATCCGACGTCGGCCGCGTGGAAAAAATTGTCGCCGGGTTGCAGGCCAAATTGGGCAATGAAAGTTTTGTGGCGCGCGCGCCAGACGACGTCATTGTTACGACGCGGGCGCAACTGGAAAACATGGCGGCGCAGCTTTCGAGTCTCAAGAAAAATTTGGCTTCGTTGCAGGGTTAGGACACGGATCTCAAGGAATCTTTATGATGCGTAACAATCAAACTGATCAAATTCTTACACATCCTAAGGCACATCCTAAGGCGCATCGAGAAGTCCAAATCCCATCAATCACCTCACAAGGAATTTTAAAAATCATTGCCGCATCCTCGGCGGGAACGCTGATCGAGTGGTATGACTTTTATATTTTCGGAAGCCTTGCCACAATCATCGCAACCTCGTTCTTCCCTAAGGGCAATGAGACCGTAGCCTTGATGTCAACCCTCGCGACATTTGCGACTGGATTCGTTGTCCGGCCTTTTGGTGCCCTGGTTTTTGGACGAATCGGTGATCTCGTTGGGCGCAAATATGCATTCCTAGTGACTTTGCTGATTATGGGAGGCGCCACCACTGCCATTGGATTTTTGCCAACCTATGATCAGGTGGGAGTCCTTGCCCCGATATTGCTGGTGGCCTTAAGGTTACTACAGGGCTTGGCACTTGGCGGGGAGTACGGCGGCGCGGCAACCTATGTAGCTGAACACGCGCCCAAGGGTCGCATGGGGTTTTACACAAGCTTTATTCAGACCACGGCGACACTGGGCTTGTTTCTTTCAATTGGTGTGATTCTTACGACAAGGTTAAATGTGGGCGAGGAGGCATTTAAGGCTTGGGGATGGCGAATTCCATTCTTATTGTCTTTTGCCCTCGTCATATTTTCATACTTCATTCGAAGTAAACTCCAAGAATCGCCGGAGTTTACAAAAATGAAGGCCGAGGGCAAGGGATCCACCTCGCCACTTCGCGATAGCTTCATGAACCCCTACAACCGCAAGTGGGTAATCTTGGCGCTGTTTGGCGCAACTGCCGGCCAAGGCGTGGTCTGGTACACGGGGCAGTTTTATGCGCTTTATTATTTACAGACCGTGTTGAACGTGGATTTCGTCCTGGCAAATAAGATTGTGGCAACGGCGCTACTGCTGGGAACACCATTTTTTATTGTCTTTGGCGCACTCTCGGATCGAATTGGGCGCAAAAATATTATCCTGGCCGGAGCAGCCCTGGCCGCTATCTGCTACATCCCCATCTATCAAGCCATGGCTTCAGCGGCTGGTTATAATGCCGTAACAGGAACGTCCATCAATCCTGACTTTATCGCGTTGACCTCCCTGGTATTCGTGCAGGTCTTTTTTGTAACGATGGTTTACGGGCCCATCGCGGCTTTTCTTGTGGAATTATTCCCAGTACAAATTCGTTATACGTCGAT
Organism: Oligoflexales bacterium; assembly: GCA_947445775.1. Lineage (GTDB taxonomy): Bacteria > Bdellovibrionota_B > Oligoflexia > Oligoflexales > RGVZ01 > RGVZ01. The sequence continues at coordinate 40,692 of CANFEB010000014.1, read as the reverse complement.
GTCACTTCCCTACCACATCGGCAACGGAGTGTTCGGCGGACTTGTACCCCTCATTGGAACTTGGGCCGTTGCTGCCAGCAGAACCGCTGGATATTCTTGGAGCATGTACGCGGGACTAATTTACCCGATTACGATAGCGACATTTACGGTAATTATTGGATCTCTATTTCTGAAAGATCGCCGCGGCGAAATTAACTTTCCTTCCGCTGGATGACGAGAGGTTCAAAAAGACGCTAGGGCCTGCGCCAGCAGATCGCGCGAAATATTGAGGGGCGGCGTCAGGGAAAGTGAAGTCCCGCCACGCCCCGACGCCAAAGTAATGACGCCAAGCGCTCGCAGACGGTCCATGGCCACGGCACCGGGGGCTGGTCCCGCGGAATCTTTGTAGTGGATTGCAATCATGAGGCCGCCGCCCCAGCGGATCTCTTCGATATCAGGGCGGGGCTTCAAGCGATCGGAAAGTAATTCATACAGCCAAGCACCAGTCTCGCGAGCCATCTTGCACACGTCAATGCGCTTCATCTCACGTAGCGACGCCGCCGCAACCTCGCATGATAGGGGGTGGCCAAAGAAAGTCCCGGTGTGAATCGCCTCGCCCGTGCTCTTAGGCCATGCCGACATGACGGCCTCTTTTCCAGCGCAGGCAGAAAGTGGCATGCCGCCGCCAAGAACTTTGCCAAAACAAACTAGATCGGCATCCACCGATTCGGCTTCCGTCCATTTTCCACGGCGGCCCAAACCAGTGAGAATCTCATCCAGAATTAAAAGGCCGCCATGGGCGTGCGCCATTTTGGCAAGTCCGTCTAGCCAATTTTCTGGTGGATTGATCACGCCGCCGCGCCCCAAAACCGGCTCGGCAACAATTCCGGAAAATCCACATGGCGCAGATTTTAGGCTCGTGATTGCCTTGGCCACCAGGGTCATGTCGCAGCCATATGGCAGCTCAATGGCAATCCGGTCATTTAGGAATTTTTTAAACGGCAATTTGAAATCACTGCGCGAGGTCACCGGCAAAACCCCGAGGTCAACCCCATGGTAACCCTCTTGGAACGAAATAAATCCGGCAGCTCCCGAATGAAGCATCGCCGTTTTCAGTGCGACCTCTACGGCCTGGCCCCCAGAAATTGCCAGGGAAATTCTTGAAAGGTGGCGGGGTAAAATAGATTTCAAAGTCTCAAGCAAATCGATTTTTGCGCGCGAAGGGTAAACGTCACCAAGCCCGTGAACAATAGGCGGAAATTTCGCCGACGCGTCGCCTGGTGCATATTTGGAAAATACATGTTGAACGCAGTCTGGATTGTGTCCCAATGCAAGGGCGCCAAACCCGGCACATAGGTCGATGTATTCGCGCCCCTCAACATCGCGAACGAGCGCACCCCGAGCCGAATCAAACACCACAGGATGATTTTGCGCCGCGACGGGATAGGTCGCGTCCTGGCACTCGACGGTCATCAAGCGTTCCAACCAGGCGGCATTGGAATTAGGATTTTGGCTCATACGCCCTTTGCCCGAGGGTGCCAAATATACTTGTGCATTTGCAGTTGCATCCGGCCAGGTGCTTTGTCGGCCACCATCCAGTCGGCGAGATCTTTAGGCTGAAGGAGGCCAAAGGCGCAGGAAAAAATAAGCTGACAACGCTCGGAAAGTTTATGCTTCGCCACGGTTTCCAACGCCCAATCAAAATCCGCGCGGTGGGCGAGCACAAATTTTATTTCGTCGGCCGGTTTTAAAAAATCAAGATTGGTCCAACGGTTTTTTTCTACCATGCCGCTACCGGGGCATTTCAAGTCCATGATGATGTGGACGCCTTCGGGAATATTTTCAATGGGCTCGGACCCACCCGTCTCAATCATGACGCGGTGGCCGCGCTCTACCAGGGCCTGCATCAAAGGAATCGCACCGGCTTGGGCCAGGGGCTCGCCCCCGGTCAGCTCGACGTGGTGCACACCAAATTCAGCGACCTTCTCCAAAACCTCGTTTTGGCTGAAGTCCTTGCCCCCCTCAAACCCGTAAACGGTGTCGCACCACTTGCAGCGCAGGGGACATCCCGTCAGGCGAATAAAGGTGCACGGAAAGCCGCTAAAGGCAGCCTCACCCTGAATGCTGGCGTAAATCTCGGTAATTCTTAACGAAGTCATTTTTTAAAGGCGGCCTCATTGCATTGCGAAACCAGTGCACAAGGGCTTGTAGACCATGCAGCCCAAGCTTTCAAGGCGACTAACGGATGGAACTCATTGAGGGAATATAGAATCTCTGTAATGGTAGGCGGACTCATTTTTTGGAGCACGGCCTTGTCTAGTACGCCAACCGATCCAACCTCAACCGAAAAAACCCCGCCACAGCCGCCAAGGCTTGTTGGCGTATCGGATCTTCTCGTTCAGGCCGCCCAAGCCTTCAAGTCAGGCGGGCGTCAAAGCGTTGCTTTGGCTTTTTTTGGGATCTTTTTGCCCCAGATCCTCGCCAGCTGGATTCTGGCAGCCCCGGCCGCCGGTACCGCAGAGGGCTTGTGGAAAATCGCCCGGTCCGCCAAATCGTCTGCCGGCATCACCGTGCAAACCTTGCCGGCGATGCTGGAAGAGGTGTCGGGATTTTTTGGACCCCTTCTTTTTACTGGAACCCTCTGCTGGTTTATTTTTGGCGTCTCCTACGCATCGCTTGTTTATTTGAGTCTGCACCATATGCGCCCATGGGCCTTTCCTCGCGTGACCCCCAAGGACCTCGCCGCGGATATGGCCAAACTGGTGTTGCGCCGCGGATTTCTTTTCGCCGCCCTGGTGTTGTCCATGGGGTTTGCAACCCAAGCGTTTGCCATGACCTCGCTTTTTTTGGGGGCCTTAGCCCTCATGGCTCCCGTCTTGATGATTGCCGAACATAAGGGCGTCGTGCGCAGCCTGACCCAGGCCATCACGCTTCGGTATGCTCGCCAGGTGCCCATGGGCGGCTGGTCCGCCTTTCTTTCCTTGGTCACCATCGGCGGTCTCTTCTTTTTCTTTGAGTTCGCCCTAGAAGCCCTTGCCAGTTCGACGGTGGGTTGGCTGGGAACCCATTTGCCCCCAGGAATCTCTCGTCAAGTCCCCGGCATGCCGTTTACCTATGGATATGCCCTGGTAGACGCCGCGCATGCCTTGGTCTCCACGGCCCTAGTCGCACTGCTTCCTGGGACAACTGCGGCCCTTTACATGCAGGTTCACTTCCGTAATTCGGCCCGCGCTCGTTCAATACGGGCTTGAAGGGCAGAAAATTGGTGGGGCTCGGGCATAGTTGCTTCTGACCCCAGCACGCATAAAACGTGACCGGCAAGTTTATTCGTTAACACCTCGTGAACCTGAGCAACGCTGATTCCGGTTGAGAGGTTAGCAAGGCCCGTTAAAAAATCCCTGTGATTGCGCCCACGCCGGTAATCAGGCTCGCGACTGGGATGGGCTAAGTATTTCTCGATCATTTCAAAATCGCAATCCACGATCAGCGACGCTTGATAGAGCAAATAATTCCGACTGCGAAACAGCGAAGTTCCGCCAAATTTTTTGTCTCTTGAAACGAGATCACTGATGCCGGCTTGGGTGAGGGGAGAGTTGAATTTAAAGTTTGAGTGCAGGCAGTTGTTCACCGCTGCGTTCAACAATTTAAAGTAGCGGTTGTTATGAAAATGCTCGGCCACCCAGCAGCCGATACTAACCACCACGCAGCCCGGATAAAGGACCACCGTCCCGCCGCCGCCGTAACGCCTGAGGATTGCAACCTCGTCGCCGGCGCAACTTTCTGGGCGACACTCACTGGCGGGATCGTTGCTGCTGCCAAGGACCACGGTGGCCCGGTCAGGAACCCACGTGCCGAGGGTAAGGGGTTCTCTGTGTTGTTCAAGGATTTGGTCGTCGATCCACATTAAATGCCGGCGCCGAATGTATGCATGATCCAAGACGCAATGCTGAAGAAAATAATGATGCCGGCAACGTCAGAAAGCGAAGCAATAAAGGGCGATGAACTAACGGCTGGATCCAAGCTGCAGGCCTTCATGGCAAAAGGCATCATGGATCCTAGGATGCTCCCAAAAGCCACAACGGCCACGAGAGTCAGCCCGACTGAGGTAGCCACCAAATTGGATTGTCCCCAGGCCACAGCCCGCATATAGCCAATGACCCCGAGGATGAGTCCAAGAAAACTCCCCGCGACAACTTCGCGGCGAAATACCCGGCCAAAATCCCTAGGCTTCATCTCATTCACGGCAAGTCCCCGAATGACCAGCGACGCCGCTTGCGAGCCAGAGTTGCCGCCAGAAGAAATAATCAGCGGCACAAAATAGACGAGGTAGCGCATCGAAACAATGGCCTCATCGTAGTGTTTGAGGGCCGACGTCGTAAAAATCTCGCCAAAAAATAAAAGCGCTAACCAGCCCGCACGTTTCCTCACGAGCGTCGCCATTGGTGTATCAAAATAGGAGTCTTCAAAGGTTGCCTGACCACCAAACTGCTGGATATCTTCCGTGGCATCTTCCTCGGCAACGTCAAACACGTCATCGGCCGTCACAATCCCAAGCAACACGCCCCCGGAGTCCACCACAGGGATGACCGACTGATCGTATTTCCTGAAAATATCAACGGCGGCTTCTTCGATGTCATCTGGCTTCAATGTGACGTTTGATGGTCCCATCAGGGATTCAATTGTGGATCCCGGTGCATCGGACAAAATCAAAGCAGAAAGGCTGACCTGACCTTTCAGGCGGCCTTGGGAGTCGGTAACAAAAAGTTCCGAGGCTAATTCTTCTGGATACACGGTATTCCAGCGCAGAAAATCAATGGCCTGTCCGATCTTCATGTCGGCACGCAGGGCCATGAATTCAGGGTTCATCAACCGGCCAACGGAATCTTCGGGGTAACTCAGCAATTGCCAGGCAGTTTTGCGTTCCTCGGGGGAGAGCTTAAGTAAAATTCGTCCGCGAATTTCTTCGGGCAGATCCTCAAGAAGTCGTGTCCGGTCGTCGGCCTCCATCTCGTTGAGAAGGTTGGTGACAACATTGTCAGGCAAATCTTCAAGGAGACGTTCTTGAACATCAAAGCTCAGGTAAGCAAAAATTTCGGCGCGGCGGCGTTTGGGTAAAAGCCGGAACAAGACAATCACTTCCGGGGAGGACAATCCGTCCACGCGCTCGGCAACGTCGGCGGGTTCGGTCATGCGGCAGTAATGGCGCAAATGGCGAAACTGGCGCGAACGCAGTTCGTGTTGGAACTGCTCCCGGGTGAGGAGCTCGTGGCCCTTGGATTCGGCGCTGTTAAAGGACATCAACATTGGTGTCTGTTTCGACCAAAAATTAAATCTATTTAGTTTATGGCGCCCAAGCGCCATAAACTATCCCGAGCGTAGCGAGGGATCTCGATGTGTTGCCAGTCAGTGGCTGCTTTGGCAAGCACTGTCATTGACGGATTAAAGGCAGACTTTATGCAGGGTTTCAGTCGTGGCGGGTTACAATGGATGTAAATACCGGAGCAAGTCTACCGGTTGATGAAAAGATCCGGTTATTAGTGATTGAAATGAAACGCAACAACCCGCGCTGGGGGGAGCGTCACGCGGCCCTAATTGCAACGCTTTCCTCGAGCGCTGGACAATGACGCTAGGTTCCTCTAGAATAAAAGTGTCGATAAATATCGACACTTTTTTAAAATAAAGGTAAAGTACCGCTTTTATGGACAAAAATGACGTCATGGTGGTCTTGTCTGAGTGGTCTATGTGGGGCCAGAAACTGCCAAACACAATCCCACGGGCCCCCCGAGGACTTCCATCCATACTTCCCGCTGATTTGGTCACTGTAATTCAAGGTGTTCGCAGATGCGGTAAAAGTACCTTCATGTACCAAATGATCGATCGTTTCCACCTTGATCATGATCGGTGTTTTTTTATCAACTTCGAGGATCCACGCCTAAGCTCATCTCTGGATACCGGTTTGCTTGACGCAGTTTACAACACTGCTTTGGAAGCAAAGGGCTCTGATTGCGTGTTTTTTCTGGATGAAATTCAAAATGTTAAGCAGTGGGAAAAATGGCTTCGAACTAAGCTAAGCTTATCACCCCAAAGCCGATTTGTTATCACTGGTTCCAACGCCGCGCTGTTGTCCGGAGATTTGGGGACTGTATTAACTGGCAGGCACATCACAGTAGAAATGTTCCCGTTTGATTTTGAGGAGTTCAAAGTTTCAACCCACAAATCCTCCATCGTGGACTATTTGATGATGGGCGGTTTTCCACGCGCTTTGTCATTCGAAAACCCAACGCAACTTCTTCGAGAGTATTTTTCTGATATTATCGAAAAGGACGTTAGACGGCATGTCGCAGTTCGATCATCGACAGTGCTTCAAAACCTCGTCAAGACAGTGTTTGAGAGCGCTGGATCCGAAGTGAGCCAACGTTCACTAGCCACAACTCTGGGAACAACTGCTGACTCAATTGGCATTTATCTCGACGCCTGCGAGGCGGCATACATCCTACAGGCATGCCCGTATTTTTCGTTCTCTGAAAAACAGAGACAAGTTCGAAATAAAAAATTCTATCCAATTGATACAGGCCTCAAGAACGCAATTGTAACAAAAACAGGCAAGGATTTGGGAAAGGATTTTGAGACTATCTGTTACCGCAAGCTTCGCGAGAAATTCCAACGTGTCAACTATTGGAAAGGGAAAGGCGAAGTTGATTTTGTTGTTCAAACTGGTTCGGGGATTCTGCCCGTGCAGGTGAGTATCGATAGCCCCAAAAAACGTCACCTCGAAGGCGTGGAAGAATTTACAAAAGCGCACAAAGGAGTGCTGCCCGCTCTTTATGTATCATATGAGAATTTCGAGAAATTAGACTTACTAGAATAGGGCACGTTCGCCGCTTTTTTTCTGGTGAGGATCGATACGGATTAAAGGCAGACTTTATGCAGGGTTTCAGTCGTGGCGATTTCGGCGTTTTTGTTTTGCACGAGCCAGACCATAAAGGCCTTTGCCCTGGCAGGATCAGCCGGCTCAGGAGGACACGGAAAATCATCTCCATCGTAAAGCCCAGACGCCAAAACTTCGGCATTATTCCACGTACGTCCAACAATAAATTCGCCCCCGGCAAATTTGGGGCGGCGCTGTAAATTAGTGGTGAAATCGGCAAAAATTTCGGCCTTGCGCCGCAGAATTTCCTCGGAAGCCAGCGGCAACCGGTAAAGGGCCTGCAGCTCTTGGCGCAAAGCCGCCAGCCAAACACCAAATTTACGGCGGTCTTCAATGTCCACCAGAAATTCTTGGCGTGACGCCTGATCGGCGCCAACTGCATCTAGCCAGGCCAATGTTACCCGCCGCGCAAAAACTTCAGCAAGGCGTTCATTGAAATCAACGCTGCCCTTGATCCAAACCGTCCGATGGACGAGTTCATGAAAAATGACGTGGGCAAACTCCGCGCGCGAACGGCGCGTCATGGACCGGTAAACGGGATCGGCGATGATGCCAAGCATCGAAAATGCAGTGGCTGCGCCCTTGGCCGTATCAAACCCCTGGGCTTTTAGTTTGGCCTCTTCCTCGTCGCGTTTAGATTTTGAAAAAAAACCCAAATAAGGAACGCTGCCCGTAAATGGAAACCACCAAGTTTTGGCTTCAAGTTTCTCGGGTTTTGCTGCGTAGACAAGCCAGGAAAGGGGGCGGTCGCCGTTGTCGATGTAGCGCTGATAGGAGTTCCCAGGATCAAGGCCGCAGGACTTTGCAAACTCGATCATTGCCGGCAGATCTGCCAGGCGGACCTTGACTGGATCCGGGGTTGTGGGGTCGGCAATGGCCTCAGTGACGGGACGTCGCGACGTTAACAACTTGCCTTGATGCCAGGCCAGGTGACTGACGTAGCAGCCAGTCAAACTCGTCAAGCTCATCAGGCATAGGCTTATCAGGCATAGGCTCATCAGCCTCTGGCTGTGAATCACGCTTTGCTCAACCAAATTTCAACATCTCCGCCATCGAACGGAAATTTCTGATGATGCGTCCCGTCTGCACCCTGCTGCGTCCCGTCAACCTCTAGGCCAACCGCCAAAGTTTCATCGGCAATGTAGCTTTTGAACTCCTGAAGTGCGGAGCGAATCCCCTCAGGCGCCTTGAATGCCAAACGAATGCGGTCGGTCACGTTAAGGCCGGCATCCTTGCGCATGCGTTGAACCCGGTTGATCACTTCGCGGGCCAAGCCCTCGCGCAGAAGGTCTTCCGTCAAATGCGTATCCAAAAGAACCGTTACCCCCTTTTCGGTGGCAATCAACCGGTCGTCTTTGGGGCCGCGCTCGATTAAAAAATCTTCTTCAGCAAGGGTGAAACCTGCGACCTCCACAGAACCCACCGATTCAAGGGCTGCCAGCAAGGCCGCAACGTCATCGTGATTGGCTGTGATTTGCTCCAACTTCGTGCGCACCACATTAAGCTGCCCACCCAGACGTTTGCCCAAGGTCCTGAGGTTTGGCTTCACCCCCAACCGGACAAAACGGGACTCCTCCGTGGAAAACTCGATGGCCTTGATGTTGAGTTCCTGGCGGATGGTCGCCGCGCCGGCTGTGATGATGGCGCGATCGGCCTCGCGGCGAGTGATCACCAGTATCGACGGCAGGGCTTGGCGCGTTTTAATTTGATGTTTGGCACGCAGACTGCGCCCTAAATTGGTCACGCGGCGAACAAGGGCCATGCGCTCTTCAAGTTCGGGATGAATCAACTCGGAGCGGGGCATCGGCATGTCGGTCAAATGCACCGACTTTTTAACCCCCGCAAGTTCGGCCGTGAGGTTGTGATAAATCCGCTCTGAGATAAATGGCGCAAACGGCGCAAAAACTTTTGAAAATTCGCAGAGCACATGAAAGAGCGTGGCGTAGGCCATGGGGTCGCCCCGGTCTGGGCCAGCTCCCTCGTTAGCTTCATCCTCATCGCCCGAAGCTCCCGAGGTCTGAGATCCTGATGCCCCCCAAAAACGGCGCCGTCCTAGGCGGATATACCAGTTGGTCAAGTCTTCAATGAAGTCTGTGACCAAGGGAACCACAGCATACAAACGGTACTGTTCCATCTGTTGCTGCACGCCAGCCACCAGTGATTGCAGGCGAGAAAGCATCCACAAGTCCATCTCGTCGGTGGCCTGGGGCGGGGTTCCCTGCCCCAAGGACGGATCAGGCTTCCAACCATCGGCGGCAGCATAGGTCGTCAAAAAGCTATGGGCGTTCCAAAGCGGCAGCAAAACAGTGCGCGTCGTCTCCAACACGCCCTTGTCCGAGAAAATCAAATCTTCGCCACGCAAAATCGGTGAATTAAGCATGTAGAGGCGAACGCTGTCCGAACCAAATTTGTTCAGAAGATCTTCTGGGGGCGTGTAATTGCGGTGCCTCTTGGACATCTTGCGCCCGGACTCGTCGAGGATGATGCCATTGACCACAACATTCTTGAAGGCTGGACGGTTGAACAAGGCCGTGGACAAAACTGAAAGCGTATAAAACCATCCTCGCGTCTGATCTAAACCTTCGGCAATAAAATCGGCGGGAAAAATTTTTTCGAACTGGTCTTTGTTTTCAAACGGATAATGCAGCTGGGCATAGGGCATGGATCCAGATTCAAACCAGCAATCAAAAACCTCAGGGATGCGGCGCATCTGCCCAGAACACGTTGGGCATTCCACTTCGAGATCGTCGATATAGTGCTTGTGCAGGTCATCGATTTTTTTCGCCGTGGCCTTTTCCAAATCGGCGACCGACGAAAAAACACGCACGTGACTTTGGTCGTTTTTGCATTCCCAGATTGGCAGGGGAGTTCCCCAAAAACGATTGCGGCTGATCGCCCAGTCCCGCGCGTTTTCAAGCCACTTACCCATGCGCCCGTCTTTTAAATGCCCGGGCACCCAATTAATTTTTTGGTTGTTGGCGACGAGATCCTTATTCAGTTTCTCAACGGCAACGTACCAGGCTGGTATTGCGCGGTAGATCAGCGGCGTGTCGGTGCGCTCACAAAAGGGATAGCTGTGGACGATGACATCTTGCTTATAGAGCTTTGATTCTGCCTTCAGGCGTTTGATGATTTCCTTGTCCGCGTCCTTAACGAACATGCCGACATATTCCGGAATCACCGCACGAAAGCAGGCTTCTTCGTCGATGGGATCCACGAGGTCAATGCCACCCTTGCGGCAAACTCGAAAGTCGTCTTCGCCGTAGGCCGGTGCCTGATGAACAATCCCCGTGCCGTCTTCAGTCGTGACGTAACCATCGGCAAAAACCTGAAACGCCCCCGGTTGGTCTTTGAAGTAGGGAAAAAGCGGTTCATAAGTCGCGCCGGCAAGGTGCGCGCCCTTCATCGTTCCAAGGATTTCAAAAAGCTCTTCCGAACCGGACCCCTTGCCCTTTTTGAAGTAAGCAGAAAGCCGAGCCTCGGCCAGATAATAGACCTCGCCCGAGGCCTTCTCGCGGATTTTCACATAATCAATGTCGGGGCCAACGGCGAGGGCCAGATTTGAAATTAAGGTCCACGGGGTTGTTGTCCATGCCAGAAAGAATGCGTCTTCTCCGCACAGTTTGAACTTCACTGTCAGGGCAGGATCTTGAACATCCTTATAATTCTGGTTTGCTTCGAAGTTGGATAGCACCGCCGTGATGCGTGGCGAGTAGGGGACGACCTTGTAATCGCGGTAGACCAGACCTTTTTCAAATAATTGCCCGAACACCCACCACACGGACTCCATGAAAGGCTTGTCCATGGTCCGGTATTGGTTATCCCAATCCACCCAACGGCCAAGGCGTGTGATCGTCTTCTGCCATTCTTTGGCGTAGTGCAGAACCGAGGCCCGGCACTCTTCATTGAACTTAGATATGCCCATGGCCAAGATGTCTTTGCGACCTTTGAGGTGGTCGCGTTTTTCAATTTCATACTCAACCGGCAAACCGTGGCAGTCCCAGCCAAAGCGGCGCTCGACCCGGTAACCGCGCATCGTCCAATAACGGGGCACGGTGTCCTTGATGGTGTTGGCAAGCAGGTGGCCGTAGTGGGGCAGGCCATTGGCAAAGGGCGGGCCGTCGTAAAAGGCGAACTCGGGGGCCGAGGCCCGCTGGTCCAACGACGCGCGAAAGGTTTTTTGAGTCTCCCACTCCGCCAGAAGTTCATGTTCCATCGAGGGAAAGTTCACCTCTGAACCGATCGGCTTCATCGCTGCTCCTCGTTTCGCCCTGCCCAGTTTGTGCTGGAGAATAAAATGTTTTAAGAGATTCTATTAGAATCTTGCGTTTCTAATAGAATTAGTATAGAAACTCTTAGTGGTGATTGAGCCTTGAATGCGTCAAGTCTCTGGACAGGGTTGGTCAAGGGCTGTTTTGTTTAAAAGTCTGTCATTTCAGACAGTTAATACTCATCAGCCGGCTTGGTCCATCCTTTGCAATTCACCTCACAGGGGTTCCGTGCCCGGTTTTAACAAAGAACCGATGCGGAGTCGCCTCTTAAGGCGCTGAAATTGAGTGGTTTCCGTTGCTGCTGTGGTGGATGAAATGCGGATAAAAAACAAAAAATTACGCTTAAATAGCGCCCTAAACGGGGTTTTTTTGGCCATCGTTGCCAGCTCCACCGGGCTTGCCATCGCGGCCCAGGACGAATCCCGTAAGTCCCCAACCAAATCCTGGCGCGTGGAAGAATTGCTGCCACCCACCGGGCTTGACGCCTCTCGCACCGAGTCGACTTCGGCCCGGACGGGTCGCCATACAACCAGCGTCATGGGACGCGTGACCAAGGCGCAGTCCGCACAAAATCAGGCCCTCAAAGGTTTCTATGACCGACAAGGCGTTATTTCACAGCAAGATCAGAAATTTCGCCTAGCTGCCCTTAAAGATTTAAAGCAGGCGAATTTTGGTGAAGGCCGGGAATTGTCGCGCTACATGCTCAATCAACTGGGCAAGGCTCTAGCCGATGAGGCCCAAGAACAATCCGAATTTCTGAGCACCCTTGGCCGGGGTCTGTCCTTTAAGGTCGACTCCAACGGCATTGCGGCAGGCAAAGACGGTGGGCGCTCCGATGGCCGCGTTCGCTACGGATTGGTGCTCAAGGAAGTCAAGGCTTCGGGGCGCGGTGTTCACGTTGCTGCCTTGACCATGGATGATTCTTATTTGGAGCAGGCTCTTGCCAGTAAATCCCGGGCCCAGGTGGATTGGACCATCGGCCCGCTTTCAGAAGAGCGTCAGGACAACTTATTTTCTGCCCTCGATAACTTGACCCTCACGAATCCACCGGCGCCGGTTCGGGCTCAAGGCATTTTTGCCATGCGTCCAGACTTCAGCTTGCGCGGCAAGGTCTTGCCAAACTTCAACAGCAGTTCGCCTGGAAAGGCCGGCTTGCGTCTGCGTTTTGAGCAACCCCAAGGCCTTTACCGGATGGAAATGCTGACGGGTGGTGGGACGAAGGCCAATCAAATGGAGCACGAATTCCGTTTGCCGCTTTACGGCAAGCTGATGGTAGTGCGTCAACTAAACTCGACGATGACGACCACCAAAACTTCGGTTCTTAATGTTTTGGGTTTTTACGACCGGTTGGAGGGCTACCCTCTCAACGTCCACTACACCCACGCCGACTCTATCCTCAAGGCTGAAACGGGATTCAACATGGTTCGTGGCCGCGTAGGGATCGAGGCCAACGTGCCCAACCCGGCTGCGCGCCAAGCCGCTCAAAGAAGCTCGGCTGCCATCAACTATGCGCGTGGATTCTGAATCCGACTTCTCGTCATTCCCAGATCAATTCCGCAAACACCGGAAAATGGTCTGAATTCGTGATCGTCGTGTCGACAAAGATTCGCTCCACGGCAAGTCCACGCACAAATACCTGGTCCAAAGCCCCCGTCAACGGACGGGGGTCCTGCGGAATGGGCACATAACGTAACCCGATCCGGTCTAGCACTTTAGAAATGCCCGCCAAATATCCCGGCGTAAAGGTATTGAAATCTCCTGCCAGAATGATTGGTCCCTGATGCGCCGGCAGGCTGGCCAACAAATGCTCGATTTCTTCCATCGCTGATTTTATCCGCCGGATCAACGTCGCGTGGATGTTGATCACCATCAGGGACTCCTCGGTGCCCTGCTTGCGGTAAAACGTGACCAGAGCAACCTTTGGAGTTTTAAAGACCGGCTCCGGAAATTTGCAAACAATCCGCCGCGTGACTGGCGTTGAACTCACCCGGGCTACCGTCATCACTCCGTCGCGGATACCGTCGCGACGCTTATAAGACGCAGCGTGGATCGCTTCAAATCCAGGTTCACAAAAGGTGACCAGGCCTTTTTCCGAGAGCAACGCCTCTTGGGTGAGGATCAAATCAGACCGGTAACACACCATCCGGTATTCATGTTCAAAAAGACGCCCCCCGGCGCCCTTGCACAAATTCCAAACTGCCAAACGAATGCGCGCGGTTTCAAAGTGCACGGTTTCGCAAACACCGATGCGCCACATGGCAACCGAGTCGTTCACCAGCTCGATCTTCCATACCTGGCGAAGGCTTTCAATCACCGCGCGGTAGGATCGCGGCGGTTTCGCAGGTTTTATTTTTTTTTTGTTCTCCCCGCCCATTACTCGCCAAATCTCCCCACCGCGTCGCGGGCCACGGCAAACGAAACTTTTTCGTTGAACCAAACATCAGGCTGACTGGTTCGGCTGCGTGTGTCGTCACCAAAACGGGAGCAGATTTTGTCGCCGATTTCTTCTGCCAAAGCGCGGTAGGTTGACAGTTTGCCACCGTAGAGTGTCACCATCATTCCCCTCTCTGAGCTGATCGTGCCGAGGACGTGTGACCTTGATGTTGTCGAGAGGGAATAGCCTGCTTCCACTGCCAGCCAACGCAGACCCGCAAAGGTCGCCTCGATATTTTCTTCCCGCAGGGGTGTACTCAAATAACGGTTGCAGTGGCCAATCAAGTAATCCACTTCATCTTGGGTGACATCCACCTGGTCTGGACTGCCGGTGAACGCCTTTTCCGTTGTGCCGACAAGGGTTTTCCCGAGCCACGGCAAAACAAAAAATATCCGGTTGTCTTCTGGTGACTGCAAAAAGAGGCCGGCCTTTAGGCCCATATCTGGAAAAACTAGGTGAGACCCTTTGTTGTTCAAGGCCTGGTGTGTCGGCTCAATACCGCTGGCTTCGAGGATTCTGTTCGCCCAAGGGCCCAGGGCGTTGACAATATAAAGGCAAGAAATTTGTGCCGGGGAACCATCGGCCCGGACAACGTCTACCAGCCAACCATCGGCGGCCCGCGCAATCTTCGTCACACGCTGCCCCTCGGAAATACCGCCACCAAGTTTGACGGCCGAATGAGCGGCGCGACGCACCAAAGCAAGGTCATCCGTCTGACAATCCCAAAAACTGAAGTACCTGGAAAATTTCGTTGCATCGATAATGGGAGCAAGTGCCAGGGCCTCGCCTTGCGTCAGGCTTTGATGGCGACCAATATTTTGCCGCCCGGCGAGAAAATCGTAGAGGGTAAGGCCAACTTTGACCTTAAATCGCGATACGCCGCCGGTCTTAAGGATCGGAAAAACGAATTCAAGTGGATGCACCAAATCGCCGGCTACCTCCATCAACAACTTGCGTTCTCGCAGGGCCTCGGCCACCAGAGGAAAGTCGTGGACCCGTTGCAGGTAGCGCAATCCACCGTGAATGAGTTTGGTCGAACGCGAGCTCGTACCGTAGCCAAGCGTCCTTTGTTCAATAAGATGAACATCATGCCAGCCGCGAGAGGTCAGGTCGTGCAGGATGCCGACGCCATGGATGCCTCCGCCGAGGATCAAAACGCGGACCCTTTGGGGTAATGGCTGCTGAAACATAAGGCACTCCCGATTAGTCAACGAGACCGTGGACTACTCCGCGGACCCTGCCGTATGATTATAGCTCCCTCGCCGACAGTTTCCAGTAGAGGGGGACAGGAACTTTAGATGCCAGATAAAAATGAAGTCAAATCCAAGGAACTAGAAGCAAGGCCCAACCGGTTTTTTTCCCATGCAGTCGTTGAAGCCAGAAAGGTTCGTTGGCTGCCAATTTTCTGTCAAAGCGGAATCTTGCTGGATTTGAGTGTCGGTGGCTTCAAAATCGAAATCATGGGCTCGCTTAAACATAAAATCGGCGAACGCTTCTGGCTGCATCTGCCCCTTGCCCCATTTGGCCTCCATGATTTACCCAGCTTGGATTTACGCGCCGAGGCCAAATGGATTGACCAAGAGCACTGCCGCATTGGCGGGGTTTTTGTTGACCTGGATCCCAGCTCTAAGGACATCATCGAGCGCATCCTGTCGGGTCTAGCGGAAAAGCCCAAGGCAAAACTGTAAGCTAAGATCTAAACTAGATTTACACCCGTCAAAGACAGCGTGGAGTCCACCGACATGACGTTCAAGTATAGCACCAGCCCCCTCACCGGAAACAATGTTCCCGTCATCATCGAGGGGGTACGCTCACCCTTCGTAAAATCCTTCGGAGTTTTGGGGGATTGCGACGCCCTTGAACTTTTCAGCAGAACCATCGACGGGCTCATCCGCAAGACCGATGTTGCCGTCGATGCCTATGAAGAAATCATCTGCGGCGTGGTCACCCCGCAAGTCAAAAACATCAACGTCGCTCGCGACACGGTGTTGAACCTCGGCCTGCCCCATCACATTCACGGCTATACCCTCAATCGGATGTGCACGAGCAGCCTTGAATCGATCGGAAACGCCGTAAAAAGCGTCCTTTCTGGGCACTCCCGCATGATCTTGGCCGGCGGCGTCGACGTGCTCAGTGACGTGCCCATCACCTATTCGAAAGAAGCGCGGCAGTCGCTACTGCGTTTTAACAAGGCCAAATCCACGGGCGAAAAAGCGTCGGCCATGGGCAGCTTTTTACCCAAGGCCCTGGCCCCCAAGCCGCCGGGAATCACCGAGCCGCTGACCGGCATGACCATGGGTGAGCATGCCGAGGTCATGGCCAAACTCAACGGCATCTCGCGCCACGATCAAGACGTATTCGCAGCCTTATCCCACCAACGGGCCGCCGCCGCCCAAGAGTCAGGAAAGTTTCAAAAAGAAATTATTCCTGTGTGGCCATCACCCTCCTTCACCAAATGCCTAGACAAAGACAACATCATCCGGCCAGACACTACCCTAGAAGCACTCTCCCAACTTCGCCCGGCCTTTGACCGCAAATATGGGACGATCACCGCCGGCAATGCTTCGACTTTGACCGACGGTGCCGCCGCCGTGGTCATCGCTGATGAGGCTCATGCAAAAACGCTTGGGTTGAGGCCACGAGCAAAGATTCGCGACATGGTTTTCGTCGGCGTAAATCCCTATGAGCAACTTTTGATTGGGCCGGCCCTGACCATCCCGATGATCCTCATGAGAAATAAACTTGGCATCACCGACATCGACCTCTTTGAAATCCACGAGGCCTTCGCTGCCCAGGTGCTCAGTTGCCTTCGTGCAATGGAGTCCAGTGAATTTTGCTCGCGTCACCTAGGCATGGCCAAGGCCTTTGGCGCGATCCCAGAAGACAAAATCAACGTCAACGGCGGAGCCATTGCCATCGGCCATCCTTTTGGTGCAACGGGAGCTCGACTGGTCTTGTCCATGACCAACGAACTTGAAAGCCGCAATGGAACATTTGGCGTCATTGCAATTTGCGCAGCCGGTGGCATGTCGGGCGCAATGCTCATTGAAAGGATTTGAGAAATATCATGACTAAATTTTTCAACTATGAAACCGGCAGTGATGGCGTGGCCATTCTGTTGTTTGACCGACCTGACCGGGACATGAACATCCTTTCTGAAGAAGTTTTGCGTGAACTGAATGAACGCCTCGATCAATTCACTGCTGATGTGCAGGCCAAGGGTCTGGTGATCAGCAGCGCCAAGGAAGGTCAGTTCATTGTCGGTGCCGACATCACGGAAATCCAGAAGCTCAAAACAGAGGCCGAGGCCGCCAATGGGGCAGCCATGTTGCAAGCTCTATTCAGTAAAATTGCCAGCCTGAAAAAACCGGTGGTGGCCGCCATCAATGGGACTTGCCTCGGTGGTGGCCTGGAAATGTCTCTGGCCTGTGCGTGGCGGGTGGTCAATGCCAATCCCAAAACAAAAATGGGGCTTCCGGAAATCCAACTTGGACTGTTGCCGGGTGCCGGCGGGACCCAGCGCCTGCCGCGTCTGGTTGGCATCCAAGCCGGCTTGGACATGATCCTCACTGGCAAGCGAGTCGATGGCACCCGCGCCCTCAAGATGGGACTGGTCGACGCCTGCGTTCCCGACAAAATGTTGCTGGAAGTTGCCCGGCAGTTTGCCTTGAAGGGCAAGCGCCCAGCCCGTTTCCGGGCTTCGCCCCTGCCATTTCCCCAGCGCATAACCGCCTTGGCCCTAGAGTCAAACCCCATTGGGCGGCGGTTCATGGCCAAAAAAGCCCGTGAAATGTTGATGAAACAGACGAAGGGATTTTACCCGGCGACCTTCAAGGCTCTCGAGGCCGTCATGGACGGATTTGACAAGCCCCTCAGCAAGGGGCTTGACCTCGAGGCCAAGCTTTTCGGATCGCTGGTCCCGACCCGCGAGTCCAAAAGCCTGATCCATTTGTTTCATGCCACGACTGCAATCAAGCGCCACGCTTATAAGGACGCGGGCAAAGAGCGCTTTTCCGGCAACGAAATAAAATCCCTCGGTATCGTTGGCGCTGGCTTCATGGGTGCCGGCATCGCCTCGGTTTGTGCCGACCAAGGGATACGGGTTTTGTTGTCGGACCCCAGTCAAGAATCTCTGGGCAAGGCCCTGGCGCATGCGGCGGGATATTTCGGCAAAAAACTAAAACGTCGGAGGATTAAAAAATTTGAAATGGACCAAAGACTCGCGCACATTTCACCAGCCCTGAGCCCTATTGGCTTCAATCGTTGCGATGTGGTGATTGAGGCGGTCTTTGAAGACGTAAATTTGAAGCGTAAAATCCTGGCCCAACTGGAATCACAAAACGTGCACGACGATTGGGTGTTCGCAACCAACACGTCGGCACTGCCAATCCATGAGATTGCAGCTAATTCAAAACGCCCGGAGCGAGTCGTTGGGATGCATTTTTTCTCTCCCGTGGAAAAAATGCCCCTCCTTGAGATTGTCACGACCGACAAGACGGCCCCTTGGGCCATTGCCCGGGCTTATGAGCTGGGCGCTGCCATGAACAAGCAAACCATCATCGTTAAGGACGGCCCCGGGTTTTATACAACCAGAGCCCTGGCATTTTTTCTGGCCGAGGCGTCTCACATCCTGACTGAGGGCGCCAAAATCGAGGCGATCGACAGTGCCCTCACCGGATTTGGATTCCCGGTCGGGCCGATCACGTTGATCGACGAGGTTGGTATCGACGTGGGGACCCACGTCCTTGAGACGATGGACAAGGCATTTCCTGACCGCATGAAAGCCCCGCCTGGACTTGACATCGTCAAGTCATCCGGGCGCCTTGGGCGCAAAAATGGCAAGGGCTTTTACCTTTACGTAAACGGCGAGAAGGGGCTTCCAGATCCAGAAATTTACAAATTTCTCGAACCAAAAGCTGCCGCCAGCGCCAATGCATCGGCCGATGAAATCGCGATGCGTTGCGTCATGGTTTTTATCAACGAATCAGCCCGCTGCCTGGAGGAAGGCATTTTGCCGTCGGCTTATGAGGGCGACGTTGGTGCCGTATTTGGCCTGGGCTTTCCACCGTTTTTGGGCGGGCCGTTTCGGTATATCGACCACGTCGGGGTCGGCGTTATGGTTGCCAGGTTGCGCGAGCTTGAGGCCCGTCACGGGTCACGTTTCAAGCCAGCCAAAATCTTGGTGCAATATGCCGATGAAAAAAAGTTGTTCTTTCCAGACGAAGCCTAAAGATCGTTACTTTTGTTAGGCTCTTGAACCCAGAGCCCGGGGATGTAAACATGCCGCCCCGGCTCCCGAGCCCAGAAGCAGGCCCAAAATCAGCCCCGCAGTCACATCCAGCGGATAGTGCACGCCGAGCCAAACACGGCTGAAAGCCACGAGCAGTGCCATGATGACGGCAAAAACAATAAATTTCGTCGCAAAAAATCGCCGCAAAACAATCAAAGCCCCTGCCGCCACACCGGCATTGACCGCATGATTGGATGGAAAACCAAAAAGCCCGCCACAGCGACCGGTCGGCAAAAGGACTGCGACTAGCTCGTGACAGGGGCGCAAACGCGCAATCCATGGCTTGAGAATATAAGCCGACAACGAATCCCCAACCCCAGCCGCCACAAGGATCGCTCCAAGGACCCACCACAGCCTGGGGTCACCCTTGCGCCATGCGTAGGCCACGGCAGATAGCCCCAGTAAAATCCAAAATATATGGCTCGAAACGGCCTTCATGGCGGCGTCGGTCCATGAATTGTGAAGGCCATTTTGATTAACCAACACAAAGAGTTGGCGATCGGCGGCAAGAAGGTCCAAGTGGTGTGACACTCCGGGTCGGTTTTACAGGGTTTTAGGAATTGGTTGACCGGCCAGCCAATTATTGATAGTCCCTGTAATTAATAACAAATTCGAAAAAAACGGGAAAGGCTCACTTGCAGCCTTACGGTGATAGATCATCGGCGACTTTGCCAAAAAAGTCAGCCCGGATGGACTCGTCACGAATACGCCCGCCCTGGAAAATTTCTGCATCACGGGCAAACTTGACCCGAGGCTGGACGGGATACCCGTTCACTGAAATCCGATTAAATCGCAGCCGTTTCGGCACATAACGGTACACCACCGTTTTACTGACTTTAACCGCCCGTTCGGAATCTGCCGACCCTGGGCCGAAGGTCGGAGTGCGCAGCATCCTGCCCGTTGGATTTGACTTGAACGCCTCGTCTTTAATCTGGGCTGGAGCCCCGCCATCTTCCGCGTCAATGACGTAGGTACGCCCTTTGTCGGCCAGGGCGTGGGAAGCCCATAGCAAACTCGAAGCTAGCCCCAACGCCAAGCCGGCTGACACTGCCAGGGATGCGCCCAAAATCTTAAAACTCCCCATACAATCTCCCCCCATTCAGGTTCAGTAATGAATATCGGCCGGATTCCCGGGGACTTGACCCCCGGGCGTATTAAATGGCTGGCCAGGCCATAAATAATTCCTAAAACCTGCCGATATGACTCTAGTGTCTCTTTACAGGCGGGGCGGGCCTTTGATTTTTTTGAAAATACAATCCGACAACGGTGCCCATTCCCGGATTACCGTGACTCAATTTCCGGTCACTATCGGGCGTGACGAAGGCAATCAAATTTGCATTCCCGACGATCAGATTTCGCGGTTCCACATCCGCATCAAAAAGCGCGGCAGGCTTTTAATTGTCGAAGACCTCGAATCCCGCAACGGCACCTTTATCAATGGCGACCGCATCATCAATTCCGTCGTCAGAACCGGCGACAAGATCCATGTGGGCTCAACGGAAATCATGGTCTTTTCGACAGAGGCAGAAATCTCGCTGGATACCTTCAGCCTTATGGGCCACGGCGGCGAAGGGCCAGAGATTTCGATTCAAGCCACCAAGCCCAATGAAAATGATCCCGAGCTCTTTCCTGCGGCAAGAATTCCACTGGCCCCCGACCTGGCCATCTCCCAACCAAACCGGGTGATGCAAGCCGTCTACGAGGCCCATGGCGATATGGTCCATAGCCGCTCCGCCGAGGATGCGGGTCGCACCATTTTAAAAGCTCTGCACAAGATGTTGCCCTGGATTCGACGCTCTGCCGTCTTTCAATGGCGCCCCGAAACCCGCAAGCTGACGCCGCTAGCGACGCGGGGCGAAGACGCCGGAAAGTCTGTTGTTTTGGTTCAAAAAGCCCTAGAGGACGCCATCAACCGGGTTTGCGGAATTTGTCTGGGGCAGCGCCCAGAAAATGCCGTGCCGGGCAGAACGCAGGCTCATCAAGACATGACCCGTTTTGTTTTACCGCTGGTCAGCCACGAACGAATCACTGGCCTGGTCCATATCGAGGCCGACCCCGCCCAAATCAAAGATCCCCATCATCAAATTCAGCCGGGCTTAATTTTACTCGAGCGAGTTGCCGGAACATTAGAAACGTTTTCGCTACGGCTGGAGCTTGATGGCTGGCTGGTTGGTGTGATTGACACCCTCATTGCCACCATCGAGGCCAAGGACACCTACACCCACGGACATTCGGAGCGGGTCAGCCGCTACAGCCTGGCCATTGCCGATGAACTCAAACTAAACCGCGACCTAAAGCGCCAACTCCTGATCAGCGCCCTATGCCACGACATCGGAAAAATTGGTGTTCCAGATTCCGTCCTCAAAAAAGCGTCGCTTTTATCCACAGAAGAATACCTTGAAATGAAACTGCATCCGGTTCTCGGCGCAGAAATCATTCAGCGCCTACCGGGGTCTTCGCGATTTCTGTCGGGAATCAAATACCATCACGAGCGCTGGGACGGATCGGGATATCCCGATGGCCTCAAAGGGGAGGACATTCCCTTTTTTGGCCGGATCGTCGGTATTTGCGACGCCTTCGACGCCATGGTGTCGGGGCGGGCCTATTCGGGTTTCATTGATCAGTCGGATGCGGTGGAACGATTGCACGAAGAAAAAGAACTTTTTGACCCTGAAATCCTCAAGGCATTTGGCAGGGCACACGACCGCGGTACCCTGACCACCAAAACCTCAACGCGCCAAAACCAGATTGATAGCGAGCGTTCCCTGCTCAAAAATGAATTTGATGAATCCATAAAAGATACCCGCAAACCGCGCTAGATCCCGGGCTTTCAGCGAAACCTCTTCGGCCGCCTTGGCTAAGGCAACGAATCTGGCCATCTTGAGCTATAATTAGACGAGGACTAGATCTGTTATTTCACGCATTTATTACCTCTTGGAGATCTGCCATGTGGGCTGAACTCGCGTTGAGTTTCAAACAAGGCAACATGTATGTACTGGCCATGTTTGGAATTGGTTTTTTGTCGGCGTTGGTTTTTTTCGAACGTTTCGTCATGGTGCAATTTGTTTACAACCTGAACTTCAATCGATTCTTACTCAATATCCGCAGGGCAATCGCGGCAGAAGATTTAGACCGCGCAGTCTCGATGTGCAAAAACGCCGGACGAACTTCACTGCCCATGATTGCCCTGAAAGCACTCGAGGCGGCCGAGTCCGATCCAACGACTGTGCGTGGAGCGATCGAAGAAGAGACCATCAACTTTCTTCCCAAACTTGAAGCCCGCCTGACCCTTCTGCCCGCACTGGCAACCCTTGCGATGTTGGTGGGTGTTTTAGGAACCCTTGATGGCATCTGGTCTACCTTTCATTCAATCGACGTGCTCGACTCGGCCAAAAAACAGGCCACCGTCGCCAAGGGCCTGGCCGGCAGCCTCAATCCCATGGCGATGGGTATTTTGATTTCTGCGCTGACGATATTTGCCCAGCAGATTCTCAAGGGCTATGCGCTTCGCGTCATCGAGCGGATTCACCTTGGTGTCTCCGTGTTGAACAACCTGCTGGTCCCTAGCGAATCAACAGCATTTGTGCCGATTGCGGCTGCCGGCATGGGCGGCGGTATGGGCATGGGAGGATCGGCTGGGGCTCAGGGTGGAGCCGAGGCGGGCAAAGGGGCTGATGGATCAGGAGTAACAGGAAATGCGACTTCAGTCGTCACTGCAAGCGAAGATATCAAGGACGAAGAAGAAATTATCTGAGCCAATAAGCCTGATGCCAGGGGTCATTGCCCTGGTTGGGGTCGCGGCATGCTTGACGGGCCTTATGGCCGTCGTCATGGCACCAGGTACTTATTCCGTCGTCAATACAGAATTTCCGGTGGTGTCGGCCGCCATCGAAGATCTGTCTTTGCACCGTTACGCAGAACGGCCCGAACATTTCATCAAGGCGACAACTCCCGCTGTGGTTTTAACGATGGAAGCGCTTTTTCTCGGTGATTTGGATTCGTTTTCAAATCGTTATGCCGATTCGCGAACCAAATTTCAGATTCCCCATCGCGACCATTCGCCCCAAGTTGGAAAGCTTCTCGGAGCGATGAAAAAATGGATGGTGACCCGCCAGGAAACCCGCGGTTGGCGCAATGAAGGCATTCTCGTTTTTGCGCCTGCCAGCAACATTCCCGCCGCCATTGTGATTCAGGTCTTGGACGCTTTGAAGAGAGAGGGTTCTTTTGAAAAAGTCATTCTTGCTGGCGGGTTGATTTGACATGATTTTGCCCGGAAAAAAACGCGTTCGCCTTTATCAGGAAGCCTTTGCGCGTTCCAAGGCAAGGCTAGAGGATGGGCTCAATGAAGAGGCCGGGGCGGCTTTGATCCCCGCCCTTTTGGCTGCCATGGTGGTGCTGGTGGTTGGACTCGCCTGCGGAGTCAAAAGTTTTGAGGCCGCTAATCCCAGACTCGCTTATCCCGCGCAACTCCTTGTCCTGGAGGGGGATTCCGAAGAATCCAATCGCAGCATTTGGTTCTCACTGAGCGCTCCAGATCAGACCATCATTGTTACCACCGATGATCAGAAAATTTTTGAATGGCCTCTTGACCCAATCAAGACTCTGCAGAGCAAAGGCTATTTAGACTTCAAAGAATTCTTAAAGGTCCGTCGCAAACTAGTTATCGAGAATCTCGTCTTGTCCATGGACCGCGAAGGCATCGAAACAAAGTCCGGCGCCGTGGTCGCAGTGGACGAGCGGCTCACGTATGCCCACTTCAAGCCGGTGATGCTGGCCCTGGCTGCTGCCGGAATACGCTCCTACGGATTTGAAACCAGATCGGATGGGGAATAACGCCGTGAGCATGGGCATGAATAATAGCGGCATGAAGAACCATAAAGGCATGATGCTCTATGTAGAGATCTTGCAAAATGGTGCTTCTGTGGCTTCGGCGGTGCGTCCCCTTGGCCGCACCGGTCACCTTTGGATCAGCGGCAACAATTCCGGACCCCTGGCGATTCCGCTCTACGGCGACCGCGCCAATACCGACCTCTTTCATTCAGCCCGCGGCAAAACCCTGCTGAGTTTAGACCGCTTCTGGGAAGGCTTCCTGGTATCTGCAGGTGAGGTGTTTGAGATCACGAGAAAACACCGGCCACCTAGCCCCCTTGAGGTTCGCCGGGGCGACTACGGCAGCTTATCCAACGGCGATTTGATGCTGCTTTACCGCGTTGGGCCGAAACCAAAAATTATCGAACATGCGATCTTGCGCAGTTACCGTCCGGGGCTTTTCACCGGGATGATCCGTGATGGATTTGAAATTCCTTCGGCCGCCTATGCGACCCTCCTGGCGGGACTTCTAGTCGGTGGATTTGGAATTGGACTGCTGCAGCATCCCGGCCTACCAAAGCTAAGTTTTGAGACTCTTGCCGGTGAATACAACTTGCCGTTTATTGCCCCGGGGCATTTTGAAACCGCTCCGGAGGCCCTGCAAAATAACCTCGTCCGATCGAGCCTCACTCGCAACGTTGTGCAGTTTTACCGCTCTGTGATCGACAGCCTCAGCGGCCGCGGAAAGCCTACCGATGCCATGACCTATCCCCAGTCGCGAAAACTGGCGAGCAGCGCCTATCAGGCCCTCGACCGGGAACTCAATGAATTGCGCGAGGCCCAAGCCCGCGTCACTGCCGCCACACTTAAAAAGCCAGCCTCTGCCATCATCGCCATCCCGGCCATGGAGGGGATCACCACCTCGGGTGAGGTTCAAAGGATCCAAGACAAAATCGAGCTCTTTCAAAAGGGGCTCCAGCGCAATCTCGAGATGAAACGAAAGGTTAGGGGGCTGTTTCCCAAAGATGCCATCTACGACTTCAACCTTTACCGTGATATCAAACCGGGCCAAAAGAGCATGTTCAACGAGGCAGGCCTTGCCGCATTGGCCAAAATTCGTCCGTTTGCTGAATTTACGGACGAAGAGGCGATGTACTATGAGGCCATGACCTCGGGCCAACAAGCGCGGGCCTATGCAAAGTGGTTGCAAGGGCCACCAACAAAGGACACAACCAAAAAGAAGCTTCAAGCGGTGAGTTTGCCCGTCGGGCTTTCGGCCAAAGTCGCTTACATGACCTACGTTTTTTCTCCGGAAAAGATTTTTAATGATTCCAAGGCAGACGCCCTGCAAGGTTCCAGCATCGATCCCGCTGTCATCAAAACTCAAAAGATTATTGAACCGCTGATTGGCGAGATCGATCCCGGTCTTGTGGAGTCCACGATTCAAAAATACCGTTATGAATTGCAGCAGTGTTTTGAGGGAGCCCTCAAGCGCGACCGCTTTACCAGGGGGGCCATGGAATGGCGCTGGCGCATTGACTCGCGCGGCAAGATGGATGATTTAGAGCTGCTAAAAAGCAACATCAACGACCCTAATATGACGCGCTGCGTCCGCCAAAAAATGAATGCTTGGCGATTTCCAAAACCGCGTCGCGGCAGTGTGGAAATCACCTATCCTTTTGAATTCAACCCCACACGCGGTTAAAATCCATTGCGAAATAATAAATCCCGGAAAAAAAATTTTGATTTTACGCTAGACAACGACAGCGTCAGGATCATCCCTTTTGGAGGCTGCGGCGAGTTCGGAATGAACCTGACGGGCTACCTGTTTCGCGGCAAGCTCTACGTTGTCGATTGTGGAGTGATGTTTCCCGATCCGTCAAAACTTGGCGTCGAGGCGATTTATCCAAATATTGACCGATGGTTTGAACAGTTCGGTGGCGTCCATGCTTACTTGATCACCCACGGACACGAGGATCACATTGGCGCCCTGCCATATGTTCTCGACCGCTGGCCTGCGCCGCTTTATGCGACGCCCTGGACGGCTAGCCTAATTGAAGCCAAATTTGCGCGGCGTAAGATCCCGGGAAAATTTCCGGTAACGCGCGTGGCACCGGGGGGCTACACCCAATTCAAGGATAACTTCTCGGTTGACTGGATTCCGGTCAATCATTCCATACCGATGGCTTCTGCCCTGTTGATGAATTTTTCTGGAAAAACTGTTTTTCACACCGGCGACTTTCGCATCGACTTTGAACCACAGTATGAACCCCCGATGGATCTCGAGCGGATTCGCAAAATTGGCGACAAAGGAGTCGACCTCTTGATTTGCGACAGCACGAATTCCCATCGCGTGGGGCTCGGCCCCAACGAGCGCTCGGTCATCGGTCCGCTTGGCGACCTCATGGCCGATGCCACGGGCGCTGTCATCCTCACCACCTTTGCCAGCAATTATTGGCGTATCAAAACTGTCGCCGACCTGTGCGCAAAGTTTGGTAAAAAACTGCTCGTCTTGGGCGGTGGTTTAGAGCAAGCCATCCGCATTGCCGATGAACTTGGATTTGAACCTCTCCCAGAGGGGATTCGAGCGCCAGTGGATCAAGTCGGCCTGGGCAATATTCCCCGCGACCGTTTGGTGATCATAGCCAGTGGAAGCCAGGGCGAGTGGCGGTCTGCCATGTCTAGGCTGGCCGCCGGAGAGCACCGCAGCTTTAAGGTTGGACCAGGCGACAGTGTCGTATTTTCATCGCGCATGATTCCCGGAAACGAGAAAAGCGTTTTATGGCTGATGGGGAATTTTCACCGTGCAGGCGCCACGGTGGTCACCTCGCGGGAAAACCCCGCCATTCACGTCAGTGGTCATGCCTACCGCGGCGAAATCATGAAGCTCGTGGAACTTTTGCAGCCTCGAAATTTTATTCCCATGCATGGGACTTTTAGTCACCTGGATGCCAATGCCAGCATTCCCGATGAACTGGGCATGACCAATACGGCGACCTTGCTGATGGAAAATGGCGACATGGTGGACCTGTCGGACGATGGCTGCGAAATTGTCGGCTCCATCGACGTTGACATCCTTTATGTCGACTCGGACTCCTATGCCTCCATGACCAAAGAAGTGCTGCGCGAGCGCCTGCGCATTGGCGAGGGCGGCTGCGCCTTTATCAGCGGTGTTTTTGACCCTGGCGGCAGACGGTGGCTGCGGCAGCCGGAAATTATTTTACAGGGCATTGAATTCCGTCCGGAAGATGGCTATGCCGGGCCAGTAGCAAAAACGACTTGGCTGGACGAGGCTGCCATGTATGTCGCCGACGCCGTCACGCGCATGGCAGAAGGGCAAGCCGGGGCCACCCCAGAGGACTTTGAGGAAGAGGCCCGCCTGACGCTGCGCCGCCTTCTTTTTGGTTCGCTCAACCGCAAGCCGCAGGTTTTTGCGCGGGTGCACTGTTTTTAATGAAGAATTTTCTTCTTGTCTCTGCCGCTGCCTTTGAGATCGCGCCGTTGATTGCGCGGCTTCGGCGAAACAGGATTTTCGAGTCTCGTGGTTTCGATTTTATCGCCGCAGAAACTGGAGTCGGCGCCCTAGCTGCTGCCGCGACGGCTCAAGGGCTTGGCGTCTTGGCACAAAGTCGGCATGTGATTTTTGTGGGCACTGCCGGCATATTTGCTGGCTTTGATGGGCTTAAAAGCTCTGAAGTCTTGGCCGCGCCCACCCTGTGCACAGCCTCGCGAATCGCCTGGCTTCCGACCTGTGAACGTCTGGGCCTTGGCTACGGCATTCCCCGTGGGACCATCCATCAAATCACGGTGCCGCCTGCGCAACACGCCGCCTTAAATCTGCCGGCTCTCAGCGTTCTCTGCTCGCCAAGCATCAGCCTTGAGGCGGGGTTTTCAAAAAATTTAGCCACGACTTTTGACCCGGGGAAAACCGTGGAAAACCTCGAATTGTTTTCTTGCATTAAACCCTTGCTGGCTTTTGGGAAAAGCGTGGACATTGTTCTAGGGGTCACCAATGCCATCGGCCCCGGGGCGCATGAGCAATGGAAGAAATGGCATGAACAGGCCGCTGAACTGGCGGCAGAACATATAGAAGGAAACTTGAGTGACTTATGACCCTGATGAAACTTGAATTGCTGAAAAAAAGAACGCTCCTCGAAACCATTCCCTTTAATGTTGAAGAGATCGAGTTCAAGTCGTCTCGTGGTCTGGCCAAGCATCCCTATTACCGCTTGCAGTGTGCAGACTGGGTCAACATTCTGCCGGTAACGGCGGGCAACAAAGCCCTTTTAATTCGCCAGCCGCGGGCTGGGGTTTTGGGACCGGTTTTAGAGGTGCCCGGCGGCATGGTGGATCCCGGGGAAAAAGACGTGACCATGGCGGCCGTGCGCGAGCTTGAAGAAGAGACCGGCTACACGTCCCAACGAATCTTGCCCCTTGGCAGCTTTAATCCAAATCCCGCTATCATGACTAATCGTTGCCACTTTTTTTTAGCGCTGGGTTGTTACCTGAACCCAGATCGCAAACATTTTCCCGATGCCGAAGAATTTATTGAGGTTGTGGAGACCGACGTCACCGATTTGGAACAAATGGTCCGCTTTGGTGAGATCAACCACAGCCTGGCGGCTCTTTGCATCATGCTCGCCGCAAAATACGTCCAGATCAGCAAAAGCAGCCCAGACATCGCCAAGAGCGCTGGAACGGGGGGGGGAGGAGGTCGATGAAAAAAATGGAAGCCAGCGGCGCGACCGATGTCGGCCGGGTCCGCCAAACCAATCAAGATGATTTTCTGGTCGACCTGAACGACCACTTATTTGTGGTTGCCGATGGCATGGGGGGCCATGCCGGCGGCGAGGTTGCCAGTCGCCTTTGCGTCCAAGAGGTTAGCAGCTACCTGCGCACCCACGAGCGCATGATGAAGGACGGAGCGCGCAAGCACCCCGACGCGCGCTTGGGCAGTGTCCTTGCCGAGGCCATCAACCATGCCTCGTTGAAGATCTATGAAAAGGCCCTTGAAGAGCCGGACCTTAAGGGCATGGGCACCACCAGCACCCTGCTCAAAATGGTCGAGGGCCATGCCTACTGCGCCCACGTGGGGGACAGCCGCCTTTATTTGATCCGGGCGGGTTTTATTTATCAGGTGACCCACGACCACAGCCTCGTCAACGAGCAGCTCAGGGCTGGGCTTATTTCAAAAGAACAGGCCCGGCTACACGAACGAAAAAACGTCATCACCCGCAGCGTCGGCTATCAAGAGTACGAGGACGTCGACAGTTTTGCCTTTGCCACCGAGCCAGGCGATTTCCTGTTGGTTTGTAGCGACGGCCTTCACGGCAAGCTTTCCGACGAAGAAATCTGCAACCTATGCCGAGAGTTGGGCTGCGGCGCCGTTTCGGCATTGATTGCCGCCGCCAACGTCCGCGGGGGCGACGACAACATTACGGCCGTGATTGTCCGAGTTCCCGCCTGAAAAAGCACTTTATTTGCATCGTGACCAAATGCCAAATGCCTCCGTGTCGGGTCCCTAGCTAAAGTATTGGGCCAGATCTGCCGACAGCCCTTACATGAAACGTGTCACCATTATGATCATCCCGGACGGAGCCAGCACGGCCCGGCAATTCCATTTGCCCAAGGTTGCGGTGAAGATCGGCAGCATTGTCGGCATGATTGGTTTGAGCCTCGCAGGCTTTTTGACCATCGACTACATCGAGCTGTTGAAGCTGCGGCAGAATGCCCGGAATATTTCGGCAGAAAACGAAGGGCTCAAGGGCGAGGCCCGAGTCCTTGAAAACAATCTGGAAGACGTCAAACGCTCGCTGAGGCGCGTGCAAGATTATGCCGCGAAGTTGTCTGATTTGACTCAATTGAGGGTCAAAAGCGTCAGCAAAAAAACCGGAATCGGCCCACTGTCCATGGATGAATACCGGCGCTCCACCGCCCAGGACTTGATTGCCAAGGAGAGCGGATCTTACCTGCCCGTTGGACTGAATATCGACAAGCTCGCCTTTCGAACGGCCTTTGAGCGCCTGGGTTCCTTGGGGATCGCTGCCGAAAACAGCGCCATTGAGTTGCAGCATCTGCTGTCCACCATGGGCCAGCATCAAAACATGCTCTCCTCGATCCCGGCCGTAAATCCGGTCAACGGCTGGATCACCTCGGGGTTCGGTCGACGCGTCTCGCCGTTTACCGGTGACCAGTCCCAGCACAAGGGGCTCGATATTGCCTCGCCCATTGGGACCCCTATTTTTGCCCCGGCCGATGGCGTCGTGGTGTTTACCGGGGCGAAAGAGGGTTTTGGTAATTTTATAATGATTGCGCATGGTTACGGCATCGTCAGTGCCTACGGTCATAACGCCCAAAACATGGTCCAACCGGGTCAGGCGGTCACCCGCGGCGACCAGCTGGGGACTGTTGGCATGACCGGGCGGACGACGGGACCCCATCTGCACTACGAGATTTGGGTCAATGGCCGCACGGTTGATCCCAAGCGGTTCATTCTGGATATGGAAGATAACACTTCCATTTAAGCTTAATCCGCAAATATAACATTAGCTTGCCGCAGAATAACCTGTGGCCTCAGGCGCCTTCTGCCGGCGCCGGATTACGGAAAGCATACGGTCATGATGGATTTCCTGAAAAAAGTCTTTGGTTCGAGAAATGAACGCGAGATCCGCCGCATTAGCGGGGCTGTGATCCAAATCAATCAATTCGAAGAATCCATGCGGGCTCTGCCAGATGATGGCTTTCCGGCTAAAACCGCCGAATTCAAAAAGCGTTTGGCCGGGGGCGAGGCGCTGGATGCGCTGCTTCCCGAAGCCTTTGCAACCATTCGTGAGGCAGCACGCCGGGTCCGCAACGAGCGTCACTTTGACGTCCAGATGATCGGCGGGATTGCTCTGCATGAAGGCAAGATTTCAGAGATGAGAACGGGCGAAGGTAAAACGCTGACGGCAACCGCCCCCATTTACCTCAATGCGCTGACGGGCCAAGGGGCACACGTCGTTACGGTGAACGACTACCTTGCCACGCGCGATGCCGAGACCATGGGCAAGGTATATGCTTTTTGTGGAATGACCACGGGAACTATTTTGCATGGGCTGACCGACGAACAGCGCCGGGCTGCATATGCTTGTGACATCACCTATGGAACCAACAACGAATTTGGTTTTGATTTTCTGCGCGATAACATGAAGACGGAAGTTTCACGCCTGGTCCAGCGCGGCCATAATTTCGGCATCGTCGACGAAGTTGACTCCATCTTGATCGACGAAGCCCGCACGCCACTGATCATTTCCGGGCCAACGGAAAGCAATCTGTCGCTTTTTGGCATCGTCAATGCAGCGATTCCGGGCCTGCAAAAAGACTCTGATTATAACGTGGACGAAAAATCCCGCGCGGTGATGCTTACCGAAGACGGCATTTCGAAGCTGGAAAAGCGCCTTCGCGTTGATAACCTTTATGATCCAAAGAACATCGACTTCCTTCATCACGTGCAGCAGGCAATGAAGGCGCACATCATCTTCAAAAAAGATGTGGACTACGTGGTCCGCGACGGCAAGGTGGTCATCGTCGATGAATTCACCGGACGCTTAATGCCTGGGCGGCGCTATAGTGACGGCCTTCACGGGGCCCTAGAGGCAAAAGAGCATGCTGCGGTTCAAAGCGAAACGCAGACCATGGCGACCATCACCTTTCAAAATTATTTCCGCCTATACTCAAAACTTGGCGGCATGACGGGTACTGCCGATACCGAGTCCGTTGAATTCAAGAAAATCTATAATCTAGAAGTGGTCGTCATCCCGACCAACCGTGACATGGTTCGCGCCGATCACCAGGATGTGGTTTACCGTACGGCTCGCGAAAAATTCAATGCCATTGCCGATGAGATTGCAGAGGCTCAGCAAAAAGGCCAGCCGGTTCTTGTGGGCACTGTGTCCGTCGAAAAATCAGAGCTCCTCTCCGGACTACTTAAAAAACGCAACATCCCCCACGAAATCCTCAACGCCAAAAACCATGCCCGCGAGGCCGACATCATCAAGAATGCTGGCCAAAGCGGGACGGTGACCATTTCGACCAACATGGCCGGACGCGGAACCGACATCGTCCTCGGTGCGGGCGTGGCCGGTGCGGGGGGACTCTACGTCATTGGTACCGAACGTCACGAGTCGCGGCGCATCGACAATCAGTTGCGCGGGCGTTCAGGGCGTCAGGGCGACCCAGGAGCTAGCAAATTTTTCCTGTCGCTCGAAGACGATCTGATGCGGATTTTTGCTTCAGACCGCCTGTCGGCCATCATGGAACGCCTGGGCATGCAAGAGGGTGAGGCGATTATTTCGCCCATGGTGTCGCGGGCCATTGAGCGGGCGCAAAAACGGGTTGAAGAGCACAACTTCTCCAGCCGCAAACACCTGCTCGAATATGACGACGTGATGAATCAGCAGCGTCAGGTTGTCTATAAACAACGCCGTCAAATGCTTGAAGGCCTGGAATCCGGTGGGAAAACTGAAATTGAATTTCTCGAAACGGCCCTATCAAACCTGATTGCCGCCACGGTCGAGCGTCAGGTTAAATCTGGGCAAAAACAGGCGGACCTTGCCGAGGCCCTCAAAGGCGCCGTCCGTCAGGAACAAAACGCTGAGGTGACTTTGGCCTCTGCCTCCGAGGTTGACGGTGGAATCGAGGGCGAGGCTCTTGAAGCCTTGATCGGTAACATCACGGGCCAGGTTTTGACGCAGTACCGCGCAAAATTTGGCGATGTCGGTGCGGAAATTAAATCCAAAATCGAATCCTTTTTTTATCTGCAAGTGATCGACCGGGCTTGGAAAAACCACCTCTTGGGTATGGACGCTCTTAAAGACAGCGTCAGTTTGCGTGGTTACGGCCAAAGGGATCCACTTCAGGAATACAAAAAAGAGGCCTTTCGCTTGTTTGAAGCCATGATGATTCGCATTGAAGATGAGACGACCCACGCCCTGCTGCATTTAGAACGCCCGAGGCTTGAAATAGCGTCTGACCTTCACCGCGACGAGCCCGACGAAGAGGAGTTGGAATTCAAGCATGCCGAGTCCGCTCATTTTGAAGATCCCAAGGCTGCCGCGCTAAAGTCTGGGGCAGCTAATGATGACTCTCGCAATGGGGATAATCGTGGCGGTGTTGACCGGCACGGCGTTGTTCAGAAGTTCGGCAATGAAAGCATGGTCTATCACGGCCCGCGAACGGTTCCGCAGGAAGCCCCTCGGCAGGCTGCCCCCGCACCGGTACGGCGCGAGGCGGCAAAGGTTGGCCGCAACGACCAATGTCCATGCGGCTCCGGCAAAAAATTCAAAAAATGCCACGGCCAAAGCGGTGCCGAATCTGTCGGCCCGGGTCATGAAGCATGACTAGGATCGTTGACTACGCGCCCTCGGACGAGCAAGGACTCGTCGGGCGCGTTCTGCTTGCGGTGCACAAGGCCGCCGATGGGGCCTTTCCATCTGGGCGAGAAGCCGTACAGCGGCAATTTGCGAAAACCGTCGTCGCCACTACTGGAGCTACGGCCAAGGCAGCGCAAAGTAAACCGCCATTGCCGGCGCCGCTTTCGCAGGCACGGCCACTTTCGCAGCATCGTCCGATCTCGCAACAACGGCCGCTATCACAGCAGGCAAAATCCATATTCTCCAAGCATGGCAAAAGTTTTACCAGTGCCCCAGACGAATCGGATATTGATTACCTGATTTCTGAAAAACAAAAATCCAGAAAACTGGTCTTTTTTGTTATCGTCCTGGCAACTACCGCATTTATTGCGCTGACTCTGCTGATCACCAGCCGTAATTTTGGCTGATATTCTTACAGCCGGGGGCTTTGTTTAGACTTTATCTGGGCTTAGCCTTCCGCGATTTGGCCTTCGGCAGCAATCTGCTGCAAATCAAACACGGGGCGCAGTGAATCCATCGCCGCATCAATAATATGAATGACCTGATCTTTGGTGAAAGCGGACTTCTCTGCGGTGCCTTGGATCTCCAGAATTTTTCCCGTTTGGGTTATCACCACATTCATATCCAGATCGGCCGAACTATCTTCGAGGTAATTAAGATCGACGAGAATTTTTTCGTTTTTGAGTCCCACGGAAACAGCGGCGACAGAATCCTTGAGGGGATTTGACTTTAATTTCCCAGAACGCAGGCCGCGATCAACCGCCAGCTTCAAAGCAACATATGCGCCAGTGATGGCCGCCGTTCGAGTGCCCCCATCGGCCTGGATGACGTCGCAATCAATGGTAAAGGTCGTATCTGGACACAAATTGAGGTCGATGATCCCGCGAATCGCCCGGCCAATGAGTCGTTGAATTTCTTGTGATCTGCCCGATGGGCCATTGCGCTCACGCTTGGTCCGGGAATTAGTTGCCGATGGCAGCATCGAATACTCTGCGGTCAACCAACCTTGGGGGGGCGATGCGTGACGCAAAAACGACGGCACGCCGTCTTCAATGGTGACCGTGCACAACACTTGGGTCAGGCCAAATTCCACGAGCACGCTGCCGGCTGCATGTTTGGTAAATCCAGGTGTGATTCTGATTGGGCGCATTTGTCCAGCCGAACGGCCATCATGTCGTGTCATGAATATCTACTTTCTTGTATTGGGATGAGCCAGGGTTGCGCTAATAAACTCGCGATTTAGCCGGGCAATATAATCCGAACTAATTTGCTTGGGACAAACCGCCTCGCATTCATACTGATTCGTACAGTTTCCAAAACCTTCTTCTTGCATCTGAGACATCATGTTCAAAACACGCTCTTGGCGCTCTGGTTGCCCCTGGGGCAACAGCGACAATTGCCCGACCTTGGCCGACACAAAAAGCATGGCCGAGGCATTCTTGCAAGCTGCGACACAGGCCCCGCAGCCGATACAGGCCGAAGCATTGAAGGCCTCGTCGGCATCTAACTTGCGAACGGGGATGGCATTGGCATCTTGGGCGGCCCCCGTGTTGACCGATATAAAACCGCCGGCTTGGATGATCCGGTCAAAGGCAGAGCGGTCGACGATGAGATCGCGCAAAACGGGAAAGCCCTTGGCGCGCCACGGCTCGATGTAAAGTTCCTCGCCATCTTGAAAGCTGCGCATATGCAACTGGCAGGTTGTCGTCGCATCTTGTGGTCCATGGGCAACCCCGTTGACCATCAGGCTGCAGCTTCCACAAATGCCTTCCCGGCAATCGTGGTCAAATGCAATCGGCGCTTCCCCTGTGTTGCTCAGGCCCTCGTTGACGACATCCAACATTTCAAGAAAAGACATATTAGGGCTGATATTATCGGCGTCGTAGGTGACCATCGCGCCCTTGGCAGATTTATTCTTTTGGCGCCATACGTGAAGTTTGAGTTTCATTTGTAACTCCTGGTCGCCAACTTTACGTTTTCATAGACGAGGGCTTCCTCGTGACGTTTGTGCCCCGTGGCCGGACCCTCTGGCTGGCCCTCATGTTCCCAAAGGGCCACGTGACAGAATTTTTCGTCGTCACGCAGTGCCTCGCCATCTGGCGTTTGAAATTCCGTGCGAAAATGCCCGCCGCAGGATTCTTCTCGCGCCAGAGCGTCCATACACATCAGTTCACCAAATTCAAGAAAGTCGGCGACTCGGCCAGCCCTTTCAATCGACTGGTTAAGCTCTTCGTTGCCGCCGATGATCTTTACGTCACTCCAAAATTCCTCGCGCAATTTTGGAATTTTCTTGATCGCCTCTTGAAGCCCCTGGCGGTCGCGAGTCATACCGCACTTGTCCCACATGATTTTTCCCAATTCACGATGAAATGAACCCACCGTACGCGAGCCCTTGACCGCAAGAAGTTTGCTGATCCGACTTCGGCAACTGTCTTCTGTCGCCTTGAAGGCCTCGTGAGAAGTCGCCACCTTTTCAAGCTTGGTGGAAGCAAGATAATTAGCAATCGTATATGGAATGACAAAATATCCGTCCGCCAAACCTTGCATCAGGGCACTTGCCCCCAATCGGTTGGCGCCGTGATCGGAAAAATTGGCTTCGCCAAGAACGTGCAAGCCCGGAATGGTACTCATCAGGTTGTAATCAACCCAAAGCCCGCCCATCGTGTAATGCACGGCCGGATAAATCCGCATCGGCATTTTGTAGGGATTTTCATCGGTGATGCGCTCGTACATGTCAAACAGATTGCCGTAACGCCCGCGAATTTTTCCCTCGCCCAAACGGCCTATGGCATCGGCAAAATCAAGGTAAACTCCAAAGCCACTTTCGCCAACTCCATGCCCCTCGTCGCAAGCCTCTTTCGCACTGCGACTGGCAATATCACGGGGAGCCAGGTTGCCAAAGCTTGGGTATTTGCGCTCCAAATAATAATCGCGCTCTGACTCCGGAATCTCGCCCGGCGCACGCAAATCACCCTTGGCCTTGGGAACCCACACGCGTCCGTCATTGCGCAGCGACTCTGACATCAGCGTCAACTTCGACTGATAATCGCCCTTCACGGGGATGCACGTCGGATGGATCTGGGTGAAACAAGGATTACCAAATGCTGCGCCACGTTTATAGGCCCGGTACGTCGCCGTTACGTTTGAGCCCTTGGCATTGGTCGACAGATAGAAAACGTTACCGTAGCCACCCGACGCCAAAATCACTGCCTCAGCCGCGTGGGATTCAATGGCGCCGGTGACCAAATCGCGCACGACAATGCCGCGTGCTTTGCCGTCAATCACAACAAGGTCCAGCATTTCTGTTCTTGGAAACATCTTGACTTGACCGGCACCAATTTGCCGCGACAAGGCGCTATAGGCCCCAAGGAGCAACTGCTGGCCAGTCTGACCACGGGCATAAAAAGTCCGCGAAACTTGCGCTCCGCCAAAAGACCGGTTGTCGAGCAGGCCGCCATATTCCCGCGCAAAGGGCACGCCCTGAGCCACGCACTGATCAATGACGTTGCCACTTACTTGAGCCAGTCGATAGACGTTAGCCTCGCGGGCGCGAAAGTCCCCGCCCTTGATTGTGTCGTAAAACAGGCGAAAGATGCTGTCGCCGTCTCCGGGATAATTCTTGGCGGCATTGATTCCGCCTTGGGCAGCAATGGAATGCGCGCGGCGTGGACTGTCTTGAAAACAAAAACACTTCACATTGTAGCCAAGCTCCGCCAGCGTTGCCGCTGCGGATCCACCGGCCAAACCACTGCCCACGACAATGATCTCAAATTTGCGCTTGTTCGCCGGCGAGACCAGTTTCAGGTCAAACTTGTGGCGTTCCCATTTGCTTTCAAGGGGGCCGGACGGAATTTTTGCATCGAATTTCATTTGAATCCCTCTCCGTTAATTCACATAGCCGAGGTAAATCGACAGCGGGATGGAAGCAAAAAGCAGGGCAATACCAACCCCCACGACCGGGCCAATAAAGCGCACGCCACGGTTGTATCTAGGATGATTCAATCCCAGAGTTTGAAACAGGCTGGCGATTCCATGGGACAAATGAAGGCCAATGGCAGCCATTGCCAACAGATAGGCCATGGCCACAGGCGGTTGGCGAAAGCCGCGAAGGGCCATTTGATAAACGTCAAATTCTCCCATGGCGCTAATTTGCGGGTCCGTCACCCGCCAGGTGAAATGGGCGAGATGAAAAACAATGAAGGCCAGCATGACGCATCCAGTAAGAACCATGTGGCGCGACGCCCAGGTTGCCTGAACCGTATTGTTAAAAGCATAGGGCTCTGGCCGCGCCGCGCGGTTGGCCAAGGTCACTTGGGCGGCGAAAGCCAAATGCGCAATGAAAGCCCCGAGAAGTCCGCCACGCGCCAGCCACAATAGGGCCGGAAATTTACGCAGACCCTCAGCATATGAATTGATCGCCTCAGGTCCAGCAAATATCAAAAGATTACCAGCCAAATGCCCAATCAAAAATCCCGTTAGCATGATCCCGGTGACAGCCATCATCACCTTGGCTCCGATGGGACTTTTCAGCGCGCGATTAACCCAACTCATTGCATCTCCATTGCCCCTTGGAACTTTCTTGTCCAAGACTACACTCTAAAACCGGTGGGGATCATAGTCCCACGA
Organism: Oligoflexales bacterium; assembly: GCA_947445775.1. Classification (GTDB taxonomy): domain Bacteria; phylum Bdellovibrionota_B; class Oligoflexia; order Oligoflexales; family RGVZ01; genus RGVZ01. The sequence continues at coordinate 2,945 of CANFEB010000014.1, read as the reverse complement.
AAACAGATTGGGCACGATTTTTATCTAAAAATTTGCGTGCTACCCTGAGTACATCTTGGGCCTCAACCCGGTCTATATGGCCCGGATATTTCAAATAAGAATCGTGGCCGACCCCGTACAACTCCATCAGCGCCATGGTGGTCGCTTGGGACTCGCCACTTTGCAGCTCCATAACATGGCTGCCCTTGATATAACTCTTCGCCCGCAAAATCTCGGCGTCCGTCGCCCCGCCCTCGGCGATGGCTTCCAGTTCGCGCCAAATTCCGGCCTCTGCCGCCGCCGCCTTGTCAGGGCTGCACGCAATGTAAGCCCCAATAAGCCCCCGGTTTTTCCCATAGCTTAAAATTGGCGCTACGCTGTAGGCCAGACCGTCTCTGTCGCGCAAGGTGGCAAACATCCGCCCACCCGTGCCCCCCAGGATGTTGCACAAAACATCCACTGCAAATCTATCTTCCGAACTCCACCCCGGGCCAGCCATTGCAACCCCGATGTGAACCTGTTGGCGGTCCATGGCTACCGTTTCCCGTGAACTCGAAACCGGCGATATGACGGCATCCGAGGCAAATTTTCTGGGTGTCTTATTTGGTTGGAAATCTGCGAGGCCCTTCAGCAACAAACCTTCGACAACCTCCACCGGCAGGTCCCCACATCCGGCAATCACCCAAGGTCCCCCCGTCAACCAGCCGTGATAGGCCGCCTGAATGTGATCGGGTGTCAGGGCGGATATCTGCTCACTGACCCCGGCAAGGTCTTGGCCGTAAGGGTGTTTTCCCAAAACAAGATTTTGCAGGCGGCGCATGCAAACACTCGCCGGAGAGTCGGCCTGGTGACGGAAATAATCCAGGAGCTCGCGCTGAAACGACTCGAACTGGGGCAGGGGAAAATGCGGCTCCAGCATCATCTCTTGAACAAGGTCCGTCAGCCGGTCGTGGCTTTCTGCCAGACACGACAACCGAAAACCAAGGGAATCCTTGCCGGAAAAAGCCGCTAAATCGGCCCCTGAACTTTCAATCAGCCAGGCACAGTCCTCAAAAGAGCTACGGGCCGTGGCCCGCCCAAGGTTAGAGGCCATCGCATTGAAAATACCTGGCATCAAGGCGTCGCCAAACTCGGCCCTTTGACCGCCCTCGGTGGCCATGACCAGGGACAACAGGCCCGATCCCGGGCGCTGGCGGTAAATGAATTCCAGGCCGGGCTTCAGGGTCTTGGCCACTGTTTCCGTGGTTTTTATTTTCGAAGTTGCCAATCGCGGCTTGCTGGCCGGCGCCGGCGCTGGCGCTTGAGTTGTTGATGTCCCGGTGGCGGCACTCGGTGTCACTAGGGGTTTGGCTTTAGCCATGCCGCGCCGAAAGGCCTCTTCCACCTCTTGTTCGGTGATTGTCAGGCGGTCGGGCGCAACACCGACAATATGAAAGTTTTCCGGGTGGATCCACCTCTGCCATGCACCCAAAAGGTCGTCGACCTCAAGGCGCTCGATGCGGGCCAGCAAGATTTCTTCATATTGATGCTTCTGGCTGGTTGAAATGCCAAAGCCGACGCGAGCGAGGCCGTCGATGGTTTCGTCGCGAAAAATTTTATCGGCACGGACCGCGGATTTGGCCCGATCTAAATCGGCTTTGCCCCATGGTCCAAACGCAAATCCAGCCAAGGTTTCGCCTACCGCTTCAATCGCTGCCAAGGCCGTGTCGTCGCCCGTCAAGATGCTGATTTCAAAAAGACCCGGAAATGCGGGAGAAAATAGCGATGCCGCCGCCGAGGAAACCAGCCCACGCGCGTCCCTCAAATCCCGGTTCAGAATGCCCAGGTCGCCTCCGCCCAGCATGTAGGCGCACATATCCAGGGCTGCCGTATCCATGTGTTCTAGCTCTGGAGCGGAAACAGCAAAATCAAAGCGGACTTGTTGATAGTCGCCCCGGACTAGATCGACGGCCATGGGGTGACGCACCAGTGGGATTTGCGCATGAAAGGGGGTTGCTGACCAAAGCCCGCGCGAAGGAAACGCCCTGACAGATGCCCCTTGGCCAGATTTTTCAGAAAATTTTTCAGAAAATTGTTCGAGAATGGACGTCAACCTTGCTGAATCAAAGTCGCCAACAATGACAAACCCGCAGTTTGCTGGCCGGTAGTGGGTGTCACGAAAATGGCTAAGCTGTTCTCGGGTAATTGCCGCGACACTCTCTGGACTGCCAATGACCGGGCGCCCGGCCTCGGATCCGGCATAAACCCGTGCAAAAATTTTTTGCGCTGCCCTTGACCCCGGATCATCGAGGCTGCGGCTGACCTCTTCCAAAATAACCTTGCGCTCGCGCTCGACTTCCGCGGGATCAATGGTGCTTTGAAATACGGCGTCGCCCAAAAGTTCCACGGCCTCGGCCGCAAATTCGCGGGCCACCGTCAGATAGTAAACCGTCCGGTCAAACGTGGTGTAGGCGTTGATCTCGCCGCCCCAGCCTTCGACGGTGGCAGAAATCTCGCCAACGCCGCGGGTGTGGGTTCCCTTAAAGGTCATGTGTTCCAGAAAATGGGCCAGCCCCGCCGGGTTGGCCGCGTCATTTTCCATAATCGACCCCGCGCGAAGCCAGCACTGGATGCTGACTACCGGGGCAAATGAGCGCTCAAGGGTGATGAGTTCCATGCCGTTGGCAAGGATTGAATAGGCGGCTTTATTTTGATTCAAGTTATTCATCTCGCTAGGATTTTAATGCAATTTTATATGCCTATCCGAAAAGCTTACCATAGGTCCGTGGTTGGGCTAAAACGCATGCCCTGACTGCCCTGTGGAATAATCGCTTGGGATCGTGGCGACGGTTGAACCGGTAAAAATATTCCGCCAAGTAAGATTCCAAGTAGTCACTATTGCCGCCGTGATGGGTTCCGATCACCCAAGCCTTGCTGTTTGAACTCAGTTTATGAACCCCTGGCAACCACGCGTTCACGATTTCCTT